>NZ_FORG01000032.1 GCF_900113945.1 Xenorhabdus mauleonii
TGCCCTTGGTAGTTCAGGGTGATGTTCGTACTGTGCATGGCGTACCCGTTGCCGGTCTGGTTAAATTCCGCCTGCATCTTGGTGTTGATCATCGCCTTCTGGTCACCCAGCTGCGCCTGAAGGTGTTCTACCGATTCCGCCTGCGCCTTTTGCGTGCTGGAGATGGCTTGTTTATTGGTGATCACATCCGCTGCGGTGTTGTCGAGGTTTGTCCGTATTTCAGTCAACCGCTGTGCGGCCGGCTTCGACGGATTTCAGAACGGCGATAATCTGGTGTTCGGTGAATCGGGCTTTACGCATGGTGATCTCCTCAAGGGACATAATCAGTATGTCGGAAGATCTCTAAAAGTAAATGGTCCGGTTTAGAGGGATGCTTACATATCTAACTCGTTTAATTTACTTAAGTCAGTTGGGTAGACGGAAGCACTTTGATAATAAATTTACGGACAAGATGTAAATATGTAGCCTAGCGGCGATGTACACTGGTGGTTTCTAAAGCCGATATAGGTAAAATTGTGTACAATTTAAAGCTATTGCTTGGCCTCGCCATCGTCACTATTTCACCACGGTTAGGCCAATATTCTTCTTTAAACCATGCTATAAAATCTTCGCGTTTCGGAAAATGGACGCAACCCAAGTTGGGGTCGAAGCAATCAATCCCATGAGCAGTTACTGCTATGCCAATAGCATGAATTCCATATGTCAAAGTTTCATAACCTTCATCGATAGTGGCTAATTTTTTTTCAATATCTTTCTCCTCATAGCAAACTATATACTTATTAAATAATCCGATTTCATAAAGAAATTCCAGGCCATCCATTCTGTCAGCTTTAAGATTTTCAACTATTCGTATATAACTAGGGAGTTTTATATTTCCGGGGAATAGGCGAGACTTTCCTGATTTGTGCATCTTTATCCACGCCATTACCAAACTACTACAGGCACCATTTTGCATAGTCAAAGAAAACTTAAGAGGAAAATGTAGAGTTTGATTAAAACGAAAAACCCAATTTCCCCCAAATTTATCAGCATCTAATAACGGCATCTTTAAATTCCCTCATTCACTGTGTATTTAATCTACGTCAAAAAGATTAGAGTAAAGATATGGTAAGGTTTTACCTAGTGTAAAGAGTTTTAGTAAAGACTCTTAATAAATTCTATATTACAATGAATTAGTTCGACTCCAGTAAAACGCCGGGATTAAACTCAACTCATCGATATGCTCGAAATCCTCCATTTCAGGAAGCTGAGCGATATGGAAATCCCTATAATTTCTATTTAAACTCGAAGCTAACCAGAATGTTAAACTTTCACCTCATTGTTCATTAAGAAACATTTTAATACGATTAAGAACATCTTTGTCATTGATATAAACGAGTTTTATATGATGATTAGCATTACTGTTCATTAACCTCTTTGCATGTCTTAGTTCTGAATGTGCAATAGCCGATCTATAATCCAAAGATCCAATATTTTTGTAATCACAATCCCGCCAATGATGATGAAATTTCTTTTCATCTATATTGGATTTTTCTTTATATCTTTTAAAGCGATTATCATCCTCCATATAAAATACCAATCCTTTAATAGGTGAATTGGGGTTTCCGGCTTCGGCTTCAACCCAGTCAACTGCCAATTTTGATAATTTTCGCCAATATGATTTGGCAAAGCTACGTGTAATGATTTCTCCATGATATTTTTTTTCATAATTTTCGAAATTATCATAATAAGATCCAGGCTCTCCTATTTCTTGCTTGAGCCTTAAAAGGTTATCAATGCCTTCCTCATCACTTCTTAAATAAGATTCAAAAGCATTGTGAGTATAATTCTTATCTTTAATTGTATTTATCAAGTTTGAATGTGTAAGCGCAGAGCTAGTATGGTATTGTCCCGACTTTATCATTTTTCCTTCATTTACATGTTTATTCACATAAGCAAAAGGAATGTTTTTTGCGAGAAACCCTGCTTTGTAGTTACTATACACTTTTTCATTGCCGACTTTATCTTTATTATTACTCCTTCTTGTTAATGTGTCATGAATAGATATTTTATTTATATTTCGGCCTAAAAAGTCGCCCCAACTATTCAGTAAATAATGTATAGAATTTGGTTCAATGAATCCTATAAGCGTTTTTTCTTGATCTTGTGTAATAGAATAACTATCGTTTTTTGCTTCATGATTAAAAGACCACATCGCTGCATAAAAGTTTTTTTCAGCCATTAATGCATTAGAAAGATACAAAGACTTAAACATTTCATTTTTATTTCTGGTGAAGTGATTTATGGCACTTAAAATATTATTTGAAGATAAATCTAATCCTAATGATGAACTCAGAATATCGATAGTTATATAAACATTGCCATCTCTAGCAATCTTTTCATCATATAATTTCTTTAAATAATTGTTTCTTGGACTATCAAGCCCGAAAACCACCATAATGTTTTTTTTCATGATGTTAACTCAAATTTTTGGTCACATAGTGCCTTGTCCCACGCGCATGAGCTTGCCAACTGAGATCCTCACGCAAGAGAATATGCATTAAGTCATCCAAAATGCCAGTGCTGCTCTGCCAGATCACACCGTGGATAATGGTACCCTTGGTGCCTTTTTTCCATCCGGACGTACGAAAGTTGATTATCCGTGGACATAGTTGTTCACGCAGTCCCGGATATTCACGCATCAAGTATTTTCTCGTTCTCGAGTATTTCTGTCACTTGATGGCGGGGACTTTCGTCATCTCTGCAGCTAGCTGGGTTACATGGAACCTCCCCAACCCACCTCGAACCAGTTTAGTGATTGTGTGTAATGAGCTACGCCCGAAATACTCATAAGCTGGGTTTTCAATTCTCAGCAACCGTTCAAACTCGGTAAACTGGAACATACGCCCCCCTCTATATATTCTCTGCTTCGTTGAATGCTACGTTTCTCACATCTGTTTTTTGCATCTAAAGAAACAAACCGTTTTTCGCAAAATAACACCTTACCACCATGATTGCGAGATGGTCTCTACTTTGAAATCACGTTCTCTATTTTTTAGGTGCACAAATTTTTCCTTGCCCAATCCAATAAATAAGTTGAGGTTAACTGTAGTACGGCCTGAAAGATGCCCGACGTGTGAAGTTACCAGTTAAATCTGATTTCACCTTTCATAAAGCCCATATTTTTTCTATATAAGAAATAAGTATTTTCAAATAATTAAAGAAAACTATCCTCTATTAACATCATTTATTTAAATGACTCATTTTCATCTCCAAATGTAAATTTAATAAAACAGGTGCAGCCAACAAAAGTATTCTGAATATTAGAGACTACTGATTTTCCCTGCCCCAAAAGCATTCACTGTGGAATGGCAATCTATTTTCCTCAATCTGCCTTTTCGCCGGTTTATCCAGAAACCAAAATAATCCAGCGAGTGTAAGCCTTGAAAATTCAATTTTACGAGCAATCAACTGCACTCTTTGGCAATTCAATTAATTTTCAGTAAATGGCTGGCTATTCCCCATTTAACTACATGGATATTTTCTTTTGCCATTTCATTGACTTCCAGTATCGAATAGCCGGCATTAAGATGATAAAAACGAGGGAACTCATTGAAGGTGCGCTCTTTAAGTAATGCGATGACGGCTTGTATGATGTGACCATGCGAAACCAGACAAACTGTATTGTATGAGCAAATGAGTGGCAATTTTTGTATAAAACTAATTAAGCGATTTGCGGCTTGTGCCAATGATTCCCCCTGAGGAGGAACATAATCGGCATTGTTTTCAAAAAGCGAAACCGCTGCATCAGGATATTTCCGTCGAACATTTTCAAGGAATTGACCTTCGAATTGACCAAAGTGCTGCTCTTTCAATTCATCCTGCAATGCCAGCGTACAACCAAAATTGCGGGCTATGGCCGATGCCATAGCCCGCGTTCTGTCTTGCGGTGATGAAAAAACACTTTCTATCCGGATACCCGATGAAAAAAGTTCAGCAATCAATGCGTCCGTTTCCCTGTGACCCCTTTCTGTTACTGGACTATCAAGCCATCCCTGAATAATACCTTTTCGATTCCATTCAGTTTCAGCATGCCGGATAAGGATAATTTGCATAACCACACACAATCTCTCTAACAATTGGATTTAATCAGTTTATTCAGCAAGAAATTCCACAGAAATATCAATTTTAGACTCTCCACCATAGGCTTTTATTTCGTAACAATCTGTTTCTCCACAGAAAGCCTTTTCAACAATATTTTCACATCCTTTTATTTCTGTATACCATCCTGCGTCATACCCGTGTTCAAAGGTTAAATCACAACTCATCGGACCGCTGGATATCTTCCAGCCAACGCTTTTTGTTCTTAAAGTGCAACCACTAAAAATATTATCATTATCTTTTAAATAAATATCAGATTTTTCATTAGGTCCAATACTTACCTCATTAGGGCCACTATCATACATACATTTACTGCTTTCTTTATCTATTTTTAATTTATATTGAGAGGAAGCTAAATTCTTAAATTCCATATTATATTCAGCCGATAAAGAAGCTTCCTTTTCTGTATAAACATCATTTTCTTCTGCTGACGAAGGGAAAACCAATAAATAACAGAGAGCAGCTAATATTGCGCCATATATCTTATTCATGTTGTTCTCCTTGCGGTAAAACAATTAAGATACCCACTTTTTATATTATTAAAAGTTATCATTTCCTCTATGACAATTTTATTAAATGATAGTTTACGATAAAACATTAGCGACTTCTTTTTCATCGCGGTTAAATTGTAAACAGTTTGATTTATTTATCCTCAACAAAAATAATAAGACACATAAAAAATTTTACGAATAAACCCATTTATCGGCATTATGAACTAAACTCATAACAGCACTATTGAAATATGTTAACTACATGAATATAAACATAAAAATAAATCAGGAAACATAAATGAGAAAAGGCACTGTAATTCGAGATTATGTCAGAGCATATCCAAATCCCATCACATTAAAAACCGGAGAAAAGGTTGCAATCAGCCATTGCGATATTGAATACCCCGGCTGGATTTGGACGACAAATCAGTTAAATATCAGCGGCTGGGTTCCCCAGCAAATTTTGCATATCACTCAGCCTAATCAAGCGATATGTAATGAAAATTATACTGCCCATGAATTAACCGTAAAAACAGGAGAACACTTGTATCTAGAAAGGGTATTAAATGGTTGGTATTGGGCACATAAAATATCTGGAGAAACGGGATGGATACCTCAAGAATATATTAAATTTTAAAAAAATTATTAATGGTGATAATTATCTCATTATTAGTTTAAATATTAGTATTACAATAAAATTTGATATGGTATTTTTAGACAAAAGAAATAATTCACTGAGCTAATGGAGCCTCTAATAATGAAGTTTACTCCCGATTACAATGATATCTCTGCTGCCCACTCCCGAATTAAATCCCATCTCAATAAGACTCCCGTCATCACATCGACAACAGTTAATGAACTCTTCGATGCTCAGGTTTATTTTAAATGTGAAAATTATCAAAAAATGGGGGCATTCAAATTCCGCGGTGCCATGAATGCTCTCAGCCAATTTAGTGATGAGCAAAAAAAGGGTGGGGTTGTTGCTTTTTCATCAGGCAATCATGCGCAAGCCATTGCATTGGCGGCCAAGTTACTGAATATTTCAGCCACAATTGTCATGCCGAAAGATGCACCGCAAGCCAAAGTCAATGCTACCAAGGGCTATGGTGGTCAGATTGTTTTTTATGATAGATATACTGAAATTGCCGAAGATATCTGCGCTCAATTGGTAGAAAAACATGGCATGACGTTCATCCCACCGTTTAACCATCCTCATATTATTGCGGGTCAAGGCACCGTTGCAAAAGATCTGTTTGAAGAAGTCGGCGAGCTGGATTCGCTGTTTGTGCCACTTGGCGGCGGCGGCCTGTTGTCCGGTTCGGCACTTTCTGCATCCAATTTATCACCAAAGTGCCGGGTCTTCGGTGTTGAGCCAGAAGCAGGTAATGACGGTCAGCAATCATTTAGAAAAGGTGAAATCGTTCATATCGATACGCCAAAAACAATTGCCGATGGCGCACAAACCAAATATATCGGGCAATATCCGTTTGCCATCATTCGTCATCTGGTCGAAGATATTTTGACAGCGTCAGATGAGCAATTAGTTGATGCCATGTACTTTTTTGCAGAGCGAATGAAAATGGTTGTCGAGCCTACCGGCTGTTTGGGATTTGCTGCGGCCAAAGCCATGCGGGAACAACTGAAAGGGCAACGTATCGGGATTATTGTCAGTGGCGGGAATATCGATATGAAGCGTTATTCTGAGTTGCTGGCAAGTAGAGTTTAATCCGAGGCTGTTAATGCAGTGAACCCGTCATTAACTCGGTTCACATCCGCAATCACCTAATAACAAACGCCAGTAGGCTGATACTGGCGTAATTTCATTTTAATTTACCCTTCACCACAGCCAGCAACTGTTCGCATTCTTATATTTCATCAGTAATTTAAATTTCATCGGGGATTTAATCTCGTGATAATAGATACAGAGTATTATCCAGACATAATTTATTTGTAAATTATATTAAATATAATTTAAGTTCATTGACCTTCCTGTAAGGGGAAGCTTTATAGTTTTGAATAAGTTAATTAACCAAACAGGATAATATGATGAAAAAAATACTTCCTTTAGCTGTAGTCTTAGGTGCGGTAATGTCTTTTGGTGCTTCCGCCAGTCAAGTAAACACTCACATGAATCATTCCCCTTCAGAAACAGCCTCCGCCATGCAAAAGGAATTGAATAGTTCAATGGCAAAAATGCATGAAAATATGGCTAAAAGCCTTAACGTTGAAGATGCTGATGTCGCTTTTGCTGAAGGCATGATTGCTCATCATTTAGGGGCTATTGATATGGCTAAAATTGAACTTAAATATGGCAAAAACCCCGAAATGAGAGAACTGGCAAAAGCCATTATCAATGCTCAGGGGCCAGAAATTGAGCAAATGCAAAAATGGCTGGAGAAAAATAAAGCTAAAAAATAATTTAGTGATCAGGCCGCTATAGAACAAAGCGGTCTATTAGTCATACTTATGTAATCTGAGCACATGAATAATAAAGTGTAATCCAAGTTTTGATAAAAAAGCTCAATAATGGGAACGCTATTTCTATCCGGCATCAACGCATTGAGTAATCTCATTTCCCGCTGAAATTTCCCGGAAGATTTCTATTTTTCCTGCTGCAATCTTCGCCATAATGTCGTGCGGCTAATTCCCAAGTATTCTGCTGCTGCGCGCCGATTACCTGAAAACCGTGCCAAAATGTCATGCACTGAAGGAGTGTCTTGAACAGGTAAAGACATCTCGGCCGGCGCTGTTTTTATGCCATTGGTTAGCACATTATTCGCCGCATTGATGTCAATCTGGCGCTCAGGTGAAAGCGACAATATCAGTGCCGGCGTCAAAGACTGCTCAGGATGGGCACTCAAATAAAGAGCTATCCGTTCCATTAAGTTACGAAGCTCACGAACATTTCCCGGCCAGTGGTATGATTGCAGCGCTTCATGACAATCAGCAAGTTCTTGTATCTTTTGTGGGGCAATAGGCAAGTTGAGAGCAGCACATGCCCGTTGTAAGTAATCCGTCGCCAACAACCCAATATCGCTCCCCCTTTCCCGCAAGGCGGGTATATTGACCCGCAATACACTCAGACGATAGAACAAATCCGCCCGGAATCGCCCTTCACGTACCCAGCGATCCAAATCACAATGCGTCGCGCAAATAATGCGAACATCAACAGCGATCGGACGATAGCCGCCGACTCTGACAACAGATTTTTCTTCCAATACCCTTAATAACCGAGTTTGCAAAAGTAATGGCATTTCGCCTATTTCATCCAGAAATAACGTTCCCCGGTGTGCCACTTCAAATAAGCCCGCTCGTCCGCCACGGCGGGAACCAGTAAAAGCGCCCTCTTCATAGCCAAACAGTTCAGCTTCCAGCAGCGATTCGGCAATAGCCCCACAATTGACGGCAACAAACGGTCGCGGGTGATTTCCGGACAATAACCCATAACGCAACGTATATTCATGATGAATAGCTTGAGCCACCAGCTCTTTCCCTGTTCCACTTTCTCCCTGAATCAACACGGTGGCCGTTGAACGGGCATATAGCATTATTGTATTGCGTACATGCTCCACCACAGCAGAATTTCCTTTGATATCCCGAATTGTGTGGCGGGTGCGCAGTTTATCTTTTGTTGGATAAGGGGAAATGACCGCCTGATTGAGTTTCATGAATCTGGCAATTTCCAAGGCATCCCGAAATGCCTGACGGATGGAATCAGCAGAATAGATAAAAACCCCCGCCAGTTTGGCTTTATAAGCGAGATCGGTAATTAACCCGGCCCCCACTATCACCTTAATGCCCATCGCCTTTAACGCGTTGATCTGTGCTTTCGCATCCTCTTCTGTCACATAGCTGCGTTGTTCAATGCTCAAATTGAAACTCTTTTGAAATTCTTCCAATACGGGCTGGGTATTCTGATAGGTGATAACACCGATTCGGGAGCTGATGTGCCGGGCGCGAGCCAATGCCTGCATAAAATCGAATCCGCTTGCTTTGGCGATAATTACGGGAACGGATAAACGGCTTTTCAAATAAGCGCCATTAGAGCCGGCACAAATAACTGCATCACAATGCTCGGTTTCCAGACGTTTGCGTATGTGCTGAACGGCATGTTCAAAACCCAATTGAATCGGTGTGATATCAGCCTGATGTGCAAATTCTGGTGTGATGTCCCGAAAAAGATCGAAGACTCTGGAAACGGAAACTGTCCAGATCACGGGTTTATTGTTATCACGCTCGCCTGATTGTTCTGCAACCATATCCCCTCCGTTGTTTCACTTTCTTCATTTGAAACAAATATGAAACAATTTTATTTCAAATGAAACAAGTATACATTATAACCAATAACAGAACGATCACCACTCAAGCCAACCAAAATCCATTATCCAATTGATAAAAAACAATAAAATATTTTACTGCATATAAACACTGGCTAATTTTTTCTCTTTTTTTAATCCTTGGCATAAACTTTGCTTATATAACATACGAATACAAACAACCCCCATTTTTGTAACAATTTATTTTTCGTAACAATCCATTTTGTTGTAACAACGAGGTTATATATGGCATTTTCTTCTGCAGGTTTAGCCTTTCGTCAGGCAATAGAAGCCGAATCTCCGTTACAGGTAGTCGGAGCCATCAATGCAAACCATGCATTACTGGCAAAACGAGCGGGTTACAAGGCCATTTATCTTTCAGGTGGCGGCGTTGCTGCTGGTTCACTCGGCTTGCCAGATTTAGGCATCTCAACATTGGATGATGTACTGACAGATATTTTCCGCATCACCGGTGTGTGTGACTTGCCACTGCTTGTTGACGCAGATATCGGTTTTGGTTCCTCAGCATTTAATGTTGCCCGCACCATCCGTTCTATCACTAAAGCCGGTGCTGCTGGGGTTCATATTGAAGATCAAGTGGGCGCCAAACGTTGTGGGCATCGTCCAAATAAAGAAATCGTTTCCAAAGAGGAAATGGTAGACCGCATCAAGGCTGCCGTTGATGCCCGTACTGATGAGAATTTTGTCATTATGGCGCGCACTGATGCACTCGCAGTGGAAGGGCTGGAAGCTGCCCTTGACAGAGCCGCTGCTTATATTGAAGCTGGGGCAGATATGCTGTTCCCGGAAGCAATTACAGAACTGCATATGTATAAAGAATTTGCATCCAGAACCCAGGTTCCTGTTTTAGCGAACATTACTGAATTTGGTGCAACCCCGCTCTTTACCCTCGACGAATTGAGGAGTGCGGATGTCGCCATTGCCCTTTATCCGCTTTCGGCATTCCGGGCCATGAATAAGGCCGCCGAACAAGTCTATACCGCCCTGCGTCGTGATGGCACCCAAAAAAATGTCATCGATATGATGCAAACCCGCAATGAATTGTATGAAAGCATCAACTACTACGCTTTTGAACAAAAACTGGATGCCCTGTTTTCTCAAAAAAAATAGCAGAGGTGATACTCATGAGTAATCAACATACAGCAACAGAATCGCCACAATCCACTTCATTCAAACCGAAAAAATCCGTTGCCCTGTCCGGCATTACGGCTGGCAATACCGCCCTTTGTACCGTGGGTAAAAACGGCAGCGATTTACATTACCGTGGTTATGATATTCTCGATTTGGCCGCCCATTGTGAGTTTGAAGAAATAGCCTACCTGCTTATCCACGATAAACTCCCTACCCACGCGGAACTCGCATCCTATAAAGCAAAATTAAAAGCCCTGCGCGGCTTGCCCAGCAGTGTGAAAGCCGCACTGGAGGCCTTGCCGGCCGTTGCACATCCAATGGATGTCATGCGCACAGGTGTTTCTGTGCTGGGCTGTACTCTGCCGGAAAAAGAAGATCACAATATTGCCGGCGCCCGCGATATTGCAGATCGCTTGCTGGCATCTCTCAGTTCAATACTGCTTTACTGGTACCACTACAGCCATAATGGGCGCCGCATTGAAGTTGAAACTGATGATGATTCCATTGGCGGGCACTTCCTGCATCTTTTGCATGGTCAAAAACCGCGTGAATCATGGGAAAAAGCCATGCATACATCGCTTATCCTGTATGCCGAGCATGAATTCAATGCGTCCACGTTTACCAGCCGTGTCATCGCCGGAACCGGATCAGATACTTACTCCGCCATTATCGGCGGCATTGGTGCCCTGCGCGGGCCAAAGCACGGCGGAGCCAATGAAGTCTCATTTGAAATCCAGCAGCGTTACGACACCACGGCCCAAGCCGAAGCTGATATTCTCGCTCGCCTGGAACGTAAGGAAGTTATCATCGGCTTCGGCCATCCTGTTTATACCGTCTCGGATCCGCGCCATAAGGTCATCAAGGATATTTCCCTGCAACTTTCCCAAGAAGCGGGAACAACTCAAATGTATGACATTGCGGATCACATCGAGAGCATTATGTGGGAGCACAAGAAAATGTTCCCGAATCTCGATTGGTTTTCTGCTGTCTCCTATCACATGATGGGGATTCCTACGGCGATGTTTACACCATTATTCGTCATTGCCCGCACATCAGGTTGGGCTGCCCACATCATTGAACAACGCACTGACAACAAAATTATCCGTCCTTCTGCTAACTATGTCGGCCCCGATAATTTGGCATTTATACCGATTGAACAACGCAAATAGTTCCGTTTATACCCTGTCGATTTCCAACATAGGGAGTGACCGGAACAGGGCAGCCGCGAGGGACCGGGAAAAATGAATGCAGCCAACAAAGCTGTGGTTTGAAAGACAACGAGTATATGAATAGCAACGTAAGGATTAATTATGTCTACCCCTGTTATGAATAACCGCCCTGATTATGATCAGGTAATTGTCGATATTGTGAATTATGTCATGGATTACACCATAGTATCCCCGAATGCTTATGCCACTGCGCAACACTGCCTTATCGACACACTAGGCTGTGGATTGGAAGCGCTGGAATATCCAGCCTGCACTAAATTGTTGGGGCCGATTGTGCCGGGAACAATCGTGCCCAATGGCGCAATCGTACCGGGAACGCGTTTCCAGCTCGATCCCGTTCAGGCTGCATTCAACATTGGTGCGATGATCCGTTGGCTGGACTTCAACGATACTTGGCTGGCGGCGGAATGGGGGCATCCATCTGATAATCTTGGCGGAATACTTGCCACCGCTGATTGGTTATCGCGAAATGCGGTGGCTCGCGGAGAGTCTCCCCTGACCATGTGGGATGTTTTGACAGCAATGATTAAAGCCCACGAAATTCAAGGCTGTCTGGCATTGGAAAACTCCTTCAATAAAGTCGGATTGGATCATGTTGTTCTGGTAAAAGTGGCATCCACCGCCGTGGTCGCCCAAATGTTAGGGTTATCACGCGAACAAATACTCAGCGCAGTTTCACTGGCTTGGGTTGATGGTCAGTCCCTGAGAACTTACCGCCATGCGCCCAATACCGGTTCCCGTAAATCATGGGCTGCCGGCGATGCAACATCCCGCGCGGTACGCCTTGCGTTGATGGCGCAAAAAGGCGAGATGGGCTACCCCTCCGCTTTAACGGCGAAAACCTGGGGATTCTATGATGTTCTGTTTCATGGAGAGCCATTCCAATTCCAGCGTCCCTACGGCTCTTATGTGATGGAAAATGTCCTGTTCAAAATCTCTTTTCCCGCAGAATTCCATGCACAAACGGCCGTAGAAGCGGCAATGACTTTGCATCAACAACTGAAAGAGCTTGGCAAATCCGTTGAAGATATCGAGAAAGTGACGATACGTACCCATGAAGCCTGCATCAGGATTATTGATAAACATGGCCCGCTGGATAATCCGGCAGACAGAGATCATTGCATCCAATACATGGTTGCCATCCCCTTGATTTTTGGCCGCCTGACGGCTGCGGATTATGAGGATGATATCGCGGCTGATCCACGCATTGATGCCTTGCGCGAAAAAATAGTCTGCGTCGAAGATCCTGATTTCACCCATGATTACCATGATCCTGAAAAGCGTTCCATTGCCAATGCCTTGACGCTGACATTTACCGATGGCTCTCAATTCGATGAAGTGAAAGTCGAATTTCCGATTGGTCATGCACGCCGCCGTAAAGATGGCATTCCTTTGTTAGAGGAAAAATTCAAAACTAACCTGGCTCGTCGATTCCCGAAAGAGCAACAACAAAAAATTCTAGCGCTCTCTCTTGATCTCTTCTCACTGAAAGATACTCCCGTGAATGAGTATCTCGACTTATACATCATATGATCTAACAAGCTATACCTATTGGCTTTCAGCCACAGGTATAGCTATCGGTGGCTTCAAATGCCACCTCTCAACTGCATAACGCTAGGAGAGATTATGTCATTCCAAGATTTCTATCAGTATTCGATTAATGATCCCAATGCCTTCTGGGCAGAGCAAGCCAAGCGAATACACTGGCAGCAGCCTTTTGGACAGGTGTTGGATCACAGTAATCCACCTTTTGCCCGCTGGTTCTGCGGAGGGAAAACGAATCTTTGCTATAACGCGCTGGATCGCTGGCTGGAAAGCCAACCTGATGCCAAGGCACTGATTGCCATTTCAACGGAAACCAACAGTGAAAAAGTATTTACTTACCGAGAGTTACATCAGGAAGTTAACCGCGCCGCGGCCATGATGCTGTCACTCGGTGTAACAAAAGGCGACAGGGTTGTCGTTTATATGCCCATGGTGGCGGAAGCCCTGTTTATTTTGCTGGCCTGCGCCCGTATAGGAGCCATTCATTCCGTCGTATTTGGCGGTTTTGCCTCCCACAGTCTCGCTACCCGTTTAGATAATGCTGAACCTGTTTTGGTCGTTTCCGCTGATGCCGGTTCACGCGGGGGAAAAATCATTCCTTATAAGCCATTGCTGGATGAAGCCATTGAGCTGGCCAACCACACACCACGTCATGTTTTGATGGTAAATAGAGGGCTGGCTGACATCAATTGGGTGGCAGGCAGAGATGTGGATTTTGCGGCCTTGCGGCAAGAGCATATCGATGCAACCGTTCCCGTTACCTGGCTCGAATCCAATGAAACATCTTGTGTGCTCTACACATCTGGCACAACAGGGACCCCCAAAGGCGTTCAGCGGGATGTCGGCGGTTATGCCGTCGCACTGGCAACCTCTATGGATGCCATTTTTGGCGGCAAGGCCGGCGGTGTTTTCTTTTGCACATCAGACATCGGTTGGGTCGTCGGGCACTCTTATATTATCTATGCACCACTGATTGCCGGCATGGCAACCATTATGTATGAAGGGTTGCCAATTCACCCGGATGCCGGCGTTTGGTGGCAAATTGTCGAAAAATACCATGTCACCAAAATGTTCTCAGCTCCCACTGCAATACGGGTTCTAAAAAAATACCCTACAGATTGCATCGCCAAATACGATATATCATCGCTTGAAACGCTCTATCTGGCAGGCGAGCCTTTGGATGAACACACTGCTCGCTGGATCAACGAAGCCATTCACATTCCTGTCATTGATAACTACTGGCAAACAGAGACAGGCTGGCCAATTATGACCATTGCCCGTGGCTTAGACAGCAGGCCAAGCCGTTTTGGCAGCACAGGGTTCCCGATGTACGGGTTTAATGTCAAGTTGATAAATGAACTGACAGGGCGGGAATGCGGCGACAATGAAAAAGGCATGCTGGTGATTAAAGGCCCCCTGCCACCGGGTTGTATCCAAACTATCTATGGTGATGATACCCGTTTCATCAACACCTACTGGAAGCAACTCAATCAGCAACCACTGGATCAACAAGTCTATTCAACATTCGATTGGGGAATTCGCGACAGCGATGGTTATTATTTTATTTTGGGGCGTTCGGATGATGTCATCAATGTCTCAGGACATCGCTTAGGAACGCGGGAAATTGAAGAGTGTATCTCCAGCCATGAAGATGTGGCGGAAGTGGCTGTAATTGGCATAAAAGATGAGCTGAGAGGACAAGCTGCCGTTGCTTTTGCTGTTCTTAAAGAGGGACGTGAAATCCAAAGCGCTGACCATTTCGCAGCGTTGGAAAAATCGTTGATGGCATTGGTGGATAAAAAAATCGGTAGTGTTGGGCGTCCGGCACGAGTCTATTTTGTGACTCAATTGCCAAAAACCCGTTCAGGTAAAATGTTGCGCCGTACAATGCAAGCCATTTGCGAAGGACGCGAACCCAACGATATCGCCTTGATTGAAAATCCAGCGTCACTGGACGTTATTCGGGATGCTCTCCTCCATTAAAAAACAGGTGAAGGATTATCTCAATGATAGCCACTGATATTTGGTATGGCCATATTGTGAATGAATAAAACAGGCAATATGCGCCATACCAAGTATTCTGATGAGAACACTATTCTTTATTTCAATGTGTTACTTCCATTCAATTCATTATTTCCATTCAATTTCTCATTCCCGGAACATACGTTCTAAAGCATGGATACAGCAACGAAATATCAATTCAATACGCCCAATGTATATTCCGTTGAGGTTATATTTAATAGTACAGAGTTACTATAGCCCTGTACTACATTTTCCCAGCTACTTTACCCACTTCTGCTCCGTTCCTACACGGAGCTTTTTTTTATTCCCAAATGACTTGCGCCATACGGGAAAATAGCCTGCCTATTACTGTATCTGGCTAATCAGATAACGATATATCCGAGCCGCTTTCTCAGGTGGTAATTCAACAATTTTTTTATTCATATCAATAAGCAGCTCACAGCTCTTTTCTGCATTAGAGTAAGCGCTCTCGGGAGATTCTAACAACAAGAAATCGTTGCCATATTTATTATGTATCAAATCAAATATGACAGCATTGAAATCTGCGAAAGCAAGCTCATTGCTTTCATTTGATAACTGATATTGTTTTTCACCATAAGAAGCCATAATCATTTCTTCATCCGTTTTTACACGCCTTAGATATAACTCTTTCGGGAAGAATTTCAGCATATCAAAATTAACCTGCAAACTTTTTTTAAGATCTGGCATGACAAAGTGAAGGCATTTTTCCCCACTTATTTTTTGCAAAACCTCCATTTGCTCTATGACTACTTTTATATGGGAAATAACATTTTCATCTGGCGCAAACAAAATACGTTCATTAGTCAATGAAACTGTTTTTTTAGCAATCTCACTAAGAATTTCGTCCCAGTTTTTCCCTTCTTTTTGTAAGGTCGAAACGAGTTCTTTAAACTCACCATAAACTTTGGGATCTTTAACTTTTAAAATCAAAAAAACAGGCGTGTCCCATTGAAACGCTACAGTTTCATTACCATTAATGAGTAAACTATTATTCTTCATAATAACTTCAAAGTAGAATATATTCCAGACAACAGTTAAGGTAATAAAAATCACAAAGGAAACATTCTTACTCAATTTTCCTTTTTTCTTCATAGTCCAGAGAATACCACCCAAAATCCCACTAAAAATAGCACTCAGAACAGCGCCATAAGCCATTTGCCCCCAATCCATTCCCCATCCTTTTCATTTTATGAAGTAACAAACGATATAATCTATAAAAATAGAAAATAGTTCAGCAATAATTTATCCCACCAACCTATTTTCAATCATAGTTTAGATAATCAAATTAATAATTGAAGAAACAAATAACAACGAAACACCCATTAACCAAATCAATAAATAACGCAATATTAGGATACGTAATATAACGTATCCTATATCGGCATCATCATAAATTATTTATAACCATGACATGGTCTGAATCAATGTTCTATTTCTGGCTCTTCTTTTGCTGCTTCTACCCATTCTACCATTGGCGGAAGCTGCAATATGCGATCAATCCATTTCTGGCTAATAGCTGAAAATTTCAATCCATAAGCTTGGGCACGTAAAGCAACTGGCGTATAAAATGCATCCACAGCCGTGAATTTATCCCCTGCCAACCATTCACCACCAAATTTAGTTAGCCCTTCTGACCAAATCTCATCAATTCTATCAATATTACTCTGCAATTCGGGTGTTATTTCATTTAGCCGAGTATGAAGAGAGCAATTCATCGGGCAAACTTCGCGCAATGTAGCAAAACTCGAATGCATTTCTGCCGCTGCACTTCTTGCCCATGCTCTGGCAATTTTATTTGTTGGCCATACTTGTGCATGATCTTCAGCAATATATTCCACAATCGCCAAAGTATCCCAAATTTTTACATCCCTATTTCCATCGACCAAACAAGGAAGCATTCCCGTAGGTGAACACTTTCTGAACTTCTCATAACTGCTTTTACCATCCTCAAAAGAGTTAAACTGCTCGTTGAAAGGAATATCTAAAACCTTGAGCAGAATCCAGGGACGTAGCGACCAAGAGGAGTAATTTTTATTAGCTATCCACAAGGTATACATTATATTTCTCCATTATTGATAAAAGCTAATGAGGGCTTAAAAATAACACAGTCAAATATAATGAAAAAGAACCCGCTGAGAATAAATGTATAATTACACAGATAAACAATAACAAAATAAATCATTCTTGGCAGTTAGTTTTTTCTTGTCATCTAAAAAAATCTGGAAAAAGATGAATGACACCACCTGAAATCCAATAATGTGATCCTGCTTTTGAAAACAAAAGCTATAATGTAATTGAATTGATATAAGTAAATAACTTAAATGAATATAATGAAGTTATATTAATGATGCACAATAAAATATTATTCTATTTTATTGTTGATTATTTTTGATATTCTTGAACAAATAATTTGTCTAAAATACCCAAAAATCAATTGTCATTTTTATTTACTATAACACCCCAATTTATCATCAAGAACACTGGGCATCATTCCCTTATACGCAATGGATTTCAAATTGCATCGTGGCGGCAAGGGAGAGCATCTCCGGGAGCATAAACAACCGTGTGTTTATAGAAACGGTGAGCAGCCGCAGCCAACAAAGAGGCAGTTTGAAAGACGAAGTGTATACGTGATCAAGAATAAGGAAACAGTATGCTATTAAAAAATACTTCCACGCGCTTTGGTCATATTTCTGTTTTAATCCATTGGCTAGTCGCCATCGCTGTGTATGGCATGTTTGCACTCGGCCTATGGATGGTAACATTGAGCTATTACGATACTTGGTACCACCGCGCACCTGAGCTACATAAAAGTATAGGCGTATGCCTTTTTATTATCATGGCTATTCGTGTCATTTGGCGATTTATTTCTCCCCCGCCAAAGCCTCTGGCAAGTTACAGTCATTTCACACGCATCAGTTCAAAACTGATGCATTTCGCACTTTATATTGCCCTGTTTGGCATTTTGGCCAGCGGGTATCTGATTTCGACAGCGGAAGGCGGATCGATCAGTCTTTTTGGATGGTTTGATATTCCCGCTATCCTGACAGAGCAAGGGCTACAGGCTGATACTGCCGGTGTCGTCCATCTCTATTTAGCCTGGATCCTGGTGGTGTTTTCATTATTTCATGCTCTTGCAGCATTGAAGCATCACTTTATTGATAAAGATTCCACCCTAACAAGAATGCTTGGTTTCAAGTCCGATACAA
The DNA here is from genome assembly GCF_900113945.1 of Xenorhabdus mauleonii. Taxonomy (GTDB): domain Bacteria; phylum Pseudomonadota; class Gammaproteobacteria; order Enterobacterales; family Enterobacteriaceae; genus Xenorhabdus; species Xenorhabdus mauleonii. Next base: position 18,126 of record NZ_FORG01000032.1, read on the forward strand.
AATAACCTCTGGAGAATTGTTTTATGTTTAACAAGCTGATGTTTAAAAAAATGATGCCGAAAAAAGCCTTGATTGGTTTAACAGCAGGCATTTTCTTAATGGGTAGCAACTCTGCCCTCGCGGCTAATTATAAAATTGATACCGCCGGCCAGCATGCGTTCATTGAATTCCGTATTCAACATTTGGGCATAAGCTGGCTTTACGGTAGTTTCAGAAAGTTTGACGGCCAATTTACTTTCGATGCACAGAATCCCGCTGCTGATAAAGTCAACGTGGTTATTAAAACAAACAGTGTTGATACTAATCACGCTGAACGCGATAAGCATCTGCGCAGCCCCGATTTTTTAAACGTTGTAAAATACCCAGAAGCTAAATTTTCATCAACTGAAGTCAAAAAAACAGGGGAAAATTACACCATCGCCGGTAATTTGACACTCAATGGCGTCACCAAGCCTGTGACACTCAATGCCAAGCTGACCGGCGAAGGCAACGATCCTTGGGGAGGATACCGTGCGGGCTTTGAAGCCAACGGGAAAATCAAACTGAAAGATTTCAATATAAAAGGCGATCTGGGGCCAAAATCCCAAGAAGTCGAATTGAACATTTCAGTAGAAGGCGTTAAAGAGAAAGCATAATGCTTTTTTGCATCTTCTAATACGGTATTTCAAAAACTGTATTTTAAAAATAGTGTTCCAAAAAACAGAGTTTCAAAATAATTGGAATAAATCTTGTCCCGCACGGCGAGCGGGACAAGATTATAATCTCTTGCATTTTCTGCTTTAAATTATCAACGATATTATTTATCGGTAATCGTTACCTCAATATCGTTTGTATCTAAATATATTCCATCACCATCAAAAATATTACGGACATGATTTATGGAAATATCTTTATCACATCTAAACTCATCACGTAGCTCTGTATAATAATCAAACCCATGATGAATTAAATTATCAATGAAAAATTGCATTTCGGTTTTATTCATTGTTAAATTTATTTTCATACCAATCCTCTCAATTTTTCAATTAAAAAACTTTTTCCATGATGATAAAAACCATGAAGCTAAATTAAAAATGTCAGAATATTAAATTAACACTTATTAGATTAACACTTTGAAACACTGGAAAAACCTGCCCGTATCGCATGATAATATTGCTGGTTAATTTCCTCTGTCATTTTTTGTGACATGAGTGACATTTCTGGCCCTGCAAGTTGTGGCGAACCCGTTTTAAATGGTGGGCGTGGATCGTATTCAATAACCAGTTCGGCCAGTTCCGCAAACTCAGAGCCTCTCAATTGCTTAAGTACGAGTAAAGATGCATCAAACGAACCGGTTGCCGGGCCAGAAGTGTAAATATTGCCATCAATGACAACTTCACTGCCTTCTACAGCAATCGCGCCAAATTCTGATAACAGGGGAATAGCCCTGAAATTACTGGTCGCCCTACGATTGACTAACAATCCGGCTGCACCGAGAACCAATGTTCCGTAACACGTTCCGATTACAAATTTAGTCTTAGGTGCCTGTTTAGCAAAAAATGCCAGTACTTCCGCATCCCTAACGATTTCGGGGGGAACCATGCCGACAATCAATACATCTAAATCATCCGGGCATTCATCAAAAGTCATTGTCGACATTGTTGGCCAACCAATAAAGCCTTCGACTAACTCTCTTTTTTTCCAAATAAAATGGATTTCCGCAGACGCAATTGTAAAAACAGATTGTGCTCCATTGATATCCATTGGCATAAAACCCGGACACACAAATATACCAACCTTGAGCGGAGTACCTTGACTTATCTTGCCTTTAGCCACTAACTCTATAATTGATTTCGTTGTCTTGCCACAACCACCATCGATAACACCGGACATTTTGCCTTCTTAATCATATTTTTTTACTGGTTAGTAAAATAATGGCATTTGTTTTATACTCTGTAAATGATTATTTTACTAGGTGGTAAGAAATGAAAAAGAAGGGTCGCCCACGCTCTTACGACAGTGAACAAGCCATCAAAGAGATTACTTTTCTCTTTTGGCGCAAAGGGTTTACTGCCACGTCTCTAGACGATTTGGTCAACGAGACGGGGATGAATAAACCAAGTCTCTATGCCGCATTTGGAAATAAGTTAGCCATTTATAAAAAAGCTATGGATAACTTTGGCACTATCGCGATCACACGTTATGAAAATGCACTTAAAAAACAAAATGAAAGAGACACAATTCTTGATCGCATAACCCGTTATTTAACGGCTTCAATTGATTTATATACCGGTGAGAGCGGGAAATTGGGTTGCATGGCGTTGTCAACAGCAGCGGCAGAAGTAGAAATACCTGAGATCCAGCAATACCTTGCCATGGTAATTCAGATACAAACAGATCAAATAAAAAAAATTCTGAGTGAAACAAAAAATGACGGAGAACTGCTTCCTGATACGGATGTGGACATTATTGCTCAATTAATCATCGCCATCTTACATTCGATTTCTCTGCGCGCAAGAGCCGGTGAAAATGAAGCAACGTTAATGCCGTTAGTAGATACAGCAAAAATGATTTTAGAACCTATAACAGTGCCAGCAAAGTGATTGGTAAAAATAAGCTATCCACCAGCAATTTTTGTAATGTCCCATCTGTTGCCATTAAACAATTTTTAAAACCATTATTTTAACCTTGCATATACAAGGCTTGATTGAATCAATGAAGAATATACCTGTCGTCAATCACAGAAAAAGTCTTTAATTGCTCATAGACTGCGGTTTATCATGCAGTTAAATAGAGAAACCATAACCGTCATTTTATTAATCATCCAATATCATTGAACACGTTTAATATCATTAATCACAAGAGAAAAAGATAATGTATAGCAAACTTACAAATAAAACTGAGGAAGAAAAAACGCTGGAACCATCTCTGAAAAATAAACTTGTTAAATCTCGAACTGTCATTATTTCAGGAGAAATTAATCAAAATCTCGCTGAAAAAGTTATGACACAATTGTTGATTTTGCAGGAAATCAATGACGAACCAATAAAAATATTTATTAATAGCCAAGGTGGTCATGTTGAATCAGGTGATACCCTGCATGACATGATTAAGTTGATAAAACCTAAAGTCATCATTATTGGCACTGGCTGGGTTGCCAGTGCAGGTATTACTATCTTTCTGGCTGCAGATAAAGAAAATCGCTACTCTTTGCCGAATACCCGTTTTATGATCCATCAGCCATTAGGTGGTTTTCAAGGGCGTGCTTCAGAGATAGAAATCGAAGCCAAAGAAATATTGAAAGTCCGTACCCGCATCAATCGTCTCATCAGTGAAGCAACCGGACAGCCTCTCGATAAAGTCACGAAAGATACAAACCATAATTACTGGATGGAATCTGAAGAAGCCCGTGATTATGGCATTGTTGGGAAAATCATCCGCCATTGGGATGAAGTGGAATAAACAAGACGATATCACTTCGCGAGAACTGTTTATCCTAGCCTTTGAAAACATGGCAAAGCGTATGCTGACAAAAGTCGCAGCAGAGATAAATTGCAGCTGGCAAGGCTGCAATGTTACAGGCAACAAAATACAAACCGGGCTAGAACATTATGGCTGCCATGGAAGGTGGAATCAGGTCCATCAGCTCTTCTTTAGATGCCCCGTCACGCGCCTGCAATGAAATTGCCTGCATAATCCCAAGAAAATATAATGCCAGTTTGCCAACATCAATATCAGCAGGTATCTCACCATCAGCAACGCCTTTTTCTAACCGAGTCCGGATTAATGCCAGTGTATTTTTCCGCACGCCTTTAAGATAAGTATAAACTTCCTCATTTTCTTGCAGATTGTTCATTATCCCTAGAATCAGTAAACAGCCTCCAGAGTGGCTTGACGTTGCAATTTCCACAGAATTTTCCAGCATTGCCCGCATATTTTCCTGCACGCTGCCAGCTTCATTCAGCTTATCCACCACCTTAGTGCCCACAGTCTTAATGTAAAGTTCAACTGCCGCATAAAATGCTTTTTTCTTACTGCCAAAGGCAGCATAAAAACTCGGGGGATTGATCCCCATCGTAGCAGTGAGATCAACAAGCTGAGTACCTTCATAGCCTTTATCCCAAAACAACTTCATTGCTTGCTGAAGAGCAATATCTCGGTTAAAGCGTGGCGGGCGCCCTCGTAGTGTCATTGTATATACCATCGTTATTTTTGTAGTGATTATAACATAAATGCCTTGATCTTATTTCGCAAGCTGGATATTTTTGTAATACCTACTACATAATTAACCGATAAATAACTAAAAGGTGATAACATGGAGAACATGCAGTCCAAGGTCGCTATTCTTTCCCATGCCGTAACCAAACAAAAAACAATTCCCTTCGCCATTTACATACTGACACTCGGCATCTTTTCCATGGTGACCAGTGAATTTCAAGTTTCGGGTATGGTGCCAATCATGGCATACGACCTCGGTGTATCCATTTCTCAAATTGGTTACCTCGTTTCTCTTTATGCCTTGTCCATGACGTTCGGCGGCCCACTCTTAGCTATTGCATTATTAAAACAGCCGCCCAAAAAGGTCTTAATGACTCTCTATATTATTTTTATCGCAGCGGAAATCCTTGGTGCACTGGCAAATTCATATTTCATACTGGCGATAGCGAGGATCATAACCGGTGCCGTTTCAGGTGCTTTCTTTGGCGTGGCGCTTGCAATCTGTGTAGAGCTTGTCCCCACCGAACAGCGAGGATGGGCTGTTTCAATCGTACTTTCTGGCATTATGGTGGGAACGATCTTGGGACTACCGATGGCTAACTTGATAGGTACCTATGCAGGTTGGCGAGAAAGTTTCTGGACAACCGGGATATTGGCCACCATTGCCGGGGTCATCAGCCTGTTTTTCCTGCCCGCCATCCCAAAACCACCAATAATGAGCCTGCGATCAGAACTCAGTAGCTTAAAAAACCTAAAGCTATGGGGTGTTTTTTCCACTAGCTTGCTGATTATCGGCGCAACCTTTGCTGCATTTACGTATTTCACCCCAATATTAAAAGAAGTATCAGGCTATAGTGATGGCATGATCACTTGTTTACTCATTCTCTATGGAAGTGCCACGATCGTGGGTAATGCGATAGTCGGGAAACTGTCAGAACGCTATACCACTATGACACTCGCCATTGGCTTAATTTCTCTGACCTTTTTCCTGCTGTTATTTGGTTTATTTGCAGATCAAAAATCCCTTGCAGCCTTATCCCTCGTTGGTATTGGATTAGTGGGCGTTACCATGAATCCAGCCATGGTGACACGTGTCATGAAAACAGCCAATGGTCGTTCACTGGTAAATACAGTTCATTCTTCAATGATCACACTTGGTGTTGTCATTGGTTCTTTTCTTGGTGGATTCGCAATGAGCCTAGGCTGGGGATTAAGAGCGCCATTATGGATAGGTGTATGTATGGCGTTGCTTGGTTTAATGACTTTACTGCCGGATATTCGGGCACTATACAGAAAAAATACCGTTATCTCTGAGTGATGACTCAGATTATTAACGTATATTTTCTTGCCGGATAATGAGATAAACATAAAGGCGGTATGACGTCGAATGAATAATACCGCCTGTTGATTGCCATTTATCCAGAGGATTTCGTATTATCCAACATCCAGACAAAGTTAGATTCAATGACAGGCTGAAAACCTACTTTTTTATATAACCAAGGAGCATCATAAGTCACTAACGCCACATGTTTTACATAAGAAGTAACCGGGTGATCTAAAATACATTCCACCAGCCAACGCCCTAACCCTTTCTTTTGATATTCATCAATAACAAATACATCAGCAAGATATGCAAATGTTGCAAAGTCAGTCAATAATCTGGCAAATCCAATTTCTTTTTCATTATGAAACAATGTAAAACATATACTATGTTCTATCGAAATTTTGACTCTTTTAAATTCAACATCAATCGCCCAGGGTAATTTTTTCAGATTATTATGTACGAAATGAATATTACATTTATTTTTATCTGTGGTAATCCAATATTCACCTCGTTCCCATGTTATATTCTGCTCCATCATTTTTCCTTTTGCGAAAAGATCGAACCGTGAAGAAAATCTACCATAAAAAAGGATAAAAAAAAGCCATGCTATCGCATGACTTATTAAAACAAAGGAACATTTATTAATGAGTTAATCATCTTTCTGTAATAGTCCCTTGTATATCAACCCACCAATAGCTCCGCCAATTAATGGAATAAGCCAGAATACCCAAAGTTGCTCCAATGCCCAGGTGCCCTGGAAAATAGCAACCGCAGTACTTCTTGCCGGGTTAACTGATGTATTGGTTACAGGAATACTGATTAAGTGAATAAGTGTCAATGACAGACCAATTGCCAATGGTGCAAACCCTGCCGGTGCTTTCTTATCTGTAGCGCCAAGGATTATCAGTAAAAAGAAAGCCGTTAATACTAATTCGATGATAATTGCAGATTGTAATGAGAAACCACCCGGAGAATGGTCACCGTAGCCGTTAGATGCAAAACCACTTGCTGTTGCATCAAAACCACTTTTACCACTGGCGATTAAATAAAGCACCGCCGCTGCGGCAATTCCACCAATCACTTGAGCAATAATATAAGGGATCACATCTTTTGCTGAAATACGCCCGCCAGCAAATAGTCCCAATGTTACCGCAGGATTAAAGTGCCCTCCTGAAATATGTCCCACGGCATAAGCCATTGTTACCACGGTTAAACCAAAAGCCAGAGAGACACCAACAAAACCAATCCCCAGCTGTGGAAATGCCGCTGCTAACACAGCACTGCCACATCCACCAAACACCAACCAAAAAGTACCAAAGAACTCCGCCGATAATTTTTTAAACATTCTACGATTCCCCTATGATGTTTGCATGAATGCAAAAGGATCCAAAAACAGTGTAGTTAGTATTTTTAAAGATGGGCAAGGAATCACAGAGAGAAATAACAGAAATAAAAATTATCAACGAAGGTGTGAAATAGGTCTTTTATGACGTGTTATATTGTTCATTAACAATAATGCATATTGAAATAAAGTTTTCTATTCTAAAAATTAATTAACCTCAAAACAGAAAAGCATGCTATAAATCAAACAACCTGAGTTTAATATAATGGAAACTCAGGTTGTTGATTTACTCGATCAAAAGATTATTTTTGTACTGCGGTTTCGACTTTATCCGATGCTTGCCAAATACGATATTTGACTGTGATTGATTTTGGAGTATAAGTCACAATAGGCAATTTGCTGTTATAACGAATAAGTGCATCATTGCCTAACTGAACCTGTACAAAACGCACGGTTTCTTTTTGATCCGGCGGGCAACCCATTTTGGTTGACATGGGGCCATCTACTTTATCCAGCATATAGTAGTCATATCCCCATCCTTCCAATACTTTCTTATTCAACTCGCCACCGAACCAGTGGTGATTGCAGTCGACTTTCATATCTTTGCCAATCACCAACTCAACCATGTAGTCTTTTTCATTAACTTGTTTAGGCAGCTCAATCACACTGCGAACCATTCCAGCCGGAGCTGCGGGGTAAGGTGCGATATCTTCCAGATTTTTGCCAGCAAAAACGGAAGTCGATGCCATCAAAGCAACTAAAGGAAATAGATATTTTTTCATATATCACCTCTGAATATATTTAAAAAGGAGATTGAATAATAACAACAAAAAGACTGAGGTAAATTATGATTTTTTGGCAATATACTGATTTTTATAGTCATTAAATAAAATTTAGATCTCTTTGCCAGAAATAAATGTTAATTTTCCATTAACAATTGGTTAACAGCATAAATAGCATCAGATCTTTTTTATGTGATATCTCTCAAATCTGATCTTACAATGGGCTGCTACACTTCATTGAGTGTGGTAGTAAATTTCGTTTAGGAGGTCTCATGTTTCCAGAATATCGTGATTTAGTATCCAACCTGAAAGAATCTCATCCCCGCTTCCAATCTTTGTTTGAAAAACATAACCGACTTGACCACGAGATAGCCCAACTTGAAGGCCCAAATGGAACTGGCTACAGCGATAAGGTTGTACGTCTAAAGAAAGAAAAACTACACATCAAAGATGAAATGCAAAGGATTTTGCAGTCAGTGTCCGAAAAATAACCTCGCGTTTTAACGCCTACTTTATGACAAGTGGGCGTTACATGAAGTTCTCATTTAGAGAACTCGCACATTCTCACTTCACACAAAAAAGCCACCATAATGGTGGCAAAAAACTGGAGCAATTGTTTTTTCGTTATTTATGGTTTTCCCATGAATTACTGGGCGACAGCGGCTTTCTGGCGAGGTTGTCTCTTCGTTTTTGCCTTTGGATGAGGCGTGACATCATTGACTTCACCTGGCTTAGAAATGAAACGTACAAAGGTTTCATGGCTGACGAACGTTGCTCCACAATTAATGTTCTGACATTGGTTATAGCGCTCCTTTGTTTGGCTTGAATGCTCGAAGCTGCTGCGAGTATGTGCTGATTGACCACACAGAGGACACTTAATCATATTGTTCACCTTTCTTGAAATAACATCGGATAACACCATTCTCGTCTGGTGAACAATATACCAAAGATCTCATATCGAGATCAAGTTTTTATTTCGCTACCTTCTGGTTTAATTTCGACCTCATCAATCTTAATTTCGAGATCTAATGATGTCGTGAAACCACTGTCATTGAGATTGTGAGTGACTTTAACCAAAGTCCAGCCTGTTCCGTCTATCTCCTCCTTGAATCCCTTCAACACAATAGGTGTTTCAGGATAAATATCCGCACGCCCCATCGCCAACGTGATAGAAAACTGAGCAGCCCCACGTTGCATTTTTTTCCAAACAGCTGTAGCAACACGTTCTGCTTCTTCCTTGTTAGAAAAAATACGTGAAAGCGTCAAAACATTTTCTTCAGTTCCCGACAAATAACTTGAGGATTCTTTCTTTTCCGTTGTTGTTTGTTGGAACTCAGTTGTTGACTCACTCTTTTCCTCATGGGATATGCTGCCCTTAATCTCAAGACTGGTTTCAGTACTGCTGCTGCTTCCGTTACCTCTACCTTTTCCCTTGCGTCCATTTGTAATATAGTCGGGTTCTTTTGGGCCTTTCTTCGCCAAGTTGACTTTGCCGGACTTAGCCAAGCTCACTTTACCAGGCTTACCAAGGCTGACAGGAGTAGATGACTTGCCTTTAGGATCTTTTCCCTTTTTAGGGGGTTCAGGCTCTTTTTTCTTACCCTTTTCTTCCCCTTTTTTAGTGGGATTTTTGTCTTTTTTGGTAGAATCTTTGTCTTTTTTGGACTTCTCTTTGCCTGATGATTTATCCTCGCTGCTCTTATATTCAATGGAAATTTCGACTTTCCCTTCCTTTGTTTCCACCTTGTGCAATTTAACCGTCTGTTTAGTCGCGGTACGAGTATCCTGCCACTGAGCAATGACGCCCGTATAAGCTTCACGATCGGACAGAGAAAAGCGATGGCTATCTCCTGATTTACGGGTAATCAATACAGGTGTGATAGCCTTACCACTTGCCGTCTTGTTCTCCCCTTGGCGAATAAACAACAATTCACCATTTTTGACCGAAGCAATCGCCCCTTCCTGCTTTGCAATTCGGGTCAGAAAGCTCACGTCAGATTCATTTGTCTGGTCGATATGCATGGCTATGCCTTTCAAATCGTCGCTGATTTGAAATTGCAGTTGGTTTCTTGCGGCAACCGTACTTACAATGCTCTCTAACGTTTGTTTATGATAAGACTGTTCGCGTTTAGCATTCAGATCGCCACGAAAATCCGCACTGCGAGCACGAATGGTCAGCCGGTCAGGCGCTCCGCTATGTTCAATCTCATCAACGACAAATTTTCCCTTTGGTGTTAAGGAGTGGCCATGCCACCCCAATTCCAATGTGAGAATATCCCCTCGACTAGGCAACGCCAACTGACCATCCGAGTCATCCAGTTCAAGATCTAGTTGGTCTGATTCCAAGCCACGGTTGTCCGTCAACGTTAAAGACATTAAGCGCGATTGAATTTTCCCTGTGATATCTTTATTGTTGGTTTCCAGCCGGAACGCGGGCGCTCCATCTTTTCCGGTCACCAAGTCAAACTGAGGAATCCAACTCGTATCTGGTACCCACTGTTTAAAATCCATCATGAGAATACCCCTTTCACTTTATCCACCGCCTGATCTTTAAGAACCTCAAGATCTTTCATTGACTTAGGCAGTTTGTCCTTGATGTCAGATAGTTGCTCCTGCAAATCACCCAACATTTCAAACAAATTGTTATCCACTCGCCGTAATGTCAGTGTAAAACTGATTTTTCTGGCTGCACCACCAGACATAAATTCCGTTTTCGTCTCATCAATGCTTTCGATGACGAACATCCCGTAAATCGAACCACTACCATCAATCAAAGACCATGCTTTACCGCTGTCAGCCATCAACGTCAGTGCAGCCAGAGAAAGTGATCCCCCCGTTAATTCCGGATAGAGTTCTCCCGATAGCGTTATCGTATCGTTATCTGAACCAACAAACTGCCATGCAGGCCGCGCTCCCACGCGGCTATTAAATGCATGTCTCCAACTCTTTTTATGCTGAAAACTTTGATAAGGCGTTGTTTTTAACATAAATACAAATAAACCAAGTGCGGCCATCATGAGTATGATTCTCCTCTATCAGAATATGAGCTACGCATACGGGCTTGCTGAGTACGTTCCCGTTGCTCCAGTTCCTGTCTGACCATACGGGCGATATCCTGAGCAGATTGTCCCTGAGAGCCATAGACATAGATGTTATATTGGGGTGCCGCACCAGCTTGCAGCTGTGGTTGGCTCCGCATCTGTCTTGCCTGAACTTCCTCATAAGAGTAAGCAGGCAAGCTTTGCGCATGTAACGGTGCATCCTGTGCTGCAACGGGTAGAGACATCGAACTGACAGCAAGCCCCACGGCGGCAAGTTTCGCCGTATTTTGTCTACTGGTTACATTCGCTGGCCCTGCGACGAATTCGGGACCACGTTCACCGACAATGCCTATTTTCCCAGCAGGAATAGAACCGCCAGTGTCATGACGTCCACTAATTTCCTTCGCTTTTTCAGCCGTTTCACTTTTGGTGATTTCCTCAGTTTTATTTAATTCAACTTCCTTTTTATCACTACCACCAAAGAATGATTTAACTGCATCACCGAAACTTTTGAATTTATCTTTTAGCGCTTTCCACTTCTCTTGGATACCACCTAATATGGCATTAATCATCTCAGAACCGGCAGCTTTTAATTTTTCCGGAATGGCCTGAACATCAGCAACAATTTCATCCCATTTATCTGAAATTGATTTTTTGACATTTTCCCAGATTTCCAGTGTATTCTGTTTAACAGATTCCCAAGCTCCACTTATTGTAGATTTAACCCACTCCCAAGCTTCTGATGCGCTTTGTTTAATGCTGTCCCAGTTTTGGTAGATAATGCCAATTAGCCCACCATTCATGAAGAAGCTTTTAATACCTTCCCAAGCTGCACCGATTCCATCTTTTATTCCTTGCCAAGCATTGCTGCAGATATTTTTCACACCTTCCCACAACGCTGTAAATTTAGGCCCCAAGGACTCCCAATTCTGCCAAATATAAATGGCAGCCATTGCAATAACACCAATGATGGCAAGAATCGGGTTTGCCATCATCGCTCGCCCAATAAAAGACATTCCTTTGCCTAATGCACTAAAAGAATTACCTAAAAGACCTAAACCTTTTGAGCCAACGCTTGCCAGAGTATTAATTCCACTCCCCAAAGCACCAAAAACTTTTTGGCCAATATTTCCAAATAGCCCCAAACCTTTTCTCTGTGATGAAAAAGTATCTTTACCGCCTTTGCTCGACAGTAAATCGGCACCTTCATTTATTGTGCCAAATACCTTGCTTCCGGTTTTACCGAAAAAATCCATGGCAGTTCTTAATGCTTCTAGTGCCTCTGTTCCTATTTGTGCAAATGCCTTCAAACCAACGTTTAAATTTTCCAGCGCCTGAATACCAACTTCCGCAAATTTATTAATATTGGCTCTTAAATCTTCTAGGGCCTGAGATCCAATTTGAGTAAAAACATCCAAAGGAGCGGTTAGTTTATTCAGCGCTTGAACGCCTAATTGAACAAATGAATCCAGCGTGGATTTTAATTTATCCAACGCTTGAGTCCCCAACTGGGCTAACACATCAAAAGGAGAGGTAAGTTTATTCAGCGCCTGCATTCCCATCTGGACAAACGCATCCAGCGTGGATTTTAATTTATCCAGTGCTTGAGTCCCCAACTGGGCTAATACATCGAAAGGGGAAGTAAGCTTATTCAGTGCCTGAATTCCTAGCTGAACAAATGCATCCAGCGTGGATTTTAATTTATCCAGTGCTTGAATTCCTAGATCAGCAAAAAAGCTCATACTGGATTTTAATGTATCCAGAGCTTGAATACCCAACTGCGCAAATGCATCCAAACTGGACTTTAATTTATCCAGCGCTTGAATACCCAACTGTGCAAAGAAGTTAATGCCGGCTTTTAATTCATTCAAAGCCTGAATACCTAATTGGGCAAACACATCTAAAGGAGCTGTGAGTTTATCTAGTGCCTGAACGCCTAGCTGAACAAATGCATCCAACGTGGATTTTAATTTATCCAGTGCCTGAATTCCCAATTGAGCAAAAAAATTGATGCCGGCTTTTAGTTCGTTCAAAGCCTGAATACCCAATTGGGCAAATGCATCCAGACTGGATTTTAATTTATCCAGTGCTTGAATTCCCAGTTGAGCAAAAAAGTTAATGCCCGCTTTTAATTCATTCAAAGCCTGAATACCCAATTGGGCAAATGCATCCAGGCTGGACTTTAATTTATCCAGCGCTTGAATTCCCAACTGCGCAAAAAAGTTGATGCCGGCTTTTAATTCGTCCAAAGCCTGCATACCTATCTGAGCAAACACATCCAAAGGAAATGTGAGTTTATTCAGCGCCTGAACACCCATTTGTACAAATGCATCCAGCGTGGATTTTAATTTATCCAACGCCTGAATTCCTATCTGTGCAAAGAAATTCAAACTGGCTCTCAATTCAACAAAAGCCTGCACACCCAGTTGTACAAAAAAATCCAAACTGCTTCTTAATACTGCAAAAGCTTGAATGCCAAGTTGTGCGAAGAAATTCAAGCTGGCTCTTAATTCGGCAAAAACCTGCACACCCAACTGGGCAAAGAAATTCAAACTGGCCTTTAACTCAGCAAAAGCCTGAATACCCAATTGTGCAAATATATTTAAACTGATCTTTAGAGACTCAAAAGCTTTTATGCCAAGACTGCCAAAAATTTGTATATAACCAATCAGCATTTGAAATACGACTTTTACTGAGCCAGTCGTTAATTTCAAAACTGCATTAATTTTATTCAGAATACTAAATAAAATTGTTATCTTGGGATTAATATTAATGACCAGCTTATCTAACAATGTAAAATTGTTAGTCATATTTCCAGTAACACCAAAATTCAATTCATTTTTTTTACTGGATGAATTTTCTTGTTTAATAATCTGGGTAGTTTGAATAATATTGGCTGATTGACTTGCGGCGTTTACTTGTTTCACTTGCGATGAATTCTGCCGCGCAGAGAAAGACTGCTTAATTGTTTGACTATAAGCTTTAAGATCGGTACGCATACGCGCAGTTTCCTGCGCATAACCTACGATGGGCTTTAATCCCTCAACAGTCTTATTAAGCTTTTTAAATTGGTTATGTATTTTATCGACTGAACCGATCAGCTTTTTCTGATGCTGTTGAAAAGATTTAAAGGAACTGGTCAGTTTGCCAATAGTACTCAATACCTTATCTAGCTGTGACTGTATATTACTCATTTTCTGCACCACTTCTTAAAATGGCCCGATGTCGCCAGTCCAACAGTTCCGGCAGTGACATTTCATCTGTATCTGCCGGCCTCCAGTGAAAAACGGTGGCGATATCTGCCACCAATTCATCAACGGTTAATCGTTCTGGGAATCGGACTTGACCGACTTCGGCAACAAAAAATTGACCACCTCCACACTGAGATTAATCAGATCACCAGGTGACATCATCATCAGGTCATTTTTGGTCAATGCAGGTGTAGTTACGCGCGGCAGGACAAGCAGCATAGAATCCACATCCATTTCCAGCAGTGCTTGTAAACGAGCACCGCGTAGCGCACCGCTGTTAGGTTTACGAATCATCACTTCCGTGATTTCGCCATTACCTCGTGCCAGTGGGGCTTCCAATTCGATAATGCGCAGATCGTCATTTTGAGTATTCAGTGTTTCAGTCATGGTTCAACCTTGTTTATCCGATAGATAACCTGTCTCCACAAATATGAAGAGACAGGAAATAAGTTTTAAAAAATCTAATTGCTAAAAGAAGCGATTAAAAAAGACCGATAGCGCGGCGATGCTGTTCCAGGCGATCTTCCCCACCTACTTTCTCAACCATGTTGATGGTGTCGATTTCAATCAGTTCTTCGCCATCCCATGTCAGTTTAAAGTAAGTGTTTTTAGCGGTGATTTTGGTCTGAGTGTTATCACCTTGTTTATAAGTGCCATGATCGAATTCCTGGAAACGACCACGCATTACAACTTCAACTGCAACCACGTTACCCGTGTCTTCGCTTTCAAAAGAGCCGGCAAAACGCAGCATGACGCCATCTGCTTTCGCGATGCCCCACTGTTTGTATAGTTGAGATTCAATGCCACCCAGAGTGAATTCAGCATCCAGTGCGCCTTCATCCAGCCCCAGATCCACCATTGCGCTGCCGTTCATGCCAGCACCACGATAAGCTTCCAGCTTGCGGCTCAACTTAGGAAGAGTCAGTTCTTCCACGATCCCCTGATAGTTGTTGCCATCATTGAACAAGTTCAGGTATTTAAGTTTGCGAGGTAATGCCATCAGTTAGCCCCTTAGTTGTTAATACTTTTAGCGAAATCCATCAGGTAACTATCTGTAATGCGCTGGCGTAACATCATGTTTTCCAGTGGCGGTACAGGTGTATAGTCGTAATCGATGGTCAGTTTGCCTGCTTTCAGGGTGTCTTTATCGTTGGCTTTATCGTCGTACCAGCAACGGCCATCAATGATGTAGCCACCGGCTTTCAGTTCACGGAACTTAGCGTTGATGCCTTCGATAATGTCGCGAACCAGTGATGGAGTCAGCGGCTTGTCGATAGCCCACATATGCGCGTCAGCCATAGTGTCAGCCAGAACCTGAGCGGTACGGGTATAGCTTTCAAACTGGAACAGTGGGTCATCAGCACAAGTACGAGAACCCCAGAAACGGAAACCGTTTTTGCGGATCAGCGTAGTGATACCACTTTTGTTCAGTAGATCAGCGTCAGTTGCGGTATCTTGCAGATCCCAGAAAACATCAGCAGACAAACCGCTCACACCGTTGACACCAACGTTGGACAGAGTTTTATGCCAGCCAGTTTCTTGGTCGATCTTGGCACGCAGGCCCAAAGCACGAGCGGTTGCATAAGCGATAGCTTCGCTATTGGTAACGGTATCCCAACTCAAGAAGTCTGGCCAAATCAACATCAGCTCACGCTGACTGAAGTTTTCGCGATACTTAATTACTTCTGAGATATTTTTGCAGCCATAAGCAGATACATATGCGATTGCTTTCAGTTTCTGAGCAATACTTGCCAGTTCAAGAGCAACTGCTTTTGAGTCCAGGCCTGGAACACCCAGAATACGAGGTTTAACACCGAGCTGGCTTTGCGCCGCCAACAGTGCCTGCATACCCGTTTTCTTACCTGCATCAGTGACACCACCGATGATATTGGAAATGGTTGCTTCTTCAGATTCGCCCTCAGCAACACGGACAACAACAGTAACAGGTTGAGCCTGAGCTGCGATTGCTTTCAGTGATGCGGACAACGTCCCTTTTGTTCCGGCCTTACCACTGGCGCTCATAACGTCAGTAATCAGAACTGGAGTATCTAATGGAAATGTATTTTCGTCTGCGTCAGGAGCAGTACAAACCATACCTACGATAGCAGTGCTAACTGTAGTAATGGTACGAGTACCTTCGTTGATCTCCTGTACACGGACGCCGTGGTGATAGTCTTGTGCCATAATAGCGGTTCTCCTGTTAAGGTGTGCTGATATATTGGCGGATTAGGTCGGGGAAATCATTCGATTGGGCATGTGTGGGGGAAGGTACAAATGTGGCTTTATATTTTATTTAAAAATCAATATGTTGAATTGGAATTTAATTGATTCTTAGGTGGATTGGGGAGAATTGGCGATTTGACTGGAATGAAAGTCATTTTGGTTAAATAACAAACTAATATTGAGTGTTTTTTGAACCGCAATCAGCTCAAAATTTATCCTTTTTAGTGTTATTCAATGTAATTCTGCCTTTTGGTTGTTTTTTGATAGGTAAAAATGGGCCGTTTTTGTCTTTGATCGTAAGTTTTCAGGGTATGAGGAATGGGATCTTAGCTTGGATCGTAAGGATCCGTGGATTGTAGAAAACCTCGGTTTGGTGGAAACTCAAAACCTAGCTCGAAATGCGGTGCCAAGTTCACGGAAAATCAATGGAAAATCATTGAGTGGCGATATTGTT
>NZ_FORG01000008.1 GCF_900113945.1 Xenorhabdus mauleonii
ACGAGAGGTTACAAAACACCTAATGAATTATTTAAAGGAGTGCCCACTCATTTACTTCGTTCATTACGGTGTTGCGCTTAATATGTGAATCCAAGCAAGTTAAAAAACATAGAAAGTCAATACATTACCCTTAAAATAATATTTTTAGACAGCCTATTTACTTTTAAATACATATCAGGTAGTTATAAATATCTCAAATAAAAAGGGGTATCTATGGAAATTATAATAAGAGCAGCTGAGATTGAAGATGCTGAACATTATCAGCGAATATTTGGTCAAGAAAGTGTTTATCCTAATACAATGCAACGTCCGTGTCCTTCATATGAAACTTGGCGGGAAAGATTGCAAAAAAATAAAACAAAAGGGATTATTGATTTTGTTGCCGAAATAGAGGGGAAAGTAGTAGGCACAATCGGGATTTTTACTTTTGAAAACCCAAGAAGTAAACACGTAGTGAGCTTCGGTATTGGCATTGATGAGAATTATTTCGGCAAAGGTGTAGGCTCAAAACTGGTGGGGTTTGTCATTGATTATGCATTCAATTGGTTGGGAAGTATCAGAATTGAGTTGGATGTTTTTTCCGATAATGAACGAGCAATAGCGTTGTACAAAAAATTCGGTTTTGAAAAAGAAGGAATTGCGCGTATGCAGGCATTAAGAAATGGTCAATATTGTGATGTTATGACAATGGCTTTATTAAATGATCGGTTGAAGTAGTTTTCATGAAGTTTATCGTAATAAATGGTTGCAGGAAGCATTTTGTGTTGCTTCCTTCTTTATTTCTTAAATAAATAAAGATAAATAAATGGATAAATAAAAAGTTTTCTTTGTAAATTCCATTGAGCATAAAAATATTTGTGCGTAACAGAACAGCTAATAATTGGTTTTTATATGTAGTGAATTATTCTTCTATACCTATTGGATTTAAAGATGTATTGCGACGGCAAGGGAATGGCAAATTCGTCGGAAACGAATTTGCCCGGCTAAGGTGAGGAAGACCTCTAATGGAGAGAAAACTTTTCATTAATCCCCAACAGCATGGATAACCGTATATTTATAAGAACGGCAGCAGGGGGAGTGAGTATCATTAATAAAGCGGCTTTCTGTAAATGATAGGTGATATACATCAACCTTCTGTTTTTCTGATGATATCATCCAGATTATCTATCTTCAAATCAGCATTAATATATTCATCTTTGTTTGGCAGATGGATTTTTATATCCTGTTTTAGTTCATAACTTAAAAGACCATTTTTTAATTTAAAACCAAAAACATGCCCGCCATGTTTTCGCGAATCGTCAATAAAGTGAATATGAATGCCAGCAACCGAAATACCTTGAAATATCTCAGGAGTCCAAAAACCGACCATGACACCCGAAATATCATAAAGGGTTTCTTCAGATTGTTCTGTTATAGCTTCAACAAAGGGCCTATAGGGTTTTTGTTGATAATTGGTACGCCGAAACCAAACATGCTCAAAATATCCTTCAATTCTTATTGCGGCAAAAATATTATCAATGTTCCCTTGAGCAGATAATTGTGAATACAGGTCAGCTTTACTAATATCAGAAACGGGGAACTGATCATCAGGATTGAAATGAGTTAATTGTGCAAAAGGTATCTGTTCCTGATCGGTGAACTGACGTACATGACCGGCTCCCTGAATTTCATAATAAATATCATCCAGCGCTATCATTTCACCTGCAAGTGCATGTGAGCAGCCAATACCGAATGAACCACCATGACTGATTTCTGATATTGCAAACGCTCCATCAAAGACGCCTGACATCAATGCATGAATGGTGGAGTACTGATTGATTGTTCGGTTTTTCATAATATGCACCTCCCTTACAGCCCTGTTGTGTTGCAAATCAAAATCCATTGGGCATATATTGAATATATAGGCCGAGTATTTGAGATTTTTTATCAGGTCATGAATTAATAACGTTAGCGGTTAGTCATTGTCAAGGCAATTGTTTTCTTTAGAAGAATAGATAAAAATATATAGCCAAATCATCCATTAGTGTTTTTCTTTATTTTAATTATTCTTATATTTATCCTTTAATAAATGTTAATTTATAAGCAATGCCGAATCTATTAAAAATGTTAAGTTAAATCAGTGAGTCAATGAAATTAAGGCAGGAGATATAAGATGTTAATAAATGACTGCTATCCAATGAAGAATAAAGCACGAAGATCCCTGAAAGCACCGGTAGGTGTAATTCATTTCATTATGTCTGTTTGAATTAAGGGATAAATTTAAACCATGCTTTATTTATGATGAAATCATAGAGAATAATTTCATTCTTTTGCTCACAGAAATGATTATTTAAAGGTGGATGAATAACTCAGTCCATTGTTATGATTTCAATCAATTTAAACATTGATAAAACCGTAAATCAGGGCTGAGTTTTTTCATTGGGATATGAGCCTATTCACTCAATGGATTAATGCCTGCAGAGTTTGCCAATGTGGG
Source organism: Xenorhabdus mauleonii (assembly GCF_900113945.1). Lineage (GTDB taxonomy): Bacteria > Pseudomonadota > Gammaproteobacteria > Enterobacterales > Enterobacteriaceae > Xenorhabdus > Xenorhabdus mauleonii. Next base: position 2,477 of record NZ_FORG01000008.1, read on the forward strand.
CTTTGCTGTGCCAGTTGGCGCTGCTCCTTAAGCATGTCTTCCAGTATTTCCATCGTTGTCAATGGGTTGGCGAGTACAACACGTAAAACCGTTGTCGGTTGTCTGTCCCATTGCGTGGGATGAAGGGTCGTGCGTGAAACAAAAGATTGCCCGGCAGTCCACTGCATTGTCTGGATATGTTGGTTCAGCGCGTTAAGTTCGTCATGTAATTTCTGCTTTTCGGATTCTGCTGCTGTACGCAAAGTCTGCAATACCCTCGGTGGCATATAACGGTAAGTCAGCAAACACAATTCTGGCTCGCTGATTAATTCAAAATCTTCTTGCTGGCGAATAAGATCTGCAAATTGCTGGGCTTTCTCGATACTGGCATCTATCAACTGGGCAAATCCCCGCCGGCCAAGCAAATGAAAGTTACTGTGCAGCATGAGGGACATTGCGCAGCGTGAACCCTCCAGCGTATGGCGTCCCAAATCTTTCGAACCCTTACGCACGATATAATTTGCATGCTGGGAAATGGCGCTGACCAGATTGGGTTGGCGAAACAGCACCATGCCGGTTCCCATTGGCACATACATTTGTTTATGGGCATCAATCGTGACGCTGTCAGCACGTTCTATACCTGCGAACAAATGCCGGTGGCGTTCTGACAGCAAACTGGCTCCTCCCCAAGCCGCATCGACATGAAAGTGGCATTGTTCTTGTTCAGCAATATCAGCCAGAGTATTTAGTGGATCAATTGAGCCGGTTTCTGTTGTACCCGCTATTCCGATAATCGCCATCGGCTTGATATTGCGTTGGCGCAGCTCCTGCAATTTAGCCAGCAGGGCGTTGGTACAAATCCGTCCATTGCTGTCCGTTTCAATCTTGATCAGTGAGTCTTGTCCCAAGCCGAGTACATCCACAGTTTTTTTCAGCGAATAGTGCCCCAACTCCGATACCAGAATAGCCAGGCCACTGTAACCATAATGGATAAGCCCTCTGGCAAGTCCTTCGCGGGCGAGACCGGCAAAATCCCCGTCGGCGGGTAGAAGCTGGTTCCGGCATGCCCACATCGCCGTCAAGTTAGCCAGCGTTCCCCCAGAACAGAAAGTTGCCAAAGCATAGTCGCCATTGTGGAGCCACTGCTTATAGAAAGTTTCGTCGCAGTTATAGACTAACTTGTGCATCATGCCCAATACTTGGCGTTCCAGTGCGGTCAGGACATGGGACGTTTCCAGCTTAACCACGTTTTGATTCAGGGCGGTTAATATCTTGCCGATTGCAGGTAAATGTTGGGGAAGGGCAGAAGTCATGTGACCGACAAAAGCGGGGGATGACACAGGTACAACTTGATTGAGAATGTCTTCTCTCAAATGTCGGGCATAAGTGCTGCCATTGACCGGAAGCTCGGGAATAATCACCGATGAAAAATTCGCTTCCAGTTCCGTCAGTTCTTTTACTGGTTTGTTTAATTCATGGAGACAATAAGTTACAGGGTCACTGGCAATGCTCGTTTCCAGCTCAAGTAGCCCTTCATCGCTGCCGTGGGGGAAAAACTGTTCAAGTAATGCTTGCCATTCCTGAGGATCTTGGTTGGAGGGATGAAGCGTCGTTTTATCCACGTCACCGCAATTCAGGCTGTCAAGAGAATACAGCATAGTTTGCCTCTTAGGGTCACTAATAATATCGTTCATGTGTTTATGTCTTGCTATCCATACATCCCGGGGATGCATTCCCTTGCCCCCTTGACGCAACTCTAAATCCATAAGGTATATGCTACGGGCTATTATTTCCCTTTCATAAAACTATTTTCCTTTTATAAAACCGTAGGGTTTTGCTTTTTCAAACCAAAATGCAGAATTTGGGTTATTGATATAATCTAGCTTTTGCCATAGTTCCGTTACCCAATGCTCGACGTGTGGCGAGGATAGCATGGTCATATGGTTGCCGCGTGCCAACATTGTATTTAGTTTGGCAATATGAGTATGCCATTGAGTTTCACGGTCTTCCCTTTCGTCTGGATCACCCTCTTCTGCGCTGATCATATGCACTACACCTTCATAGCGGGAGCGAGGGAAATAGCGGGTATTCATATTAGCCTGCATGACGCGGATAATCCCTTGCAGCATGGATAATGGCGTTTTGGCAGGGAAAAAACCGGCTTGCACCAATGTGTCGTGCAGAAGTTGGGTCTGTCCATCTGCATCCAGGTTTTCAAACTCTTGCCGGCTGAGCGGAAGAGGAGTCTCCAATATCATATTGTAAACATCAATTAATTCCATGATGGTATCAATTCTATTGAGCAACTTGATTTTACTGGGTAATTCGAGAGGATGGCCTAACTGTTCAGGTTCATCGCTATCAATGAGGATCAAATCAGAGACCAATTCTCCTTCAGCTTGTAGTTGCAATGCCATCTCAAAGGCAATCCAGCCACCAAAAGAGTGGCCCAGCAGGTGATATGGGCCGTGGGGCTGGATTTGGCGAATAGTCTGGATATAAGCCCGGGCAACGGCTTCAACGCTGGAATAGGGGAAATTGTGTTCAGCCGTAAATCCCCGGGCCTGCAACGCATATACCGGAAGCTGTTGTGGGAACGATATCGCCAGCTCAAGCAAGCTTGAAGGGCTGGCACCCGCACCAGGCATGCAGAACAACGGTGATACAGATTGAGAACCCAATTGAATGATAACGCGTGGATCAAAAGGCGGAACCGCCTGCAACTGTTCGGTAATTGAATCAATAAGCTGGTTCAGTAACGGCGATTGCATGATGGAGAAATGCGTTCCGCCGATGGGGTGAAGTTCGGAATGGCTGCCAGCGATACCTTGCCAGCCGCGCCAATTGTCATCGCTGGCTAATTCATCTGCGGTGTACAGGTGAATGGCTAAATTTGACTTCTCTGCCTGATAATGTTGACCAAGCTGGGTAATTGTCTCTGCGGTATGCAACCGAAGGAGAATATCCCCACTTGTGATGCTGGCGGGCAGCCACTGTTGTTCAATGCAGAAATCCAGTACTTGTCCCAATTCGCTGAATTGATAAAGCTTTTCCAAAGCCTGTTCGTCTATATTCGCTTGGGCGCGCAATGAGTCAATAATGTACTCAATTTGTTTTGCTTCTGTATCTGCACCAGCGGATTGATCGGTATTTATTGATGGCTCATTTTTGTCTGTGCTGCTGCCCGTATTGAAATGAAGATACGAGTCGATCATGCCGAGGAATTCAACAACGTCACCTTGGTTTGTGAACTGTTGCGCGATTTCATAGGCTATCAGGCCGCCAATTGACCATCCTGCCAGACGGTAAGGCCCTTGTGGTTGAACTCGGCGAATGGCTTGAACATGACAGGCCGCGAGTGCCTCAATGGAAGCTGGCGGGTTCTCAAGCGTATGAATACCCAAAGCCTGTAATGCGTAAACCGGAAGCTCCGGCGGCAAAAGGGCAGCCAGTGGTGAATAAACCAGTGGGTCGCCGGACGTTTCGTGCACCAGGAACAGCGGCAACAAAGAACCTGCCGGGCTTAGCGGCACAGGGTTTGCATCAAACGGGGATACTGACATGGTAAATCCTTTATCGATAGTTAAAGCCAAATCAGACAATGTTGGGTAGGTAAACAAGGTCGTCAGCGAAATTTCCATATCTTGCTCGCGCATACGGTTCAATAGCTGTATGGCGAGTAGTGAGTGGCCACCAAGTTCAAAGAAATGGTCATGGCGGCCGATGCGTTCCAATCCCAATAAATCTTGCCAGATTTGGGCCAGAGTTATTTCTACTTCACCGCGCGGCGCAGCATAGCCGTGTGCCACCGTGGAGGAGGCATCCGGCGCGGGGAGTGCCTGACGATCGAGTTTGCCATTGGGAGTCAGTGGATATGCATCTAATGTTACAAAAGCGCTGGGCAGCATGTACTCAGCAAGTTCTCGGACGAGTTGTCGACGCAGTTCGGCTGGGACAAGTTCAACCCCTTCCTGAGGCAGTAAATACGCAACCAAACGTTTTTGACTCTCTTCACGAACCAATACGATCGCTTCGCGTACACCTTCGCACTGTTCAAGTTTTGCCTCAATTTCACCCAGTTCGATGCGGAAACCACGTATCTTAACTTGAAAATCGTTGCGGCCAAGGTATTCGATATTGCCATCCGGCAGCCAGCAGCCGAGATCGCCGGTTTTGTACATGCGGGCTTCAGGCTCAGAGGAGAACGGGTCGGCAATAAAGTGCTCGGCGGTTAATTCAGGCCGGTTCAGGTAGCCTCGTGCCACTCCGTGACCGGCGATATGAATTTCACCGGCAACGCCAAGGGGAACCGGTTGACCATGCGGATCCAGAATATAAATCTGGGTGTTGGCAATCGGGCGGCCGATAGGAATGGAACGAGCCACATCAATCGGCGGATTAATCAAATAGGTGGTGGCAAATGTTGTGGTTTCTGTTGGCCCATATCCATTGATCAGATGTTTTGGTTTGGCATCCGCTGACAATACCCGTTGGATTTTACGGGGATCAAGGACATCGCCGCCGACAAGCAGATAACGCAGTTGTCCGAACAGGGGGCGGAGAGTATCGAGATATTCGTTGAACAAGCCGACAGTTAGCCAAAGGGCCGTGACTTGCCCTTGGATAAGGGAATCGCGGAAGCGCGCCGGGTCAAGCAATACGGATTGTGGCACGATGTGCAGGCGTCCTCCATTGAGCAGGGCAGACCAGATTTCCCAAGTCGATGCGTCAAACGCAACATTGGCGCAATGGGCAACACAGTCGTTTGCATTAATGTCCGCATATGCATTATTGATAATCAATCGGTTGATATTGCGGTGTTCGACCATGACACCCTTGGGCTTTCCTGTCGAACCGGAGGTATAAATCACATAGGCCAAATGGCGAGATGTCAGCCCCAGCGTCTGTGGATCTGGATTATGGTTCGGTTGTGCCTCCAGTAACGTATTTTGGGCATCAAGCACGACCGCCGGTAGGGTGCCGGGGAATTTTTCGAGCAGTGCAACCTGAGTCACTAATGCCCGCGGGGCAGCATCTTCCAGCATATACGCCAGCCGTTCGGCCGGATAGGTCGGGTCAAGTGGCATATAAGCCCCACCAGCCTTGAGAATGGCGAGTATCCCGACTACCGTATCCAGACTGCGTTCAATACAAATCGCCACCCGATCATCGGGGCGTACGCTCAGATCAATCAGATAATGGGCCAGACGGTTCGCGCGTTGATTCAGTTCATCGTAGGTCAGTGTCTGGCTGCCGGCGACGATAGCTGTGGCATCTGGATGTTGTTTTACCCGATCTTCAAAAAGCTGGTGGGTCAGGGCATCTTGTGGGAAATCCGCCTGAGTGGCGTTGAAGTCCGTCAATAGCTGTTGGCGCTCTGAGTCCGGCAGCATTGGTAAAGTGGCAATGTTTTGATTCTCATTGTCGGCCATTGCCGTGAGGGTATTAATTAAATAACCCACCATGCGCTCAACGGTTGAAGGGGAGAATAAATCAACGGCGTAAGCCAAGGCGCCCGCTAAACCTGTCTCGGTTTCAGCCAGTGATAAGGTTAAGTCAAAATGAGCGCTGTGCTGTGTCTGTTCAAAAGGGGTGAACTGCAAATCAGGTAATACCAACTCCTGAGCCGGAGTATTATTCAATGCCAGCATCACTTGGAAAATCGGGCTGTAGCTGAGATTACGTTCAGGTTGCAACGCTTCCACCACCTGCTCAAAAGGCAAATCCTGATGGGCATATGCGGCGAGCGCCCGCTCGCGGACTTGCGTCAGCAAATCGGCCACACTAATGCCATCATGGAGAGTGACACGCAGGGCCAGCGTATTGACGAAGAAACCTATCAACCCTTCCAGTTCATGATGCGGCCGGTTGGCGACCGGCGTACCGATGACAATATCGTCCTGACCACTGAGGCGAGCCAGTACGATACTCCACGCAGTCAATACCGTCATGAATAAGGTGCAGTGATGGCGTTGTCCAAGCGCTTTAAGTGACTTGAGGAGAGCAGCATCAAGATGGAAAGAGACTTGATCACCGGCATAAGTCTGTACCGTGGGGCGCGGGCGATCCGTCGGCAGAGTCAGCAACGCAGGAGCATCCGCAAGTTGGGTACGCCAGAAATCACGCTGTTCAGCGAGGCGGGTTTGCTGCAACGGTGCGCCTTGTGAGTGTGCATCTTGCGGTGGAATGCCTGATAACTGCCCGGATTGCCAGACGGCATAATCAGCATACTGAATGGGCAGCGGCGGTAAAGGATCATCATGACCATCAAGCGCAGCGCGGTAGAAAGCACCCAGTTCGCGCACCAGTACACCGAGAGACCAGCCGTCAGTAATAATGTGATGCAGGGTGAGCAGTAACACATGCTCTTTATCTGCCAATTGCAGCAATTGACCACGCATAAGCGGCCCTTGAACAAAATCAAAGGGCGTTTGGGTTTCTTGTTCAAGGCGCTCGCTAATACGGTGGTGATGTAAAGCAGGATCACATTGGCGCAGATCGTGGCAGGACAGCGTAAAGCCAATGTCAGCAGGGTCGATATGCTGGCAAGGTTGTCCTTCCACCGAAATAAAGTGAGTACGCAGGCTTTCATGGCGGGCAACCAGATTATCAAATGCGGCAGACAATGCTTGACGGTTGAGTGTCCCCGTGAGGCGTAATGCGGCAGAAAGGTGATAGGCCAGACTGGCTGCCGGAGAGAGCTGGGCAAGGAACCACAGGCGTTGCTGGGCAAAGGACAGCGGCAGGAACTGATCGCGAGCGACCACAGGAATAGCGGTCTGCGTTGTTTCGGCGGTGTCGGTCAGCGTGTGGGCCAGCACCATCAGCACCGGTTGTGCAAAGAGCGTTTGTAACGGTAATTCCTTTGCCAGCACTTGGCGTACGCGAGCCACCAGTTGAATAGCCAGCAATGAATGCCCGCCCAGCTCAAAGAAATGGTCATGGCGGCCGACGCGCTCCAGTCCCAGCAATGCCTGCCAGATTTGCGCCAGCGTTGCTTCTGTTTCACCCCGCGGGGCTTCATAGGTTCGCGTTGCCACTGACGCGGTATCCGGTGCAGGCAGGGCTTGGCGATCCAGTTTGCCGTTGGGGGTTTGCGGAAATGCGTTGAGCACCACAAAGGCGCTGGGCAGCATGTAATCGGCAAGATGTTGGGCGAGTTGCTGACGCAGCTTGGCGGGTTGCAGTTTCATGCCGTCTGCGGGGCGCAGGTAGGCAACCAGACGCTGCGGGTCAGCGCCTTCATTCCGGGCAATCACAACCGCTTCCCGCACGCCGTGGCNGCGCATCAACTGGGCTTCAATTTCGCCCAACTCCACGCGGAAGCCACGCACTTTCACCTGAAAATCATTGCGGCCCAGATAGTCGATATTGCCATCCGGCCGCCAGCGGCCAAGGTCGCCGGTTTTGTACATGCGGGCGCCGGTTTCTGTACAGAAAGGGTCGATAAGGAAACGTTCCGCCGTCAGTTCAGGGCGGTTCAGATAACCGCGGGCAACCCCGCGGCCGGCGATGTAAATTTCTCCGGTCACACCAAGGGGCACGGGCTGCCTGTCGGCATCAAGGATATAGATACGGTTGTTGGCAATCGGGCGGCCGATGGGGGGCAACACCGGCCATTGTGCCGGCTCCTGCTCCAGCATGTAAGCGGTTGTCACGTGGCTTTCGGTCGGGCCATAGTGATTGTGCAGACGGCAGTTTCCGGCACGGTGCAGGAAACGCTGAATGGCCGGGGTGATACGCAGTTGTTCACCGGCGGTCACGATATGGGCCAGACAGGAAAAATCCGCCTCGCTTTCACCGGCGGCATCGGCAAGGTGCTGGAGCGCAATGTAGGGCAGGAAAATCCGGTCAATCCGGTGCCGGGCAATCAGGCGGAGAAGCTGGTCGGGTTGTCGGCGCAGGGATTCATTAATCAGCACCAGACAGCCACCGTCACACAGGGTGGTGAAGATTTCCTGAAAGGCGACGTCAAATCCCAGCGCGGCAAACTGGAGGGTTTTGCCGGTGCCGGCGGGTTGGGAAGGCTGGCGGTGCCATTGCAGTAAATTCACCAACCCTGCCAGCGGCATCTCGACGCCCTTGGGCAAGCCGGTGGAGCCGGAGGTGTAGATGACATAGGCCAGATGGTGTGGCGATACCCCCACAGCGCGGGTATCTGGATTGTCGGTCGATTGTTCAGACAAGGCATTGTGTTCAGACAAAGAACGGTCAGGCGCATCCAGCAGCAGGGTGGCGTATTTCGCCGCGGGCACTGCCTGTTTTAGCCTGCCGGCAAGGGCAGTCTGGGTCAGCAGGGCCACGGGAGCGGCATCGTTGAGCATGTAAGCCAACCGTTCACTCGGGTAGGCCGGGTCAAGGGGAACGTAAGCGCCGCCGGCCTTGAGGATGGCGAGCAAGCCCACCACCATGTCCGGACTGCGTTCAACACAAATGGCGACCCGTTCATCGGGGCGCACGCCCAACGCAATCAGGTGGTGGGCCAGTTGGTTGGCCCGCTGGTTCAGTTCGCCGTAACTGACTGTGTGTTCTTCAACGGCGATGGCGACGGCATCGGGGTGCAGTGCGGCCTGAGCCTCAATGTATTGGTGAATCAGTGGCGGGTGGCCAGAAAAGTCTGTTGAGAAGTCGGTCTGCGTGGCGTTGAAATCTACCAGCACTTGCTGTTGCTCCATTGCTGACAGCATGGGTAAGGCATTGCAGGTTTGTGTCTCATCAGTCACCATCGCCGCCAATATATTGGTGAAATGACCGACTATGCGATTGATGGTGGCGGAATCGAATAAATCGGCGGCATAGTTCAGAGCGCCTACCAGTCCCGCTTCCGTTTCAGTCAGCGCTAAAGTCAAATCGAAATAGGCACCGTGGTGTGCTTGTTCAAGTGATGTGAGCTGTAAACCGGGTAACGTCAACTGTTGGGCCGGCGTATTGTTTAATGTCAGCATCACTTGAAAAATCGGACTGTAACTCAGGCAACGTTCGGGTTGAACGGCCTCCACGACTTGCTCGAAAGGCAGATCTTGGTGGGCATAAGCGGTAAGCGCTTGTTCTTTGACCTGTGCCAGAAGTTCAGCCACTCTGGGGTTATCATGGAGTTTGATCCGCAGCGCCAACGTATTGACAAAGAAACCGATTAATCCTTCAAGCTCATGATGTGGTCGGTTGGCAACCGGCGTGCCGATGACAATATCATCCTGACCACTGAGACGGGTCAATACGATACTCCATGCCGTCAGCACCGTCATGAATAAAGTACAGTGATGGCGCTGCCCAAGCGCCTTGAGCGAAGTCAATAACGTCGCATCAAGATGAAAAGTAACTTGGGCGCCCATATAAGTCTGTATTGCCGGACGTGGATGGTCGGTGGGAATTGTCAGTAAGGCAGGGGCACCCTTAAGTTGGGCACGCCAGAAATCACGTTGCTCAGTGAGAAAAGTGCCTTGCAACTGTTCATGTTGCCAGACTGCGTAATCTGCATATTGCACAGGCAGTGGCGGTAAAGGATCATGATGACCAACGAGGGCAGCGCTATAGCCCGCCCCCAATTCCCGAACCAGTACGCTTAGGGACCAACCATCCGTAATAATGTGATGCTGGGTCAGCAGCAGCACATGTTCTTCTTCCGCCAGTTGCAGCAATTGTCCGCGAATGAGCGGGCCTTGGGCAAAATCGAAAGGGGATTGAGAATCCAACTCCGCGAGTTCAGCAACACGGGCAGATTGTAGCGTGGGTTCTAGCTGGCGAAGATCATGGCAAGTCAGGGAAAAACCGCTGTCAGCGGCGTCAATGTACTGGTACGGTTGCCCTTCGACGGCAACAAAACGGGTGCGCAGGCTTTCGTGGCGGGCAACCAAGCGATTGAGGGCATCAATCAGGGCATCATGATTGAGTTGACCGGTCAGGCGCAGCGCCGCAGGCAGATGGTAAGCCAGACTGGCAGCCGGATCGAACTGGCCGAGGAACCACAGGCGTTGTTGGGCAAAAGACAGAGGCAACGGCTGGTTGCGATCCGCGGTGGGGATCATCGCCTGGGCGGTTATTGCTGTCTCTGCCAGTGTCTCGGCCAAAGCCATCAAGACGGGCCTGTCAAACAGCTTCTGCAAGGGTAAATCACGCGAAAGTGCCTGACGTATACGCGCCACAAGCTGAATGGCAAGTAAAGAGTGACCACCGAGTTCAAAGAAATGGTCATGACGCCCGACTTGCTCCAGCCCCAGAAGATCTTGCCAGATTTGTGACAGTATCACTTCTATTTCGCCGACGGGGGCTGCATAGCTGCGTGTGACGACAGCCGATGGATCGGGAGCGGGCAGTGCCTGACGGTTCAGTTTGCCATTGGGCGTCAACGGGAAAGATTCCAGTATCACAAAAGCGCTGGGCAGCATGTAGTCGGCAAGGTACAGGGCAAGTTGCTGGCGCAATTCCGCGGGGATTAATTTTGCACCATCCATTGGCCGCAGATAGGCAACCAACCGGTTCTGCCCCGGCTCATCTTCACGGGCGGTAACCACGGCTTCCCGCACTCCTTGACACTGGGTAAGGCGGGTTTCGATTTCGCCAAGTTCAATGCGGAAACCGCGCAGTTTTACCTGAAAATCATTGCGTCCCAAATACTCAATGGTGCCATCCGGCAACCAGCGACCGAGATCCCCGGTTTTATACATGCACGCATCGGAATTGGTGGAGAAAGGATCACTGAAAAAACGTTCAGCAGTGAGCTCCGGCCGATTTAAATAGCCACGGGCAACGCCGGCTCCTGCGATATAGATTTCACCGGTCACGCCGAGGGGGACTGGATACCCATGAGTGTCAAGAATATAGCTTTGAGTATTGGCAATCGGCCGACCAATCACTGAAATTTCCGGTACGCCGGAGACAGCTGAATATTGATAGTAAGTGGCATCACCATTGATTTCTGACGAGCCATAAAAATTGAACAGCCGTATCCAAGGATAATCAGTCACTACCTGGCGAGCCAATTCAGGGGCAAGCCGTTCCCCGCTGCAAATCAAGACATCAATGGATTGCAGTTGATGTCTGTCATCGCCGTGGTGAGATTGCACCAAGAGCTTCAATAGCGAAGGCACGACGACTAAATGGTTAACCCCGAAGCGCTGCAAGCCAGTTTTCAGCAATGCGGGATCTTTGGCTTCATGGTTATTGAAAACGACAAGTTTACCGCCAGCCAATAATACGCCCAGAGTTTCAGTCAGCGAATCGACAAAGCTGATACTGGTTTTCAGCGCGCCTATCAACGGAGATGTCGCAATATCGCGCACAAACCACAACAAGCGGTTGCACAAGGCACGATGGCTGCTCATCACGCCCTTGGGCTGGCCCGTTGAACCGGAAGTGTAAACGACATAGGCCAAATGGTGGGCTGCCAAACCGGGAACTTCTGGCCCGCTTTCAAATAAAGCCTGCTCCGGTTGTGCCCCGTCGGCCATGTCTTGATCGTCGAGCAAGATAATGGGTATGGACGGTTTTGATATAGCCGATTTTGAAATGGAGGGTATCGAAATGGCTGTGGGATCTGATGATTCAGAAGATGCAAAAATACCGCCCTCCGCCTTTTGGGTCAGCAATACTGCCTGTTGGGTCAATAGAGCGACAGGCGCGGAATCTTCAATCATATAAATCAGCCGCTCGGTCGGGTAAGCCGGATCAAGGGGAACATAGGCCGCTCCTGCCTTAAGGATGCCGAGCAAGCCCACGGCCATATCCAAACTGCGCTCGACACACATGGCGATGCGGTCATCCGGCCGCACCCCCAGGGCGATTAAATGATGTGCCAGACGATTGGCCCGGCGATTCAGCTCGTCGTAACTGAGAGATTGATCTTGGCACACAATGGCAATATCAGCAGGATGGCGCGCCACTTCAGCTTCAAAGAGCTGATGGATCAGGACATCGGGAGAGAAATCGGCTTGTGTGGCGTTAAAATCCACCAAAAGTTGTTGTTGCTCTGCCGCCGGCAAAATCGGTATTTGCAAAATGGGTTGTTGCGGTGCATGGTTCAGGGCATCAACAAGTCCGCTGATGGCCGTCATCAGGTAATTGAGCACACGGACAGAATCAATTTCGGCAATGGTTTGGGTCATCAGGTGGAAATCGGTGCCCAAATCATCCACCGATAGCGTCATTGGATAGTTAGTTCGCTCCTCGGCAGCCAAAATGCGCATGCCTGCCCAAACCTTGTCAGTAGCACCCGCCTCACCGGCATGACTGTGGCGATAGTTCAACAAGGCGCTGAACAGCGGCATGGGCTGGGCAACACCACTGCACCGTTGTGCCAATGACAACGGTGCTTGCTCATGTTCCAGCAAGTCCGTCAGATTGCGGTAAGTCGCCTGAACCACGTCATGAGCACTGCGCCCGTTGAGGGAGATCCGGATTGGCAGCGTGTTGATAAACATCCCCAATATCTGATTGGCTCCCGTGATCCCCTGCAAGCGTCCCAGCAAGACAGTACCGAATACCACATCATCGTGGCCGCTGGTTTGCGCCAGCACCTGCGCCCAGGCAATGTGGAACAGCACACTGGGGCTGACACCCAAACGGCGGGCCTGAGAGCGAATGGTTTTTGCCATCACTGGATCGAGCGGCTGGCGGGTTTCATTAATCGCCCCCGTTTCATTGTTTCCCTTGAGTACCCCGAATGGCGCGGTAGGCTCATCAATATCGGATAACTGAGTGCGGAAATAATCCTCATGGGCAGAGGTCGGTACGCTTAACGTCTGGGCAATGAAATCACGATAAGGGCGCGCAGCAGGTAATTTCTTCGTATTTCCCTGCAACACTTGGGCAATTTCAGCGAAGATCAGCTCCAGAGTCAGGTGGTCGCAAACCAAATGATGGAAACTTAAAGAGAGCAACCACTCATTTTGCAGCGGATCATGGGCGATATGGGCAGCCAATAGCGGGGCGAGTGCCAGATTGATGCGGCGCTGGCGTGGGTCGGTGTAAGCGCGCAACTGAGATAAAACATCGTCTGTCGATGTGGGCGTGAACGTATTGACAGGCAGCGAAGCGTGCCGCCAGACCACTTGAACGGGGTGATCCAATTCTTGCCAATAGGCGGACGTGCGCAGGATATCATGACGGTCGATGATCTGTTGCAGCGCGGCCAGAAAGTTATCGAGGCGTTCGGATGTGTCGAAGGCAAGCAGACTTTGCAGCAGGTAATCATCACCTTGGGACTGCAACAAATGATGGAAAATAATGCCTTCCTGCAACGGGGCCAGCGGGTAAATATCTTGTACATTGCTTACACCACCGGGAATTGTTTCAACGATGGCATTGATCTCGGATTGGGTCAGTGAAACCAGCGGCAGCATATCTGGGGTGATGGCCGTGCAATCTGCGGGGATCAGATTAGCCGGCACCGTGAAAGCCTGCGTGCTGTCCTGAGAGTCTGTGACAGTTTTGGCCAGTTCGCTCAAAACCGGAGCGGCAAAGACACTGCGCACATCAAGTCGCCAGCCGAGGTGATGCAGCCGCTCAATCAGGCTGACTATCATCAGCGAGTGCCCGCCCAGTTCAAAGAAATGATCATGTCGGCCCACTTGCTCCAGCCCCAGCAAATCCTGCCAAATTTGTACCAAGGCAATTTCCACCTCGCCAACGGGTGGGGCATATTCACGTGCGATAACGGCGGCAGGTTCCGGATCAGGGAACGCCTGCCGATCAAGTTTGCCATTCGGGGTCAGCGGGAAAACATCAAGGATAACGAAAGCGCTGGGTAACATATATTCCGCAAGGTGGCAGGCGAGTTGCTCCCGCAGTTGTGCCGGAAGCAGCTCAACACCTTCTTGCGGCCTCAGGTAAGCGATTAGCCGCTTCTGACCTAACTTACTCTTCTGGCTCAAGTTGTTCTTTTCATCAGCAGCGTTCCCGTCATCAACATCATGACTGGAGCGGTTATCCTCACGGGCGAGAACCACCGCTTCACGTACACCGGGGCACTGCATTAACTGGGCTTCTATTTCACCAAGCTCAATGCGGAAACCACGCAGTTTCACCTGAAAATCATTGCGCCCAAGATATTCGATATTACCGTTGGGTAACCAGCGCCCCAGATCGCCGGTTTTATACATAACAGTATTGAAATTCACGGTATTGAAATTCGGCTGGCTAAATTCGGATAAGAATGGATCGGCCAAGAAGCGTTCGGCCGTCAATTCAGGGCGATTCAGATAGCCCCGTGCCACACCGGCACCGGCGATAAAAATTTCTCCCGCAACGCCAAGGGGAACGGGTTGGCCATGCGAATCGAGGATATAGACTCTTGTATTGGCGATGGGGCGACCAATGTGATTCACAAACCCGGCAGTCCTTTCCATGCATGTCCAGGTCGAATAGGTTGTTGTCTCTGAAGGGCCATACAGGTTGCATATGTGTTGCACAGCGGTGTTGGCAAACAATCGCTCAACAATATGGGATTTCAGCGCTTCCCCTGCCAGATTGATGGTTTGAACCGTGGGCGGGATAGCACCGGCTTCCAGCAGTTGTGCAATTGCGGATGGCACGGTATTGATGAGGCTTATGGCATCGGTTGCTGCGGGCAAAGATTCCGTCGAAGCGCGTTCTGCCGTGATTAAAGACAAGGCATCAGGAACAATGTGCACTGTACCGCCAGAAATCAGTGGTGCAAAACATTCGTACACAGCCAGATCAAAATTGAACGAAGTGGCAAACAGGGTATTTGCCAGAGCTTCCCGACTGAACGTTCGTTGCGCCCAAGTCAGGAAATTCACCGTATTGCGGTGGGCGATGGCAACGCCTTTGGGCAATCCGGTGGAGCCGGAGGTATAAATCACATAAGCCAGATGTTGTGATGCTAATCCCAGCGTTGCGGCATCCAGATTATCTGCCGATTGTGCCTCAATGAACGATCCCCGGTTTTCAGCGATTCCATCAATCAACAGGGTAGTAACAGGGGGGGTCAGCTTGTCGGCAAACTGGCGCTGGGCAAGGAGGATAACGGGTGCCGAGTCTTCGAGCATATGTGCCAGTCGTTCAGCCGGATAGGCCGGATCGAGCGGCACATACGCACCGCCTGCCTTAAGGATGGCGAGCAGGCCTATCACCATTTCCGGACTGCGTTCAACGCAAATGGCGACTCGATCATCAGGTTTTACCCCCAATGCAACTAAATGATGGGCCAATCGGTTGGCTTGCTGGTTCAGATCGCCATAGCTGAGTGATTGGGCCTCACCGGCAGGGTCAAGGTTGCTACAGATAATAGCAGTCGCAGCAGGCGTTAGTGCCGCTTGCGCCTCAACCAATTGGTGGATCAGGGCGTCATGCGGGAAATCAGCTTGTGTGGCGTTGAATTCCACCAACAATTTCCGCCTTTCAACAGCCGATAACATCGGCAGTTTATAAACAGGTTGCGTTACATCGCGTGTCATCGCGAGCAGGATCTGGTGCAGATAACCGAGCATACGCTCGATGGTAGCCGCATCAAACAAATCCACGGCATACTCCAGCTCTCCGAACAGGCCGGCATCGGTTTCCGTCAGAGATAATGTCAGGTCGAAGTGGGTCTTGTTCCGCACTTGCTCAACCGGGGAGAGTTGCAGGCCAGGCAATGTGAGCGTTTTGGCCGGTGTGTTGTTCAGCGCCAGCATCACTTGAAAAATCGGGCTGTAGCTTAGGCTGCGCTCAGGTTGCAGTGTTTCCACTACCTGCTCAAAAGGTAAATCTTGATGGGCATAGGCAGAAAGGGTACGTTCACGGACTTGCGTGAGCAGGTCAGCAACAGTGGAGGAATCGGATAGTGTAATGCGCAGGGCCAGCGTGTTGACAAAGAAACCGATCAAGCCTTCCAGTTCATGGTGCGGGCGGTTGGCAACCGGCGTGCCAATCACAATATCAGTTTGTCCGCTGAGTCGGGCAAGAGCGATGCTCCATGCTGTCAGGACGGTCATAAACAGCGTGGCGTTATGCTGTTGCCCGAAAGATTTCAGGGCGGTCAGCAAGGTTGCATCGAACCGGACAGGCACTTGAGCGCCGGTATAAGACTGCACCGCCGGGCGTGGGCGATCGGTCGGCAGATCCAGCAAAGCCGGGGCGCCTTCAAGTTGGGCGCGCCAAAAGTCACGTTGCTGGGTGAAGACATCCCCCTGTAACCAGTTACGTTGCCAGACTGCATAATCGACATACTGGATAGGCAATGGCGGAAGCGGGTTATCATGACCGGCAAGGGTAGCGCGGTAGAGTGTCCCCAGTTCATGAACCAGTACACCAATGGACCAGCCGTCAGAAATAATGTGATGCTGATTGAGCAGGAGCACATGTTCTTCGTCCGCCAATTGCAACAATTGCCCCCGAATCAGCGGGCCGTGGGTCAGGTCGAAAGGCGTCTGGGCTTCAAGGGCAGTAAGTTCAGCGATACGTTCGGCGTGCGCTTTTTCCCCAAATGGGCGCAAGTCTTGGCGGGACAGGGCAAAACCTGAATCGGCAGGCTCGATGCATTGATGGGGCTGACCATCAATCAGTATAAAGCGGGTACGCAGGATCTCATGGCGGGCTACCAAGCAATTGAGTGCCTGAATCAGCGCATCATGGTTGAGTTGGCCTGTCAGGCGTAACGCTGCCGGAATGTGATAAGCCAGCCCGGCAGCCGGATCGAGCTGGGTCAGGAACCATAAGCGCTGCTGGGCAAAAGAGAGTGGCAGAGGAAGATCCCGCGCAGTCTGCTCAATGGGTGGCCGTTTATGGTGCTTCTGAGTTTGCAGTTGTTCTTTGATTTTTTTCTTTAAAACAGCCAGCTTCAGATTTTCGAGATTCATATCGGTCTTGCTCATTTATTGTCTCCGCCTAAAATTGCTGCTAACTCTTCTGCTGACATTGAATCAAGGGCATTTTGGAGCGACTCAATGTCATTTTTTCCAATGGCATCCATTTGGGCCGCAAAGATGACGTTGACTTGTTCTGCCAATATCGGGGTAAGAAATAGCTGGGAAATGGGGATATCCACCATAAATTCGTCTTCTATGCGGGTTGCAAGCTGCACGATCATCAGGGAGTGGCCGCCAAGCTCAAAGAAATTGTCATGCCGGCCAATGCGCTCCAACCCCAGTAATTCTTGCCAGATCTTGGCGAGAGACATTTCTTCCTCACTGTTTGGTGCTTCGTAACGGCGCATGACAATCGCAGATGAGTCTGGGGCGGGGAGTGCCTGACGGTCGAGTTTGCCATTGGGTGTCAGCGGGAAAGCATCAAGCACCACAAAAGCACTGGGCAGCATAAAATCAGCGAGGTGCTGGGCGAGCTGTTGGCGCAGGTCAGCCCCTTGCAGCTCAACGCCATCCTGCGCCCGCAGGTAAGCAACCAATCGTTTCTGGTTTGCCTCATCTTCACGCATCAGGACGATGGCTTCATTGACTCCGTGGCACTGCAACAATTTGGCCTCGATTTCCCCCAGTTCGATGCGGAACCCGCGCAGTTTGACCTGAAAATCATTGCGGCCGAGGAATTCGATATTGCCGTCGGGCAGCCAACGGCCGAGATCGCCGCTGTTATACATGCGCGCTTCAGTGTCTTTGGTGAACGGGTCAGGCAAGAAGCGTTCGGCGGTCAGTTCAGGTTGATTCAGGTAACCACGAGCCACGCCCGCGCCGCCAATATAAATTTCGCCTCTGGCACCACGGGGAACGGGGCGGCCTTGCGGATCAAGAATATAAATGCGGGTATGGGCAATCGGACGGCCAATGGGAATGGATCGCGCAACATCAATGGGCGTTTCACTGGACGCATCGATGCGATAAGTTGTGGCAAATGTTGTGGTTTCTGTCGGGCCATACCCATTAATCAGGTGTGCTGGCTTGGCGTTCGCAGACAGTACCCGCTGAATTTTCCGTGGATCGAGGATATCACCGCCGGTGATTAAATAACGCAATTGGCCAAACAGGGGTTGGAGGGCATCAAGGTATTCGTTGAATAAGCCACTTGTTAACCAAATTGTCGTGGTTTTCCCTTTGATCAATGACTCGCAGAAACGGGCAGGATCGAGCAATACCGACTGCGAAATGACATGCAAACGGGCGCCGTTGAGCAGGGCTGACCAAATTTCCCACGTTGATGCATCAAACGCAACATTGGCGCAATGGGCAACACAGTCACTCTGTTTGATCTCCGCATAGGGATTATTGATAACCAATTGATTGACGTTGCGGTGCTCTGCCATCACGCCTTTGGGCCTGCCTGTGGATCCGGAAGTGTAAATCACATAAGCCAAATGACGGGATGTCAGCCCTCTTGTCTGCGCAGGCGGATTATGGGGGGGCTGGCTTTCAAGGTTGAGTTCCGGACTGTCCAGCAGGATGACCGGAACCGCGCCCGACAGTGTGGCGACCTGGGTTGTTTGCATCAGGTGAGCGTCGGTCAACAAGGCCACAGGGGAGGCATCTTCAATGATATAGGCCAGCCGTTCAGCCGGATAGGTCGGGTCGAGCGGTACATAAGCCCCGCCTGCCTTGAGGATACCCAGTAATCCGACAATCATCTCCGGACTGCGTTCGAGGCAGATGGCAATCCGATCGTCGGGGCGGACACCCAAGGCAATCAAATGATGCGCCAGCTGATTGGCACGTTGATTAAGTTCGCTATAGCTCAATGTGTGTTCATTGTCGGTTTGCCCATCGAATATCACGGCAATGGCATCCGGTTGCTGCGTTACCTGAGCTTCAAATAGCTGGTGGATCAGTGCTTCTTGCGGAAAATCGGTCTGTGCGGGATTGAAATCAACCAATATTTGTTGCTGTTCTGCCTCTGACAGGATGGGAATATCCAGAATCAATTGTTGTGGATTGTGTGCCAAGGCATTGACCAGCCCATCTACGGCTGTTTGCAGGTAACCGGTGATGCTGGCCGGATCGATACCGGCTATGGTATGGGCGGTCAGATAGAAATCTTCCCCTAAATCATCCACCGAAAGGGTAATGGGATAATTGGTACGTTCCTGTGCGGCCATAACCCGCATGCCTGCCCAAACGGCCTTATCCGCTTGGGCATGGCCGGCACCGTTTTTATCAACATGCGAATGGCGATAATTGAGCAGGGCACTGAACAGGGGCAGAGAGTGTGCGATGCCGCTGCAACCCTGTGCCAGCGCCAATGGCGCTTGTTCGTGTTCCAACAGTTGCATCAAATCGAGATAAGTATCTTGCACCACTGACTGCACATTGCGCCCGGCCAAAGATACCCGTACAGGCAGGGTGTTGATGAACATCCCCAATATTTGATCAGCACCGGCACCACCTTGCAGGCGGCCTAACAGCACTGAGCCAAAGACCACATCGTCGCGGCCGCTGGTTTGTGCCAGCACATTAGCCCAAGCTGCGTGAAACAGCACGCTTGGGCTGACTTTCAGTTGACGGGCCTGGGCGCGGATAGCCTTTGACAACGCAGGGGCAAGGGGGAAACGGGCTTCTGCAACTGATGTGTTGTCATTCGGCACTGAGAGTATGCCGAAAGGTGCCGTCGGTGCATCAATATCAGCCAGTCGCTCATGGAAATAAGCCTCATGGGCTGCGGCAGAATCATTCAGGATCTGGGCAATAAAATTGCGATAGGGCAACGGGGTAGGCAATGCCCCTGCATTTCCCTGCAATATCAGTGCAATTTCAGAGAAGATCAGTTCCAGTGTCATATGATCGCTGACCAGATGGTGGAAACGCAGGGCCAACAACCATTCATCCTGAACCGGATCACAGGCAATATCCGCCGCAAATAACGGCGCTTGATTCAGATTAATACGATGCCGGCGCGGGTCGGTATGGGCAAGTAGCTGTGATGGCACGTCATCTGGCGAAATCGGCGTGAAGACATTGATGCCCAGCGGAGCCTGGCGCCAAACTACTTGGGCGGGTTGCTCCAGTCCTTGCCAGTGCACCGAAGTGCGCAAGATATCGTGACGGTTGATGACTTGCTGCAAAGCATCCATAAATGCATCGAGGCGGGCACGGGTATCGAACGCCAGCAGGCTCTGCAACAGGTAAGTATCCCCTTGTTCCTGCATCAGATAATGGAACAGGATCCCTTTTTGCAAGGGGGCCAATGGATAGATGTCCTGTATATTGCCCGCCCCGGCGGGAATGGCCTCCACAATCGAATCAATTTCAGGCTGGGTGAGGGCAATCAACGGCAGCATATCGGGGACAAGAGTGCTGCAATCATCGGGTATGCGATTTGCGGGCACGACAAAAGCACCGGCAGCACGTTGGATGGCTTGAGCCATATCAGCCAGAACAGGGGTTGAAAATACGCTGCGTACATCGAGTTTCCAGCCATTGCCGCGTAATTTTTCGATCAGGCTGACGATCATCAACGAATGGCCGCCCAGTTCAAAGAAATGGTCATGGCGGCCGACTTGCGCCAATCCCAATAAATCTTGCCAAATCTGAGCCAGTGTATTTTCTGCTTCGCCAACGGGAGATTCATAATGACGTACCGCGATTGCAGATAATGCGGGAACCGGTAGCGCCTGACGATCAACCTTGCCATTGGGTGTCAGGGGGAAAGCGTCAAGCACCACAAAGGCACTGGGCAGCATAAAATCAGCGAGATGCTGGGCGAGCTGTTGACGCAGTTCAGCTCCTTGCAATTCAACGCCGTCCTGCGCCAGCAGGTAAGCAACCAGCCGTTTCTGGTTTGCTTCGTCTTCACGCATCAGGACGATGGCTTCACTGACCCCGTGGCACTGCAACAATTTGGCCTCGATTTCCCCCAGTTCGATGCGGAACCCACGTAGTTTGACCTGAAAATCATTGCGGCCGAGGAATTCGATATTGCCGTCGGGCAGCCAACGGCCAAGGTCGCCGCTTTTATACATGCGTGCCCCGTCGTCTTTGGAGAACGGATCAGGCAAGAAGCGCTCGGCGGTCAATTCAGGCTGATTCAGGTAACCACGGGTCACGCCCGCGCCGCCAATATAAATTTCGCCACTGACACCAAGGGGAACAGGATGGCCTTGCGGGTCAAGAAGATAAGTGCGGGTATGGGCAATCGGGCGGCCAATGGGAATGGATCGTGCAACATCAATGGGCGTTTCACTGGACGCATCGATGCGATAAGTTGTGGCAAATGTTGTGGTTTCTGTCGGGCCGTACGCGCAAATCATATGTTCAGGCGGAAAATCCATCAACTGTATCTGCTGTATTTTTCGTGGGTCAACGACATCACCGCCGGTGATTAAATAACGCAATTGACCAAACAGGGGCTGGAGGGCATCAAGGTATTCGTTGAATAAGCCACTTGTTAACCAAATTGCCGTGGTTTTCCCTTTAATCAATGACACGCAGAAACGGGCAGGATCGAGCAATACCGACTGCGGAATGATATACAAACGGGCACCGTTAAGCAGAGCTGACCAGATTTCCCACGTTGATGCATCAAATGCAACATTGGCGCAATGGGCAACACAGTCACTTTCCCTGATCTCCGCATAGGGATTATTGATAACCAATTGGTTGACGTTGCGGTGCTCTGCCATCACGCCTTTGGGTTTGCCTGTGGAACCGGAAGTGTAAATCACATAGGCCAGATGGCAGGATGTCAGTTCCCTTGTCTGCGCGGGCGGATTATGGCTGGGCTGGCTTTCAAGGTTGAGTTCCGGACTGTCCAGCAGGATGACCGGAACCGCGCCCGATAGGGTGGCGACCTGGGTTGTTTGCATCAGGTGAGCGTCAGTCAACAAGGCCACAGGGGAGGCATCTTCAATGATGTAGGCCAGCCGTTCAGCCGGATAGGCCGGATCGAGCGGCACATAAGCCCCGCCTGCCTTGAGGATGCCCAACAATCCGATAATCATCTCCGGGCTGCGTTCGAGGCAGATGGCAATCCTATCGTCGGGACGGACACCCAAAGCAATCAAATGGTGCGCCAGTTGGTTGGCACGGCGGTTTAATTCGCCATAACAGATGGCCTGTTTCTCTGGTTTATTTTTCGCCTGATGTTCACAAACAAACTCAAGCGCAATGGCGTCAGGGCGGCGAGCCACTTGTTGCTCAAAAAGCAGGTGAATCGGGGCATCTTGCTGGTCACTTGGCTGGGAATAAATCGGGGACTGGCTAAAATCGTTCAGAAGCTGCTGTAGCTCCGATGCCGGTAACATCGGCAGGGAGGCGATGGTCTGGGTTTCATCTGCGGCCATTGCGGTCAGTATATTGACCAAATAACCCACGATGCGCTCAATCGTTGCCGCATCGAATAAATCAGCGGCATACTCCAAATCACCCACCAAACCCGTTTCAGTTTCACTCAGGGAGAGCGTCAGGTCAAAATGGGCGCCACGGCGTGCTTGTTCAATGGTCGTCAGTTGCAGGCCGGGCAGAGTCAGCGCTTGGGTCGGGGTATTATTCAGCGCCATCATAACCTGAAAAATGGGGCTGTAACTCAGGCTGCGCTCAGGTTGCAGGGCTTCCACCACTTGTTCAAAAGGCAGATCTTGGTGGGCGTAGGCCGCCAGCGCCTGTTGTCTGATTTGCGCAAGGAGATCCGCCACGTTGAGTTCGCTGTGGAATCGGACACGCAAAGCCAATGTATTGACAAAGAAACCAATCAGCCCTTCAAGCTCCTGCTGCGGGCGGTTGGCAACCGGAGTCCCGATGACGATATCATCCAGCCCCGTGAGCCGGTTGAGCACACCGCTCCAAGCGGCCAGCACTGTCATGAATAAGGTGCAGTTATGGCGCTGTCCCAGCGCCTTGAGTGATGCCAATGAATGGGCATCAAGGTGGAAGGATTGCTGACCGCCCCTATAAGTTTGCACCGCGGGGCGGGGCCGATCCGTGGGAAGCGGCAGTAAGGCCGGTGCTCCTGCCAGTTGGCTTGCCCAGAAATCACGCTGTTTCGCAAAGGAAATTGCCTGCTGCGGCTCTCCGCCCTTCTGTTTTTCCTGATCGTGTTCCTCTTGCCCCTTTTGCCATTGCTCATGTTGCCAGAAGGCGTAATCCGCATATTGAATGGGCAGGGGTGGCAAAGGGTCATCAAGGCCGTCAAGGGCGGCGCGGTAGAAGATGCCCAGTTCACGCACCAATACGCCCACAGACCAACCATCGGTAATAATGTGATGCAGTGTCAGCAGCAATACATGCTCATCATTGTTCAGTTGCAGCAACTGGCCGCGAATGAGCGGCCCTTGGGCAAAATCGAAGGGAGCCTGTGCTTCAAGTTCCGCCAGCTCGCTGACCTGTTGAGCATGCAGGGCAGGGTCATTCTGGCGCAGGTCATGGTAAGACAACGTAAAGCCAATATCAGCGGGATCGATTTGTTGGCAAGGTTGTTCATCAATGGAGACAAAGCGTGTGCGCAGGCTTTCATGACGGGCAATCAGGCGGTCGAGCGCCGCTTTCAATGCGGGGCGGTTGAGCTGTCCGGCAAGGCGCAGGGTGACCGGCAAGTGATAAGCCTGACTGGCAGCCGGATCGAGTTGACTGAGGAACCATAACCGTTGCTGTGCAAAAGATAACGGTATAGGTTGTTGCCCCTTCGCTTTTTTAATCGACGGTTGTTGCTGCTGAAGTCCACGGGCTT
Organism: Xenorhabdus mauleonii; assembly: GCF_900113945.1. Lineage (GTDB taxonomy): Bacteria > Pseudomonadota > Gammaproteobacteria > Enterobacterales > Enterobacteriaceae > Xenorhabdus > Xenorhabdus mauleonii. The sequence goes on from NZ_FORG01000008.1 coordinate 25,997, forward strand.
TTAATTGTTCCTCTAGCCTTTTTTCCAGAACCGCGCGTTTTAAGTCGTCGAGATTCATGTTAGTCCTTGTCATTATTTACTGTCTCCACTACTGTCTTTGTCTTCACGGACGTCTTCTCCGCTCAAAATTGCCATTAATTCTTCTGCTGACATTGAATCGAGTGAACTTTGCATGGATTCAATCTCGTTTTCCCCGACTGCACTCATTTGGGTTGAAAAAATGAGGTCGGCCTGCTCTGCCAACGTGGGCGAAATGAACAGGTCGGAGAGGGAAATATTGACCAAGAATCTATGTTGTATACGTGTAATCAGACGGACGACCATCAATGAGTGACCACCGATTTCAAAGAAATGGTCGTGACGGTTGACCTGCTCCAGCCCCAGTAAATCTTGCCAAATTTGGGCCAGAGCCACTTCGATCCTCCCTTGTGGCGGCTCATTGCCGTGGCTGATTGTTGCCGAGAGATCCGGGGCGGGAAGTGCCCGGCGATCAAGCTTGCCGTTCGGGGTCAGCGGGAAAGCGTCAAGCGTCATGAACGCGCTGGGCAGCATATAATCGGCTAACTGCTGGGCAAGCTGCTGGCGCAGGTCAGCGGGGAGCAACTCAGCACCATCAAGCGATTGCAGATAAGCGACCAGACGTTTCTGGTTTGGCTCATCTTCACGCATGATAACGACAGCATCACGCACCCCCGGGCACTGCTTGAGCCGGGTTTCGATTTCTCCCAGTTCGATGCGGAAACCGCGCAGCTTGACCTGAAAATCGTTGCGGCCCAGATATTCGATATTGCCATCCGGCAACCAGCGGCCGAGATCGCCCGTTTTATACAGGCGGGCATTCGGCTCCGGTGAAAATGGGTCAACAATGAAACGTTCAGCGGTCAGTTCTGGGCGGTTCAGATAGCCACGGGCAACGCCCATGCCGCCGATATGAATTTCACCGGTGGCTCCCAAGGGAACCGGTTCCCCATAGCCATCAAGAATATAAATCTGGGTATTGGCGATTGGCCTGCCGATGGGGATGGGGCGGGCAACATCGACAAGGGCGGGAATGGCGTAAGTTGCCGCAAACGCTGTGGTTTCCGTTGGGCCATATCCATTGATCAACATGGCAGGCTGTGTTTCAGCTAACTGAACTGCCCGTATTTTGTTTGGATCAAGTACGTCGCCGCCGGTAAGCAGATAACGCAACTGGCTGAACACCGGTTCAAGGTGGTGGTGATACTCATTGAACAGGCCACTGGTAAGCCAAAGGGCTGTCACTTTTCCGTCAATCAGTGAGTCACAGAAACGTACCGGATCAAGCAACACGGATTGCGGAACCACATGCAGGCGTCCGCCATTGAGCAGGGCAGACCAGATTTCCCATGTCGATGCATCAAAGGCAATGTTGGCACAATGCGCAATGCAGTCATCCGGCCCGATATCCGCAAAACCATTATTGATAATCAGGCGGAGGACATTGCGGTGTTCAACCATCACCCCTTTGGGCAATCCGGTGGAGCCGGAGGTATAGATGATATAGGCCAGATGGTGTGAATTCAGTCCCAATGTCTGAGCATCTGGGTTGTCAGCCGGTTGCTCCGCGAAGGCCGATTCTTCGTTGTCGAGCATAACGATGGAAACAGCGTCCGCAACAGGTACTGCTCCCACGAATTTGCCGGCTTGAGCCTCCTGTACCAACAAAGCCACCGGTGCTGAATCTTCCAGCATGTAAGCCAAGCGTTCAGCCGGATAAGCCGGGTCAAGCGGCACATAGGCCCCGCCCGCCTTGAGAATGGCAAGCAGCCCCACAATCAGTTGCAAATTACGTTCAGTACATATTGCCACCCGATCATCTGAACGAATCCCCAGCGCCATCAGATGATGGGCCAATCGGTTGGCGCGGCGGTTCAGTTCGCCATAGCTGAGAGATTCATCCCCGAAGGTGACGGCAATCGCATCAGGCCGACGTGCTGCCTGTGCCTCAAATTGCTGGTGGATCAGACTGTTCTGTGGAAACGCCGTCTGAGTCGCGTTGAAATCCACCAGTAATTGCTGCCGCTCGGTGATCGGCAGAACCGGAATATTGCGAATCAACTGCTGCGGATCATGGGCCAGCGCATCAATCAAACCGTGGATGGCGGCAGCCAAATAGGCAGTAATGCGGGTTGGTTCAATACCGGCCACTGTTTGGGCGGTTAAGTGGAAATGGTTCCCCACATCATCCACCGACAGGGTAATCGGATAGTTGGTTCTTTCCTCCGCGGTTAAAACACGGATGCCTGTCCAGCTTGTGCCAAGGGTTTCTGCTTCATTCGCCTGACTGTGGCGATAGTTCAACAAAGTGCTGAACAGCGGAACGGATTGCGCCATGCCGCTGCAACTTTGTGCCAGTACCAGCGGGGCTTGTTCGTGTTCCAGCAGCATCATCAGCCCGTGGTAGGCATCCTGCACTGTTTCCTGTACCGTGCGTTGGCGCAAAGAGAGCCGCATTGGCAAGGTATTGATGAACATGCCCAGAACCTGGGCAGCACCGGCCCCTCCTTGAAGCCGCCCCAGCAGCACGGAACCAAAGACGACATCATCGCGTCCGCTGGTTTGCGCCAGCACTTGTGCCCAGGCAACATGGAACAGGACACCCGGGCTTATTCCCAGACGGCGCGCTTGGGAACGGATAGCGTCCGCCAGTTCCGGTGCGAGGGGGAGACGGGCCTCTTTGACAGGCTCGCCATCAGTTTTTACTTTAAGAATGCCGAACGGTGCCGTAGGTTCGTCAATATCGGCAAATTGTTCACGGAAATAAGCCTCATGTTCAGCGGTAGGCATGTTCAGGGTCTGGGCAACAAAATTGCGATAAGGCAGTGCTGGCGGCAACATCTTCGCATGCCCTTGCTGTATCTGGTCGATTTCAGCAAAAATCAGCTCCAGCGTCATATGGTCGCTGACCAAATGATGGAATCGCAGTGCCAATATCCATTCATCCTGTGCCGGATCATGGGCGATATCGGCGGTAAACAGCGGAGCCTTGTTCAGGTTGATGCGATGCTGGCGTGGATCGGTATGCGCCTTTAACTGTTCAATCACTGAATGTTCAGCAAGGTGGCTGCTGGTGTCCGGAGTGAACAGATTGATTTCCAGTGGCGCCCGCCGCCAGACAACCTGAACCGGTTGCGCCAGCTCCTGCCAGTAAGCCGCCGTGCGCAGAATATCGTGGCGGTCAATAACTTGTTGCAGGGCGGCCAAGAAGGTATCGAGGCGCTCACGGTTGCCAAAGGCCAGTAAACTTTGCAGCAAATAGTTATCACCTTTTGTTTGCATCAGGTGATGGAACAGAATTCCTTCCTGCAATGGTGCCAGCGGATAAATATCCTGTACATTGGCACTTCCGCCGGGAACGGTCGCGACAATGGCCTCAATCTCAGTTTGAGACAGTGACACTAAAGGCAGCATATCGGCTGTAATGGCGGTGCAATTGGCGGGAATGCGGTTGGCCGGCACCACAAACGCCGTGGCATGTTGTTGGACAGCCTGTGCCATATCGAGGAGAACAGGGGTGATGAACACACTGCGGACATCAAGCTGCCACCCCTGATTGCGCAACTCTTCTATTAGACTGACTATCATCAGCGAGTGGCCGCCGAGTTCAAAGAAGTGGTCATGGCGTCCGACACTCTCCAGTTTCAGCAGTTTTTGCCAAATCTGGGCGAGTGTGATTTCCATTTCCCCGACTGGGGCTTGATAGTTGCGTACTGCGATGGAAGACAGATCCGGCGCGGGCAGCGCTTGGCGGTCGAGTTTTCCGTTTGAGGTCAGCGGGAAGGCATCGAGGGTGACAAAAGCACTGGGCAGCATGTATTCAGCAAGGTGCTGGCTAAGTTGCTGGCGTAATTCCGCCGGCATCAAAGCAGCACCATCCAGAGGTTTCAGGTAGGCAATCAGGCGTTTTTGCCCCTGTTCATCTTCCCGCGCCAAAACCACGGCCTCACGAACCCCGGGACACTGCTCTAGCCTTGCCTCAATTTCACCCAGCTCAATACGGAACCCGCGCAGTTTGACCTGAAAATCGTTGCGGCCGAGGTATTCAATATTGCCGTCAGGCAGCCAGCGCCCAAGATCACCGGTTTTATACATGCGGGAATCTGAATGCAGGAAGAACGGATCAATCAGGAAACGTTCAGTGGTCAGCTCAGGGCGATTCAGATAACCCCGGGCAACACCCGCACCGACAATGTAGATTTCACCGGTCACGCCAAGTGGTACAGGCTGACCGTAGGCATCAAGGATGTATATCCGCAGGTCGGGAAGTGGCTGGCCAATCAAACTGCCGCGCCCTGAATGGATATCAGACTCCGTTAGCTCACGGTAAGTGGCATGCACGGTTATTTCGGTGATGCCGTACATATTGACCAAGCGAGTTTGCTGCGTTGGGTTGCGGGCAACCCACGGTGCAAGAGTGTGTAATTCCAATGCTTCGCCACCAAAAATAATGCAGCGCAGGGCGTGCGGGGTGGCATCTTGGGCAGCAATCAACTGACGGAAAGCGCTGGGGGTCTGGTTCAGGATGGTGACCTGCTCATGGCAAAGCAGTGAATAGAACATCTGCGGTGAACGGGCACAGTCTGCTGAAACGATGACCAACCGGCCGCCGTAAGATAAAGCGCCCCACAATTCCCAGACGGAGAAATCGAACGCAAAAGAGTGGAACAGTGTCCAGACATCCTGGTCATCAAACTGGAAATGATCTTGCGTTGCAGCCAGCAGGCGCACGACATGGGCATGTTCGACCATCACGCCTTTGGGTTTGCCTGTGGAGCCAGAGGTGTAAATCACATAAGCCAGATGATTGGCTGTCAGCCCCAAAGCCTGAATATTCGGATTGTCGGTCGGCAGCTCCGTCATGAACGGTGCCGGGGCGTTCACCATTTTATCGAGCAAAATAGTGGGCAATTCGCTGGCAAGTTTGTCGGTTAACGAACTTTGGGTCAGGATCGCCACCGGTGTTGAATCTTCCAGCATATATGCCATCCGATCCGCCGGATAGGATGGGTCAATCGGAACATACGCCCCGCCTGACTTAAGAATGGCAAGTAAGCCTATCACCATCTCCAGACTGCGTTCGACGCAGATGGCAACCCGATCATCCGGGCGGACACCCTGCGCAATCAGATAATGGGCCAAGCGGTTGGCATGGCGGTTCAGTTCGCCATAGCTGAGGCTTTCACCTTCACAGACAATGGCAATGGCATCAGGTTGGTGAGCCGCTTGGGCCTCAATCCGCTGGTGAATCAGTGCATGTTGCGGGAAATCTACCCAATTGGCATTAAATTCAATCAGCAATTGTTGCAGATCTGCACCGGACATCATCGGCAAGATAGCGATATTTTGCTTTTCATCCACCGTCATCGCTGTCAGGACATTGGTCAAATAACCCATCATGCGCTGAATGGTAGCGGCATCGAACAAATCAACGGCATAGGCCAGTTCACCCACTAAACCTGCCTCTGTTTCTGTCAACGACAAGGTTAAATCAAAATGGGCACTGTGATGCTCCGGCTCAAGCGTGGTCAGTTGGAGATCCGGCAACGAAGGCATTTGGAGTGGCGTGTTGTTCAGCGCCAACATGACTTGAAAAATCGGGCTGTAACTCAGGCTGCGATCAGGTTGCAGGGCTTCTACCACCTGTTCAAAAGGCAAGTCCTGATGGGCATAGGCGGCAAATGCCTGCTCACGGACGTGGGCAAGCAGATCCGCTACATTGAACTTATCATGCAGCGTCACGCGCAGGGCCAGCGTGTTGACGAAGAAACCTATCATGCCTTCCAGTTCATGATGTGGGCGGTTGGCGACCGGCGTACCGATAACGATGTCATCCTGACCGCTGAGACGGGCCAGTACGATACTCCATGCGCTCAGGATGGTCATAAATAATGTGGCGTTATGGCGCTGTCCAAGCGCCTTGAGCGATGCCAATAAGTCCGCGTCGAAGTGAATCGGGATCCGTCCTCCGATGAAACTTTGGGTTGTCGGGCGGGGCCTGTCGGTCGGCAGTGCCAATAAGGCCGGGGCGCCGGCAAGTTGGGCACGCCAGAAGTCGCCTTGTGCGGCAAGGACAGTTTCTTGCAGGCGGTTGCGTTGCCAGACGGCATAGTCGGCGTACTGAACAGGCAATGCGGGCAAAGATGCATTTTGCTGGCCCAAGGCGGCACGGTAAAGCACACTTAACTCATGCATCAAGACACCCATTGACCAACCGTCAGAAATAATGTGGTGCTGGGTCAGCAGCAACACATGTTCTTCGTCCTCCAGTTGCAGTAAATGACCGCGGATCAGCGGCCCGAGGGTAAAGTCAAACGGTGTTTGCGCTTCCAGTGCGGTAAGTTCAGCAATTCGGTCATTGTGTGCTTCTGGTGTCTGGGCGCGCAGATCTTGGCTGGAGAGCGCAAAACCGGTATCCGCCGGATCAATGTGCTGGCAAGGCTGGCCTGCAACCAGCTCAAATCGGGTACGCAAGATTTCCTGCCGGGCAACCAATTGGTCGAGTGCGCGTTTTAAGGCAGGACGGTTGAGTAAGCCCGTGAAACGCAGCGCAATGGGAATATGGTAGGCCAGACTGGCTGCCGGAGAGAGCTGACCAAGGAACCACAGCCGTTGTTGGGCAAAGGAGAGCGGCAATGGTTGTTGGCGATCAGCCAGCGGAATGGCGACCTGAGTCGTCTCCGTAGCACCGGAAAGCACTTGGGCCAGATTGATCAGCAATGGCTGGTCAAAGAGTTGCTGCAACGGAAGCTCACGTGCCAAGACCTGACGCACCCGTGAAGCGAGCTGTACGGCAAGCAGAGAATGCCCGCCCAGTTCAAAGAAATGATCGTAGCGGCCGACGCGTTCCACTCCCAGCAAGTCTTGCCAAATTCCGGCCAGCGCGATTTCTGTTTTGCCAATCGGGGCAGAATAGGCACGGGTTATCATTGAGGATGAATCAGGGTCAGGGAGCGCCCGACGGTCGATTTTGCCATTGGGAGTCAACGGGAAGGCTTCCAGCATCACAAAGGCACTGGGCAGCATGTAGTCAGCAAGATGCTGCGAAAGTTGCAGGCGCAGTTCAGCCGGCACCAGTACCATGCCGGCTTGCGGGCGCAAATAGGCAATCAGACGCTTCTGGCCCTGTTCATCTTCACGGGTCAGCACCACAGCTTCAAGAACACCGTCGCACTGTCTTAATCTGGCCTCGATTTCACCTAACTCAATGCGGAATCCGCGCAATTTAACCTGAAAATCGTTGCGGCCAATGTAGTCAATATTGCCATCTGGCAGCCAGCGGGCAAGATCGCCCGTTTTATACATGCGTGCCTCGGCGTCTTTGGCGAACGGATCAATCAGGAAGCGTTCGGCGGTCAGTTCAGGGCGGTTCAGATAACCACGGGCAACGCCGGCTCCGCCGATATGGATCTCACCCTCCACGCCACGGGGAACGGGTTGGCCTTTTTCATCCAAGATATAGATTTGGGTATTGGAAATGGGATGGCCAATGGGGATTTTCCTTTCACCATCGGTATCACTATCTCCCATAAAGGGGATTTCATAGGCGGTGGCGAATGTGGTGGTTTCCGTTGGGCCATACACATGCAATAAATGTTGTGGCGGATTTTCGGCCCGAAGGCGGATGGCTGAACGGGTATCTGTTCGTTCACCTCCGAAAAGGACATAGCGCAAGCCAGACAGAGCCGGAGCAATCAAATTCGCATATTGATTGAATAATGCGGTAGTGAGGAACAGGGCAGTCACACCTTCTGAGGAGAGGCATTGACCAAACTGATCCGGTTCCAGCAAGGTTTTTTCCGGAATCAACAGTACACGCGCCCCGTGTGCCAGCGCCGCCCAGATTTCCCAAGTGGCGGCATCGAAGGAAATATTGGCGCAATGGGCAAGACAGTCATCTGGCCCAATGTCGGCAAAGCCATTATTGATAATCAGGCGAACAACGTTGCGATGCTCAATCATGACCCCTTTGGGCAATCCGGTAGAGCCTGAGGTGTAAGTGACATAGGCCAGATTCCGGGATGTAGGCGGTGATGCCGGATCTGACTGCCTGTCCAGTTCCGGCTCCGTCAGGAATGGCTCATGAGTATCAAGCACCATGATCGGCATTGCTTGCATTGACGCAGGCATGATGCGGGTTATCCGGTCAACTTGCGACGTTTGGGTCAGCAAGGCGACCGGCGTTGCATCTTCAAGCATATAAGCCAGCCGTTCAGCAGGGTAAGTGGGGTCGAGTGGTACATAGGCACCGCCAGCCTTGAGGATGCCGAGCAAACCGACAATCAGCTCCAGACTGCGCTCAAGGCAGATGGCTACCCGATCATCCGGACGCACACCCAATGCCATCAGGCGGTGGGCCAACCGGTTGGCTCGCAGGTTCAGCTCACCATAACTCAAGTGCTGCCCAGCATAAGTCAGCGCAATGGCATCAGGATTTTGGGCAGCCTGAGTTTCAACCAACTGGTGGATCAACGCCTGTTGCGGGAAATCCACGTGAGTGGCGTTAAAGTTCTCCAAGAGCTGTTGCCGCTCTGCTTCCGGCAGGATTGGCACATCCAGAATCAATTGCTGTGGATTGTGCACCAAGGCATCAATCAAGCCTGTAATGGCCGTGGCCAGATAGGTGGTTACCTGCTCTGGCTCAATTTCAGCCACGGTCAGGGCGGTTAGCTGGAAGTCATCGCCTAAATCATCCACCGACAGGGTGATGGGGTAATTGGTCTGCTCTTTGGCTTCCAGTATACGCATAGTTGCCCATGCGCTGTCCGCTGTGTCTGCTGTCAGCGCTTTACTGCTCTGACTGTGACGGTAGTTCAGCAAGGCGCTGAATAATGGCATGGGCTGGGCCACGTCGCTGCAACGCTGTGCCAGTGATAATGGCGCTTGTTCATGTTCCAGCAATGCGGTCAGATTGCGGTAAGTATCCTGTACGATATCTTGCACACTGCGCCCGCTCAGGGAGAGACGTATTGGCAGCGTATTGATAAACATGCCCAGAATCTGGTCAGCCCCTGCGACCCCCTGCAAACGCCCCAACAATACGGAACCGAAGACGACATCGTTGCGGCGGCTGGTTTGAGCCACCACTTGTGCCCAAGCAGCATGGAACAGAACACTCGGGCTGACTTTCAGACGGCGGGCCTGAACACGGATAGAGTCAGCCAGTGCAGGCGGCAATGTCAGACTGGCTTTTGCAATATTTGCATTATTTGCCGTGGAAACAGAAGCAGAAGCAGAAGCGTCCCCCTCTGCCGGTGCCCCCGGTTTTGGCATTTTTTCAGGAAAGTCTTTGGGTACAGAAATCACGCCGAATGGTGCTGTCGGGGCATCAATGCCGGCAAGTTGTTCGCGGAAATAAGTTTCATGCACGTCATCCGATACTGCCAGCGTCTGGGCAATAAAGTTACGGTAGGGCAGCGGAGCGGGCAGTGATTGCGTTTTCCCTGCCAATATCTGGGCTATTTCAGCGAAGATAAGATCCAGGGTCATGTGGTCACTGACCAGATGGTGGAAACGCAGGGCCAGCAGCCATTCATTCTGTGCCGGAGAGTAAGCGATATCAGCCGCGAATAAGGGCGCATGAGTCAAGTCGAGGCGGTGCCAGCGCGGATCGGTATGAAGCCGTAGCTGGGCAGGAACATCTTCCTCCGTGGCCGGCGTAAAGGTATTGATGCTCAATGGTGCCTGACGCCAGACGACCTGAACCGGCTGAGCCAAATCTTGCCAGTAAACCGCAGTGCGCAAAATATCATGGCGGTCGATGACTTGCTGCAAAGCATTCAGGAACGCATCAAGGTCAACGCGGGTATTGAAAGCGAGTAAAACTTGCAGCAAATAGGCATCACCTTCTGCTTGCAGCAGATGGTGGAACAAAATGCCTTCCTGCAACGGAGCCAGTGGATAAATATCCTGTACATTGGCGCTTCCCCCGTGAACCGTGGCGACAACGGCATCAATCTCGGATTGTGACAGATATGCCAGAGGCAACAGATCGGGGGTGATAGCCGTGCAGTTTTCAGGAATGCGATTGGCGGGAACCACAAAGGTGCCGGTATCACGCTGGATGGCCTGTGCCATATCAATCAGGTGTGGGGAAGCAAATACGCTGTGTACGGCAAGCTGCCAGCCGATAGTGCGCAACTCTTCAATCAGGCTGACGATCATCAAGGAGTGTCCGCCCAATTCAAAGAAATGATCATGGCGACTGACTTGATTCAGACCCAGAAGTTTTTGCCAAATCTGCGCCAGGGCGATTTCTGCCTCACCGCAGGGTGATTCATATTGACTCAATACAAACGCGGATGGCTCAGGCGCGGGAAGTGCCTGTGTATCCAGTTTTCCGTTCGAAGTCAGCGGGAAAGCATCAATGGAGACAAAAGCACTGGGCAACATATGGTCAGCAAGGTGCTGGGTAAGTTGCCAACGCAGCTCTGCCGGTATCAGTTCTACGCCATCCTGAGGTTTAAGATAAGCCACCAGACGCTTGTGGCCCTGTTCATCTTCACGGGCAATGACGACCGCTTCCCGCACGCCGTGGCACTGTCTGAGACGGGTTTCGATTTCACCCAGTTCAATGCGGAATCCCCGCAGCTTGATCTGGAAATCATTGCGGCCGAGGTATTCCACATTGCCATCAGGCAACCAGCGGCCAAGGTCGCCACTTTTGTACATGCGTGCATCCGGCTCAGTGGAGAACGGATCAGCAAGGAAGCGTTCAGCGGTGAGTTCTGGACGGTTGAGGTAGCCACGGGCAACGCCGGCGCCGGCAATATAGATCTCGCCCATGACCCCAAGCGGTACGGGTTGCGCATTGGCATCAAGGATATAAATTCGGGCATTGGCAATGGGGCGCCCAATGGGCGGTGGATTGTCTCCCGTTTCATTTTCATTGCCGGAGGCACCATGACAGGCATAAAGCGACGCATAGACGGTAATTTCCGTCGGCCCATAAGCATTGAACATCTGTCGGCCTTTTGCCCAGCGCTTGACCAACGTTGACGGGCAGGCTTCCCCGCCGACAAGCAGTGTTTGCAGGGTGGCAGGCAGCGAATCCATAGCCGTCAGCGCGGTAGGGGACAGCAGGGTGTGGGTAATGGCGTGGCTTTCAAGGTAACCGGACAGTGCGGCACCGGGCAGGATATCGGCCCGCTGTGCAAGATAGAGGCGCGCTCCGGTCAAGAGAGCGATACAGCATTCCCAGATACAGGCATCGAAACTGTTTGAGGCGAACTGTAAAACGCGGCTGTCTGCTGTTAGTCCCAACACCTCTTTTTGTGTGGTGATCAGGTTGCACAGGTTTTGGTGCGCGATCATGACCCCTTTGGGTTGCCCCGTTGAACCCGAAGTATAAATGACATAGGCCAGATGGCGGGATGTCAGCCCCAATCCTTGCACATCCGGATTAGATTTCGGTTGCTTGGACAACGGTGGTTCAGTGCTGGCCAAGACGTTATCGATCAAAAGGTTATCGAGAAAAATAGTAGGGATGTTGCTGGAAAGCTTCTCGCTCCATGCGGTTTGGGTCAGTAACACGACCGGGGCAGAATCGTCCAGCATGTAGGTCAGACGTTCAGCCGGATAGGCGGGATCGAGCGGAACATATGCGCCTCCCGCCTTGAGAACGGCAAGCAGGGCAATCACCATTTCCAGACCGCGCTCTGTACAAACAGCAACCCGATTGTCCGGACGTACTCCCAGAGCAATAAGCTGATGGGCCAGTCGGTTGGCATGGTCATTCAGCTCACTGTAGCTCAGAACCTGATCTTCATAGCATACTGCGACGGCATCGGGCTGCTGTAATGCCTGAGCTTCAAACAGTTGGTGAGCCAGCATATCCTGCGGATAATCTGCTGACGTGGCATTGAAATCCACCAGCAGTTGCTGCCGCTCTGATGCCGGCAGCATTGGCAGGGTAGCCACGGGTTGTGTTTCATCTGCTGTCATGGCGACCAGCACATTGGCTAAATAATCCACCATGCGTTCAACCGTTGCGGCATCAAACAGATCTGCGGCATAGGTAAGCCCGCCAATCAGACCGGATTCGGTTTCAGTCAGTGACAGCGTCAGATCAAAGTGAGCACTCGGGTGTACCTGCTCAACTGGTGCAAACTGTAGTTCGGGTGAGGCAGATTCACTGGCTGGGGTATGCGGTAAGTTATTATTTAACGTGTTGTTCAGGGCCAGCATCACCTGAAAAACCGGGCTGTAACCCAGATTGCGTTCTGGGTGCAGGACTTCCACCACTTGCTCAAAAGGCAAATCCTGATGGGCATAGGCGGCAAGCGCCCGCTTCCGGATTTGGGACAGTAAATCGGCGACACTGAGGGTATCACTCAACGTCACGCGCAAGGCCAGCGTATTAACAAAGAAACCGATCATCCCTTCAAGTTCATGATGGGGACGGTTGGCGACCGGTGTGCCGATGACAATATCATTCTGACCACTTAATCGGGCAAGTACGCAGCCCCATGCAGCAAGCACGGTCATAAATAGAGTGCTGTTGTGACGTTGCCCCAATCTCTTGAGTGATGCCAATAATCTGGCATCAAAATGAACCGGAACATGCCCCCCGACGAAAGATTGGGTCGCTGGGCGTGGTCTATCGAGCGGAAGTGTCAGTAAAGCCGGCGCGCTTTCAAGCTGGGTGCGCCAAAAATCACGCTGTGCCGTGAGCGCGTCCTCTTGCAGCCAGTCACGCTGCCAGACAGCATAATCAGCATATTGGACGGGCAGCGGTGGCAGTGGGTTGTCTGAACCCTCAAGGGCAGCACGGTAGAGGAGATCCAATTCGTGCATCAATATCCCGACAGACCAACCGTCCGAGATAATGTGGTGTTGGGTGAGCAGCAATATATGCTCTTCACTCGTCAGTTGCAGCAATTGGCCGCGGATCAAGGATTCCTGAGCAAAGTCAAAAGGTGTTTTTGCTTCCAGCGTAGTCAGTTCTGTAATTTGAGCAGCTTGTTCTTCCGGCGTCAGCAGGCGTAAATCGTGATAAGCCAGGCGCAAGCCAATATCAGCCGCGTCAATGTGCTGGCAGGGTTGGCCGCCAACCAGTACAAAGCGGGTACGTAAAATCTCGTGTCGGGCAACCAGATGGTCGAGTGCTTTGCTTAAAGCAGACTGATTGAGCGATCCGGTAAGGCGCAATGCCACAGGAATGTGGTAGGCCAAACTGGCCGAGGGATCGATTTGACCAAAGAACCACAACCGTTGTTGAGCGAAGGACAAGGGCAAAGGCTGATCTCTGTCGGCCACCGGAATAATGACTTGAGAAGAGGTTGCTGCATCAGTGAGCGTTTGAGCCAAATCCAGCAAAAGAGGATGGTCAAAAAGCTGCTGTAGTGACAATTCCAGTGCCAGCTCCTGACGTATGTGGGCAATAAGCTGGACAGCAAGCAATGAATGGCCGCCCAGTTCAAAAAAGTTGTCATGGCGGCCAATCTGTTCCAGCCCCAGCAGGTTCTGCCAAATCTCAGCCAATGCACACTCCATTGGGCTTTCCGGCGCTTGGTAACGGTGGGCTGCTACGGCTGACAAATCAGGCGCCGGCAGAGCCTGACGATCCAGCTTGCCGTTGAGGGTGAGCGGGAAAGCATCAAGCATGACGAAGGCACTTGGCAACATATAATCGGCAAGGTGCTGGGCAAGTTGCTGGCGCAATTCGGCAGGATCCAGCTTGTTGCCTGCTGATTCAAGAGATTCCAGTGGCTGGACATAGGCAATCAGGCGTTTTTGACCAGGGCCATTTTCATTTGATTGATCTTCCTGTTCGCGGATTATTACTACCGCATCACGCACGCCATCACATTGCCTCAGTCGTGCTTCAATCTCACCCAGCTCAATGCGGAATCCGCGCAGTTTGACCTGAAAATCGTTGCGGCCGAGATATTCAATATTGCCGTCAGGCAGCCAGCGTCCCAAATCACCGGTTTTGTACATGCGGGCATTGGGGGCAGGAGAGAATGAATCGACAATAAAGCGCTCGGCAGTGAGTTCAGGACGATTCAGGTAACCGCGGGAAACACCTGCATCAGCAATATGAATCTCACCGACCGCGCCAACGGGAACCGGCTGGCCGTGCGGATCAAGAATATAGATGCGAGTATTGGCGATCGGTTTGCCAATGGGAATGGAGCGGTTCACATCAATCGGGGCATTGATGGTGTAAATGGTGGCAAATGTCGTGGTTTCCGTCGGGCCATAGGCATTCATCAAGTTCGCAGGCTGGGAAGCCAGCGAGCGCATATGCTGGATTTTTCTTGGATCGAGGGTATCACCGCCAATAATCAAGTAACGCAATTGATGATACAGGGGTTCGAGATAGTCGAGATATTCGTTGAACAACCCAACCGTTAACCAAAGTGCGGTAGTTCCTCCCTTGATCAATGACTCGCAGAAACGGGTTGGATCAAGCAACACTGATTGGGGAACGATATGCAGACGCCCGCCATTCAGCAGGGCAGCCCAAATCTCCCACGTTGATGCATCAAAGGCCGTATTGGCGCAATGGGCCACACAGTCATCTGAACCAATATCAGCAAATCCGTTATTGATAATCAGGCGAAGTACGCTGCGGTGTTCAACCATGACCCCCTTGGGCAGTCCGGTTGATCCAGAGGTATAAATCACATAGGCCAGATGGCGTGAAGTCAGTCCCAAGGCATGGGGCGCGGGATTGTGGCTGGGCTGGCTTGTCAGAAATGCATTGTCTGTATTAAGGAGCAATGAATCAAGGAGAACGATAGGAATGGCGCTGTCCCTTTTATTGCTGCCGTTCATTTTACTGGCATGGGCTGATTGCATCAGTAAGGCAACAGGTTTGACATCTTCCAGCATGTAGGCCAGCCGTTCGGCCGGATAAGCTGGATCAAGCGGGACATAAGCCCCGCCTGCCTTGAGAATGGCGAGCAGGCCGATAATCAATTCCGGGCTGCGTTCTGCGCAGATTGCTACGCGATCATCGGGCCGTATGCCCAGTGCAATCAAGTAATGGGCCAACTGATTGGCACGGTAATTCAGCTCTCCATAGCTCAGGGATTGCTCCTCAAACATGAGCGCAATCGCATTCGGGTGATGTTTCACGTGATCTTCGAACAACTGGTGAATCAATGCATTGTGTGGAAAGTCCACCGGGGCAGGGTTGAAGCCCACCAAGGCCTGTTGCCGCTCCGCAGGGGGCAGAATCGAGATACTCTGGATCGCGCGTTGCGGCTCATGGGCCAAGGCATCAACCAGACCTCTGAGCGCAGTTGCCAGATACGTGTTCATGCGAGCCGGGTCAATGCGCGTAACTGTCTGGGCTGTCAGGTAAAAACCGGTTCCCATATCATCGACGGATAGTGTGACCGGATAGTTGGCCCGTTCCTCAACCGCAACAATGCGCATGCCTATCTGGGGCATTTCGATGATGTCAGAGTCTCGGTTCTGGCTGTGGCGATAATTGAGCAACGTACTGAACAACGGTATCGACGGTGCCATGCCACTGCAACGTTGTGCCAGGGCCAGTGGCGCCTGTTCGTGTTCCAGCAGGGCCGTTAACTGGCGATAGGTGTCTTGCACGATATCCTGCACACTGTCTTTATCTGCTGGTTGCCCGCCCAAAGAGATCCGCACTGGCAAGGTATTAATGAACATGCCCAGTGTGCGGGCTGCTCCTGCCCCACCCTGTAATCGGCCTAACAAGACGGAACCAAAGACAACATGGTGGTGGCCGCTGGTTTGAGCCAGCACTTGGGCCCAAGCGACATGGAACAGCACGCCGGGACTGACCCCCAGCCTGCGGGCCTGAGCACGGATATTTTCCGCAAGATCGGAGTCCAGCAAAAGCTGGGCTTCGGTTGTTGGCTCATGGTCATCCTGCAACGAAAGTATGCCGAAGGGGGCTGTAGGGGCATCGATATCAGCCAACCGTGTCCGGAAATAAGCCTCATGTGCCGTAGCAGGCGTACTCAAAATCTGAGCGATAAAGTGACGGTAGGGCAGTGTTTCTGGCAGGGATGAGAGACTTCCTTGCTGTATTTCGGCGATTTCGGCAAAAATCAGCTCCAGCGTCATGTGGTCACAGACTAAATGATGGAAACGCAGCGATAGCAACCATTCATTCTGTGCCGGGTCATGGGCGATATCAGCCGCGAACAGCGGAGCCTGACTCAGATCAAGGCGGTGCCGGCGGGGATGGGTATGTGCCTGTAGTTGGGCGCGGATGTCCTCCGATGTTTCCGGGATGAAAACATTGGCATGCAACGGCGCTTGGCGCCAGACCACTTGGGCCGGTTGAACCAATCCTTGCCAGCAGATGGCGGTGCGCAGGATATCGTGGCGGTCAATGACTTGCTGGAGGGCGGACAAGAAATCATCGAGGCGTTCACGTGTGTTAAACGCAAGCAGGCATTGCAGCACATAGGTATCACCTTGAGTGCTGCGCAGGTGGTGATAGAAAATACCTTCCTGTAGCGGCGCCAATGGGTAAATATCCTGTATATTGCGTGCGCCGCCGACCGTTGCGTCAACAATGGCATCAATTTCAGCCTGGGACAGCGTAATCAGGGGCAGCATCTCAGGCGTGATGGCGCTGCAATCCGCGGGAATCAGATTGGCCGGCACGGAAAATGCTTCAACATTTTGTTTAACCGCCAGTGCCATCTCACTCAGGATCGGGGAGGAGAAGACACTGCGGACATCAAGCTGCCAACCTAAGTTGTACAGTTGCTCGATCAGGCCGACGATCATCAGCGAGTGGCCGCCCAATTCGAAGAAATGGTCATGGCGACTGACTTGCTCCAGCCCCAGTAAATCTTGCCAAATTTGCGCCAGCGTAATTTCGGCCTCCCCGGCTGGGGCTTCATAGTTGCGTGCTATTACGGCATGTAAATCCGGGGCAGGGAGTGCCTGACGGTTAAGTTTACCGTTGGACGTCAGCGGGAAGGTATCCAACATGACAAACGCACTGGGCAGCATGTATTCAGCGAGATGCTGGGCAAGTTGCTGGCGCAGATCTGCTGGTTGAAGCTCTGCGCCCTCCATTGGGCGCAAATAGGCGACCAGCCGTTTCTGCGTTTTTTTAGAAGACGGCTCTTGATGGTTGACGCTTTCATCAGAGAGATCTTCACGGGCAATGACCACGGCTTCACGCACACCATGACACTGCATCAATTGGGCTTCAATTTCACCCAGCTCGATGCGGAAGCCACGCAGTTTGACCTGAAAATCATTGCGGCCAAGGTATTCAATATTGCCGTCAGGCAACCAGCGACCCAGATCGCCGGTTTTGTACATGCGTGCCCCTGCGTCTTTGGAGAACGGGTCGACAATAAAACGTTCGGCGGTCAATTCAGGCCGATTCAGATAACCGCGGGCAACACCGCTACCGGCAATGTAGATCTCGCCAATAACACCAAGGGCAACAGGTTGACCATGCGGATCCAGAATATAAATCTGGGTATTGGCGATGGGGCGGCCGATATGAGGGCTAAAACCAGTGGCTCGATCCATCCGTGTCCATGTTGAATAGGTCGTTGTTTCAGAAGGGCCGTACAGATTGCACACATTCTGGATGGCAGAATGGGCGAATAGTTGTTCAACGACATGCGCTTTCAGCGCTTCACCGGCTAAGTTGATCGTCCGGGTACTCTTGGGCACGGCATCAATGTCTATCAGATGCGCGATGGCGGAAGGCACGGTATTGATCAGACTGGTTGTTTGTCCTGTATGGCCTGTTTCGGCGTCGGCGGATTTGGCGGCAACCAGTGACAGTACGTCCGGCACAATATGCACAGTGCCGCCGGATATCAGTGGCGCGAAACATTCGAATACCGCCAAGTCAAAGTTAAGGGAAGTCGCAAACAATGTATGCGCCAATTCTTCCGGACTAAAAGTGCGTTGCGCCCAAGTCAGGAAATTCACCGTGTTGCGGTGGGCAATCGCGACCCCCTTGGGTAAACCGGTGGAGCCGGAAGTATAAATAACATACGCCAGATGGTGTGATGTCAGCGCCTGAATCGCCGGATTGTGGTCAGGCCCGTCTGTTGGCGAAAAAATAGCTTGGGACAATGGCGCTTGGGCATCGAGCATGATTGTTGGCACCGAAGTCGCCAGTTTGTTGGCAAGCGCGGTTTGGGTCAGCAGGGCCATCGGTGCTGAATCTTCCAGCATGTATGCCAGCCGTTCGGCAGGATAAGCCGGATCGAACGGTACATAAGCCCCGCCAGCCTTGAGGACGCCGAGTAAACCTACCACCATCTCCGGACTGCGCTCAATACAAATTGCCACCCGATCATCCGGGCGCACGCCCAGCGTCATCAGATAATGGGCCAGACGATTGGCGCGGCGATTCAGTTCACCGTAGGTCAGAGTCTGATTGCCAACGACAACCGCCGTTGCATCAGGATTTTTTGCTGCCTGAGCTTCAAACAGTTGGTGAATTAATGCATGTTGCGGAAAATCCGCCTGAGTGGCGTTGAAATCCACCAAGAGTTGTTGCCTTTCTGCATCCGACAACATTGGCAACGTCATTGCGGTTTGTGTGGCAGCCGTCCGCACCTTGGTTGGTGAGGTTGGTTCAGCCACTAATTCCGTTTCAGTAAACAGGGTCAGATCGGAAGCCATTGCCAGCAATATGCGCTTCAGATAACCCACCATGCGTTCCGCAGTTGCGGTATCGAACAAGTCAGATGCATATTCCAATCCGCCATTCAATCCCGTATCGGTTTCTGTCAACAGCAGCATCAAATCGAAGTGGGCACTGTGGGTCACTTGTTCCATGCGGGAGATTTGCAGCCCGGATGTGGTTTGTTCCTGAATGGGGGTATTGTCCAACGCCAACATGACCTGAAAGATCGGGCTGTAGCTTAAGCTGCGTTCAGGCTGCAATGCTTCCACCACCTGCTCGAAAGGCAAATCCTGATGGTCATAGGCAGCAAGCGCCCGTTCGCGGACTTGCGCCAGCAGGTCTGCCACGCTGATATCGTCATGAAGTGTGATACGCAATGCCAGCGTATTGACGAAGAAACCAATGGTTCCTTCTAGTTCTTGGCTTGGACGATTGGCAACCGGCGTACCGATGACAATGTCATCCTGACCACTCAACCGGGCAAGGACAATGCTCCATGCGGCCAGTATGGTCATGAATAATGTGCAGTTATGGTGTTGTCCCAATGCCTTGAGCGAGGCCAGCGTGGTTGCATCAAGATGGAACGGAACCTGATTGCCGACATAGGATTGCACCGAGGCGCGCGGCCGATCGAGTGGCAATGTCAGTAAGGCCGGCGCGCCTTCAAGTTGTGAATACCAGAAATCACGCTGTGTCGCGAGCAGATCGCCCTGCAACCATTCATGCTGCCAAGCGGCATAATCTGCATATTGAATGGGCAAGGCGGGCAAAGGATCATCTTGGCCTTCAAGGATTGCGTGGTAAAGGGTTCCCAGCTCACGTACCAGCACGCCAATGGACCAGCCATCGGAAATAATGTGGTGCAGGGTGAGCAACAAGACATGTTCATCATCTGCCAGTTGCAACAATTGACCACGTATAAGCGGGCCGTGGGTAAAGTCAAAAGGTGTCCGGGCATCAATATCGGTGAACTCAGCAATGCGCTGGTTGTGCAAGGCAGGATCACACTGGCGCAGATCATGGCAGGGCAGCGCGAAGCCAATATTGGCGGAGGCAATGCGTTGGTACGGCAGCCCTTCTACTGAGATAAAATACGTGCGCAGGCTTTCATGGCGGGCAACCAGACGGCTAAGTGCGGTGTTCAGGGCGGTATAGTTAAGTTGACCGGCCAGACGCAAAGCGACGGGAATATGGTAGGCCAGACTGGCCGCCGGAGAGAGCTGGGTGAGGAACCACAGGCGTTGCTGGGCAAAGGACAGCGGCAGGGATTGCTGGCGATCATCAACCACAGGAATAGCGGTCTGCGTTGTTTCGGCGGTGTCGGTCAGCGTGTGGGCCAGCACCATCAGCACCGGTTGTGCAAAGAGCGTTTGCAACGGTAACTCTTTTGCCAGCACTTGGCGTACGCGGGCCACCAGTTGAATAGCCAGCAATGAATGCCCGCCCAGCTCAAAGAAATGGTCATGGCGGCCGACGCGCTCCAGTCCCAGCAATGCCTGCCAGATTTGCGCCAGCGTTGCTTCTGTTTCACCCCGCGGGGCTTCATAGGCTCGCGTTGCCACTGACGCGGTATCCGGTGCAGGCAGGGCTTGGCGATCCAGTTTGCCGTTGGGGGTTTGCGGAAATGCGTTGAGCACCACAAAGGCGCTGGGCAGCATATAATCGGCAAGATGCTGGGCGAGTTGCTGACGCAGTTTGGCGGGTTGCAGTTTCACGCCGTCTGCGGGGCGCAGGTAGGCAACCAGACGCTGCGGGTCAGCGCCTTCATTCCGGGCAATCACAACCGCTTCACGCACGCCGTGGCAGCGCATCAACTGGGCTTCAATTTCGCCCAACTCCACGCGGAAGCCACGCACTTTCACCTGAAAATCATTGCGGCCCAGATAGTCGATATTGCCATCCGGCCGCCAGCGGCCAAGGTCGCCGGTTTTGTACATGCGGGCGCCGGTTTCTGTACAGAAAGGGTCGATAAGGAAACGTTCCGCCGTCAGTTCAGGGCGGTTCAGATAACCGCGGGCAACCCCGCGGCCGGCGATGTAAATTTCTCCGGTCACACCAAGGGGCACGGGCTGCCTGTCGGCATCAAGGATATAGATACGGTTGTTGGCAATCGGGCGGCCGATGGGGGGCAACACCGGCCATTGTGCCGGCTCCTGCTCCAGCATGTAAGCGGTTGTCACGTGGCTTTCGGTCGGGCCATAGTGATTGTGCAGACGGCAGTTTCCGGCACGGTGCAGGAAACGCTGAATGGCCGGGGTGATACGCAGTTGTTCACCGGCGGTCACGATATGGGCCAGACAGGAAAAATCCGCCTCGCTTTCACCGGCGGCATCGGCAAGGTGCTGGAGCGCAATGTAGGGCAGGAAAATCCGGTCAATCCGGTGCCGGGCAATCAGGCGGAGAAGCTGGTCGGGTTGTCGGCGCAGGGATTCATTAATCAGCACCAGACAGCCACCGTCACACAGGGTGGTGAAGATTTCCTGAAAGGCGACGTCAAATCCCAGCGCGGCAAACTGGAGGGTTTTGCCGGTGCCGGCGGGTTGGGAAGGCTGGCGGTGCCATTGCAGTAAATTCACCAACCCTGCCAGCGGCATCTCGACGCCCTTGGGCAAGCCGGTGGAGCCGGAGGTGTAGATGACATAGGCCAGATGGTGTGGCGATACCCCCACAGCGCGGACATCTGGATTGTCGGTCGATTGTTCAGAAAAAGAACGGTCAGGCGCATCCAGCAGCAGGGTGGCGTATTTCACTGCGGGTACCGCCTGTTTCAGCCTGCCGGCAAGGGCAGTCTGGGTCAGCAGGGCCACGGGAGCGGCATCGTTGAGCATGTAAGCCAACCGTTCACTCGGGTAGGCCGGGTCAAGGGGAACGTAAGCACCGCCGGCCTTGAGGATGGCGAGCAAGCCCACCACCATGTCCGGGCTGCGTTCAACACAAATGGCGACCCGTTCATCGGGGCGCACGCCCAGAGTAATCAGGTGGTGGGCCAGTTGGTTGGCTCGCTGGTTCAGTACGCCGTAACTGACTGTGTGTTCTTCAACGGCGATGGCGACGGCATCGGGGTGCAGTGCGGCCTGAGCCTCAATGTACTGGTGAATCAATGGCGGGTGGCCAGAAAAGTCTGTTGAGAAATCGGTCTGCGTGGCGTTGAAATCCACCAGCACTTGCTGACGTTCAGCTGATGGTAATATTGGCAGATTTCGGATGGGTTCCGAAAAAGAAGTGAGAGCATTTTCTATCAACACCATAAAGCGGGATTGAAGCGCCATGACTTCATCTCGGCTCAGGACAGTCGGTGAAAACTCAAACTCAAGGGTAAAAGGTTTATGAATATCTTCACTACTGTTGAATGCATATTGATGAATCGCAACAATGAGCGGAAACGGAGAACCCCGCTGAATTTTTGCATATTTGAGGGAGGCATTGGGTATGGCGGCATTCACTTCGATCTGTTCAAATGACAGCATCACATCAAAAAGCTGAGTATGGCCTGTTTTCCGCTGGGTTCGAATGTGCCGGTTGATCTCTGCGATTGGCAAGCGCTGGCGTTTATAGCAGCGGCGTAATTCTGCTGCGGTCTTATTCATGACATCGAGAAATGTATCATCGGGCGCAACAGTGATACCGACGGGAATCACGGACGAAAACATGCCCACCATCCGTTTTTGCCGGACATTTTTACGGTTGTGCACGGGAATGCCGATGACGATTTCTTCACTGCCCGTTGCTTGGGAAAAAGAGAGCGTACGTGAAAAATAGCACGCTAAAATGGCATACATGAAATGCAGGACGGATAATCCGTGCTCATTCACAAGATTTTCGATGCGCTGAAACAGTGCATTGTCCAATTGCCAGCTCAGGGGTTCGGAATGCCCGTAATCGATGGTTTGATTGGCCGTTGACGATTTGATTAAAGCAGGGGGCAAATTCTTATAGCGCTCCAGCCAGAATTGCCTATCTTGCATATAGCGTTGTGAGCTTTGGTAAGCACGGTCTTCGTTGACGTAGTCAAGATAAGAAGGAGGCGTTTCTGTTGGCTGTTCGCCTTTGATTAACAAACTATAAATATTGGCGATATCTTCGGGGATCAGCCCCAAAGTTATGCCATCTCCGATTAAATGGTGGCAACAAAACTGCCAATACCAGCGATTTTCACTGACCCGCAGTAACTCGAAACGCCATAGTTCACTGTTCAAATCAAATGGATGCATAAACGCGGCGCGGATATGTTGTTCAGCATGTTCTTCTGGGTTGGTATATCCGGTGAAATCATGAATAGTCACCGATACCGGCGCAGATTCCATAATCTCTTGCAGGGGCAACTTCTGGGTATTGATGAGTTTCAAACGCAATGCATCATGACGTCCAACAACTATTTCAAAGGCACGTACTAACAATGCCTCATCCAACTCTCCCTCAAACTGAATGACAGAACCAATATTGTAACAAGGGTTGTTTGGCCGGAGGATTTGGTCGAGCCAGACAGCTTGCTGGGTAGAACTGAGTGAAAACTGACGAGAAGGAGATGCAGAATGATTCTCAAACAAATGTTGGTCTTCATTGTTGATATGACCGTATGAATTAGGCATTGCTAAACTCCTGCTAGCGAGGCTATGGACTAGACTAATGAATAAAATGTGAGTTATGTGACATTGCTACATACTGATAAATTGAAGAACTAACTATTTCATAAATAGATACTTTATTTTTTTAACCTTGTTTATAGAAGTGTTTTTATTCGTCTATTTTTGATAGGAGATAACAAAAATACTGATACGGATGTTGTGTGCTTAAAACTGGAGAGAGGGAGGCGCTGATTGGAAGTCAGTGGAGAGCAAATGAAAAATGTGTAGGTGCGTGAATTGAAAGGGAGGGTGAGAAGCGGGGAAAAAAATGAGGAGGAAAGGGGGAAGACTGCTTTTC
Organism: Xenorhabdus mauleonii; assembly: GCF_900113945.1. Lineage (GTDB taxonomy): Bacteria > Pseudomonadota > Gammaproteobacteria > Enterobacterales > Enterobacteriaceae > Xenorhabdus > Xenorhabdus mauleonii. The sequence goes on from NZ_FORG01000008.1 coordinate 49,548, forward strand.
AGCAGTCATTTGATAAAAGAAAGTAATGCGCATGCATGGATATTTGCCGCTTCCGAGGTTAGGTGTACTAATCCTCGCTTTAGCAAGCGTAAATCAAACTTACTGCCGTCCCAGATGAGCGGATCAACGAAATTCTCAGACAATAAGTCCGGTGAATAATATGTCGTGCCTTTTAATGGCGGCTTGCGTTCAGGCACCGGGACGTCCCAGTCACCAATGCGCGTAATTTGCGGATTGGGTTTAAGCCGATACTCGCAACTTGGATCGAACGTCAGGGGCTTGGTGCAATCCTGCCAGCTAACGCAAGCACTTGTACGTTCTTGGAACCAGCGCCAGGGTTCGTCGCTTTCAACCGCGAAATTTGCATATTTAACGATTAATTCAGAGTGTGAATGTGGGTAAGCAGCAGTGACAGAGTCAGGATGCACAAAAGTGCCGTTGATCATGTAACTGCCATCATCATTTACCGTGATCTTATAAATCTTGTTTTTGACTAAATTGTGTTGGGGATCGTTTTCCCCAATATACTTGACGTGCATGTATACACCTCGATCGTTGAAATATTTCGTTCGACACAAACTACATCGAGAATGTACCGAAATTAGTTAACTTGTACGGGCCTGTCAGTCTTTATACACTTCGTCTTTCAAACTGCCTCTTTGTTGGCTGCGTCGCTCACCTTGATCACCGTACGGCTAGCTATGTGACCGGGGATGCTCTCTCTTGCCGCCGCGATGCAATTTGAAATCCATTGCGTATATCAAAAATATTCATAACTTTCATAGATGTAAGAATCTTACCTAACGTTTTGGCAAAATTTGATAAACCAACGTTGTATTTTGTATATGAAATTGATTTTTTGAGGGTTCACATAGTGGTGGTTGTTTCGTTGAATTGCAATGGACCTTAACATTTCCTTGTTTTGGCATCGATGAAGTGTCTGGGCTGCGCATTCGAAGCACTGGCATTCAATCATTTGATTTTATGCCGCGCAGACACTCCATATGTCATCTCATTTATTCACGCTGCCTTTCAATAGGCATCCGTGTTGCTGTGCTTACGTTACTACCTCGGTGCTATTGTGCCATTGCGTTGGCATGATAAGTGATATGTTCTCCAATGAAGCTGGCAATAAAGTAATAGCTGTGGTCATACTCCGGATGAAAATTAATGGTGACCGGGTAGCCGATTTCATCACAAACCGCTTGCAAGAGTTCAGGGCGTAATTGATTTTTCAGAAAATCATCATTTAGCCCTTGTTCAATCAGGATTGGGAGCCCCTCTTGCACATGCTGGATCAATTCTACAGTGTCATATTGCTTCCAGGCAGCGAGATCTTCGCCAAGATACGTGGAAAATGCATTTTTGCCCCATGGCACCTGACTGGGGGCGACAATGGGGGAGAAAGCGGATACGCTGCGATAACGCCCCGGATTTTTCAATGCAATGACCATTGCGCCGTGGCCACCCATAGAATGTCCGCTAATTGCCCGAACATCAGTCACATCAAAATTTGCCTCAATCAGCTCGGGTAATTCAGAGACAACATAGTCGTACATGCGATAATGCGCAGCCCAAGGCTGTTGTGTGGCATTAAGATAGAAACCTGCGCCTTGCCCAAGAGAGTAAACCGGATCATCAGCAACGCCATCACCCCGCGGGCTGGTATCGGGTGCCACAATGACGATGCCATGTTCAGCCGCATAACGCTGGGCGCCGGCTTTCGTCATGAAATTCTGTTCAGTGCAAGTCAATCCTGAAAGCCAATACAGAACAGGTAATTTTTTCTTTGTTATTTGCGGTGGCAAGAAAATGGCAAAACGCATCTGGCAACCCAAAACCGCTGATTCATGCTGATAAACATCCTGCCACCCGCCATAACAGGCGTGATGCTCGATTCTTTCCATCACCTTTTTCTTCTCTCTCAAATTATTTTCAATGTACCGACAGGTTTATTCTGTACCGCATTGACTGACAATGCGGCTTTGGGTTTCTCTACTGCTTTTTATTTCTGCTGCTATTTTTGCTGACAAGAAATAACAAAACCGCGTGATCAGTAATGAATGACTGTCCGGATCGATTTACCTTCATGCATCAAATCGAACGCTTCATTTATCTCTTCCAGTGGCATGGTATGGGTAACAAAAGGAGCAAGCTCAATCTCGCCTTTCATCGCATCTTCCACCATGCCCGGCAATTGGCTGCGGCCTTTCACGCCACCAAAGGCGGTGCCTTTCCATGTGCGTCCTGTGACAAGCTGGAATGGTCGGGTAGAAATCTCCTGGCCTGCACCGGCCACGCCGATGATTACGGATTGTCCCCAGCCGCGATGCGCACTCTCAAGAGCTGCCCGCATGACATTAACGTTGCCGATACACTCGAAAGTATGATCAACGCCCCATTTTGTCATATCCAGAATAACTTGCTGGATGGGTTTATCATGATCGTTGGGATTGATGCAATCAGTGGCACCGAACTGCTTTGCCAATTCAAATTTGGTCGGATTGGTATCAATGGCAATAATGCGTCCTGCCTTTGCTTGTCTGGCGCCCTGAATCACAGCAAGGCCAATGCCCCCCAGCCCGAAGACTGCCACAGAATCCCCCGGTTGCACTTTGGCTGTATTATGCACAGCACCGATACCGGTAGTGACACCGCAGCCCAACAGGCAAACATGCTCATGATTTGCGGCAGGGTTTATTTTTGCCAGTGAGACTTCTGCAACCACCGTATATTCACTGAATGTAGAACAGCCCATGTAATGATAGAGAGGCTGCCCATTGTAGGAAAAACGTGTTGTACCATCCGGCATGAGGCCCTTACCTTGCGTGTCACGCACTGCAATGCAAAGGTTTGTCTTGCCGGATTGGCAAAAGTCACATTTGCCGCATTCGGCGGTATACAATGGAATAACATGATCACCGGGTTTAACACTGGTTACACCGTCACCGACTTCAACAACCACACCCGCCCCCTCGTGCCCCAGAACGACAGGAAATAAACCTTCGGGATCGTCGCCTGACAGGGTAAAGGCATCCGTATGGCAAACGCCGGTATGGCTGATTTTGATCATCACTTCACCTGCTTTCGGAGGGGCGACATCAATTTCGACAATTTCGAGAGGTTGATTTGGCCCAAAGGCAACGGCAGCGCGCGATTTCATAGAGTTCCTCTTTTTGCTGAGAGTATTTTTTGCTGAGAATAGTCTTATATTGATAACGCTATAGTTGTAACGCAAATTCAATAACCGGTTGTTATGGTTTGTGCTAACTGTGATCACGGTTGCACTTTGATCTCAGTTCCATTTTGATCACCATTCCGCATTGGCTGCTGTGAGAATTAAATATTCAGTATCGGATGGTATATGGCGGGCAATCTAAAAAAAGCGGAATTTAATGGGGGATCTATTGGATTGCATAATAAGTGAAGCTGATCGCAATTTATTCAGTGAAGTTTTATTGTACTGGAATACTTAAACTTTCCCGATATATTCTGTGTTTTGACAGAGTGTTTCCTTTTTTGATAAGGCCAGTTTCACTCATCATTCCTCTCTCAGTGATATTGAATATGGAGTTTAATTCATGCGAACAACGTCAGCACTTTTTCTCTTATTCGGCACAATGTTTATTGCGGGAGGATATGGCGCGACCTTTTTGATCTCAGAATATTTCCGCTCAAATGGCGGAAGTGATATTGATACCGGGGCAACCCTTAGCGTGGCTTTGGTCGGTACATTGATTGGCGTACCCTTGGTTGGATGGTTTTCTGGCAAGCTGGAGGCTTCGCGCTTTGCCGCCCTTGCTGCACTGTCACTGTCTTGTGGCTATTTTCTCTTTAGCAGTTCCGGTGGCGGGCTGGATTATACGCCACGCATTGCCGCTTTCTTGATCGGGCTGGGTTGGGGAATGTTCTACATCAGCGGGCCGATGGCGCTGTCTGAACGTGTTTCTGATGCAGACAGAGGACATTGGTTTACGCGTTTCAGTGCGTTTCAAATGGCCGGTATTTGCGGCAGTCCAATTATCCTGACTATAGCGGTTCAGCAGGGACAGGTGCCTATCTTAATCACCTTTCTCCTCGTGGGTATTGTAGGCATTTTCGCAGCTCTATTTTTCGCCGTCTTTGGGAGCAGGGAACCCCGTGCGCAACGGGAATTATCATTGCGGCCTTGGGTGAAAAACATAACAAAGATTGCGAAAAGCAGCGCGCTCCGGCCTATCATTATGGTCGGGCTTGGCGGTTGTGTGTTCTCCGGCATGATGGCATTTCAGGGTTCACTGGTCGAAGGAACACAAGCCAACGCCAGTACCTTTTTCGCTGTCCATGCACTGACTGTCGTTGTATCGCGGCTTTTGCTGGCACGCTATTTATCCGTCATTCCCCGTATACCACTTGTCACCGCGTTAATGTCATGTTTGATACTGGGCATTTTATTCTTGCTTGGTATACCTGTTCACTCAGCATTTCAGATTGCCGCCGCCATTTTCACCGGCTTAGGCTATGGATTGGTGTATCCGGTCATTCAAACATGGGCAATCAATGACTCCGCCCTTGAAAACCGCCATGCCGCTCTGACGTGGTTCGTGGTTGCTTATTTTGTCGGAATATTTGGCTTTCCGATGATAGGTGGCTGGATCTTGGTTGAAGCCGGAAAAACCTTATTCATTATTGTATTGGCAGCAATAGCGGTTCTTGAGCTTGCGATGGCGTTAGTTGGAAGCGCAAAACAGGCTAAACCCACTGGAGTAGGGGCAGGGGAAGTAAAAAATCTATAAAGGTAAAATAAAAATTTTAGTATTAGGTAACGCATTGTAATTATTAGATAATGTTTGAAATGCGCCATTTTATTAACGGGTCAAAAATGAATCGATATTTTTCATGAAGTTTTTCAGTATATTTAATTATTTCGTTGTTTCTGTTTGGGCAGGCAACTGCCTATGCTGAATCAGAACAGCAATCACCGGAGGAGGTCGCTAAAGAGTTTTATATATGGCATATGCAAAAATCAGATACACCTCGGAAACTTTCTCAAAATAAACTTAAAGAATACGTTTCAGAATCATTACTGAAAAAAATTGATGATGCTACAAGCTGTAATGAACCAGGAGATTATGATGATTGTGGTTCAACAGAAGTTGAATATGGCGTGAACTATTATGTCAAGGCTCAAGACATCTATGATTATTGGTTAAATGTAGATGTTATTCCTCTTAGTAAAACGGAGACTGTGGCTAAAACGAAAGTTATTTTAGGAAAAGTGAGTGGGCACCCTAATTATCTTTTAGTCACTTTGGAAAAAGAAAACAAAAGTTGGAAAATAGTTTCAGTCAGAAGTTTTCATAGATAGCACAATAATCGGCATATATCAGGGTTAGGAAAAAATATCAGAATCCATATGGATTCTGATATATGATCAGCGAGTTTTACAATAAACCTTACAGCAATTCAAATGCCCGCTCGATAATTTCATCAGAATAAGGCTGTTGGCCGTTTTCCATCTGGATAATCGCTTTAACCAATCGCGCCATTGTCACTTTATTATCCACATCAATAACTGCGTTATTGGGGATATCGACCGCTTTGCAAACATATGCAATGTAATTTTCAGTGTTATTTTCATTGGGAGGCGCCCAACGAGAAATAAACTGGCGAATCGTATTATAGCCGTATTTGCGCTCGTAATTGCGCAAGATTTTCAGCATGGCTCGTATTCCATACTCAGGCGCTACAAATTGGCAAAATGATTTATCTGTTTGTTCATCACGCAAACCTTGCCATTTATCGTGATGGCGAATATTACCTGGGTTATGGTTACGGATCCCTCTTGTCATTATTTATCTCCTAAACGTTTATTAATTGCTCGGGCAGCAAATTCCCGAATTTTTTCGACGCCAATAAAACCAACAGCCCCACCGAGAGCGGGTGAAACACTGCTTGGAATACCAAACAGCTCCAATCCACTGGAAAATCCCCACGAGAGCGCTCCGCACAGCAGCGGTTCAACCCAGCGATTTTTTCGCTCTACCCCGTCATAAATCAGACGGCCATAACAAATCATGATGGCCAAAATTGAACCGGATATTTGCGGCCATGAGTTTTTCATTCCATTAAGTAAATCAGCCCATAAATCAGGATGTTCTTTCATGATTAATTCCATATTTGAGTGATGGGCATCATGGCGACAGGAGTTAGTAGGAAGTTAAATCTGGTGATATAAGGCAAATTGCCTGTAAATCGGTGAAATTGTGATTAGCTTCCTGCGCTCATTCAATGATGTCCCGTACTCTTTTATGGTAACGCCAATAAAGAAAATCCACATTCGGATGCTATTGTGCTCTGCCCCTTACTTATCAGTTTGTTACTTATTTATTCGCTGTCTCTCTATTGAAAGGCAAACCCATCTAAATTGCACAATTCAAAATAGACACTATATTAATCAATGTGATTTTGTATAAAAAAATTATGTGACAACAAATAGTTATTTATTGTAATTGTATCGTTGATATTTATGACCATCACTCCTGTGACAATCGCCAGACAGCATTGAAATCCTCTTGTCGGCTCAAGCGGAACTTGTCAGTTCAAGTCAAGTTATCAGTTCAAGTCAAGATAGTGTAAGGAAAAATGTCATGAAAGTTTTGATCGCAAAAAATGAAATGGGTACACGATATCATAGCCACTATATCGAAAATGCAGTGCAAAGGTTGGCAGGAAAATTAGCCGAAAAAGATGTTGACGTTGTTGTTGCCGACTCTTTTGATGATAGCTATACGATTATTTCATCCAATGAGCCTGTCGATTGTTTAATGGTAAGCTGTGCACTTATGGATGATGATTTATATCAAGATATACAAAGACTGCTGAATAAACTATTTGAACGGCAGGAAAATGTTCCTGTTTTTTTATTAAGCGATAGGGAAAAAAGTATATTTCTGCTGAACCATGAATTGCTGGAACAACTAACAGAATTTGCCTGGATATTGGAAGACTCTGTCGATTTTATTGCCGGTCGTGCAATTGCAGCAATGCATCGCTATCGCCAACAATTACTGCCTCCTTTAATGTCTGCCTTGATGAAATACAGCCGAACCTATGAATATTCTTGGGCTGCACCCGGGCATCAGGGTGGGGTGGGATTTAATAAAACGCCAGCCGGCCGCCTGTATCATGATTATTATGGGGAAAATCTTTTCCGCACCGATATGGGAATTGAGCGTGCCTCATTGGGTTCGTTGCTGGATCACACCGGGGCATTTGGTGAAAGTGAAAAAAATGCGGCCAGAGTATTTGGTGCAGATCACTCTTATTCGGTTGTCGTTGGCACCTCTGGCTCTAACCGTACGATTATGCAGGCCTGTATGACCGAAGATGACGTGGTGATCATCGACCGGAATTGCCATAAATCCATTGAGCAAGGCTTGATCCTGACAGGTGCGAAACCTGTTTATATGCTGCCAAGCCGTAACCGCTATGGCATCATCGGGCCTATCTATCCGCAAGAAATGCAGGCGAAAACTTTACAGAAAAAGCTGAAGCAAAATCCACTCACCAAAGATGTTGCCAACCAAAAGCCAGTTTATAGCGTAGTGACAAACTGTACTTATGACGGAGTTTGTTATAACGCGAAACATGTGCAGGAATTGCTGGATAAAAGTGTTGATAGGATACATTTTGATGAAGCATGGTATGGATATGCCCGCTTTAACCCAATTTATCATGATCATTACGCAATGCGTGGCGATCCCAAAAAGCATGCAGGGCCAACTGTTTTTGCCACGCATTCATCGCACAAGCTATTGAATGCGCTCTCGCAAGCCTCTTTTATTCATGTCCGTGATGGCCGCAATCCTGTCGATTTTTCTAGATTCAACCAAGCCTACATGATGCATGCGACCACATCTCCTTTGTATGCGATTTGCGCTTCCAACGACATCGCAGTTTCAATGATGGATGGCAATAGTGGTTACTCTTTGACACAAGAAGTGATTGAAGAAGCCGTTGATTTTCGTCAGGCACTGGCTCGCCTGAATCGGGATTTCGGCAAAAAAGGCGATTGGTTCTTTAAGCCGTGGAATCAGGAACAAGTGACAGATCCTGCCACGGGCAAGAAAATTGCGTTTGAAGATGCCCCCAAAGATTTGCTGACGAAAGAGCAAAGTTCCTGGGTAATGCGCCCGGGCGATAGTTGGCATGGTTTTGAAGATTTGCCGGATGACTGGAGTATGCTCGACCCGATTAAAGTCAGCATATTGGCACCGGGCATGGGCAAGAATGGCAAATTGCTGAAACAAGGGGTGCCGGCAGCATTGGTAACGGCATGGTTGAGCCAGCATGGCATTGTGCCTACCCGTACCACCGATTTTCAGATTATGTTCCTGTTCTCTATGGGAATAACGAAAGGGAAATGGGGAACATTGCTCAACACGTTGCTGTCTTTCAAACACCATTATGATGCCAATACACCGCTAAACAAGGTGTTGCCAGATTTGGTCAAACAGTATCCGGATGTTTATGATCATTTGGGATTGAAAGATCTGGGCGACAAAATGTTTGATTATCTGCGGCAGAACAATCCGGGGGAAAAACTGAACCAGGCCTATGCGGGTTTGCCTGAAATGGCCATGACACCGCGTGCGGCGTATCAAGCGATTGTATCCAACAATGTGGAGATGGTAGCGCTGGATGATTTGCCCCACCGTATTGCCGCGAACTCCATCATTCCCTACCCACCGGGCATTCCAATGCTTCTCTCCGGGGAGAACTTTGGCGACAAAACCAGTCCACAAATTGGCTACCTGCACGCATTGCAAAAATGGGATCACCAATTCCCGGGCTTTGAGCATGAAACGGAAGGGACGGAGATTATCAACGGTGTTTATCACGTAATGTGTATAAAAAAGTGAATACGGGAAGATAATTATGGCTACAGTTTCAGACGCGAAAAAAGTCGGACTGATCCCCGTCACATTGATGGTTGCGGGGAATATCATGGGGTCAGGGGTGTTCCTGTTGCCTGCCAGTCTGGCTTCAACGGGAGGCATCGCCATTCTTGGCTGGTTGGTGACGATTATCGGTGCTGTCGGGTTATCGATAGTGTATGCCAAAATCTCCTCTCTGGATGACAGCCCCGGAGGTTCTTATGCTTATGCCCGAAGAGCCTTCGGGCCTTTTCTTGGCTACCAGACCAACGTTCTGTATTGGCTGGCGTGCTGGATAGGCAATATAGCAATGGTGGTCATTGGGGTGGGCTATTTGGGTTATTTTTTCCCAATCTTAAAAGAGCCGGTGATTCTGACCATTACGTGTATCGCAATATTGTGGATATTCGTTTTCTTGAACATCATTGGGCCACATGTGATTACCCGAGTGCAGGCCGTGGCAACAACTTTGGCATTGATTCCCATTGTGGCGACTGCGGTATTTGGTTGGTTTTGGTTCAAAGGCGAAGTCTACATGGATGCATGGAACGTCAGTGGGTTGAATACGTTCGGTGCCATTCAGAGCATTTTAAACGTGACCTTGTGGTCTTTCATTGGTGTTGAAAGTGCTTCCGTTGCTGCCGGTGTGGTCAAAAACCCCAAACGCAACGTACCGATTGCAACGATCGGCGGTGTGCTTATCGCGGCGGTTTGTTACGTTCTGTCCAGCAGCGTGATTATGGGCATGATCCCCAATGAAGCATTGAAAATTTCATCTTCACCTTTTGGTGATGCCGCCAGATTGGCGTTGGGAGATACCGCCGGCGCTGTGGTTGCTTTCTGTGCTGCGGCAGGATGTCTGGGATCGCTGGGAGGATGGACATTGCTCGCCGGGCAGACGGCTAAAGCCGCCGCTGATGATGGGTTATTTCCGTCAATTTTTGCCAAGGTCAATAAAGAAGGCACTCCGGTTGCAGGCCTGTTGATCCTTGGTATCTTGATGACCATATTCCAGCTCAGCAGCATATCGCCGAACGCAGCCAAAGAGTTTGGTCTGGTTTCTTCCGTATCAGTCATTTTTACCCTGATACCTTATTTGTATACTTGTGCCGCGTTACTGCTGATTGGCCACGGGCACCTGGGCAATGAAAAGATGAAATATGTTGTTATCACATTTATTGCTTTCATTTACTGTATCTGGGCGGTGTTGGGAACCGGATCAAAAGAGGTGGTCTGGACTTTGATCGTAATGATGATCATTACGGCGATGTACACGTTTAATTACAATACAAAACACCCGGTTGCGTTCCCATTGGATAAAAAAGATTAATCCACTTTAGGATGTCACAAGGTGCTGAAATATCAGCGCCTTTTTTTTTATGCGTTATGAACAGTCCTGTTTTTAATTAACTGTAGCGGCCAAGAGGGGAGTTGGAGCAATATGTCTGCTTCTTAATCGAATTAATTCGGATATGGGGAAAGTGAACCAATGAAGCGCATTTTGATTACTGGAATGTCTGGGACAGGTAAGTCGTCAGTTATTGTTGAACTCATTCGGCGAGGTTATCAAGCGGTTGACTTGGATACGCCCGAATGGTCGCACTGGGTTTCCACCGTTTCAAATGACGGATTGACGCCCAGAGAGGGGCAAGATTGGGTTTGGAAAGAAGAGGCTGTTCGTCATTTACTTCGCCATAACAAGGCAGAAAATTTGTTTGTAAGTGGCTGCGCTGAAAACATGACCCAGTTTTACGATCTGATCGATATTGTGATCTTGTTATCCGCACCACGAGATACGATTTTGGAGCGTCTCAGCTTGCGCTCTGGAAATGCCTACGGTCAATCCTTGGAAGACAGAAGGAAGGTTATTGAGTTGATTGATATGATTGAGCCAATGTTACGGCAGTCAGCAACATTTGAGTTCGACACACAGCAACCCATCGCCACAACTGTCGATGAGATAATAGCCAAGACGGTGTAGCTGACTGCGATGGGTTATCTGCTAACTTGAAAGATTAAGAGTATAGAGACTAACATGTTTAGGTGTTAGATAACTCACAGTAAGTTGCCTGAATTTCCATATACTAAAGAAATCAGGATAACTTGGTATTTCAGTGATAGGAGCGTGCAATATGTACAAAACTATTTTAGTACCAGTGGATATTTCGGAAGAAGATTTGACCAACAAGGCCGTTGAGAGCGCGCTTAAAATCGCCAAAGAAACAGGGGCAAAAATACATTTCCTGCATGTATTGCCGATTTCATCAGCGATTATTAATGCTTATGCATTAGGCTATATGGAGATTAAAGATAAAGCGACTATCAAAGCGGAACAAGCCTTGAAAGCGCTGGCAGATTCTATTGATTTACCGATATCTGACATCTCTTATTCGATAGCATTTGGTTCACCAAGGGACGAAATAGCGTCTACAGCCAGTGAGATCGGCGCTGATTTGATAGTTATAGGTTCAAGACGGCCTAACATTACTACTCACTTATTGGGTTCTAATGCCTCAGGGGTTGTCAGGTACGCAAAAACATCCGTACTGGTTGTGCGGTAAATAGTACGGTAAATAATGCGGTAAACCGTACGATACCGCCATCGTGAATAGTGAGTTAGTGATTGTATAGGTTTTTGGTGGCTGCTTTACGATTGACACTCAATAGATAACAGTTAGAACCGATACAGGGGAGTGTATATGTATAATATGATTCTAGTTCCAATCGATATTTCAGAAAGCGACTTAACTGATAATGCCATTAAGCATGCAGAATATTTGGCCAGAATATCCAATGCAAAAATCCACTTGTTTCATTCAGTGCCAGATATCTCAAGATTTTCAGTGAGTTATAGCTACCATTATGATTTATTAAGCGCCTTTGCCAAAAAAGCAATTGCGAATTCTGAAGAAGAACTGAAAAAAGTCGTAGAACGAATTAATTTACCTAAGGATAAAGTATCATTCTCTGTTGCCTTTGGCTCCCCACGAGACAAAGTACTGTCTACAGCCCGTGAAATCGGCGCTGATTTGATTATTGTTGGATCACGCCGGCCTGATATTTCAACCCATCTGTTGGGGTCTAATGCGTCAGGTATTGTAGGCTATGCTGACATTTCGGTATTGGTTGTGAGATAACTTTTCTCACCCGGGATGGTTTAATTTTGGATAGTTTTACTCCTTTCTATAAAAACCGTGCAAAATAGCACGGTTATTTTTTATCAATTAAAAATCATTATCCTTTATTGGTTAATGATTCAATTTAATGACGTGTAGAGACAGAGAAATTTTACTTAATCAGAAAACGAATTCAGAGTAATATCTAATTGGTTTTTTCCAGCGATGACAACCTGAATTTGTAAATTATTTTCTGAATTGTTAGTAGTAATGACTGTCACTTCTTCATTCCCTGAATATTTCTTTACAACTTGCAATAATTCTTGTTCAAGTTGTTCGGTTTTAGTGCTAATGGTCATTTATTCCAACAAATTCAAATGAATATTTAAAACATTGGTTTAATATTACTCAAATAATGATAATTCAATAGTTTAATAAGCGTGATGTTTTGGCGCTTAACAACGCAATAAAAGTCACTGTATCGTGTATTAAGTCATATTAATATTAATTAATTCAAATAATGAATTGATTTCATCTTTATTGTTAAGGAAATGGTTGAGAAAAAAACAGAGAATAAAGTTTGTCATTGCAGGGAATTGTCAGGCAGGATAATAGCCGGATGTTATGTACAATAAATAAATAGGTAATATTTTGAAGAGTAAAATTGGCTTGTGGTCGCGTTATCTTTTGGTTTTCGGATTGGTTGTATCTTTCGGTGCATGGAGTATTCCAAGTAACTTTGAGCAAGCCAAAGTAGAGTCTAGAAAAAATGTCTATGAAGGTCAGACGAAATCGGGCGTTGGCACACTGTATTGTGGCTGTGATTGGCAGTGGGTCGGCAAAAGTGGCGGGCGTGTTGATTTGGCCTCTTGTGGCTATCATGTGAGATCTCAACAAGCAAGGGCGGAACGCATTGAGTGGGAACATATGGTTCCTGCATGGGTGTTTGGGCACCAGCGCCAATGCTGGCAAGATGGCGGCAGGAAAAACTGTGTTGATACTGATCCGGTATTTCGCATGATGGAGTCGGATATGCACAATCTGGCGCCTTCAATTGGGGAAGTGAATGGTGATCGCAGTAATTTTGGTTATGGCATGGTTGCCAGAAATACACCAAACATGTACGGGGCATGCAGCAGCAAGGTAGATTTTAAATCACGCTTGTTTGAACCACGCGATAAAGTGAAAGGAATGGTAGCCAGAGTCTACTTCTATATGCACGATCGCTATAACTTAGCGATGTCACGCCAACAGCAGCAATTAATGATGGCATGGGATCGCCAATATCCCGTGGATGCGTGGGAACGCGACAGGGATAATCGCATTGCCCGAATTATGGGTCATCACAATCCATTCGTGACTGGCAACAAAAAATGGGAATTGGGGCACAAAAATTCAGGTCAGGGGTTGGTGGCAACTTCTGGCGCAGCGCAGCAAAATAGCCTGCATGCGGCGGGCAATCAGGCATCAGGCAAAAAGGCCGCTGCAAAAACAGCACCGAATGAGATGATAAAAGGGAATAAAACGAGTCAAATATATCACTTAGCGCACTGTTCTGGTTATAAGAGAGTAGCGGATAAAAATGCAGTATATTTCCGGACAGAAAGCGAAGCCAAAAGGGCGGGATATCATTTGGCCGGCAACTGCAAAAAATAATTCAATATCATGATTATTAGTTGCTTTTTGAGCGTTCTTCAACTGCGTTTTCAGCGAAAAGTGACAAAGTTTTTCAGTGAAATTTTAGTGCAAACCTTGTCATAAATAAAAAACTGTCATTATACTGAAATTATAGTCCGTTATATTAGATTAAAGAAAACGGAAGATATGAGGGATGCTAATGACAGAAACTAGAACTGCATTCTTGGTTAGAAACCGGCAATTAAGATTAATGCTATCGATAAAATAGCGATCTTGGTGCCGGTTTTTTTTATGGGCCTTAATGAGCTTAAAAGGGAGCTCCTGTCTGTTCGGAAATACCCAATAGGTTTCAAGTAACCGCCTCTAGGCGATAGCTTGGAAGAGATAAAGCGATAACGCAGTTATTCTATCAATGATAGAACACCGCAAGTGCGAATCTAACGATAAGGTGTGCGACTATGGGTAGACAGAAAGCAGTGATTAAATCTCGCCGTGAAGTCAGACGGATGTTAAAAAAAGATATGAAACAGTCGCGTTATCGGGACAGTGATAATGTGACCTCACTGGTGCAGATTGGGGGTGTTGAAGCGATAGGGATGGCTCGCGAGAGCCGGGATACCTCGGAAATTTTGCCACGAACTGAAACTCAATATCGCTATATGCGCTCAATTAATCACAAGCAACTTATTATTGCCAATGGGGAAGCAGGGTGTGGCAAAACTTACATTAGTACAGCGATGGCTGCTAATGCCTTAATTAATAAAGAGGTTGATAAAATTATTGTGACGCGTCCGGTATTACAGGCGGAAGAAGATCTCGGTTTTTTGCCGGGAGATATGGCCGAAAAATTTGCGCCTTATTTCCGCCCGGTATATGACGTGTTATTGAAACGCATGGGGACATCATTTCTACAATATTGCCTGCGCCCTGAAATTGGTAAAGTAGAAATAGCCCCCTTTGCTTATATGCGGGGAAGGACATTTGAAAATGCATTTGTTATTTTGGATGAAGCACAAAACGTGACCACCAACCAAATGAAAATGTTCCTGACCCGACTGGGAGAAAACGTAACCGTGATTGTTAATGGCGATATTAGTCAGTGTGATTTACCTGAAAACATAACATCGGGGTTGCAGGATGCATTGGACAGATTTTCTAATGATGAAGACATCAGTGTTATTCATTTTTCTCAACAAGATTGTGTACGTTCCACGTTATGTCAAAAAGCGCTGGCCGCGTATGATTAATCATTTTTAATTGCAAATGCCTCACTCCTTATTATATCAAGGAGTGAGGCAGGCGTGATTTGCCTTCTGTCCAATAATTAACAATTGTGTGCTAATGGATTATAAATATGTATGTGATATCTATAAGGTGGCAAGGTATTTTCTGGCGCTTTCAAATTTATCAATATATTCCTTTTCTATATGATGTTCTTTATTGTTTTTTGTCAGTTTATTTACTCGCCTCAATTCTGAATAGGTTATTGGAGAGATATGATTAGGCGACCCAATGTCTTTATAACCGGCATGTCTCCATTGATGGTGGAAGTTTCCCTCATTAATATTATTATCAACATTATTTGAAGGGCTATATCCTTTCATATAAAACCTCAGTCCCTTGATGGGCGAGTTTTCAATACCAGCTTCCTTTTCAACCCAATCAATTGCTAATTTAGATGTTTTTCTAAAAAATGCTGTTAAGAAACTTTTACTAATAATAGATGTATAATGGTAATCTTCATTATCCTGAAAGCGATTCTTCATTAGGTCATCTCTATTGAATTTATGTTTCTCTAGCCGATCACTCATCATTTTATCAAGGTTTGCCAGCGCGGCAAAACCAGCTCTGTCACTTTCTAGGAATGAATCAAAGACATGAGAAAAGTAGTCTTTATTTTCAATATTATAATTATTATAAATGGATGAAGTGAAGAAATTATTACCATTCCTTCTTCTGGTAAACCCCTCATAATATTTACAACCTTTTTGGGCGGTCAACAATTCTGATATGCTTTGTGGATTATTGGGGTCTTCTTTGCCTATTGCACCGTATTTTTGTAGAAAAGTTCTTTTTCCATCATAAAAAGAATTTTTTGCAAGAAAACCGGCTCGGTAGTTATTGTAAGTTTTATTTACACCCACTTTGTTTTCATTTTTATTTCTTCTGTCAAGTGTTTTATGTAATGACAACTGTCTTGAATGAACATTTAAAAAACCACACCAACTTTTCAATAAATAGATAATTTCGTGATTGCTTAACCCTGTTGCATTTTGAATTGCCTCAATTTTTACTTGCCTGTTGCATCTCTTGATAAGATTCTCTTGAAGGCCAAGGGTATCCCATAAAGAGCAGTAAAATTCATTAATTAAATTTTCTGCATTGTTTTTATTTCTCACTAAATCGCTTTTATCATAACCAGAGTTTACGAATTCCTTGATTGCGGAAAAGTTATCATCTTTGGTCGCATAAATTCCTATGGCTTGGTTCAAATCATTAATAGTTATATATACATTTTCATCTTCATGCTTTTTTTTGCATAAATATAATTGCCTCAAGTAACTTTGGCGATGTTCATCAAGTCCAAAAACAACAATAATATTCTTTCTCATTTAATTTTCTCAAGCTGGGTTTATGTATACGCACCGTACTTCAAGGTGCATGTATTATCATCCCGCGACGCGGGATGATAATACGCTGCTTCCTGAAACTTGGAGTTAATAGAGTATATATATTAAACAGGAGAGCTATTGGTTCATACTATGTGTAATGTTGGGAATAAAATTAAATAATTTTATTAAAAAAGCCTGGTGATTTTATTTCATTATTAATAAAATGGTGTTTTTCTGAATTTTTGTTTGTATGTGACGTATTTTTTTAAACCAACTAACCTATCGTTTATATCGCTATTATGATGGAAAATAAATTAACTTCAAGGCAATGTAAACTGAATTTCGATTTCGGTTCCGCCTTTTTTAGGTTTTTTGATTTTCAATTGGCCTGACATCAGGGATACACGTTCGCGCATAATGGCCAGTCCAAATTGTTCCCGCTCCGCTAATTTTTTAGGAATACCGCGGCCATTGTCACTAATAACGATAATGATTTTCTTTCCTATAGGATAGATGCGGATACATACCCAGCTTGCAGATGAATGTTTATAACAGTTATTCAAGGCTTCTCTGATAATTTGTATTATATGTCGGCTATGACCAATGGGAATAACCTGATGAGTGATTCGATAATGTAAATCAATATCAAATCCTAGCCTATTGTTGAATTCTTTAATTAATGTTTTCAGTGATTCATGTAAATCATAATGATTTTTTTCCGTTCGGAGTGAAACCAGCATCTCCCTGAATTGTTGGCCTGCAATATCAAGTTCCTCCTTGATCATTCTTAACGCAATCAATCCTTGGCGAGAGAATTTATCGGTGCGAAAGTGCAGGCTGTTTATTTGAATCTTCAAGAACAGAAATGATTGTGCGACAGTATCATGTAATTCTCTGGAAATGGCCTTTCGGTCATCTGCGATGCTCTGTTTTATTTGCAGGCGTACGGTTTTTTTGAGTGACAGGTGTTTTGCCAGTGCATCAACAACGGCTTGAATTAAATTTCGTTCATAAATAGACAGATTCCGATCTTGATGAATAAGGATTTGAACCATTCCGTGGAACGTATGTTTATCATATAAATCCCACTTTAGCATCCGTGACAGGTGGTTATTTGAAGTATCATTCGGATATTCAAAATAGTATCTCTTTTGTGGATGATAAAGAATGACCCTGACTTCATCAAAAGAAATCAGTTGATTCAGATGGGAAAACACTATGTGAAAATTATCGGATAATGAAGTATTCAGGTTAAGTTGTGAGTGAGCGAATATGAGGAAACGAAGGTACTTTTTTTCTTGTTTTAAGATAGCTATTTTACGTTGTTCCTGTGTGGTGAACAGCGTTACCCGTAGCCCAATTAAATTCGCCCTGTGCAGTAAAACCAGCAAATAGAATGTACCCAGAATGTTAAATGCCACCCACAGCTTTTCAAGCAACGTGAGTGGGGTACTGAATCCCAATAACAGGAGAACAAACAAATTGATGGCGATAGCTGCGCCACACAGCCAGCCTGTGAATGCCGCTGGATTGCCAAAAAAGGTTTTCATCAGTTAAACAATTCTCCTGTTGCCCTGATCAAAACCTTAGCTTAATTAATTAAAAAGGGTTAATTATTGCCCGATTTTCATGCCTGCCATCGTCATTAAAGTACGAAACAATCGGGAAACAACATACAGCGTCAGTACGCTGCAAAGCCAAATTGTTACCATCCAAACTAAACGTTTCCATAACGAAGAATGGGTGTTTTGGGTTTCAGTGGTAGTTTTGGTTGTGATTGATTTTTCCTCTAAAGACATAGTAGCTCCAGAAAGTGTAAGTCAGGATGATAGGGATAATGAACAATGCGCCAACGAGCATAAAACCTAACGATTGCGATGGAGAGGCTGCCTCCTCATAGCTGATGTAAGGCGGTATGATATTTGGCCAGATGCTGATCCCCAATCCGCTGAAACCCATGAAAATCATTAATAAGGCTGTCAGGAAAGGCGTGTAATGGCTGGTGCGTTGGCTCGCTTTCATTAATTGCCAGCTTGACCAAAAAATCAGTAAGGGTACTGGCATGAAGAAAAACAGGTTTGGCAAACTGAACCAGCGTTCAGCAATGGCTGGATGGGCAAGGGGTGTCCAAATGCTAATGATGACTATACTGATGAACATTACCAAAGTCAGAGGGCGCAAGGCTCGATACATTTGTTTTTGCAGATGCTCCTCGGTTTTCATTACCAGCCAGCCGCATCCCAGCAGAGCATAAGCAACGACAAGGCCGAATCCGCAAAAGAGCGGGAAGGGTGCCAGCCAATCAAAATAACCGCCGGTATAGACGCGGTTCTCGACAGGAAAACCTTCGATGACAGCTCCGACGACCACGCCCTGCATAAAAGTCGCCACTATTGAGCCGCCAATAAATGCCTTATCCCAAAAATGCTGATGCTCGGGCGTTGCCTTGAAACGAAATTCAAACGCAACTCCACGAAATATCAGGCCCAACAGCATGATTGTGAGGGGGATTGTCAGTGCATCTAAAATGATGGCATAAGCCAAAGGAAACGCGCCGAATAACCCCGCGCCGCCCAATACCAGCCAAGTCTCATTGCCATCCCAAACGGGAGCGACGGAATTCATCATCAAGTCGCGATCGGATTTATTTTTGACCAGCGGATATAAAATACCGATGCCGAGGTCAAAGCCATCCATTACGATATACATCATGATGCTGAATATGATAATCAGAAACCAAATGAGAGAAAGATCAATACCCATTGGCTGGCTCCTCAATGGAATTTTGTTTAATGCCTTTACGGATAAGTTTCATCATATAGGCATAACCGACGCCGAAAACACAGCCGTAAACGGCGAAGAAAATCAGCAGGCTGATACTCATGTGGATATCGCCATGTGCTGATACCGCATCTTTGGTGCGCAACAGGCCATACACAACCCAAGGTTGACGACCAATTTCTGTCGTAAACCAACCTGCAAGGATTGCGATAAGGCCTGAAGGCGCCATCAAAAGCATGAAACGGAGAAAGAGGCGATTTTCATACAGCCGTTTTTTATGGCGTAGCCATAGCCCCCAGAATCCGGCGAAAATCATCAAAATCCCCAGACCGACCATGACACGAAATGACCAAAATACCATAAGCACATTTGGGCGATCTTCCGGTGAAAATTCTTTCAGTGCCGGAACTTGCTTATCCAGACTATGTGTCAGGATCAGGCTGGCAAGGTATGGGATCTTGATTGCATAACGTGTTTCTTCGGTTTCTTGATTGGGAATGCCAAACAAAATTAAAGGCGTGGCTTCTCCGGGAGGATTTTCCCAATGTCCTTCCATTGCGGCGATTTTGGCCGGCTGGTGTTCCAAGGTATTCAAGCCATGCATGTCACCAATCAGGGCCTGTAACGGTGCGACAATCAGGATCATCCACATGGCCATTGACAGCATTTTCCGCATGGCTGATGAGTCATTGCCTTTTAGCAGATGCCAGGCTGCGGATGCGGCAACAAAAAATGCCGAGGAGAGAAATGCCGCGGTAGTCATATGCAGCAAGCGATAAGGAAAGGAGGGATTGAAAATCACGGCCAACCAATCAACCGGAACAATTTGGTTGTTAATGAGTTCATGGCCTTGCGGTGTTTGCATCCAACTGTTGGAGGCCAAAATCCAGAATGTGGAAATGATCGTTCCAAGCGCCACCATGCAGGTTGCGAAAAAATGCAGTTTTTCACCAACCCGGTGCCAGCCAAACAACATAACACCAAGAAAGCCTGCTTCAAGGAAAAATGCGGTCAGCACTTCATAAACTAATAAAGGGCCTGTAATGGAACCGGCAAAATCAGAGAAAAAGCTCCAGTTGGTACCGAATTGGTAAGCCATAACCAAGCCGGAAACTACTCCCATGCCGAAATTAACTGCGAAAACTTTTGACCAGAAATGGTATAACACCTTGTAGTCTGTATTGCGCGTCTTAAGCCACAAGCCTTCCAATACCGCTAAAAAGCTGGCTAGACCGATCGTAATGGCAGGAAAGATGATGTGAAAAGAAACCGTAAAGGCAAACTGTATCCTTGCAAGTTCAAGGGCATTTAATCCGAACATAGTGACCCCTTGTTTAAATCTATTAGTAAGTGAGTAAACAAATTTATTGGTATATAGGTAAACGAAGTTGAAAAGTGCAGGTAAGTAAAACATAGCAGTTATAGGTATAATAGTTACAATTTCTTATTTTTTGTCTATAACAGTTTTTTATTAATAAATAACGATGGAATATATAAAGAATGTTGGTTGCTTATAAATAACTTATTAATAATTACGCAAGTGATTTTATGAGTGAAGCAATAAGAAAATAAATCACATTAATGGCGCGATACAATAATGAATGAAGAAATTATTGTCTGTGTAAAATAACTTATTAATAAATATTAAAAGTGAATAATACTTCATAACAATTAAAGCATGAGGATTTTTCTTTAGAGATTTTATTAAAAACATAGAGTGGTTTCTGTTTCTTATCATATAATGTATAACACTTTTAATTTTCTTATTATTTGATATAACAATTTAAGAAAAGGCTAGACATATGACGCGTTACGAACAGTTAGCTGGCATGATTCGCCAGCAAATAGAAGATGATATCTGGCAAGTGGGGGATAGGTTGCCATCACTGCGGGAGACGGTGAAATCGTCAGGATTGAGCTTGATGACAGTATTGCAAGCCTATCAGTTGCTGGAAAGCCAAGGATGGGTCGTAGCGCGGCCTCAATCAGGATATTACGTCGCTATGCGACTGAAACCTTTTGCTGCGGCAAAGGGAGGGAAGGGGCTGAATTTAAGTGAAAATGTCGAGATCAGCGCTTCTATTTTCGATGTATTGCAGGCATGCAAAGACCCGCAAATTATTCCCTTCGGTTCGGCATTTCCCGATCCTTCATTGCTGGTGGAGCCTAAGTTATCAAAAACATTGGCTTCCGTTGCCCGCCGATTTGTCCCGCACAGTTCACTGGCTAATTTGCCCCCGGGTAATGAAAAGTTACGTCGTAACATCTCACGCCGCTACGCGTCTTATGGCATCCATGTTTCGCCGGACGAGATTGTCATTACTGCGGGAGCAATGGAATCATTAAGTTTCAGCTTGCAATCAGTGACTTCACCGGGAGATTGGGTAGTGATTGAATCGCCGGCTTTTTATGGCGCATTGCAGGCGATAGAGCGATTACGCTTGAAATCCATTGCGATTAAAACGGATCCCCATACAGGCATTGATTTGGATTCATTGGAAGAGATTGTACAAAAATATCCGATTAAAGCTTGTTGGCTGATGTCGCGTTTTCAGAATCCGCTTTGCAGCACGATGCCTACCAAGCATAAACAGCGGCTGGTGGAAATTCTGAACCAGAATCAAATCGCTTTGGTTGAAGATGATGTATATAGCGAACTGTATTTCGGGCAAGAGCCTCCGGAGCCAATAAAAGCATGGGATACAGAAAATAATTTCATGCACTGCTCGTCATTTTCAAAATGTCTTGCGCCCGGTTATCGAGTGGGTTGGGTAGCCGCCGGGAAACATGCGAAGAAAATTCAGCAATTACAGATAATGAGCACCGTGTCAGCCAGTACGCCGACGCAACTGGCAATTGCGGATTATCTGACGCAGGGCGGGTATGACAATCATCTGCGGCGGTTGCGACGGCAACTGGAGCAGCTGCAAAGTCAGATGTTGCGTGCAATCAGCGACTATTTTCCTCAATCGGTGAAAGTGAACAGCGCCCGTGGCGGTTATTTCCTTTGGCTGGAATTTGAACCCCCTTTCAATGCCAACCGATTATATAAACTGGCGCTGGCTAAAAATATCAGCATTGCGCCGGGCAGCATGTTCTCTACCAGTTCCCAATTTGATCATGCTTTTCGTCTGAATACTTCATTTGCATGGAATGAAACCCAGGCTTTGGCAATGAAAGAACTGGGGGGATTATGTCATGCACTTTTGCGAGAATGCGGGTAATCAATCACATTTCAATCATTTGGATATTGTCGTCAGGGTAATTATTTGCGAATGTTTCTGTTAACAATTCGACCCAAGGGTATCGACATTAACCATAACCATCTTTTGGTGTTGTAAACAGAATATAAAGTAGTAAAGGAGTGGCATGAAAATGAAATGTTTTGATTATGCAACGTTACCAAGAGAGCAATGGTCTGAAGGGAAAGGCGAAACCAGAGACATCGTCTGCTGGCCTGTTTCGGATGATTTTGCTTGGAGAGCTTGCTTCACAACCATCCATAAAAGTGGAAATTTAGGACAATATCCTGACATTGATCGTTCTATTATTCTATTGAAAGGAAAAGGCATTCGCCTAACCAGCCCAGGATATCTGGAGCATGATTTAGTAAAAAAAATGGAGCCATTCCATTTTTCGGGTGATATACGGGGGCACGTTGAATTGCTGGATGGCTCCGTTCAGTGTTTCAATATCATGACACGTCGTTCATGTTGGGTTTCTGAAATCTCGGTGGTTTCAGACGAACGTTCATTGCCTACATTGCATAGCGGTGTTCTATACGTTTTAAAAGGCCGCTGGGAAATGAGTGGTTCAGAGTGTGTCCAGCTTGCTTTTGGGCAGGGGGCATGGTGGTTGCCGGATATACGAGAGGGAACGATTAAACCGTTGGTTGCTGACAGCCAGCTATTGTGGGTGGATTTGCGTCCTTTTGAATAAATTAACTAACTCGATATTGAATATCATCAAATAAGCGACTTGGTTTGATATCAAGTCGCCTTTTGAAGGGAGTTTTTAATTGGTACCAATGACATTATATATCCTATTAACTCCAAGTTTCAGGAAGCAATGTATTATCATCCCGCGTCGCGGGATGATAATACATGCACCTTGAAGTACGACGCGTATATGTCTATTTATTCTGTGAAATAAAAGCATTATGTGAACGAAAATGTTTCCATAATAGAATTAATTTATTAAGGAAATAGGTTTTTTTTGTATGAGTATTTAGGACTTATCCTAACGCAGAGAATAAATTAAGTCGGCTTATTATATTTTATGTATGAATGGGTTTAAGTCAATTCATAGATTAAAATATATTTATTGTTTTTAAATGAAAAAATTTTTTTAATTTTTTATTTTTTATCCCAATAATGCTAATGAAACAACTCTTTAGTATGTAAATAGATAAATTTACATAGAGTTTTCTCACTTTTTAGCTGGTGGGATTTGCAAGTTTACTTTTGTAATTATTGAAACTCATTTGATTTTCATATAAAAAGCTTCACCTGATTAAATATCATGTTTTTTATTTGCCAGAATTATTTATTTGAGTGGAGTTATGGATAAAGAGAATAGGTTAGAAACTGCTATTAATAACACGAGTTTTATTCGTCGTATTGCATGGATGAATATAGCCTTTCAATCATTATTTCCTGTTATTGTCAGTTTTTCTCCGGCTATGGCAGCCAACACAGGTGAACAAATTGAAAATGAATCAGTAACGGTGCCGGCAATCCAAAGGTATATCGTTCAGAAAAATGAAACTTTGAATGATATCGCCAAAAAGTTCAATGTAGCAATTGACGAAATAAAAGCTGCCAATCCACAACTTTCATTATTTAATGATAATACCTTGTTAACATCAGGAAAACATATTGTTATTCCTGCGAGAAAAAAATGGCTGAAATTACCTGATACCCAGCAAGAAACAGCAAAACAAGAAACAACAAAACAAGAACCGACAGGGCAAGAAAATCAGCTGGCCCATGCTGTTAAACAAACAGGGCAGTTTTTAACAAACGACCCCAATATTCATACCGCAACGGATCTCGTCCGTTCATCCCTCGTCAGTAAAGCTAATGGCGAAATTGAGCAATGGCTTAAAAAAATGGGTAATGCCCGCGTTCAACTTAATGTTGATAAGAAATTTTCGTTGTCAGGGAGTCAATTTGATTTGCTTTTCCCTTTGTGGGAACAAAAGGAAAATCTTATCTTTAATCAAAGCAGCCTGCATAAAACCGATGGCAGGACGCAGGTTAATTTAGGCTTGGGATGGCGTCATTTCACGCCGGAATATATGTATGGCAATAATGTATTTTTTGACCATGATTTATCAAGAAGTCATTCCCGTATTGGCCTTGGGGTCGAATATTGGCGCGATTATTTAAAACTGAGTGCTAATGGCTATTTGAAAATCAGTAATTGGAAAGATACGCCGGATATAGAAGATTATCGTGCACGACCGGCGAATGGTTGGGATATTCGCGCCGAAGGGTATTTTAAATATTACCCTCAATTGGGCGCAAAATTAATGTATGAAAAGTATTATGGTAATGAAGTGGCGTTATTTGGCAACGACAAACGCCAGAATAATCCTCAGGCATTGACTGCGGGCATTACGTATACGCCGGTGCCGTTAATTACTTTTGGTGTTGAAAGAAAGCAAGGTAATTCGGGCCAGAATGACACAAATTTAAATCTTCAGATAAATTATCAATTCGGTATGCCGTGGTCGAAACAAATTTCAACTGATGCCGTTCCTCAACTACGCACATTAGCAAATAATCGCTACAGCTTTGTTGAGAGAAACAATAATATTATTCTGGATTATCAGAAGAAGGAAGTTATTCGGTTACAGTTAGATAAAGAAATCAACGGATATGCGGGTGAAGAAAAACCGTTAAAAGTTTCTGTAACCTCAAAATATGGTTTAGAGCGCATTGATTGGAATTTTGCTTCATTAATGAAGAATGGCGGTAACGTGATTGAAAAAGAGCATCATGATTACCATATTCTTTTGCCACATTATCAATATGGTAAAAATGCGAAAAATACTTATCAAATTTCTGCGGTTGCCATCGATAAAAAAGGTAATCGTTCATCTCGTGTTTCCCTTCAGGTTATTGTCTCTTCAGCGGCGATAGATAAAGCCCACAGCCTGTTTTTGCCAGAAAAAATTGTGATGCCTACCGATGGCAAAAGTACTAGGCAAGTGATACTGGAGATCAGAGATCGAAATAACTTACCGGTTGATGTTGATGTTCAAGAGCTGAATCTTCAGGTTGAACCTGAACATAGAACGCAAGATCGCCGATCGACAGGGCAATCCTCAGGTAAAAATGAAACAGCCTCATCTGCAGCCAATCAATCTATTCAAATTTCTGCTTTCCAGCGTATTGGTGTGGCGAAGTATGCTCTTAAAGTCACTGCCGGTACACGTCCTGAAAGGTTGAAGTTAACGCCGTTCAGCAGAAACGTTGCTTTTTCTTTTGCCCATGTAGTGACGAAAGCCAATGAAAAAACCGCTCAGATCAAACCTGACCAGCTGAAGGTACTGACGAAAAACGTGCCGGCGGACGGTGCGTCACCGCATCAAATCGCCTTGATGGTAGTGGATGAATTTGGCAATCCCATCCCTGACTACACGGTCAAATCAACCGCCGATCATGGCGCGGTAATGGCACAGGAAGGGCAGACTGATGCCAACGGGCAGTTAACGGTTTCGCTCACCAATACCCAGGCGGGGGTGACCACCGTGACGCTGGACGTGGGTGGGAGGGAATATCCGGTCAAGGTGGCCTTTATGCCGGATGAAAAAACCGCTCAGATCAAACTTGACCAACTGAAGGTGTTGACGGAAAACGTGCCGGCGGACAATGTGTCACCGCATCAAATCGCCTTGACGGTAGTGGATGGATTTGACAACCCGATCCCTGACTACACGGTCAAGTCAATCGCCGATCATGGCGCGAAAATGGCACAGGAAGGCCAGACTGATGCCAACGGGCAGTTAACGGTTTCGCTCACCAATGCTCAGGCGGGGGTGACCACCGTGACGCTGGACGTGGGCGGGCAGGAATATCCGGTCAAAGTGACCTTTATGCCGAATGAAAAAACCGCTCAGATCAAACCTGACCAACTGAAGGTGTTGACGGAAAACGTGCCGGCGGACGGTGTGTCACCGCATCAAATCGCCTTGAAGGTAGTGGATGGATTTGACAACCCGATCCCTGACTACACGGTCAAGTCAACCGCCGATCATGGCGCGGAAATGGCACAGGAAGGCCAGACTGATGCCAACGGGCAGTTAACGGTTTCGCTCACCAATACCCAGGCGGGGGTGACCACCGTGACGTTGGACGTGGGCGGGCAGGAATATCCGGTCGGGGTGACCTTTATACCGGATGAAAAAACCGCGCAGATTCACCTTGGCCAACAGAAGGTGTTGACGAAAAACGTGCCGGCGGACGATGTGTCACCGCATCAAATCGCCCTTACCGTGGCAGATAAATCCGGCAACCCGATCCCTAACTACACGGTCAAGTCAACCGCCGATCATGGCGCGAAAATGGCACAGGAAGGCCAGACTGATGCCAACGGGCAGTTAACGGTATCGCTCACCAATGCTCAGGCGGGGGTGACCACCGTGACGCAGGAGGTGGGCGGGCAGGAATATCCGGTCGGGGTGACCTTTATGCCGGATGAAAAAACCGCGCAGATCAAACCTGACCAACTGAAGGTGTTGACGGAAAACGTGCCGGCGGACGGTGTGTCACCGCATCAAATCGCCTTGACGGTAGTGGATGAATTTGGCAACCGGATCCCCGGCTACACGGTCAAGTCAACCGCCGATCATGGCGCGGCAATGGCACAGGAAGGCCAGACTGATGCCAACGGGCAGTTAACGGTATCGCTCACCAATATTCAGGCGGGGGTGACCACCGTGACGTTGGAAGTGGGCGGGCAGGAATATCCGGTCAAGGTGACCTTTATGCCGGATGAAAAAACCGCTCAGATCAAACTTGACCAACTGAAGGTGTTGACGGAAAACGTGCCGGCGGACAATGTGTCACCGCATCAAATCGCCTTGATGGTAGTGGATGAATTTGGCAATCCCATCCCCGGCTACACGGTCAAGTCAACCGCCGATCATGGCGCGGCAATGGCACAGGAAGGCCAGACTGATGCCAACGGGCAGTTAACGGTTTCACTCACCAATACTCAGGCGGGGGTGACCACCGTGACGCTGGACGTGGGTGGGCGGAAATATCCGGTCAAGGTGACCTTTATGCCGGATGAAAAAACCGCGCAGATCAAACTTGACCAACTGAAGGTGTTGACGGAAAACGTGCCGGCGGACAATGTGTCACCGCATCAAATCGCCTTGATGGTAGTGGATGAATTTGGCAACCCGATCCCTGACTACACGGTCAAGTCAATCGCCGATCATGGCGCGAAAATGGCACAGGAAGGCCAGACTGATGCCAACGGGCAGTTAACGGTTTCACTCACCAATACCCAGGCGGGGGTGACCACCGTGACGTTGGACGTGGGCGGGCGGGAATATCCGGTCAAGGTGACCTTTATGCCGGATGAAAAAACCGCCCAGATCAAACTTGACCAACTGAAGGTGTTGACGAAAGACGTGCCGGCGGACAATGTGTCACCGCATCAAATCGCCTTGATGGTAGTGGATGAATTTGGCAATCCCATCCCCGGCTACACGGTCAAGTCAACCGCCGATCATGGCGGGGTAATGGCACAGGAAGGCCAGACTGGTGCCAACGGGCAGTTAACAGTTTCACTCACCAATACCCAGGCGGGAGTAACCACCGTGACGCTGGAAGTGGGCGGGCAGGAATATCCGGTCGAGGTGACCTTTGTGCCGGATGAAAAAACCGCACAGATTGCAGAGGGCAATTTGCAAGTTATTCATCCGGATGGCTCTATTGCCAAGAAAGACGATAAGTTTATCGCAGATGGAGAAACAAAATATCGTGTCAGGGCAATCGTAACGGATAAATCAGGTAATTTACTGCCTGATGCAGAGGTCACTTTTCAGGCAGATAATCAGGCAAAAATAACGTCTGAAACGCTTAAAACAGATAAAGCAGGGAAAGTTGAGGGTTCAATCAGCAGCACTAAATCTGGGGCGACGATGGTGACAGCAACTATTAACAGAAGTACTGGAACTGTGCAATCTGAGTTATCCATGCTGTTTATTGGGAATAACATGACTGCCAATGTCGTGAAAGTGGAATTGGATGCGAGTAAAAACAAGCCGGATTCAGCTGGAAAATATATTGCGGATGGTCAAACCCCGGTTACCTTAAAAGCTCTTGTAGTTGATAAACATGGCAATGCACTGCCATCAATCACAGTGAGTTGGGCTTCTGATCGCGATAAAAATAGTGTTGCATTTGGAAATGCTCAATCAGAAACCGATGAAAATGGGGCGGCGGTTACCACCATCACCAGCAAAAAAGCATTTGATGTCAAAGTGACGGCCATTGCGAAGAAAGGCTCAAAAATAAGTTCAAATACCTCAGAACCTATCCAATTTAAAGCGGATTTATCCACCGGAAAACTTTCTGCAATAACGCCATCAAAATCTGAAGCACTTATTGCAGATGACAAAGACAGCGTAGAGCTTGTTTCTCAACTTTTGGATGGGCATGGAAACCCATTGAAAGGGGAAAAAGTTGTATGGTCAGTCGATAAAAGTCGTGCAGTTATTAACCAAACCAGTACAACGGATGAAAATGGATACGCGAGGACAATATTACGGACGACCCAGGCGGGAGCCATTGCGGTAACTGCAAATTATGGCGATTCAAATAATGATCAAAGCATTACGATTAATGCGCAGGCAGATTTGAAGACAGCCAAAGTCGTACTTACCAGTGAGAAAAATGTAGCTGTAGCCGATGGGCAGGAGCTTATTAAAATCATTGCAACTGTTGTGGATGCAAATAACAACCCCTTGGTTGGCAGGAACATCACCTGGAATTCACCGGGCAGTAACCCATTGACACCGTTTGAGGGCTTGATTGATGCACAGGGGAAATCCAGTACCGAGATTTCCAGCACCCGAGCCGGGGAAAAGGTGATTGAAGCCCGCCTCACCGATAAGATTAAAGCCACGCATACCGTGACTTTTACGGCTATCTCACCAGATTCGGCACAAGCTGATGCCGAAGGCATGAAAGCCCAGGGCAGCTTTACCTTATCACCCCAGTCGATTGTGGCAAATGGCGCCACGAAATCTGAAGCCACGTTGATTCTAAAAGATCAGCATGGAAACTTAATCCCTGGGCAGAATGACAAAATCAAATATTCAGTTGTCTCTGGTGATGCCGGCAGTATTACATTCCATAACCAAAAGGAGTCTGCAATCGGTACTTATAATGTCACGATTCCATCGGGGACAAAGGAAGGTACGGTTGTTATTCGTGCGAAAATCACCGAGCAACTCTATTTCGACACAACGCTAAAACTTTTGGCTGATGAAGCGACGAAGCAATTGGCTGACGTTACCATGATGAAAGGCATCAAGGCTGTAACCCCGAAGTCGGGTCTCAGACTGAAGAGATCGCCCATCACGGTGAATGCGGATGGTCAGGACAGTGTCGTGATTCAGGCCCAGCTCCAAGATAATAATGGTAATAAGTCACTGCCAGGAATAAATGTGAGTTGGAAAACATCCTTGGGAGAGTTGTCTTCAATATCGAGTCAAACCGATGCAAATGGGATCGCAGAGGTAACGCTGACCAGTACACAAACCGGTGATGCGCAAGTTACTGCAATACTGGCAACGAAAGAGAAAACAGCGCCAACCCAAGCACATTTTATGGCCGGGGCACTTTCAGCCGCCCATTCATTGGTGACTATCTCAAAAAATGTTGCGGTGGCTGGTGAAGACGTCCAAATCACGTTTACCCCGAAAGACAGGTATGGCAATACGCTGACAGAGCCTGTGGAAAATCTTACTTTAGCCTTTACGAATAATTTGGGAATAAGGTCTGGTTCCCCTGTTTTCAAACCGAATAATGCGGGAAGTTATATTGCGACCATTCAAGGGACAAAAGCAGGGCAGACGGACATTACTGTTAATGTTGATTCTTTGCGGATTGATCAATCTGTCAAATTGGAGATAGTTGCGAACAGAGCAAAACCTCAGGCTACCGATGAAACTAATCCATTTACATTAAGTAAAAAAGGTGTCGATGGTGTGCTTAAGGGGAGTGACAGTGTCACTGTTGGTGAGACAGTTATTTATTCAATTTCATTGACAGATGAAAATGGCAACCCACTTGACAAGGATATTCAGACCGATTGGTTCATTGAAGGTAAGGGATCGCTAAACGCAACACGGGTATTAACGGACAATAACGGTATTGCCAGAGTCGAATTGAGCAGTAAAGAAACGGGTACGGCGAAAGTCACGGTCAATCTGCCTGGCGGAAAATCGTATACTCAGAATACGGTATTTACGCCTGGTAAACTGAATACTGCCATGTCAGAAGTGACGTTATCTAAATCCAGCATCATTGCGGATGGCAAGGATACAACGACGCTCACGGCGAAATTGTATGATACGTTGAAGAATGCGATTCCTAATCAATCAACGCGGATTAACGTTACGGCACCAGAGGCGAGTGGTGTCAATATTTCCTCGCAAGTGATCGAAAATAAAGCTCGTCCCGGGGAATACACTATCTCCATCAATGGAACAAAAAGTGGAGAGGTGAAATTCACGGTATTTGTTGATAGTGCAGAGTTACTCAATAAACCGGTTCTAAAACTTATTGGTGACAGTCGAACCAAGAAGATGACAGCGTTCACTGTCAGTCAAAATCCGGTGCAGGCGGGCAATTCCGTGACTTATTCACTGAAAGTTATTGATGCCAATAATAATCCATTGGAAGACATAATGGTTTCATGGCGTTTGCCATCAAACATGGTTGATGACAACACACCTAAACCAAAATCTACGAGCCAAACAAATGAACTCGGTATTGCAGAGATAAACTTGACCCCCCTTAAGATTGGGAAATTCACGCTGGAAGCCTCTTTGGACGGGCAAAAGTATGAAAAAATGCCGGAATTGACGGTCACGCCTTCATCGGTTGACCGGCAAAAATCAACGTTCACAACTAACCTGGAGAAAATTGAGGCTGGAGATGAACTTCAGGAAGCAATACTGACGGTGACTTTATTGGACAAATACGACAATCCGATCAGTGGTCAACAGGTTAATGTTGGGTTGGTGAATAAATTAGGCGGCGTTAAGGTGGGGGCAGTCAAAGATCATGGAGATGGCACTTATACGGCTCCGGTAACTTTGGGCAGTCACTCAGGGATAGCAGAATTTCATGCTACTGCTGATGAGCAAAAAATAGGTGATACCTTGAGCATCAAAGTAGAGAAGATGATACCAAAACTAAACTTCTCTCATAAAAAGGTAAGGGCAACCTATACCAAGAACTATCCACAATCTCAAAAGGTACTGAATTCACCTGCCGGTGCTCGCCAAATATGGTCAAGTTCAGCACCAGACGTTGCGAAGGTGGACAGCCAAGGCAATGTGACCTTGTTGAAAGCAGGTAACACAACCATTACGGTAGAAACAGAAAGTACTGAGCAATACAAGATGGCCAGTGCGAGTTATCAATTAAATGTAAAACGGGCAAATCCGTTGCTAAAAAGCCAAAATGCACAAATTAGCGCGGAGTGGAACGATGGCATAACGTATTCAGTTATACCTGAAATTGGCAACCCGGATGCAAACAATGATGATTTCTTAGAAATGGCCCAATTTTCCAGTTCAGACAATAACGTCGTGAAGGTTGATAAAAATGGGAAATTACAGGCTGTGAAACCAGGTACCGCGACGATTATGATCAAAACGCCAAGAACTGAGCAGTTTAGAAAATCCACTGCCACTGTCCGTTATCAATTGAAGAAAGGGAAAGTTAAAATTGAATTTGGTAGAAATATTATCAGAGGGTCTATTCATGATGAGGATATCAAGCTCCTGCAGCAGAACCCATCTTCACCTATTCCTCCGGATGTTAAGCTTAAAACAAAAAGTAGTGCTCATTCCGTTATAAGCATTTCGGATGACAGCTCTATGAGCAATAACTGGCAAGTAAAGTCTGTGGGTACGACAACAATTACTCAATATATTTCCGGTAATGATTACTATAATGATAGTAAAGGGAGTTATAAAGTTGATATCTATGGTGTACCTGAGATTGTTGCACCATCGATCAAAGTAACTAATGCGGGGGAAGAATCCGGGAATAAGGATTGGATCCCGGTATTTGAAGATGACGTCATTAGTGTATCATGGTCATTGGGCAAACATACTAATGACTATGACAAAGCTGCTCTTGTAACTGTACAGTTGATTGAGGAAGGGGGTAGACTACTCGATGAAGATAAGTACATCGTTAGTAGGTTGCGTCCATCGGGATTAATGAAAACCTCCTTTTATCCAGAAAAAAGTTATTGGGGTAAGAAAGCATTTATTAGATTCAGAGTAGACGGTTTCGCTTCTACTGTGAATCAAACAGAAATGAGTTCTTTCTACATTAAAAACCTTAAACCTCATGAGATATGGAAAAGCTTCGGTGTGCAAACGCATATAATCAAGGAGCATGAACCTGGTAAGGGTTATACGGGGCGTTTGGGCTTCGCTAAGGGGCCAATTAAATCGCTGCGGTATCTTCTAAAACAAAACAAAATGATCTTTGGTTCCAGCCGTAAATTGATCTCACCTATGGATATTTCTATTGAGGCTGTGAGCATTACTGATGTTCTATCTTTTCGTTCCGATAACACCAAGAAATTTACCATACAAGGTGATAGAACCGATGATTTTGAGAATAATGAGGCTAACCGTTGGGACTTGAATTATAGTAACAATCAATGGCCGACTGGAGGTAGAGGTAGTAGGGGATATGAGTTATCTGTAGAAATTAAGTATAATGACCATGTATACAAATATCGGGGTACAAAGCAGCATGTTTATAATTCCGGTACTGCTGGCATGACAACTCAATTTACAGATGATAAGTGGGAATTGATACAATAATTCGGCCCCGATTAGTCATTCTTATTTAAAACAGTAAATTATAGAAAAAACCGGAGCACAATAATGTGCTCCGGTTTTTTACTGAAAATTAGCCAAGGATATTTTGCAAATGCAAGTTTACAATTTCTCTGCCAATCTCCATTGAAGCGGTCGCCGCAGGTGAGGGCGCATTGCAAACATGCAATGAACGGCGGCCTTTTACAAAATGAAAATCATCGACCAATTTACCATCAGCAGTGAGCGCCTGAGCACGAACACCGGCCGGGCCGGGGGTAATATCATCTGGCCGCAAAGCGGGGATAAGTTGACGAGCATTGTCAGTAAAAAGTTGGCGTGAGAAGGAACGGCGCATTTCTGCCATGCCTTCGCAAAAATAACGGGTCGCTATTTTCCAAAACCCTTTGTAAGTCAATACATCGGCTAAATCCAGCGAATTGAAATCTGTTTTGCGATACCCTTCGCGCTTAAATGCCAATACTGCATTTGGGCCAACATCCCGCTTACCATTGTACATCCGCGTAAAATGGACACCGAGGAAAGGAAAGTCAGGGTTGGGAACGGGATAAATTAAGTGATTGACCAAATAGTTTTTACTATTATCAAGTACATAATATTCACCGCGGAAAGGAACGATCTTCATTCCTGTTTCGTAGCCTGCCAGTTTGGCAATTCTGTCACTGTGCAAACCGGCACAATTCACCAACCATTTTGCTTGATAACTGGATTGTTGAGTGCGTACTTCAACATGTTGGCTTTTTTCCTGAATATATTGAACTTGTTGTTGATAATGAATATCCCCACCTCTGGATTGAATGATTTCGGCCAGCTTGGCAGCAATTTCCGGATAATTAACGATGCCGGCATCGGGCACCAGTATTGCTTCCAGACCGTTGACGTAAGGTTCTCGTTCTTTCAATTGTTTTTGGGATAGACGATGGACTTCAAGGCCATTTTGCAGTCCTCGCTGATAGATATTTTCCAGCAATGGCAGCTCTTTCAGTTGTGTTGCAACGATCACTTTGCCACAACGATCGTAATATAAACCGTGCTGCTGGCAGAAATCATATATTGTACGATTGCCTTGTTTTGCCAGCCGTGCTTTTAAACTGCCGGGAGAATAGTAAATGCCGGAGTGAACGACATTGCTGTTATGGCCGCTTTGGTGGGCAGCCACGCCATTTTCTTTATCCAATATCAGCAAGCGCAAATGTGGGTATCGTTCTTGCAACGCATTGGCCGTGCCAAGCCCAACTAACCCTGCACCAACAATAATGACATCATACATTTTTAGCATGTCCCTCATGGTTCTTATTGCCTGACTGTCCCAATTTATAGCGTAAGAAATGCATAGCACCGGCGGCGACAATTAATCCGGCACCTATAAAATCAGTCAGCATACCCGGTTTAATTAAAAGAATGGCAGCGCTTGCGAATAGAATTCGTTCCAGCCAATAGGTTTTACCTAGCCAGAAATTGGCGGTAGCGATGGAAAGAGAATAAATACCTATTAAGGCAGTCAGGATCATATAACTAATGGACAGCGTATTTAACTCATTGCCTTGCATTAATAATGCTGGGTTGTATACCAAAATAAATGGAATGATAAAACCCGGTAAAGCCAAGCGTACAGCGCTCCATGAAGTTTGCATGGGGTCCGCGCGGGCAATGCTGGCAGCAGTGTAACTGGCCAGTGCGACGGGCGGGGTAATATTGGAAAGGGCACCAAACCAAAAGACAAAGAAGTGTGCTGCCAAAGGTAAGACTCCTGCTTTGATTAATATGGGTGACACTGTCACTGCAACAACGATATAGAGAGCAGTGGAAGGCAATCCCATACTGAGAACGATACAGACTATCATGACGACAAGGAGGATCATCCACAGTGTATTGTCAGTGAGAGACACGATATTGAAAGCAAGGGTGGAGCCAATGCCTGTCATGGTTACAACACAGATAATGACGCCGATAGTGGCACAGGCAATGGTGACTTGAATCGATCCACGGGCCGCTTCATTCAAAGCATCAAGAATTTTCTTTGGGGTCATGCGCACAGAAGTATCTGGCGTGATCCAGCTTGAAATGATAATCGAAATAATACCGAGCGTACCGGCATAAATCGGTGTCTTTCCAAGCAACAGTGTGCCGATAACGATAAATAACGGCAACAATAGTAACCCGCGGGCTTTCAATACGGCTTTGACCTGAGGGATATTCTCCTTGCTGATACCTTTTAATCCCTGTTTTTTCGCCTCCAAATCAATGGACATAATTAGGGCTGCATAGTAGAGCAGTGCCGGAATAATGGCAGCAATAACAATAGTGGTATAGGACACCCCTAAAAAACCCGCCATGATAAATGCAGCCGCTCCCATGATGGGGGGCATGATCATGCCTCCGGTTGAAGCTGTTGCTTCTACTGCGCCAGCGAAACGGGGAGATAGACCAATATTTTTCATCAAGGGGATAGTGAAGGTGCCGGTTGTGGCAACATTCGCGACGGCACTGCCACTGAGTGATCCTGTCAGGGCGGAAGAAATAACGGCCACTTGTGCTGGCCCGCCGCGACGGCGTCCGGCTATCGCGATGGCGAGATCGTTGAATAATGCGGTTGCACCACTCACGCTTAAAAATGCGCCGAACAGGATAAAAACAATAATCGCGGTTGATGCTGTCGAGAGAGTAATGCCAAAAATGCCTTCACTGGTCATGAACAGGCGGAAAAGCAGACGCTCAAGTGAAAAACCAGCATGCCCAAAAATACCCATGAAATATTGGCCGAACAGGGCATAGATAATGGCAAAAATCGATAAGCAGGGGATGAAATAGCCAGTTGTGCGCCTTGCTGATTCAAATAAAACGCCAATGCCGATGACGGACATAATGTAGTCAGTAGTATTGGGGATACTGTTGCGTACGACATGCAAGTCAGTGTAAGTAAAATAAAAATATCCGTAACTGATCAAGGTGAGCAGAATAAAAAAATAATCCCAACGGTTGAATGTCGGTGTTGAATAGCGTTGAGAAATCGGGAACAGGATAAAGCCCAGAACCAGAATGCCGCCGAGAAACGTTGCATTGCGGTAAAACTCTTGCGTATTGGATAACACATTGGAATAGATAGCATACAAGGAAATGGCAATGGCAAGCAGGGTTGCCAGAGTGAGGTAAAAACCGCGCAGATGGCGGCTGCCTGAACCGGCTTCTTTATCCTGCTCAACAGAAGATGATATTACATTGTCAGTGTTCATGGTGACTCCATAAAATTATTGAGCAATTTTAAGTTCTGGTGGCGTGAGGTAATCAGGGATATCCAGACCAATTTCGCGATAGTATCGATATGCACCCAGATGTAACGGTACAGAGACTCCTTTGAGGGCGTTTTCGGGCAATATGTATTTTGCTGAACTGTGAATTTGGTGAACTTCCTTTTGATTTTCAAACATCACTTTTGTTAGCTCATAAATTGTTTTTTCATCTATTTCCCGTGTCGTCATGAGGATATTGGGTTGAGCGATGGTTTGGATGGATTGTTCTTGGCGTGGGTAAGTTTCTGGTTTGATGACAAACCGGAACCATGAATTGGCGATGGCGTTAATTGCCGCCAGTTGTTCATCTGTAACGTTTAATATCCGGGCAGGAACACCACTTGCATACATATCTGTGACTGCCGAGGCCGGAACGCCTGCCGGAAGAGCGCCGCCATCAAGCCGGCCATCCCGCATGGCAGAGACGGTATCTCCATAACCAAGGTATTCTGGCTGAATATTTTGCTTGCTAAGGTTAACACCTTTCAAAATTATCAGCGTGGATTGCTCTGTACCGCTGGCTTGCGGCCCTACGGAAAAACGGGTGTTGGCAATATCATTCAATGTTCCATCTTTGATTTTTTCATTTAACAGAACAAAGTGCTCAACGTTGGGCCAAAGGACTGAAATTGAGCGTAAATCCTGATAGGGGCGATTTTCAAAATTACGGACACCTTGATAGGCTTCAACAGCGATTAAGCTTTGCAAAATAGCGAGCTGTGCTTCATCTTTTTGCAGTAAATCAATGTTTTCAATCGATCCAGCTGAAGATTGCCCTGTAACCTGAATATTTTCCTGTTTCAGGTGGTTGCTCCAGATGTTGGCCAGCCCCACTCCCATCGGATAATAGGTTCCGCCGGTAGAGGCGGTAGCGACGGAAAGGAAGCGTTTGTTGGTGTTTTCTCTTTTTCCTGCGATGGCCATGACGACCAGAATAATGATGGTAAGTATTGCCAGCAGCAGCTTTACTTTCTTTGTTGTTATCTTTGTTGTCATAACGTGATTACCGGATGTTGTGTATGTAACAAGTTTTTAATATTTGGACTAACTTGTATACAACACTTAAGGTGGGTATCAGAGTTTAATCTTGTAAATTTGTGATAAGTATTTGGGTGTAATCGAAAAATAAACAAAAAATATGCAGCCACTGATGTGATTTAAATTAATAAAGAACAAAATAATCATTTAATAAATCATCATTTCATATCAACATAAGGGGATTTCAATTCGGCAACAGTCTCTGTCATTTCTGTTGGTTTAATGTCGGGGGCTTGTAATAGGTTGATTTTTTTATTGAGTTAGGAGATTGAATAATGGCGACTGCACATAATGATATTCAAACCTACGATATTCAAACCCGTTATGCTGATATTTCAGTCCTGGATACCGGTGGTGATGGTTTACCTGTTTTGTTGGTACATGGTAATTCAAGCTGTAAGGAAATTTTTCGTCATCAAATTGATTACTTGAAAGGCAAGTATCGGGTTCTGGCCTTGGATTTACCCGGACATGGCGCATCATCAAATGCCAGTGAACCCCAACTGGCGTATTCAATGCCGAGCTATGCACATACTGTCATTGAAGTATTGGAAAAAATAGGCATTGAACGATTGGTTCTCTTTGGCTGGTCACTGGGGGGACACATTGGGTTGGAAATGTTGGCCTTGTATCCCAAAATGATTGGTTTAATGATTTGCGGAACACCTCCGGTATCAACGGGGGCCAATAATGTGGCCTTGGGTTTCCGGCCCAGCGAGCATATGGGGCTTGCCGGCAAAGCTGATTTTACCGAGGAAGATGTCAAAAATTTTGCTTCTGATACTGTGGGCGTCAATGCGCCGCATGAACCTTTTATCTTTGAGGCGGTGGCAAGGACAGACGGGTTAGCAAGAAAATATATGTTTGAGTTTTTCCTTTCTCCTCAGGCGACCGATCAGAAACGATTGGCGGAAACCAGTGAAATACCGCTGGCCATCGTCAATGGCGCGGGTGATCCCTTCATTAATAGTAGTTATATAAACGGGTTAAATTATCGAAATCTCTGGAAAGGAACTGTATTTAATTTGGCAGGCGTTGACCATGCCCCTTTCTGGGAAGCACCTGAAGTTTTTAATCCTATTTTGTTAGAGTTTTTGGATGAATTTTAAAGAGATTATGATAGTTAAATGTCGTTAGAAAAATGAAAAATCCACGCAATATCTCGGTGGATTTTTCATTTCTTTTCAATGGCTGGTTTAATAATAGGGTGGTAAATCAACGATCAGAACACATTGGATAGATGTATTTTCAATTGATTGATATCCGATTCAATTTCAGGTGCCTTTACCACGTTATAACAATTAAATGTTGGCAATGGCGACATACCCAAAAACTTATTGATTTTATGGAAAGGGAAAAAGAGGCCATCAACCCCTTTTCCTTCAAAAAATTGGTTGGGATCTTCAAACGCTTCAAGTGGTGCATTCCAAGTCAGTGACAACATATACGTTTTCTCGTGTAACAGGCCGCCAGAACCGTATTTTTTGCTGGGATCTTGGCGGTTTCTTCCATCATTTTTAAATAGTTTCCCTTGGCCTACATTTAAAATGTCATCGAAATACTTTTTTAAGATCCAAGGTGCACCCATCCACCACACGGGCATTTGGTAAATGATACTATCAGCCCAAAGCAATTTATCTATTTCTTCTTGAATGTCATAACCGTTATCGACATGAGTGATTTTAACTTCATGATTTAAATTGGTTAGATGATCCCTGATAACTTCCGTGAGCGTGTTATTTAATGCTCCTTTTGATTCGTCAAAAACTTTGGCTGAATTGATGGCTAAGATCCGTGACATAATATCCTCTGCTTTATTTTTATTAATAAATTGAGGGACATATTAAGGCTATTTTTGATTTTAGGGGTGCCTATTCATTTTCAATCATTGCCTAATCCTCCAAAAATACTTATTTATTTTTTAAACCGTGTGTTAAACATCATCTTACACATCGTTTTGAATTATTGCCCTGAGTCGTGTTTTGAAACAATCCGCAGTCTTTTCATGTCACGGCAGGGTGGTTCACCAAAAAGACGACTATATTCACGGTTAAATTGTGAAGTGCTTTCATAACCGACCTGAAACGCTACGCTGGACATGGTGTCGTGATGTGTCAGCAATATTCTCCTTGCTTCATGTAAACGCAGCCATTTTTGGTACTGTAATGGGCTCATTGACGTGACAGCTTTAAAGTGTTGATGAAAAGAAGAAAGGCTCATTTTGGCGATTTGAGCAAGTTGTTCAACTTTAACAGGCTCGGTGAAGTGTTTTTTCAACCAATGGATGGTGTGATGAATTCGGTGACTCGGGCTTTCTTTAGAAGCCATTTGTTGTAAATATTCCCCCAGGTTACTTTTCAGTAAACGATACATGATTTCTTTTTGCAGTAAGGGAGAGAGGACGGGAATATCCTCAGGTGTGTCCAATAAATCCAATAATCGATTGATACTGTTCAAAAGAGAATATGTCGTGGATGTTAAAACCAGTGCGCATGGATCTTGTAATCGAGGTTTTATCATCACCTTATCCTCAACCATCAGCTTCGACACTTCCTGAATATCCAGCTGCAACATGAGGGAAACAAAGGGGGCTTCTTGAGATGCAGTGCACACTTGAGTGATAGTGGGAATATTTATTGACGTCACCAATAGCTGTCGGGAGTCACAATAATAAGAACGATCACCGATTGTCACCCGTTTTGCACCTTGGGCAATAATCATAATACTTGGTACATGCAGCTCACTTATCGGTGCTGTTGATTGTTCCTGACGGCAAAGCGTCAATTGAGGGATCGCTGTTTTGACAGCATGTGAATTGGGGCGTGTGAATCGAGCAATTTTGCCCGCCAATTTTTGTCGCTGTGCATCAATTTCTGTTGTATCTATCGTGGAAGATACCCCATTCATATCGGACTCCTTCATTATTCCTTTCTCAGACAAAATGATGAATTATTAATGTGTTATGTCGATCTTATCCTCAGAAGCAAAAATTTTTATCGCTTTTATTGCCATAATCATGAATCAAAATGTTGCTAATTCACTTCTCCAGTGAAAAGTAAAATCATTGATGCACATTTTCAATGAGTTGTTTAGTCAGTACAGAAATGCTAATTATTTTCCATTGGACACATATCATGGTTACTGACCGAAAAGGAAGCAGAAAATATGAACGAAAATAAAAACCGACGAGAGTTCTTAAGTCAGGGTGGGAAAATCATCACGGCCTGTGCGTTGCTTGGCGCAGTTAGCCCGGTTTCTTATGCCGCACAACAGGTGACAGGAAAAAGCAGTAACACGGAGAATGTTTCCAAGATAACGGATAAACATTATTACTTGGACAATGTATTACTGGAATCGGGGTTTGCATATGAAGATCAGACTGTCGTCCATACATTGACCGAGCTGAAAACGTTGGAAATCAACAACGGTAAAATTGTTGCCCTGCATGATAACAGGCTTAATCAGGATAACTCGCTGCCACGCTACGATGCCGGCGGTAAATTGATGCTTCCTGCAATGCGGGATATGCACATTCATCTGGATAAAACATTTTATGGTGGCCCGTGGCGCGCCCTTAATCGGCCGGAAGGCACGACTATCCAAGATATGATTAAATTTGAGCAAAAACTCTTGCTGGAGTTGCAGCCTTATACTCAAGAGCGCGCGGAAAAACTGATTGACTTGATTCAGTCGAAAGGAACGACCATCGTCCGCAGCCACTGCAATATTGAACCGACATCAGGGCTGAAAAACCTCGAAAATCTGCAAGCGGTGCTGGCACGTCGCCAGTCTGATCTCAATTGTGAGATTGTTGCTTTTCCGCAACATGGTTTATTGCTTTCAGACTCAGTATCGTTGATGCGCGAAGCCATGCAAATGGGGGCAGATTACGTAGGAGGGCTCGATCCAACCAATGTTGATGGCTCAATGGAAAAATCACTCGATATGACATTCCAGATTGCGCTGGATTATAACAAAGGGGTGGATATTCACCTGCATGAAACGAATTCGGCAGGTATGGCAGCAATTAACTACATGTTGGAAACTGTAGAAAAAACTCCTCAGCTTAAAGGCAAGCTGACTATCAGCCACGCTTTTGCCTTGGCTACGTTCAATGAGCAGCAGGTAGATGAAATAGCTGAACGTATGGCTGCACAGGAAGTCACAATTGCGTCGACGATTCCTATCGGAACGTTACATATGCCGCTCAAACAATTAAGTGATAAAGGCGTGTTTGTGATGACTGGTACGGATAGTGTGATAGACCATTGGTCTCCGTATGGCTTGGGGGATATGCTGGAGAAAGCCAACTTGTATGCTCAGTTATATATCCGGCCAAATGAACAAACGTTATCCCGTGCATTAGCGATTGCGACTGGTAACGTATTGCCGTTGAATGATAAAGGCGAACGAGTTTGGCCTAAACTTATGGATGATGCCAGTTTCGTGCTGGTGGATGCTTCTTGTTCCGCTGAAGCAGTGGCTCGAGTTTCCCCCCGAGTCGCGACGTTTAATCATGGGAAGATGGTGTGGGGAAATGTAGAGAAAAAGAGATAAAAGTAGTAAGTAATGAAATTTTAAGATTAAAACCTCGGTTAAAGTAACGAGGTTTTTTTATATGAATCGATAGCCTCAGTGCCAATACTGTACATCTAATACCAATCTTAACAGTGACGTTGCTGAAATGATTCAATTAAGCGGAATTAAGCAGCAATAAGCTACGATCAGGTTCAGCGGATTCACGGCAATAACAGATGCTGAAGGGCAACTCACTACATACATGCTCTTACCCTCTCGATAAAGTGGGTAAGAGTACAGAAAAATCAGGGAAGGAAAGTTATTGCAGGGAAAGCACCTCTTCTCGGCTAAGACCGGTGCTTTCCATAATCAATTCAATATTGACGCCATTTTTTAAGAGAGAGCGGGCAATATTGTTTGCTGCTTGTTTTTCACCTTGTTGTATGCCTTGCGATATGCCTTGTGATATTCCTTGTTGCATGCCTTGCGATATGCCTTGTGATATTCCTTGTTGCATGCCTTGTGACATTCCTTGTTGTATACCTTGCAATATACCTTCTTCCCGACCTTTTTCATGTAATCGTTGTGCGATACTCATAATCACCTCCCGATGATTGTCTACCTGTTCAATCAATTGCTGGAGTACCTGTTCAAAGTGGGGCGAATCCATTATGGCAAACATAAACTCCGCTCAGGTCGGCGGATTCACGGCAATAACAGATGCTGAAGGGCAACTCACTACATACATGCTCTTACCCTCTCGATAAAGTGGGTAAGAGTACAGAAAAATCAGGGAAGGAAAGTTATTGCAGGGAAAGCACCTCTTCTCGGCTAAGACCGGTGCTTTCCATAATCAATTCAATATTGACGCCATTTTTTAAGAGAGAGCGGGCAATATTGATTGCTGCTTGTTTTTCACCTTGTTGTATGCCTTGCGATATTCCTTGTTGCATGCCTTGTGACATTCCTTGTTGTATACCTTCTTCCCGACCTTTTTCATGTAATCGTTGTGCGATACTCATAATCACCTCCCGATGATTGTCTACCTGTTCAATCAATTGCTGGAGCACCTGTTCAAAGTGGGGCGAATCCATTATGGCAAACAGGTAATTAAGAATAGTAACAACATTGTTGTCACTATTATAATTGTCTTTAAGAACCTGTGCCAATAGCGTAGTTACAGTCTTGAAGCCGTCACGCAAGTTCTTATGTTTCATTGCCAGTTCCATGACGGCGATTTTACGATGATTGATCAGTTCGTTATCATCAATCACAGTCACATCAACGAGAGGAAAGGGATTAAAATAAACCTCTTCCGCCAGGCTAGGTAATGAAAAGCATTGTGTCCAGTGCTGCTGGAAAGGGTAAGGGCTGCTGTCACCGTGGTAAAACAAAACGGGCACAACCAGCGGTAATGCCTTGTGACCCTGTTGCAAATGCTGATTCATCGCCATAAACGCGTAATGCATCATGCGCCATGCCATCATTTTATCCGGTGTCGACTGGTGCTCAACAAGGACATAAATATACCCGTCACCTTGTTGTGTTTTCACTGAATAAAGCACATCGGACATTCTTGAACGCAGTTGACGGTCAATGAATGACGAGTTAGTCAGAGCTAGCGTATTAAAATCACAGAGTTTTTTAATCCTCTCGGGCAGATGAATGTCAAAAAAATCACGGGCATTCTCGATTTGAGCCATGAATTTTTTGAATGTTGCATCATGAGCTGTGGGGATAGCCTTTTTATTCTTCATGTATTTTTATCCAAAATGATCCCTGCACTCAATGTACAGTAAGCATACAGGACAAAAAATAGTGATACCGTTAACATCGGTATGGTATCTGAAAGTAATCCGCCTGAATTAAGGAGAGTTAGGATAATTGGTTTTTTATCTATGTGAGCCGGCTAAGCGATAACTCATCCCACTCCGGTGTCTTGCACCTTATTGCGTAAGTGATTTTTATGATATCGGAGCGGGTTGATATAATTAGGTTTCAGGAGTCAGTTATCTTGCTGATACAGCGGTTATTCCTCCTGAAGCGATTTGATACGTGAATATGTCAGTTTAACCTTGCAGGAAAGAAAAACATCACCAGAACCACTGCCTCCTAACATCGCATCAGATTGTCGTTGGCACTCACTTTCACGGAATTTCAAAAAATCTTTCTGTGATTTTTTGAGTGAGGCGATAGCGGTTTTTGTTGCTGAAGAACCAGTTTGCTCAAGGTTTGTTTTATTGTCGCGAACTGCTTTAGTCATTGCGCTGTCGGCAGTGGTTAACTTAGAAGTGAGACATCCTTGTAGAGCAGTTCGTGGAGCGTCACCGATCTGGTTATAGCATTGCGTGAGTGGATCTGCCATCACTTCCTTATCGGAGTGGGTATTTGCGACACTGGAAAATGGTAAGCAAAGAATGATGCTCGTTACAGAGAGTGAGCTTAGATTGAATTTCACGGTTAGAAACTCCTTCATATTTATTCAGCAGAGGTTTTAACGCATCTGATAACACCTTTACAATATTTATTCTGCCTTAATCTAAAAATACCGATTATTCCTAATCGTAGGACGGCGTTTAATAGGGTGCATTCGCCCATGAAACATAC
This sequence comes from Xenorhabdus mauleonii, assembly GCF_900113945.1. Classification (GTDB taxonomy): domain Bacteria; phylum Pseudomonadota; class Gammaproteobacteria; order Enterobacterales; family Enterobacteriaceae; genus Xenorhabdus; species Xenorhabdus mauleonii. Next base: position 94,182 of record NZ_FORG01000008.1, read on the forward strand.
CAGCCTGCGACTGACATACAGCGTAAAAAGAAAAATCCACGCAATTGCGTGGATTTTTTGAGGTTTCTTTGCTCTTTTAGGGCAACAAAATCAATTTAAACGTTAAACAAGAAGTTCAGTACATCGCCGTCTTTAACGATATAGTCTTTCCCTTCTGCACGCATTCTGCCTGCTTCTTTCGCACCTTGCTCACCTTTGTAAGTGATAAAGTCTTCAAATGCGATAGTTTGGGCACGGATAAAACCTTTTTCAAAGTCAGTATGAATTTTGCCCGCTGCTTGTGGTGCGGTAGCGCCTACTGGAATGGTCCAAGCACGAACTTCTTTCACACCTGCGGTGAAGTAAGTTTGTAGATTCAACAGCTGATAGCCAGCTCGAATAACACGGTTTAAGCCTGGTTCTTCCAAGCCCATTTCCGCCATGAACTCTTCTCGATCAGCATCATCCAGCTCTGCGATATCTGCTTCGATAGCAGCACAAACCGGAACAACGACAGAGCCTTCTTTTTCTGCAATGGCGCGAACGGTGTCAAGATAAGGGTTATTCTCAAAACCGTCTTCGTTGACGTTGGCAATGTACATGGTTGGTTTCAGAGTCAGGAAGCTGAGATAACGGATGACTGCTTTTTCTTCTGTACTCAGGTTTAAAGCCCGCAGCATGCCTGCTTGTTCAAGGTGAGGCAGACACTTTTCCAAAACTTCCAGTTCTGCCTTGGCATCTTTATCGCCGCCTTTCGCTTTCTTCTGTATACGGTGGATAGCGCGCTCGCAAGTATCCAAATCCGACAGTGCCAATTCTGTATTGATAATGTCAATATCAGCAGCTGGATCAACTTGACCGGAAACGTGAACAATGTTGTCGTTTTCAAAGCAACGGACAACATGACCGATAGCTTCTGTTTCACGGATGTTGGTCAGAAATTGGTTGCCCAGACCTTCACCTTTTGATGCACCTTTTACCAGACCCGCAATATCCACGAATTCCATGGTGGTGGGTAATATGCGCTGTGGTTTGACAATTTCAGCCAATTGGTCAAGACGTGAATCTGGCATTGGCACAACGCCTGTGTTTGGTTCGATAGTGCAGAACGGGAAGTTTGCTGCTTCGATACCTGCTTTTGTCAGCGCATTGAATAATGTAGATTTCCCAACGTTAGGCAGGCCAACGATACCGCATTTGAATCCCATATATTTATCACCTTAGATCACTTATAAACCAACGGGCAATATGCCTGTCGGTGAGTTATACAAAATTGGCGCTATTATACACGCAATAGCTCTCTGCGCCACGCACTCCCGGTCAGGCACAGGCTTTAAATGCATGTAACCGATTGATTGCTTTATTCATGCCATCTTTAATAATAATGTCAGTACAACGCACTGCTTCATCAATGGCATCGTCAATCAGTTTTTGCTCACTGGCTGGTGGCTTGCCCAGTACAAAACCCACAACCTTACTTTTATCACCCGGATGGCCAATGCCAATGCGCAGGCGGTGAAAGTTAGGGTTATTGCTGAACTTGCTCTGGATATCTTTCAGGCCGTTATGGCCGCCGTTGCTTCCACCCAATTTCATTTTTGCGACACCTGGCGGAAGATCCAATTCATCATGCGCGACCAGTATTTCTTCTGGTTGAATACGGTAAAAGCCAGCAAGAGCCAGAACAGATTTGCCGCTGGCATTCATGAAAGTCGTTGGCACCAGCAGACGGATATCTTGCCCATTGATATTGATGCGGGCGGTATAACCAAAAAATTTGCTTTCTTCTTTTAAGGGCTGGTTATGGCGTTGTGCTAACAAATCGACAAACCATGCTCCTGCATTATGTCTGGTTTGAGCATATTCGGCCCCAGGGTTTGCCAGGCCAACGATTAATTTTATGTTACTCACAGTTTGGGTTCGCTTATTGGCAATAAAATAAAAAAGGTGAGTAGTTTACCGATCTCACGGCTTGAGTACAAAGTTCTTGTGTTTTTCATGGTTATCCCTATTTTTCATGATGTTCTGTAACATCTATGTTCTTGCCGGATGGTTCACGTGCTGTTGTTCTGAGTTTTGTTTTGCATATTGTATAGCGTACAGTGCTTGTTGCAGTTCTACTCCATAGGGCATATCATTCGGGATAAATATAGTTGCTTAATAAATATTAATTATACGGAATGTAAATAATTAGAGTCGATGTTGAACGAACTGTGATCAGTTACGCAATAACATTCTAAAAAATAAGGCTATAATTATTTCAAAGGAGATATCTGCTTTCGTGCTTTTGAGTTCGTTAAATTTATAAATTGCGTGCGTAAAAAGTATTGGAGGTTGGCTATGAAACGTAAAAAAGCGCTTATTTTGGGTAATATTCTCATGGGATTGGGAATGGCGACGATGTTTATCAGTTTGTCCTATGTACTGCTTAGCCATATTTTTAACTTGGGTGTGTCTGAGTTACTGACCAGCATGGCATTAATGGGTTTATTTGTTGGCGCATTGATTTGGCTGGCAGGAGCCAGTATTGGTGGGCGAGAAGGAGTGACTGATAGGTATTGGTGGTTGAAGAATTATGATGAACGCTATCGTCGCAAAAAACATAAGCACCCATAATCGGTATGAAAATTAATAATCTCATTGGTTTATCAGCAAGGCGGTAATATTAATACCGCCTTGCATGTGTTTTCTTTCTCTATTCTTATCCTTTTTGTTATATATTTTTTATTTCGCATTTAATTTATTAAAAACTGAAATTAAAACCTAAATTGACATTATAGTTATTAGATGGGGCATTATTATTTTGCGCATGCGATACAGCGGCAAATGCCCGAAAGTTATTGGTAAAGTTGGCATTAACACCAACGGAATATTGGAAATAGTTTTTATCGTTTCTTTCTTCTTTTTGAACAAAAGACGTTCTGGTGGAATTTATGGCGCTGCGTAGTGCATAGTGTTCACCGTTGAATTTATGAGTGAACAAAATCGAGGCATAAGGGTTGAAGAGGCCCAATTGTGTATCCACGCGCCAGCCCACAGAGCCAACCCTTGAATTATAGCGTTGGGAACCAAAATGCATTGAAGTACTGTTGTCTCCCGATTCGCGATAACCATCAATATTTCCTTTGTCCCAGGCATACTGGATAACTGGGCTAGTGGTCAGGTAATTGGTAACAGGTATATTCCAGCCAGCCGTTATCCTCCAACCCCATTGTTTGCCGTCGGTCGAACCAAATTCTCGGCGTGTGGCTTGCCCAAGCTGGATGGCACGTGATAGGTAATCGTAGCTGGTGTGTGAATAATGAACATCGCTGCTCAGCCAGCCATTGTCATTATAGTTCCACAATGCATAGGCAGTCATAACGTGACTGTTTGCGGCATAGCTGAAATGAGGCACCGCATTTCTTTCCGCTTGAGCACGTGAAACAGTCAATCCTAATAATAGATTATCCGTAAGTTGATAATCGCTGCCCAACGTGAATGTATCATCGTGGTTGCCCGTGTAACCGCCAAAGACACCCATTTTGCCTTGAGGATTTTGACTATTCCGCAATTGTTGCAGGTGCCCATCAAGTGCAGACAAAACGTTGTTGGTGGGGGCCTGGTTAATTTGATTCAATGCCATCACCAGATATGGGGCGTAATAGATGGACATAATGTACTGACCAACGACTTTATGGGCATCAGGTGTCGGATGGAAGCTATCAGAGAATAAGAATAATTGGTTTTTATCAAAATTGGGGTTGGATGAATGACAAAACATAGCATATTGGCCTTGTGGGCAGGCATAGCCAAGGGTGTTGGTGATACCATAAATAAATGGATTTTTAATCACTTCCTTCAAGAGGCGGTTAACATCCGCACGCAGGATATTGCCGTTACCAAGTAGTTCATCTTCTTTTTGGTTAAATTCTGCTGAAAATTGGGTTCCCAGTTTGCTGTTTTGCTCATAAGCATTGAGTAATTTCTGGTAAATTTCTTTGGCCTTGTTTGGGTCTGTAGGCTCGGCCTTTTCTGCGATTTTCTTGAAAACACCGTCTATGATTTTGTCCCGGATAGCAGGATTGGGGGTAGGGTACTTGTTAATTGCCTCACGGGTTTTCTTGAGAATTTCCTTGATTTCTTTTTCTGGGATCTTATTTTTTTCTAATGCGCCTGTCAGTACACTTTCTAATACCTTGGGCGTCGTACCTACATCAGGAACATTAGGAACAATGACCAGACCGGCTCCTGCTTTAATGAGTTGACGGACTTGTGAGGCGGCAGAAGTAGAACCATTATCAATGAGTTGTTGCGCAATTTTTTTATTTCCTTTTGAAAAGGAAACTAACGCGTCAGCCACGTCATTACCCCCGACCCAATGAATATACAGGCTATTAGGATCCGCTTTGCCAGAGTATGAGCCTAAATATTCATTGACCTGTCTTTGGGTTGTCATTGCTTGACTTACTGGCCCTCCTGAGCTACTGGCGGTCGAACCCGCTACAGCATAATTTGTTCCACCAAGCTTGGAGGGGGTTAATTTTTTGTTCGTGATTTGCTGAGCGATATACTCATCATAGAGTTCAGCGTTTTTTCCATCTGTCGTAAATCTACCGAAATTTCCACCATCACTTAAGCTATCGCCAAAAACATAAACATTGTCAAAAGCATGGGCATTGGAAACGAAACTCAATAAAAATGCTGTCGTAGTTGAGAGCACAAGATGTGTTTTTTTCATCATCATTCTCCAAAGAAATAGCCTAGTATTTCCACGTCAGCACAATGCCTTGGCGTAATGAATTATCTCAACAAATTGAATTAATAGAAAAAATAGTAATTCATTCTCTTTGGCGGAGTGCTGATTTTTATGGTTTCAGTTTGATACTACTTTGGATGACGTATATGGATACTCAACGTAATGGTAACGTTCGTGTATTTGTATTCGTGGTGAATTAGAGATAAATAAAAACGCAAGGACATCAAAAGTGACTGCCTTGCGTTTTTGATTGGACGTTCTAATTTTTAATGTTTTATATCAATGCATTATACAAAATCAATAAATTAGAAGCTCGCATTGATACCGAGACTGAAATTGTAGTTAGGGTCTTGAGCATTTCCGTCGTTGCGGGTAACGGATGCAAATCCACGTATGTTATTGATTAGATTTGCGTTCACACCGACAGTATATTGACGCCAGTTGCGGCTTTGTTTATCACTTTCTCGCACAAAAGAAGTTTCAGTGGAGTTAATGGCACCGCTCAATTTGTAACGGGCATCATCAAACTGATGATTGAATTGAATGGCAGCATAAGGGTTAAAGCGACCTAACTTCGTATCCACACGCCAGCCCAGTGTACCAACTTTAGAGGTATATTTCTGGTTACCGAAATGCATGGAAGTACTGCTGTTGCCGGATTCACGGTAACCATCGATTTCACCTTTATCCCATGCATACTGAATGATTGGGCTGGTGGTCAGATAATTGGTGACTGGGATATCCCAACCGGCAGTAATGCGTGCGCCCCACTGTTTACCTGCGGTAGAACCGGTTTCTTTGTGGTTCGCTATGCGAGGCTCCTCGCCAAGCTTGATGGAACGGGTCAGGCTGTCATAATTGATGTGTGAATAATGAATATCACCGCTCAGCCAACCGTTGTTGTAATAGTTCCACAGACCATAAGCGGCAAATACATGACCATTCCCCTCATAAGAGAAATCAGCCACAGGGCTACGTTCATCCTTATAGTTAGAATACATCGCACCCAGCAGCAGGTTATCAATCAGTTGGTAATCACTGCCAAGTGTAAAGGTAGTGTTCTGGCTGCCGGTAAACCCACCGAAAACACCGATTTTGCCTTGTTCATTGCCGCCATTGCGCAATTGTTGCAGATGGCCGTCAAGTGAAGAGAGGGCGCTTTTAACCGGAGCACGGTTTACTTGGTTCAGAGCCATTACCTGTGATGGAGCAGCGTAGATAGAGTCAATGTATTGAGCAATAATCTTATGTCCCAACGGAGTCGGGTGGAAGGTGTCAGAAAATAAGAAGCTTTTATCTTTTGTGAAGCTTGCATCATTTTTGGAGCATTTATTGGCGTCCACACCTTGTCCGCAGGCATAACCCAAAGCATTGTCAATACCATAAATCATAGGATTAGCAATCACTTCATGGAGTAACCCATTGATATCAGCGCGCAAGATATTGCCATGACTCTTGCTGATTTCTTTATCTACTGTATTGTTATAGAGGGTGGTAAGATTTGAACCACCTTGGCTGGCTTGATTATAGGCAGCGAGAAGATTTTGATAGTTTCCTTCAATTTCTGTTGCAATCTCATTTTGAGATTTAGTTTTTCCATCTGAATCTACATTTGAGACTGATTGTTTGGCAATTTCTTTAAACGTACCTTGAAGAACTAAATTGCGAACTCCATCATTAGGCGTATCATAACTATTAATTCCATCATGGACTGATTTCAGCATTCCATTGATTTTGGCTTTAACCGCATTTTTTTGTTCTTCGGACAGAGTATCGTAGTCTTTGGGTGTAGCAGCCTGAGTTAATACAAATTCTAATAATCTAGGTGTGGTTCCAACATCAGGAACGGTAGGGGCAATAATTAAGCCTGCTCCGGCATGAACGAGAGCGTTAATTTGGCTGGATGCTTCCATTGCACTACTAAAAGTCATCTCTTGAGCAACTTTTGTTCCTTGCTGTGGATCTTTAGTTTCTGCACTTTTTGCCGCACCTGTCATTAAGGCTGCGGCAAGATCATTACCACCAATCCAATGAATATATGTGCTGTTAGGGTTAGCACGATAGTTATGAGCTTCTAGATATTTATAGACTTGTGTTTTTGTGTCAGCAGCCGTAGCGCCACCCACAGCATAGTTGGTTCCGCCATCTTCGGAGGGTCTTAGCAGGATGCCTGTAAGTTGTTTAGCAATATACTCAGCGTATAACTGACTTGTAGCACCATCAGTGGTATATTTGCCGGTATCCTTATCATCCTTTTCCCCCTTTTTTTCCTTTATAGCTTTTTTATTTCCGCCATCGCTCAGGCTATCCCCAAAGACATAAAAATTTTTGTAATCATAAGCATTGGCAGTAGAAATGGCATTGATTGAAAGCGCTAACAGTGCAGGTGTGAATAAAGATGCCTTTTTCATTGGCATTCTCCTTAACATAGTCGTTTTTATATTGCTCAGCATATCGCCCGTTAATGAAAAACATCCGAGGGCGGCTCCTTTGATAAGACAGGAGGTGCTGATGTATTAAATAATTGGAATAAATTTATGTCGGACAGTGAACATCTTGATAAGAGCTGTTCCCGGCTAAGTATGTATTGTCAGTTGTCAGAGATCGTCCATATTGATTTGAGTTTTTTATATGCAATGCGATGTAAATACGTACATTTTTTAAAAAACGCCTCCAAAAATGATCTAATCAAAAAACTAACCATGGCCAAATTCAGAGCGAAAGAAGCCATACCTGAAAATTCAGGTATTGATAGTTTGTCGATTAGTAGAATTTATTTTTTAGGCTGGAAATAGTATTTACTTATCGATACTTGATTGTAACGAAATAAAATAGTACCCAACTGTTTCTGATTGTGCGACAGGTTAGCAGCAACTTTTGCATGACACCAGTATCGTGAGGGATTTCGGTGACTGGACGTACCAGATAAATTGTTATATTTGCGAAATATGAATTTTTATTTGTCTGTAAAACAATCAATTTGTTACGGTGGAAAAAATTAACTTAAGATTAATTAACTTTTTGATATTAAAGAATATTTATTCATTAGCGATAGTTGTGCAAATTATTAATTGCAAAGTTAATCATCAATAATAGATATTAAATAGACAGAAAAACCCCGTTGTGCAAATGCAGCAACGGGGTTTTTCAGGCAATGATTAATTTAATCACTTGAATAAGTTAGTGCCCAATACTTGCACTAAAACTTAATCATTAGTGCTCAAACATCGCAGAGATAGACTCTTCATTGCTGATACGGCGAATAGCTTCAGCAAGCATGCCAGACAGTGTTAAGGTACGAACTTTGTTCAACGCCTTGATCTCATCAGACAGAGGAATTGTGTCACAAACGATAAATTCATCGATCACTGAGTTCTTGATGTTTTCTACTGCATTACCAGAGAAGATAGGGTGGGTTGCATAAGCAAACACCCGCTTCGCTCCGCGCTCTTTCAATGCTTCAGCCGCTTTACACAGCGTACCGCCGGTGTCGATCATATCATCAACCAGAACGCAATCACGGCCAGCAACGTCACCGATGATATGCATAACTTGAGAAACGTTTGCACGTGGGCGGCGTTTATCAATAATGGCCATATCTGTATCGTTCAGCAGCTTGGCAATTGCACGGGCACGAACGACTCCACCGATATCCGGAGAGACAACAATCGGGTTTTCCAGACCTTTCTGGAGCATATCTTCCAGAAGAATTGGACTACCAAATACATTATCAACTGGAACATCAAAGAAGCCTTGGATCTGCTCGGCATGCAGATCAACGGTGAGAACACGGTCTACACCAACACTGGACAAAAAGTCTGCGACAACTTTAGCGGTGATTGGCACACGTGCTGAACGGACTCGGCGATCTTGACGGGCATAACCGAAGTAAGGAATAACAGCAGTTATACGACCGGCAGATGCGCGACGTAAAGCATCAACCATGACGACTAATTCCATCAAGTTGTCGTTAGTTGGTGCACAGGTGGACTGGATGATGAAAACATCACCACCGCGTACATTTTCATTGATTTGAACACTGACTTCACCATCGCTAAAACGACCGACGGCAGCGTCTCCCAGGCTAGTGTACAGGCGGTTGGCAACACGTTGTGCTAGTTCAGGTGTGGCATTACCAGCAAAAAGCTTCATATCGGGCACGAGAAAAACCTCAGGCTTGCGTCCAGAGAGATATTGTTGACCCATTGAGCAAACATTGCTCATTGGTTCAATAACACGGTTATCCCAGAGCGGAATGTATGCAATGGTGAAATGTTGACGCCACGCGCAACAAAGCCCTGCATCCACTCTGGGGCTTGATTTAACACCTTACGGGCTGATGCTTCTGTTTCGAACTCGCCGAAAACACATGCACCAGTTCCGGTCAGGCGTGACGGGGTGTATTGTAACAGCCATAAAAGAAGCTGTTCAACCTCACGAAAACGTTTTCTTGCGATTGGTTCACAATCATTTGCAAATGGTGCCTTTAATAATGCGGGCAGAGCACGAATTGGAGAATTTCTTTTTAATTCAGGATCTGTGAAGATCATCGGGGTTGAAATCTCAATTCCGGGGTGTGCAACCAGAAACCATTTTTCTTCCGGTGAGGCGGGTTGGAGTTTTTCGCCTATTCCTTCAGCAAACGCAGCATGCCCTTTGACAAACACAGGCACGTCTGCGCCAAGGCTGACGCCAAGTTGTGCCAGTTCGTCATCGGACAGATTGGCTTGCCAGTGATGGTTCAGGGCAACCAATACCGTTGCAGCATTGGAAGAACCACCGCCTAAACCCCCGCCCATCGGCAGGCATTTATCAATGTGGATATCGGCTCCCAGATATTCAGTGCCGAATTGGCGGACGTTATGGGGAGCCTGCAATGTACGTTTTTGTAATAAATGTGCTTGCAATAATCGGGCGGCACGTACGATCAAATTATCATCATGGGCAACTCCCGCAACAGGAGTCAGCAGGTGGATTTGGTTATCCTGCCGGGGGGAAATGGTGATTTTGTCACCATAATCCAGAAATTGGAACAGGGTTTGCAGTTCGTGGTAGCCATCGGGGCGTTGACCCGTGATATACAAAAATAAATTCAATTTTGCCGGTGAAGGCCAGGTTAAAGTCATTATTGCGTCGTCCAGTTATCCATTTTTAATTTGATGCGGTTCTTTCCTTGGGTAAGCTCCAGTCGATTGGGTAAGGCTGGCATCATTGAAGTATCGTAGCCCTGATAATTTACCTGCCAAATTTCACCATTTTTTCTGTCACTGACGGATTTGAGCAAATAATTTGCATCCAGTTGGAATTTTTTGGCGTCTCCAGGTAAGCCGATAATCCAATTTTTCAGATTGTCCAGAGGAATGCTCATATCAGTAAGCTGATAAATTAGTGTTTCAGGGTTGTCGCTGAGATACTTTTTACCTTCACTGTCAGTAAGCTGAATCATATTTTGCTCAACGAATAACTCTAATTCCGTCGTTCCCAGAGGATTCAATAACAATAACTTATAATTATCAGGTGAATATTGTTGCCAGAAAAAGCGCGCATATACTTTTTTATCATTACCCAGATAAGCGAACGATCCCCTTGTCTGATAATGTGCCATTTTTTTTAGCTGTTGTTCACGCGCATGCCATTGTGGGCTATCCGCTGATCCTGTACCGACAGGGGGGTGAGTCACTGTACAGGCAGTCAATAAAACAGCGGAAAGAGGAAGCAAGCGAAAAAACGCGGAAATCTTCATACAATAACCCTTGGCAATAGGAGAGTTTGATACTTGAAATTGACTGGATATACAACTTGCCATCCAAGTCTATAATCAAGGAGCTAATTTAGCGAAAATTTGCCAAAAATTCTCGAATAAATTACTGAGAATGGTTCGTTCGACTTTTATTGAACTGATGCATCAAGTAAAATGCTCAGTCAATGGGAGTCCTTATGAAGGGTGTGAGTTTATGAGAATAGTTATTAATATCATCATGAATTTGATCCCTGTGATAACTCAACGCAGTTAAAATGACTTTATTAGCACTTGGTATCAACCACAATACAGCACCTGTTTCTCTACGTGAGCGGGTAGCCTTTTCTCCCGAAACGTTAGGGCTTGCTCTTGATGACTTGCTCCGGCAGCCGCTGGTGCGGGGTGGCGTTGTGCTGTCAACCTGCAACCGGACAGAGCTCTATCTCAGCGTTGAACAACAGGATAATTTTAAAGAACAACTGATTGATTGGCTATGCGGCTACCATCAGCTCAATCCTGACGATCTGAAAGCCAGCCTTTACTGGCACTTGGATAATGATGCAGTCTGTCATCTGATGCGTGTTGCAAGCGGATTGGATTCCCTGATCTTGGGCGAGCCACAGATTTTGGGGCAGGTGAAAAAAGCCTTTGCTGAATCGCAGAATTATCAATCCCTGTCGGGGGAATTGGAGCGTCTGTTCCAAAAATCTTTCTCAGTGGCCAAACGAGTCAGAACAGAAACAGATATCGGGGCGAATGCTGTTTCCGTCGCTTTTGCTGCCTGTACACTGGCCCGGCAAATTTTCGAATCCCTCTCCAAACTGAGCATCTTGCTGGTGGGAGCCGGGGAAACTATCGAGCTGGTGGCGCGCCATCTCAAAGAACATGGCGTGCGCCACATGATGATTGCCAATCGTACAAAAGAGCGGGCACAAGCCCTTGCCAATGAAGTTAACGCCGAGGTCATTTCTCTGCCGGATATTGATACTCGGTTGGCAGAAGCAGACATTGTGATCAGCTCCACCGCCAGTCCACTGCCCATTATTGGCAAGGGAATGGTTGAACGGGCACTGAAATTACGCCGGAATCAACCGATGCTCCTGATTGATATTGCTGTTCCCCGCGATATTGAACCTGATGTTGAAAAATTGAGTGATGTTTATCTGTACAGCGTGGATGATTTACAGGCCATCATTCAGCAAAACCTTGCCCAGCGCAAAGCTGCGGCGGTTGTTGCAGAAGGTATTGTGCAACAAGAGAGCAGCCATTTCATGGATTGGTTGCGTTCTCAGGGTGCCGTCAATACAATTCGCGAATATCGGGAGCAGGCAGAAAAAATCAGGGCTGAAATGACTGCAAAAGCATTGATGTCCATAAAGCAGGGTGCTGATGCTGAACAGATCATTAACCAATTGACCCACCAATTGACCAACCGTCTGATCCATACACCGACGAAATCACTCCAACAGGCTGCCAGTGATGGTGATGTGGAACGCCTGAATCTATTACGTGACAGCCTTGGGCTGGAGCACAACTAACCCTATTCTAAATAAGGTCTGATATTACGAATGAAGCCTTCTATTGTCGCTAAATTGGAAGCATTGCAAGAACGCCATGAAGAAGTATTGGCTCACCTCGGGGATGCCGGAGTAATCGCTGATCAAGAGCGTTTTCGTGCATTATCAAAAGAATACGCTCAACTTACCGATGTGACTAACTGTTTTAAAGCCTGGAAAGGCGTTCAGGATGACATTGAAACAGCAGAGATGATGCTTGATGATCCCGAAATGAAGGAAATGGCGCAGGAAGAACTCAAAGACGCAAAAATTCGTAATGAGGAATTGGAGCAACAGCTTCAATTATTGCTGTTACCAAAAGATCCTGATGATGAGCGCAACTGCTTTCTGGAAGTGCGTGCTGGAACGGGTGGGGATGAGGCCGCGATATTTGCCGGGGATTTATTCCGCATGTACAGCCGTTATGCTGAAGCCCGCCGCTGGAAAGTCGAAATCATGAGCAGCAATGACGGCGAGCATGGTGGATACAAAGAGATAATTGCAAAGGTTTCCGGGGATCAGGTATACGGGCATTTGAAATTTGAATCAGGTGGTCATCGAGTTCAGCGCGTACCTGAAACTGAATCACAGGGTCGTATTCACACATCTGCCTGTACTGTCGCCATCCTGCCGGAAATACCGGAAGCCGAATTGCCGGAAATCAGCCCAAGCGATCTGAAAATTGATACTTACCGCTCTTCAGGTGCGGGTGGGCAGCACGTTAATACCACCGATTCAGCAATTCGAATTACTCACCTTCCAACCGGTATCGTTGTTGAATGTCAGGATGAACGCTCCCAGCATAAAAACAAAGCAAAAGCGATGTCTGTGCTTGGCGCACGTATTCGTGCAGCCGAAATGCAAAAGCGCCAAGAAGCTGAAGCTTCTGAACGACGTAACCTGCTGGGTTCTGGCGACCGTTCTGATCGTAACCGTACATATAACTTCCCGCAGGGGCGTGTTACGGATCACCGCATCAACTTGACCTTATATCGCCTTGACGAAGTCATGGAAGGAAAACTGGATATGCTTATTCAGCCTATCATTACTGAGTATCAGGCCGACCAGCTATCTGCATTATCAGAGCAGGATTGATGAATTATCAATATTGGCTCCAGTATGCCGAAACGCAATTAACCGAGAGTGACAGCCCCAAGCGTGATGCAGAAATTCTGCTGCAATACGTGACAGGGCGTTCACGTACCTATTTGATAGCATTCAATGAAACGCTGATTTCAGCGGATGAAGCTCACCAACTTGGTGATGCGCTGGCCCGCCGGATTAAGGGCGAACCGATTGCTTATATTGTAGGGGAACGTGAATTTTGGTCGCTTCCGCTTTCTGTTTCGCCGGCAACGCTGATTCCACGGCCTGATACCGAATGCTTGGTTGAGAAGGCATTGGAATTGTTGCCTGATTCACCAGCCCAGATTTTGGATCTTGGCACAGGAACAGGGGCAATTGCACTGGCACTTGCCAGTGAGCGGCATGACTGCCATGTAACAGGTGTTGATATTAATCCTGATGCGGTGGTACTGGCACAACACAATGCTAAAAGAAATGCTGAGAAATTGTCTTTCCACAATGTGAATTTTTTACAAAGTGAGTGGTTTGCAGCGTTGGGGCAACAACAATTTGATATGATTGTCAGTAATCCTCCGTATATTGATGAATCTGATCCTCATTTATACGAAGGAGATGTCAGGTTTGAACCGGCCACTGCATTAATTGCCGCACAAAATGGCCTGGCAGATTTGCAAATAATTGTGGAGCAAGCTCGCCATTTCTTATTACCAAACGGGTGGTTATTGTTAGAGCATGGCTGGAAACAGGGAATCGTTGTCAGAAACCTATTTTTGGAGAAAGGTTATCAGCAGATAGAAACTTTTCAGGATTATGGTGGTAACGAACGTATCACGGTAGGTCGATGGAATAAAAATGAAACCCATAGCTAATTATGAATTTAATAATGCTTCCCTGATAGATGGTATTATTTTAGTAACACAGGCGATTCGTCCCGATTTCCCTCAAGTATTGGTTACAGAGCAACTGACTGCATTGATTGAAGAAGCCGAGCAGAGACTTTCCTCAATTACTGATATAAAAGCAAAAATACAGTCGCTATTGACACTTTTTTATCGGGAATGGAAGTTTGGTGGAGCGAATGGGGTTTACTGCTTATCTGATACATTGTGGCTGGATAGCGTATTGAACTCACGCCAAGGTGCACCCGTAGCCCTTGGAACACTCTTTGCACATATTGCACAGACACTGGCATTGCCGGTACAGCCCGTAATATTCCCGACCCAGCTGATCTTGCGAGTTGATTTGGACAATGAATCAACATGGTTCATTAACCCAATGAATGGCGATACGCTCAACGAACACGTACTGGATGTTTGGTTGAAAGGCAATATCGGCCCAACCGTTCGATTGGAAAGCAAAGACTTACAAGAAGCAGATAACATTAGTGTCGTTCGCAAAATCACTGACACCATTAAAGTTTCTTTGATGGAAGAGAAAAAAATGGAATTGGCGCTCAAGGCCAGTGAAATCGTGCTGATGTTTGATCCTGATGACCCGTATGAAATCCGTGACCGAGGGCTGATTTACGCACAGCTTGATTGCAATCATATTGCTGTTTCGGATTTGAGTTATTTTGTGGAGCACTGCCCTGAGGATCCTATCTCAGAAATGATAAAAATGCAGATTAACTCCATTGATCAGAGAGTGATTGTTCTTCACTGAACGTCTTTCCTGACCGGAATGACGAAATAGAATCTCTCTGCTTCTCCCCATTTTTATGGGTAGCGTTTTTTATTTTTATGGATACAGCAAATTTATTTGCCCTTAACAAGAGAAGGTATAAGCATGCAACAGAAAGTGGTTAACATTGGTGACATCAAGGTCGCAAATGATCTGCCTTTTGTACTGTTTGGTGGTATGAATGTCCTTGAGTCACGGGATTTGGCCATGCGTATTTGTGAGCATTATGTGACCGTAACACAAAAACTGGGCATTCCTTATGTTTTCAAAGCGTCTTTTGATAAGGCTAACCGTTCTTCCATCAACTCTTACCGTGGGCCAGGTTTGGAAGAGGGCATGAAGATTTTTCAGGAGCTGAAACAAACTTTTGGCGTGAAAATCATCACGGATGTGCATGAACCTGCACAAGCCCAGCCTGTTGCAGATGTAGTTGATGTTATTCAGCTTCCGGCTTTCCTTGCGCGTCAAACTGATTTGGTTGAGGCGATGGCAAAAACAGATGCTGTGATTAACATCAAAAAGCCTCAGTTTGTCAGCCCGGGCCAAATGGGAAATATCGTTGAGAAATTCAAGGAAGGCGGCAACGAGCAGGTGATTTTGTGTGATCGCGGCAGCAACTTTGGTTACGACAATCTGGTTGTTGATATGCTGGGCTTTGGTGTCATGAAGCAGGCGACCGGCGGTGCCCCTGTGATTTTCGACGTGACTCACGCTTTACAATGCCGTGACCCATTCGGGGCTGCTTCAGGCGGCCGTCGCGCCCAAGTTTCGGAACTGGCACGCGCAGGAATGGCGGTGGGCATTGCCGGCTTGTTCCTTGAAGCGCATCCGGATCCGGAAAATGCGAAATGTGATGGTCCGTCAGCATTGCCGTTGAATAAGCTGGAAGCATTCTTGATGCAGATGAAAGCCATCGATGATGTGGTTAAAAGTTTCCCAGAACTGGATACCAGCAAATAATCACTGAACCCGCTGGGTTTTTTGATAGTGCGGTTACAGGGATTTTGCCCTGTAACCGTTTATTTTTATCCGGCATCGGCTAAATGGCAGGTAAAAATATGCAGGGAGTAGGGCAGAAATCACTCCGCCATTTCGGCAATCTGTTTGTTATGATTATTTTGCCGGATGATGTTTTGCGCAATATGCCGGGCTACATAGGCCGCATCCTGATCGATCCCCAAAAACCGCCCGGAACCCCATGTATGTAACCACGGTAACCCAATAAACGTGACATCTGGATCAATGGTGATACCTCTGTCATGCATGGGATAACCGCTGCCCTGAAAAATATCTAAATCAATCCATGAATAATCCGGTTTAAAACCAATGCACCAAATCACAGAGGTAATATTTTCTTCTGCTAAATCAATATGGGTGATTTCTTGTTCCGGCTCCCAAACAGGTTGATATACCGATGCTGGCTCTTCAGTTGTAATATTGTTTTTCTCTAAATATTCATCAATAGAAGCATTAATCCGATTATAAGTTGCGTCGGCACGGCTCAGGTTTTCTGATAAATCTGGTCTGAACCAGAGCTGCCCCTCTTTATAATCATCAAAACGTCCAAGCAACTGCATGCCTTCTAAGGCAAATTTACGCAGGTCAATATCATGTCCGCCATCTCGGCCTGTTACATAGTGGTTGGTGCTGTCACGGACTTTTTCACTATAGCGATGATCTTTGGCTGTCATTTTGTAATGCCCCATATCAAACAACCATTTCACTACATCTTTGCCGCGATAGAAGCGGGCACAGCGTGGAGCATCACCAGTCGATAAATAGACTTTCTTGCCTGCCAAGTGTAAATCTTCGGCAATTTGTGCGCCAGACTGGCCCGAGCCTACCACCAATACCGCCCCTTCAGGCAGTTGACCTACATTCAAATATTCTTCTGAATGCATGACTTTTATATGTTCAGGTAATTCATGGCTTAATTTGGGGTAAATCGGAGTGTGATACCCGCCGGCTGCGACGACAAGCTGTTTGGCTGTGGTAGTGCCATGGTTCGTTTTAATGACAAACTGATGCGAAGCCACTTTTTTCACATGTTCTACCTGAATATTTAAAATGGCAGGTGGATTGAGTTTTTCAATAAATTCATCAAGATATTTCACAATTTCGTGTTTTTTCATAAACCCGTCGGGATCTTGTTTTTGATAAGGATGTTCAGGTAACAAGCACTGCCAGTTCGGTGTTACCAAAGTAAAATTATCCCAACGTTTACGGCGCCAGCTATGGGTCAACTCGGACTCTTTTTCCAACACCACATGATCAATGCCTGATTTTTGCAAATAGTGACTGATGCATAAACCTGCCTGACCACCACCCACAATGACCACATCATAATTTGGCTGCAATACTTGATTTTGGCTAGCTAACATAGAACATCCCTCTCATTTATTTTTTATTCGTTCGTCATTTCAATCACGGTAATCTGATCTTCTGGCGTGATTTCGAGGCGTTTGGCTTGGTGTTTAATCAGTGCCAGGTTGTCCATGGCCGAACTGCAAGTAAAGCCATAACGTATCCGCACTCTTTCCGAGGCGGCATGCAAACCTTCTTCAATCTGATGCAAAAACAGCGTACTCGGGTAACTTTCATTTATGGACAAATATTCATAAATCACGGTTGAGGGGGAGTAATATTGAACCTGCTCCCCATTGGGCCACTTCACAGTAAAATTCACGCTGGGCATAACATAGACTCCTGCTGCGATTTCAAGGCATCGGCATAACAAAAACCGGTAAATAGTTGGTTGTTAAAATCCCAAAATAGGCTTTGCTGTTGTTGCTGTTGCACCGCAACGACTCCACTGGCATTGGTTTCACCTATTACGGCGCAGGCAATGCCCTGACGGTGAAACAACGCGATAATTTCTTCACATTTATCGGTATTGGCAGTCAGCAAAAACCCAAAGCTGGGGAAAATTTGCAGCCATTTAGACCATTCCACACCATCTGGTTTGGGGATGGCATCCAAGCTGATATGCGCTCCTGACGCGGTAGCTTCCAGCAACATCAACAAACTGCCTAAAATGCCGGCATTGCTGATATCACGGGCTGCATGAACCCGATTGGTTTCAGCCAACCGCGGCAACAGAGCAATTTGTGATTGCAAAATACGGTCGGGTACATGCTCAAAGCATTTCCAATACGTGGTATTGGGATGGAATTGCCCTTGCAGATTTAAAGCAATCAGGATTTTTTGTTGTGGTTTGACATGCAATACTGAGAGCAATTTTTGCGCTGTACCCTGGATCGCAACAGATAAAGCGGGTTGATAAACGGCATCAAGGTTAGTATGCCCGCCGACCAATGGCACACCATATGCGCGACAAGCATCCCGTATGCCTTGCATGACCGATTGAGCCTGCTCGTTGTTGATATGCCAAATACTGTTCACCACTGACAACGCCCGGCCACCCATCGCGGCAATATCGCTGATATTCGCCATCACCGCAGACCAACCGGCAAAATAGGGATGATTGGCGACAAAACTTGGCAGCATGCCTTCACAGGCGTGCAATACATATTGTCCATTTAGCGGCAGTGCCGCTGTATCATCACCGGGGCAGGCATATAAATTATCCCAATCCTGCACATCAGCATGACAAGTGGTATTTGCTGAAACTGTATCTCCTGAAAGGGTATTATTTGACATTGAATGGGTTGAAACACTGGGTGCAATCGCCTGTTTGGATCGCATGGCAGGGGTGTGTTTCAACATATCGAGCAATGCATTGAGTTCCATTATTGCGCCTCCTTCAGCATAGGGTTCTGCATCGGGATATACGGCAATGGATAATTTTCAATCTGCGCCCGCATCAACACATGGGGGATATCGGCGACAATGAGCTGACGCAAACTATCCCAACCCAACCGTTGGAAATAGTGCTCATTTTGCCTTTGCACTGTGGCTAAAAAGGTATGGCAGCCCAAATTTTTGGCTGTTGATACCGCAGCATTGATTAATGCTTTACCAATGGTATGGTGACGCCGATAGCGAGGCTCGACACATAAACGCCCGCCGTACCACGTTTGATCGCCATCGGGGAAAATTCGCACGGCACCAATGACACGTTCATGCTGGCCAGGCTCTTTCCCAATGGCAACAATGCCTAATGCTTTAACATCATATTCGTCACGATCTTCTTTCAATATCTTTTGTTCATCGCGAAAGGTAACCTCACGCAAATGATAGTATTGGTGACGTTCCCAATCTTCCGACACAATTTTGATGGCAATGTCATCACTAATAAATTGTTTCAATTTTTCATTGGGTTGAAGCCGCCAGGAATAACGAGAAAGTTCCATATCCTATTCTCCTTATTCATACGCTTTCAGTGAGGAACAAGCCCCACATTTGGCGCAACCTGCCTGAGTGTTTTCTGAGTTCAAGCCATGTTTTTTGAGTTGCGAGCCGATTTTGGGATAAAGGGACTGCATAAAAGCGTGATCGGGTTTTGGATGATGTTCCAATGGCGTGCCCTGAATGGGGACAAAGGGGACGACAAAAGGATACACGCCCATTTCCGTCAATTTGGCGGTCATTTCCACGATTTCTGCTTCGGTATCACCCAATCCAGCCAAAATATAAGTGCTGACTTGTCCTCGACCGAATACCGCAACGGCAGCCTCAAATGCTGAAAAATACTTTTCCAGCGAAACTTCAGCCTTGCCCGGCATAATCTTTTGCCGTACACGTTCGCTCACGGCTTCAAGATGCATGCCAATCGATACCGCTCCCGCCTCTTTTAGACGCTGAAACCATGTAAAATCATCAGGTGGCTCGCACTGTACCTGTATTGGCAAATCAACTTGTGCCTTAATCGCCCTGACGGAGTCATATAATATTTTTGCGCCGCGATCTCTCGCATTGGGTGTCCCTGTGGTAATCACCATTTGCTTGACGCCATCCAGTTCAACAGCAGCTTTCGCGACTTCAGCCAGTTGCTCCGGACGTTTGCGGACCAAAGTTCGGCCTCCGATAAGGGATTGATCAATTGAGCAAAACTGACACGCGGTTGCCTTATCGTCCATGCGAATGCAATGTTGCAACACCGTTGTTGCTAACACATCATGGCTATGCAAGGTTGCAATTTGCTCATAGGCAATACCTTCGGCGGTTTTTAAATCATAAAATCGAGGCCGGGCAGGGACGGTTAAGGTTGCCACCGGGATCCGGTTTTTAAAGACAGTTACCTTGTCCGAATTCAACTCAGGCTTTGCTGTGTAGGGAGACTCCTGTGCGGCAAGGTTCAGCACAGGAATCATCATGGTCTTACCACCAAGGTTCAGCGCCTTATGATCACTTGGACCTGCACCACCTTTACGGGATAAACCAAATTCACCTTCCCATTTCAGGCCGTTGCATTGCAAATCGGTCAATAATTGAATTTCGGGTGACTGTGTTGTAGGTAACGCTGTTGTAGATAACGGTACTGTTGATAATGGCATTGCAGACATTTTTACCCCCTATTGCTTGGGTTTAATCAATACGGTTTAGATCTGGGGTTCATCAAGCTTTGCGTCTTTTTCGAGATGATTTGGCGTCGGTGTTTCGATTTTCAGCTCGTGTAATAAATTTGCTGGCCGACGATCAATCAATAAACTCAGCAGCTCAGGGCGGCTGTAATGCCCGACCGAATCCATCATGCGTTTGCGTTTATCAATCAGGCTGAAATCCAGACTGGCAATGCAGTAACCTTCATCTTGTGTGAGTGGTTCAGCTAAAAACTTGCCTTCGGGAGACACAATGGCAGTAAAGCATCCCCCTGAAATTGGGCCGATGTCACAGCCAGTATCTTGCATAATTTGTTGTTGTTGCTCGGGATGCAGCCAGGCGGTGGCATTGACCACAAAACAGCCGGATTCTAAGGCATGATGTTGAATGGTGGCTCTGATTTGGTCGGCAAAAATTTGTCCTACCAACGAACCGGGAAACATGGATGCATGGATTTGCTCACCATCAGCCATTAAGGCAAAGCGTGCCAGCGGGTTGTAATGTTCCCAACAGGCCAGCGAACCAACACGCCCCACTGCGGAATCAATGGCACATAAGCCGCTGCCATCACCTTGGCCCCAGACCATCCGCTCATGGTAAGTTGGCGTAATTTTGCGGCGATGCTGAATGATTGAACCATCCGCATCAAATAACAGTTGAGCGTTATAAATCGTACCGCCTGCGCGTTCATTAACGCCAATCGATACCACCATGTTGGCTTTAAGGCAGGCTTGTCCAATCGCGAGCGTGGCTTCAGAAGGTATCACCACCGATTCATTTAACAATTTTAAATGTTCTTTTCCCATAGCAAATGGCGGTTGCACAAAGGAAAAATAAGGGTAATAAGGCACGACGGTTTCAGGAAAAACGGCAAATTGCACACCTTGCTTTCCAAGCTCTAAAATAATGTCACAGATTTTTTTTACCGTTTCGGCTTGGCTATAAAGCACGGGACTACATTGTACTGCGGCAGCTTTAATGATTCGGTTCATGTCTTATTTCCCCTTATGGATTGGCGCTGACTTAAACGGTCCAGGTATCAATAATCAAGGCATTGTCGCGGCGCATCAGCAGTCTTAAATCCATGACATCCAATGGATTAATGGGGCGAACTCCCGGAATAAGCGCTTTTTCCGTTTGGCCATAGATGGCCTGCAACGCAAAACGGCAGGCATAGACTTCGCCGCCTTCTCCCATAAAGGCTTTTAATTGGTTATTGACAGCTAAATGACCCGGAAATGCCTCAGCCCCTAACGTGGGGAAACCTCGTTGAATACCCAATTGCACACCCGGGCCGTACAGCAATATTTTGGTTTCAAAACCTTTGCGCAATAAACGTTTCGCTTGCATGACATTGATTAGGCCGATTGAACCTTCAAATGCAACGGTATGGAAAGTCAGCAATGCTTTTTCACCGGGCTGTGCTTTGACGTCCTCAAATACTTTTTCTTCGTAATCAACAAGAAAATCGCCATCTTTATATTGTTCGATATCAACTTTTGGCATAGCTCGCTCCTAGTTCAATGTTATTTTGGAATGAATGTGTGTCGTCTTCCTGTATTAGTGCGAAAACTATGCCAAGTTATGTTTTGGGGTAGGGAATTGAGCTTAACTCGCTGAAAAATATAATTTAAATTTATATAAGGTGTATTTATTAATGTAAATGAAGGTGCTGTGACGCTATGATTTTTCGTAGTATTATGATTTTTCATAACCAAAACTATGGAAATTCATAATACAAATATGATGGATAACATGAATGAAATTAATTTTATTTCGGATTGGGTCATTTCTGAAAATTCGATTCGCCCGCTGGCATTTGAGCATACATCACAGGCTTTAATTGTGCTGGATCCACATCAAAACCAGTTTATTGATGTGAATATCAGTGCTACTCGATTATTACGTTATGAGCGCCATGAGATTATTCAAAAAACAGTCAGTTCCGTTTTTGGCCATCCCAGTCAGCTACCACAACTCCTGGCATTTACCGAAGAAGCATTGGAAAAAGATCGGGCCTGGAGCAATGAATTATGTTGCTTTGATAAACAGGGAGAAAAAATCCAGTTAGATATCACGTCCATTTCATTGCCCTATAAAAACAAAACATTGCTGATCTGGTCGTTGGTGGAAGTTAAAGATTTAGAATGGCGCCACTTTAAGCAACGCATTGATAAAACTCTTCAGGCAAATTTAAAAGAATGGCAATCCTTAGAAGAGCTGTTTATTGACTCCGATACAGGCAAACATTTATTGCTGAGTTCAGCCGGTGATGGCATTTACAGTATCAACAAGCAGGGCTTATGCACCTTTATTAATCCTGTCGGAGCTAAAATGTTGGGGCTGCAACCTGAAGATGTGTTGGGCAATAATATTCATGAAATTCATCATCATACCCATGAAAATGGCGACCATTACCCTGTTGAAGAGTGCCCGATTTACGCGGCAGTGCATGATGGCATTGTATATGAAGGCATTCAGGAAATTTTTTGGCGGCGTGATGGCAGTTACTTTCCGGTGGAATTTACCAGTACGCCTGTTATTCGTGACGGTGAAATTATCGGGGCAGTCGCGGTATTCCGTGATATTACCGAGCGCCTGAACACCGAAAAACAACTGACTCATGCCCTTGAAGAACTGCAAGATTTAAAAAGCCGGCTGGAACAGCAAAACGAATATTTGCAGGAAGAAATTTTACAAGAAAATAAATACCATGAAATTGTTGGCAGCAGCGCCTCAATTTTGCAGATTATTGACAAAATCAAGGTGGTTGCCCCAACGGATGCCAACGTGATGATTTATGGTGAATCCGGTACAGGCAAGGAATTGATTGCCCGCGCCATTCACCAATCCAGCCACCGTAAACAGCAGCCACTCATTCGGGTCAATTGTACCGCCATTCCTTCGGAGCTGTTTGAAAGTGAATTTTTCGGGCACGTCAAAGGGGCATTTACTGGTGCGGTGCGCGATCGTATCGGTCGTTTTGAATTAGCCGATCAAGGCACATTATTTTTAGATGAAATTGGTGATATTCAACCAGAATTACAAAGTAAGCTGCTGCGTGTATTGCAAGAGGGCACTTTTGAGCGGGTCGGCGAAGAAAAAACACGGCATGTCAATGTACGAATTATTGCCGCCACCAACCGGAATTTAAAAAAAGATGTGAAAGAAAAACGCTTTCGTGAAGATCTGTATTTTCGTTTAAATGTGTTTCCAATCCATGCCCCTGCCTTACGTGACCGCAAAGAAGATATTCCGATTTTGGTGACACATTTCACCAGACTGATTTGTGACAATCGTAAAATTAAATACCTGCCATTTTCACAAAAGCATATTCTGGAACTTCAGCAATATGACTGGCCCGGCAATATCCGCGAGCTACAAAATGTCATTGAACGTGCGCTCATTACGGCAAGACAAGGTGCAGTTTCTTTTAAATATTTGCAGGAGCAAGATCAAGTGCCAGCCAAGATTCCGCATCAGGATACTCATGATGAACGTCTACAGACAGAAGGGGTACTGACAATAAAACAATTTAAGGAGTTAGAGATGCAGAATTTCTCCCTTGCCGTTAAACAATGTAAAGGGAAAATTTTTGGTGATAACGGTGCAGCAAGGTTGTTGGGAATAAATCCAACAACCTTGATTTCACGCTTAAAGAAATGGGGGATTGATTATTAAAAGCCTTATCCAGCGCTAGTCTGGCAGGTCAATTTATTGCCATTTATTGCTGTACCTTGAATATAAAATTGCATGAAAATTTAATTGCCCTTAAATAGGGGCAATTTTGGCTCTTGCCAATAATTTCAAAAGAAAAGGGGATTTCATGCAAGATGAAGTTTATTTTTTATTTCAATAAGATACTGGCTACTTCCCGTCAAGGAAAACGGCATCTTGTAGGTATTCGTGATAGAAAGCCCGGCTTGTTTTGCGATTGATTCAAACACAAATAATATTCACAGTTTTTAAATGTTACTTTGATTCAACCGCTTGACTTTCCTTTTATTAAAAATATTTTCTTTCCTATTTTGTTTTTTGTTATACCACAAAGAAAAAATGGCATGAAATATAAAGCAATGTCACTTGTATAGGCGAGAGAGTCATTAATAAAATACTCCTGTCATTTTTCAAGTTTCAGCTTTGTTGGCTTCGCTCACTTCAGTCATATACATATCTATGCTCCTGGGTCTTGCTCCCTTGCCGTCGTGTTGCATCTTGAAATTCAAAGGCATCAACCTTCCTAATAATAATAATGTGAGTTGCTATGGGCACATTACAAGTATTACCTCTTACTCAGTATCAAAAAGAAATTTACTACGAAACTCAACGTAATCCGGAGAGTCAGCAATTTACAATCAGTATTGCACGTGTATTAAAAAATAATATTAACGTTGAAAAACTTTTTCATTCTGTTAATACCATCCTTGGGAATGATATAACATGCCGATTGCGTATTGTTGAACATGAGGGTGTATTAGGGCAGGAAATCCAGAGTACGGTTGTTAATCAAGCCAAAATCATTAATGCTGAAGAGGAGGATGTTAATGTACTCTTCGATAAATGGTCAAAGCGGGTTTTTAATCTGGATGAAAAATCGCTTCTGGAAATTGCTTTATTACAAAATCTGAAAAATAACTGCACGGCGATATTTATTCGCGCCCATCATATTGTTTGTGATGGTTGGGGTATCAACCAACTCGCAAAAAAAATTGCTAAATGTTATCTCGATAACCATCTGATTCAGGGTAATGCAGCGGCTTCAGATATGTTGTCTTATTCTTCCCATTTTGAAAAAAATGTTGAGAAATATACTTCAGCCATCCTTGAGCAAGAAAAAATTCTGTCACAGCCGGAAACAGAACAACAAATAACAGCATTGGCTGCGCTGACACAACATCATGACCCCGCTTTTTTTAATCGGAAAAAGAAAACGCATTTATCTCGTTTTGTGCAACATCGGCACATATTAACTCAGGCAGAAATTGAGAAAACAACTTCTCAGGGGATGAATCCCTATCTGGCCGTTATGTCTGCGGTCGCTGTTTTGCTGTCACGGATACATAATAATACCCAGCTAACAATGGGCGTGCCTTTGCTCAATCGCCGAAAGAATCAACTCGATATTGCCGGTCAATGGGCGAATACATTGCCATTGGCTGTCACCGTTAACGCAGAAGACACGTTTGCAGAACTGGCAACCCGTATTAAAACCGGCACAAAGGAACTAAAAACGTTTGAGCATATTCCTCTGGGACGTTTGTTTAAGTCCATGGGAACAACAGTGCGCCAATGGTTTGATGTGACGGTAGCGTATAACCATTCACCGATGACCGGTGCCTCCAGAGATACCTATCAAAAAGAAGGCATTTATGCAGCCGCGACGGCGCATGAAAATGACGCGATTGCAATTCATGTGCACAATTACGGTGGTGACAGTGATGTAGCCATTGATATCACCGCTGCAGAAGATATCTTTGATGAAGACTATTCATTTGAAACCTTTACCGCGTCTCTGGGCCATGTCCTTGATCAGATTATTGCTTCGCCTGAACAAGCGGTCTCTCAGGTCACTCTTTCTTCCGCAGAGGAAATGGCTCAATTGGCGCTGTTTGAACAGGGGCCAGTCACTGCGTTTTCAGCACAGGAAACGTTATCAACATTATTTGATGCTCAAGTTTCATTGCACGGAGACGCTGTTGCCATTGCCAATGTTGGTGAGCAGTCTGCGCTGACTTATGCTCAGTTTCAGGCCCGTATTGACAATATGGTGGCTATTTTACTGAAAGCCGGTGTCAAAAAAGGCGATATCGTTGCTATCTTAATGGATCGCAGCACAGAAATGTTAACGGCTATCTTTGCTGTATTAAAAGCTGGAGCGGCCTATTTACCCGTGGATCCTAACTATCCGCAGGAGCGGATTGATTATATGTTGGAGGACAGTGGCGTTACGGTCATCATCGCTGACAAACTGAATCAGTCTTTGAGCACTCGCGCCTATACTGTTATTGATGGCAATAATGTTGTTGATCACGAAGTTCAGCGTGATGCAGAGCAGGCCAATTTATCGGCAGCAGATTCTTTGGCTTATATGATTTATACCTCAGGCTCTACCGGGCAACCGAAAGGGGTGATGATCAACCATTATTCGGCGGTAAACCGGATTGAGTGGATGCAAGAACGGTATCCGCTGGATAACACCGATGTTATCTTGCAGAAAACGCCGATTTCATTTGATGTCTCCGTCTGGGAGCTATTTTGGTGGTCTATCACCGGGGCATCGGTTCATTTATTGCCGCCGGGAGCGCATAAAGATCCCTTAGAGATAATAAAAGCAATCAGCACACACCGCGTGACAACATTGCATTTTGTTCCCTCTATGCTCCAGCCTCTTCTGGATATTTTGGAAGCTCAACCGGAGTTGGTTAAGAAACTCGACAGCCTGCGCCGAGTGTTTACCAGTGGTGAAGCCCTTCCTCCGACACGGGTGAATCAATTTCGTCAAATTTTCTCCGTCCTTGGTTTAAATGCACCTGCGTTGATTAATCTTTATGGCCCGACTGAGGCCACCGTAGATGTCTCGTACTTCGAGTTTTTTCCCGAAAACGTTGAAACTGTCAAACGAGTGCCTATTGGATTCCCGATCAACAATACTTCGCTGAGAATTATGTCTCAGCACGGCACCAGACAAGCCATAGGTCTTGCCGGAGAGTTGCAAATCGGCGGTGTTGGATTAGCCCGTGGTTATCATAATAAGCCTGAGTTAACTGACGAAAAATTCATTTTGTCGGGCAATGAACGTTGGTATCGCACAGGGGATTTAGCCAGATGGCTACCTGACGGCAGCATTGAATACTTAGGCCGAATTGATAACCAGGTAAAGATTAGGGGGAATCGCATTGAGCTTGGGGAGATCCAAAATACGCTTGAACGTATTCAGGGAATCAACCGGGCAGAAGTCTTACCACAAAAGAACAGTCAGGGAGATGATTACCTGTGTGCGTACTACACGGTTAATATCCCGAATATGACCAATGAATTAAGTGCGGCAGATCACCTGCATTTTACTTCTGAGAAACTGCGCAATGCTTTGTTGGAATTTTTGCCTGATTTCATGGTGCCACAGAGATTTTTCCGCGTTCCTTTTATTCCTCTTACGCCAAACGGCAAAGTAGATCGCCATGCTCTCGTGGCATTGGTGAAAACAGAAGAGGCGGCTAGCCGTGACGATGCCCAATCTGAAACTGAATATCAATTAGCTGACATCTGGAAACGGATATTGAAAATTGAAAAACTCAGTGTGCAGGAGAATTTTTACACACTGGGCGGTGATTCAATTTTAATGTTAAAAGTGCGTTCCGAAGCGGAAAAAGCCGGAATAACGGTCACTCTTTCTGATCTGGCACAGTATCTGACAATCGCTGAACTTGGCCAACACATTGATGCTAATTGTAAAAATCAGCAAAGCAATCGCCAAAATGCGTTACTGCCTTTTGCTCTGATCAAAGAAAAAGAGCGGGCATCGCTTGCTCAATATGCGGATGCCTTCCCCGCGACTCAGCTCCAGCTCGGCCTGATCTACCATAGCCAGCAGAGTAAAAACTCAGCTACTTATAAAGATGTTTTCCGCTATACACTGAAAATAAATACGCTGACAAGAAGGTGGGAGCCGGAACACTTCCGTCAAAGTGCAGCGGCAACTATTCAGCGCCATCCTGTGCTGCGTTCTCATTTTAATCTGGCTGATTTCAGTGAACCTCTGCAAATCATCAATTACCATATTGATCTTGATGAGGCAGTGAAAATTGATGATCTCAGCTCGCTGACAAGGGACGAGTCTGAATCCATCATCAAAGAGCACATGGAAAAAAGCAGTCGGCTGGATTACCAGTTTGATCACGCACCGCTATATTGCATCCATGTATTCAAGACCGCAGCGACTGACATCATAGAAGTCGTCTTCAGTTTCCACCACGCCTTGCTGGATGGCGGCAGTGTGGCGAATTTACTGCATGAACTCTTCTCCCGTTACCTGAATAAGGGAATGTCTTCTTCTGAGACGGAAGGCTCTGAAACGAAGGGTTCTGAGGCAAATGCGGTTGAGGAGAATATTCTTCCGTCCCCGGCTTTATATGTACAGGATGAACTTCACGCCTTACAGGATCAAAAACATCAGTTGTTCTGGAAAAAAATGTTTAAAGGGCTTGCCAGAACCCAATTTCCTGCCTATCGGTTATATGAAAACCGAACGGATGAAAACCGGGCATATGAACGCCAGGCCAAAAAACGAATCTTTGCAAAAAAAGCGTTCATTCCAAAAGAGATGGAAGAAAAACTGGGCATCTTAGTACAACATGAACAAGTTTCCATTAAATCGGTATTCTTTGCAGCACATTGTTTAACGGTAGCCAGTGTGACGAGTCAGGATCAGATTGCGACCGGACTTGTGACTCACGGCAGGCCGGATGTGCAGCATTCAGAACAGACGTTGGGCTTATTCCTAAATACCCTGCCTGTTCGTTTTTCTGCCGCAAATAAGACTTGGAAAGAATGTATCCATTCGGTATTCAGTGCTGAACAGCGCCATGCGCCATACCGTAAGTATCCGCTTAACACTATCCAGCAAAAGGCAGGCGAAGGCGCCAAAATCAGTTCTGCATTTAACTATATTCATTTCCACATACTGACGGATGTTTTCGGTGGCTCTGATTTATCTCTTATCGCATTTGATCCGTGGGAAGAGACTAACTTTGAAGTCCTGTTGAATGTCATGACTGATTTCAATACAGGGCAGCATTATCTGCGGTGTGATTTTGATGGCAGTGTTTTCTCGCAAGTGCAGGCTGATACCTATATGGATACCTATATGTCCGTCTTGAACAAGATGGTCAATCATGGTGATCAACCGGCAACGCTGAGTCAGCCACTTGCACAAATGACGCAGAAAATCCAAAGCAGCAGTGATATGCCATGTCAGGGCTTTATGTCCGTGCTGAACATGATTGCGAAAAATGTACGGGAGCAGCCCGATGCCATCGCAATTCGTCATCATGATCTGCAATGGAGTTATAAAAAACTCTGGTCAGAATCAGGCAAAATTGCGTCTGCGCTGATTTCTGAGGGAATTGTTTATAGAGGCACTGTTTATCCAGGTTCGGTGCAAAATACCCCGGTGGCTATTGCACTCGAACGTTCTCCGATACTCGTGGCATCATTATTGGGTGTGATGAGGGCCGGGGGGATCTGCTTGCCATTGGATCTGAGTTACCCGATTCAGCGCATTGAAGCGATGGTGGAACAGGCTCACCCGATACTGGCTCTTGTTGATGAAAAATCAGAGCAGTTACTCAATGCCGTTGCGGTTCCGGCCATGCGCTCTGACACGTTGATAAATCTCGATACTTCTATATCGTGCGAAGAGCAGGAAAGCGGAGCAGAGCAAGAAATCGATCCGGAACAGTTGGCTTATTTGCTGTTTACATCAGGTTCAACAGGTAAACCAAAGGGTGTGGCAATGCCGCATCGCAGCCTGTCAAATATGGTGACTTGGCAGAATGAGACAATTACGGGTAAAAACATCCGTTCGACGTTGCAGTATGCTCCGCTCAGTTTTGATGTTTCCTTTCAGGAAATTTTCTCTACGCTCGCTGCTGGTGGAGAATTGCACCTTATCAGTGAAGATGAACGGCGCGATCCTTTACAGCTACTGCGTGCTATCGATCATTACCAGACCGAAAGAATTTACCTGCCTTATGTTGCGCTTCAGCAATTGGCTGAAACGGCTGTCGCACTGGAAACTTACCCGATAAATCTGAAAACTGTTATTTCATCCGGTGAGCAACTCCGGGTAACTGACGATATTCGTTCATTTATTGGGCAAATCAATAATGGCATCCTTGAGAATCAGTATGGCCCTACGGAAACACATGTCATCACTGCATTTACTATGCAGGGCAATCCGGTTTCTTTCCCCGCGCTTCCTCCTATTGGTAAAAGTATCAGCAACACAGATGTCGTGCTGCTTAACGATCAATTAGAAGAAGTTGCATCGGGCGAGCAAGGGGAAATTTATGCCCGTGGTTTACCTGTCGCACAGGGCTACTATTGTCAGCCAACATTAACCGCAGAGCGCTTTATTATGCTCAAAGGCGACAATAATCCTCTATATCGCACCGGCGATTTGGGCGTGAAACTCAGGGATGGCAATATTCTTTGTTTAGGCCGTAAAGATACTCAGGTTAAAGTGCGTGGTTATCGTATTGAACTGGCAGAAATAGAGTTAGCGATATCGAATACGTCCGGTGCTGACGCAATATTGAAAGATGTTGCTGTTGTGGTTCAACAACACGGCGAAAACGATGGCTATCTGGTGGCTTTCTTGGTTGGTGAAAGGAATGACGCATTTGTTGTGCAAGTACAGCAATATTTGTCTGAAACGCTGCCCAAACACATGCTTCCCTCCCAAATAGAGTGGTTGGATTCACTGCCCAAAACACCAAGTGGCAAGCGCGATGATGCAGCATTACGCCAAATGCGGATCACTCATGGACAAACTCAAGCAGAGGGTGTTGCTCCGCGGGACAAATATGAGCAGGTGCTGTGTGATTTGGCGGCGGATTTGTTAAAAATACCCGATGTCTCGGTTCATCAGAATTTGTTTGATATCGGAGCGACTTCACTGACAGTGATGAGAATGGTTGTTCTGGTCGAAAAACACTTCGGAACCACTATTCCTTTATCCCTTTTTATCAGTTACCCAACTGTTGCACAGTTAGCGGAACATATCAGAGAAAAGGGTGGACATCCTACTTTCAGTCCACTTGTTCCTATGCGCCCGCTTATCACCGACACAAACGGCAGGCATACGACAGGTCATAAATCCCCGTTATTTTTTGTCCATCCGATGGGGGGAAATGTGCTGTCCTATTTGCGGTTAGTGAAACATCTCCCAGAAGACCAACCCTTCTATGCGTTGCAATCTCATGGCGTCGATGCCGGATCTGTACCTTTGACCAGTGTGCAGGAGCAGGCCGCAAATTATCTGCAAGCGATACGCCATATTCAGCCGCATGGCCCGTATTCAATCGGAGGTTGGTCTTATGGCGGTTTTGTCGCATTTGAAATGGCTCGCCAATTGAAAGAGCAAGGGGAAGAAGTTGCTGATCTTTTTGTTCTGGATACGGTTGTTGTCAGCAATGAAGCGAAGCGGGAAGTGAATGAAGAAGCGTTACTGCGGTGGTTTTTCTGGGAATTATTGTGGCTGAATGAAGGAGCGACACTTCCTGCACAAAGCTTACCGGAGCACACGACATCTTTGCAGGAACAATTCGAATATATTACAGAGCAGGCTATTGCCACCGATGCAATACCGAAGGGCAGTTCCCGGGCTGTAATACAAAGGCTGTTTGATGTGTACCGAACCAATTGGAAAGCGGCGTCAGATTACGCGGCTTGCAAGGCTGATATCAGTATGACTTTATTACATGCGACACGGCCGTTACCTGAGGTTCTGCACGCCATGCATGATGCGGTCGGAAGTGAATACCGTGACCCTCAAAATGGTTGGGGGCGCAAGACAACAGGTCATATCAATGTCATCGATGTACCCGGTGATCATTTGGAAGTTATGGAAGAACCCTATGTAGAGGAAGTTGCAAAAGTCATTCTGCAAGAAATGAACAAGTCCTCTAAAAAACAAGTATTACCGTACTCGGAGGAAGAATGTCCCATCCATTGAAAGTTATTATAGCTGGAGCCGGTATTGGTGGATTAACAGCGGCTGTCGTTTTACGGCATATTGGTTGTGAAGTTGAAGTTTATGAACAGGCTCCAACGTTACGCACAGCCGGTTCAGGCTTATCTGTGATGTCCAATGCTGTTGCTGCCTTATCTTCTATTGGTGTTAATCTGAATCTGGAGCATTTTGGCGCTCCGGTTAAATGTGTGGAAATCAGGAACATCAAAGATCAACTAATCCGTGAATTGCCTATACCAGAGGTGTCATCCTCCAACGGATTTGATAGTGTTTGTATTTCACGTAAAGCACTTCAGGAAGCACTGCTAAAGCAGCTTGATAAGAACATCATTCATGTCGGGGCGAAAGTGACCCAAATTACTGAAAGTGACGAGGGTGTTTCTGTTCATTTCGCAGATGGCAGAGAGACACAGGGTGATTTGCTTATTGGTGCTGATGGGTTCTATTCCTTTGTCCGTGACTATGTCCGGGGAAATCAGCCAATCCGTGAGGCCGATTATATCTGTTGGCTGGCGATTACCCGCTATCAGCATCCGCAAATCACGCCGGGCTACGTTGCCCACTATTGGGGAGAGGGTAAGCGGATTGGTTTAATTGATATCGGTGGCGGTGAAATTTATTGGTGGGGAACGGCAAATATGCCTACTGAACAGGCCACCCACTGGCAGGGAAGCCACCGTGATATTTTGTCATATTATGAGGGATGGCCGGATATTGTTTCCGATATTATTTCACAAACGCCGTCAGAAGATATCATCTCTGTAGCCGCACAAGACAGGCCTTTTTCGTCTCTTTGGGGGAAAGGCCGGGTCACATTGTTAGGCGATGCCGCACACCCCATGTTAACCACCCTTGGTCAGGGAGCAGGTATGGCCATTGAAGACGCGGCAGTTTTGGGACATATGCTGAAACAGCAAGCAGATCCGGTTGCAGCACTGCGTCGGTACGAAGAAATTCGTATTCCAAGAGCCGAAATGTTTGTGGATATTTCATATACACAAAGTGAGCTTGAGCAGCAGGCTACGCCTTCTTCTTGCCAGGAAAGGGAAGACGCTTTGCGGTTTGAACCAGCAGAAAACCTGCGGGAAAATTTTGAACAGTTATTGAAGTTTCCTGTAAATGAGCTTGGTGTGATTTCAAAATAATTTGATCTGACAGTAAGCCTTGAACAGTTGAGAGTTACCGGTTTTGATGGAGATAGGTAATCTTTATGCAAATCGGTAATTCTCGTGATTCATACTCACAATCCCATCATAATTTGGTAATGTATCGGGGATTTGCAAGGTTGATGGCCTGCCTGTTCTTTCATCCTTCCCCTTGATTTGTAAGCTACTCACCTAATTGCCATAGGTGAATTCCGTGATTATCCAAAGCCTTTGTTGCGAGCCTGATACTGTCCGAGCATGAATGCTTTGCATTGCTTATTTGTTGCTTCAGGGGATAAAATTCCTTTACATATGTTATGCACGATAGGGGAATAAAAAAACAACCGTCAATTCCCTGCCATTACAATAATGGACGCAATAAACGAGTTAGTTCATTGACGATAGAAAAACTATAACTCTCCGTTTGTATAAAAATTTTTGAGTACTTTATATATCATCATATTCTAGTGGGATTATTACTTCTCTTGGTGTCCTAACTAAAAATGAACATAATATGATTTACTGAAATAACTTATTCATGTTAAACAAATAAGAATGTTATATCGCATGTTATTTTTGTTCAATATAATATGTTGCTTTTTTGTGGGTACATATGTTAGTTATCAATTGATAACTATTTGTCATTATACTCTTTAACTTTAACCGTTTAATTTATACCTGTGAAATCATATAATAATCTGGTATTAATAATTAAAATTGTTGGTTTTTAATTTATTAAAACCCAATTAGAAATAAATGAAAGATTGGAGTTTGTTGATTTAATACAAGAAGCTTTTTTATTTCTTCATATGAATTTTCATGCATGGGATTTTTTAATTAATCGTTGTAAGGGGTATTCTTATGAATAATTTGAACAATACATTGCTAATAGCGCCTAAACTTATGCAGGCAGATAGCTCCGGTGTGATTAATATAGAAGACATGAAATCAACGGAGCAGAAATTTATAGTCATGGAAGTGAATCGATATCTTGACTTCCAAGTTGGGGACGAAATAATTGGGTATCTTAGAAATAATAATAATGATGAAATAAAAAGCATCCCTAACGTCATTGTGCCAGATGATGAAGGGAATTTTAGTGTGCTTATCTATTTTCATATAGAGGATATAAAGCATCTTGGTCATTGGAACGCTTCTTATGAGGTGACAAAATTAAATAGTGAAAAACTTACCTCAAATGCAACCGATGTCAATTTCAGGATTGCTGGTCATTGCCCGCCAGAAGATAATATCTATAACATAAATATATTTTATTTTTCATCCTCTGATGAGGGATATATTTTCCGTCAGCGTCAATGTGATAAGGTAGTATCGGTTAATAAAATTTCACCAGATGGAGTGCAAGGTGAGGATATATCAGAGGGACAGCAATGGGATCATTTTTATGATATCTTGCTTCCTTTTAAATTGGGTAATCAACAGTATGTTTTTGGACTGAAAAAGAATGTTATCAATGCACCTCAAATTGTACCAAAGTCTTATTGGATGATAGCTAAATTAAGTAATCACGGATTTAGAGATGTAGTGGATAGTGGCCATTGGGATAATCCGTATGATGTTGGCTTTACCTATGCGATAGATAATAAACAATTTATTTATCTTCATAGCAGTAATAAAGATAAAGATGGTAAATACCCATACATTATTCGAGAAATAAAACAAGATGGTAGTATAGGGGGAATAACGACTTCTGATCATTGGGATCATTTCTATGCCCCAACATTTTCTTTTTCAACGAAAGATAAGGTATATTTTTATGGGCAAACAAAGGCTGACTATAGCCTTGTTAACTATGGATTAAAACCCGATGGAACTATTGGGGAACCAATCAAAAGTGGTCCCTGGTTAGAATATAATGCGGTTCAGGTTACATTTAGCTTGGGAGGATATAACTACTATGCTGGGCAAGATTTTGATAGCCATGGTTTTTGGATTGCTTCCCTATCTGGTAATGGGTTACCATATCAAAATGCTGTAATGAATAAGGTGCTTGATAAAAACTATCAATATTTGGTCCCATTCGAAATTAAAGGAAAACACTATTTCCTTATGCAAGATCAAAGCAAAGAGCATTGGGTTATTCATGAGTTGAAGGACGATAATACATTTGGGAAGACAACAGATCAAAGATAATATCAGTATTTTTTCGCAAGAAATTAATGATAATTATACGCGTCGTACTTCAAGGTGCATGTATTATCATCCCGCGACGCGGGATGATAATGCGTTGCTTCCTGAAACTTGGAGTTAATAGGGTATAAAACATAATAACTCAGAGGCTTTCCTGGATAACCAATATAATCCTGGGTGGCCTCATAATTAAAGTTATTAACTTATGATCTTTTAATTATTACAAGTTTCATTGTAAATAAATTAAGTCATGGTTTTAACACAATAATAATTTTTATTGCCCTATAATTGGTATTCATTTATGGAGTTTTTAAATAATCGTTGCAAGAGGTGTTTTTATGAATAATTTTAATAATACATTACTAATAGCGCCTAAACTTATGCAGGCAGATAGCTCTGGTGTGATTAATATAGAAGACATGAAATCAACGGAGCAGAAATTTATAGTCATGGAAGTGAATCGATACCTTGACTTTCAGGTTGGGGACGAAATAATTGGGTATCTTAGAAATAATAATAATGATGAAATAAAAAGCATCCCTAACGTCATTGTGCCAGATGATGAAGGGAATTTTAGTGTGCTTATCTATTTTCATATAGAGGATATAAAGCATCTTGGTCATTGGAACGCTTCTTATGAGGTGACAAAATTAAATAGTGAAAAACTTACCTCAAATGCAACCGATGTCAACTTCAGGATTGCTGGTCATTGCCCGCCAGAAGATAATATCTATAACATAAATATATTTTATTTTTCATCCTCTGATGAGGGATATATTTTCCGTCAGCGCCAATGTGATAAGGTAGTATCGGTTAATAAAATTTCACCAGATGGAGTGCAAGGTGAGGATATATCAGAGGGACAGCAATGGGATCATTTTTATGATATCTTGCTTCCTTTTAAATTGGGTAATCAACAGTATGTTTTTGGACTGAAAAAGAATGTTATCAATGCACCTCAAATTGTACCAAAGTCTTATTGGATGATAGCTAAATTAAGTAATCACGGATTTAAGGATGTAGTGAATAGTGGCCATTGGGAAAATCCGTATGATGCTGGTTTTACCTATGAGATAGATAATAAGCAATTTATTTATCTTCATAGCAGTAATAAAGATAAAGATGGTAAATACCCTTACGTTATTCGAGAATTAGAACAAACTGGTAATATGGGAAAAATAACGGCTTCTGGTCATTGGGACTTTTTCTATGCCCCAACGTACGCTTTTACAGCGAAAGATCAAGTATATCTTTATGGGCAAGCAGAGACTGATTATAGTCTTATTAATTATAATTTAAAATCCGATGGAACTATTGGGCAATCAATCAAAAGTGGCCCTTGGCTAGAATATAACGCATCTCAGTTTACATATAGCATGGGAGGAAAACAATATACCTGCGGGCAAAATTTTGCTAATCGTATTTTTTGGATTGCGAGTATATTTGATGATGGAGAATTAAGTCAACCCAATATAACGTTGAAGGAACTTGATACAAGCTATCAATACCTGGTTCCATTGGAAATTAAAGGAAAACACTATTTTATTAGGCAAGATCAAAGCAAAGAACATTGGGTTATTCAGGAATTGAAGGAAGATGGTACATTGGGGGGAACTACAGATCAAAGATGATGTTGATATCTTTCCTACGAGAATGCAATGATAATTAAAGTATAATAAATGATTCCATCGTGATTTTTAAAAATTTTCATGGTGGAATATGTGCATTTTAAAACCAATTCTAATTTTGAGTGCATCATATTAAAGTGTTTTTATATCTCTGATTTTAAAATAAGAGGGAGTTATTTGGAACAACAATTAATTTTAGCAAGTAATAGTGTTTTCATTGAATTGCATGGTTTTAGTAATAAATTGATTAATATGCCTGTTCCAATATCAGCGTTTAAAACTAATCAAGGTCACTTTAATAAGGAACAGGCGTAGGTCATTTCCCTCGAACTTAGGTTGACTGACAATCCTCTCCAATTTCTGCCAGCGCCTTAGATAATGTGGCGTGAAAACTCAGTTGTCCTTCTATGGGAACGATTTTGGCCCTTGCCAACGTTTTCAAAGGTTGGAAGGGGATATCACACACAATGATATACTTTTCTTTCCCCATATCTCGGACAAACCCCTGAAAAGCGTGCAGGCCGCCAGCATCCAATACAGGCACAGCATCCCATTGCATGATAATAGTTTTGTAATTTGCGCTTTTTTCTCTTAATTCAGCAAAAATACGCTCTGCGGCAGCAAAAAACAGAGGGCCAGTAATGCGCACAATGAGCAGGCTGTTCTCGTCATTTGTTAAAGAGGAAGTACTGATGCGTGTCATATTGGCAATTTTGCGCATAAATAGCAGCGAAGCCAGAACGATGCCAACGGTGATTGCAATGACCATATCAAACAGAACTGTCAACGACAGGCAGAGGAGCATAACGATAATGTCATCTTTGGGAGCCCGGCGGATTAAGTCGATAACTTTGTGAGCTTCACTCATATTCCACGCTACGATCAACAAGATTGCTGACATCGCTGCAAGCGGCAGGTAAGAGAGCATTGGAGCCAGAACTAACAGTGTCAATAAGACGAGTAAGGAGTGGATAACAGCGGCAATCGGTGACGTTGCACCTGCGCGTACATTGGCGGCTGAACGTGCAATCGCGGCTGTGGCGGTGATCCCGCCAAAGAATGGAACCACAATATTGCCCATCCCCTGACCCATTAATTCACTGTTGGAGTGGTGTTTTTTGCCGGTCATCCCGTCCAGAATGACTGCACATAACAGGGATTCGATCGCCCCCAGCATTGCCATCGAAAATGCCGCCGGCAGTAATGCTGAAATTGTACTCCAGCTGATGCTGAACGAGTGGGTATCAGGTAGATTCCACGGCAGGACAAATTGTGGAAGAATTGGCGGAATGCCTTGGCCTTGTGTTCCATCTGCCAGTGTATAACTGAATGATGATCCAATTGTTGCTACATCATGGCCCAGCAGGTGCATGATACCCATGATACTGGTTCCTGCAATTAACGCGGGTAAGTGACCCGGTAACTTTAATCCCAGCTTCGGCCAAAAAATCAATACCAGCAGGGTGGTTAAGCCAATCAGGGTATCACTGAATTGGAATGATGGCAGCGCTTGAGAAAGTGCAATCACCTTATCAACATAATTCTCCGGAACGTGCTCTAGTTTCAATCCAAAGAAATTTTGCACTTGCATAGTAGCAATGGTGATTGCGATACCAGAAGTAAATCCCAGAGTGACCGATAGGGGAATATATTCAATAAGTCGGCCTAATCGCGCTAACCCCATGAGCACTAAAATAATGCCTGACATCAGTGTTGCGATCAGCAATCCACTTAACCCAAATTGCTGTGAAACCGGATAAAGGATCACCACAAAAGCTGCAGTTGGCCCGGAAACGCTATAACGTGACCCGCCTGTGACAGCGATAACGATACCCGCAATGGCGGCGGTGTACAGGCCATATTGCGGTGCTACACCACTGCCGATGGCCAAGGCCATTGCCAATGGAATAGCAATAATTCCCACGGTGATCCCGGCAATGATATCTTTTATAAGGCGATGAAAAGAGTAAGGTTCTCTCCAGCAGGCTTCAATAAAAGCACTAAATGGCTGTATCCCTTTAATTTTTCTGGTGTTCATTGAAATAAAAAAACCTAGTTAAGATATGAATGATAAATTGAGAAAAATAAAGTTAGCATATCGCTTTTATCAGTACAGAAAGGTGTTATATGTCAAAAAGTTAACTAATTGCACACTAAACCGCATTATTCAGAAAAGAGGAAATAGGCCGATTGTGCCGACAGTTATGTAAGATTCGGCAATAAATTTATATTTCATTGTCTATTATTGGAGAAAGATCGAGGGTAAAGGGATGGGAAACCTAATTGGAGGCAAGCTGGTGCTTACCTCACCAATATAAATAGAAAAACCAGCCCTAGTTGCAAAAATAAGCCAATAGCAGCTCGTTTCAATAATCTTAATGCTCCCTGAATGCGGTCATTTAAGGTTTTTGGCTGGGGTGTTTTATTAAAAATCAACAATAAAGCCTGATCAAACTCTGCACTCTTCTCGGGATATAAATTGAGGATCTGAAAATAGCGGCAATCAAGCCAAATGCGCCAGCAATAGTACTGGCAGCATAGGGCAAGGAGCAACGACATGGCATAATGGATTTGATGACCTGATGTGGTGATAAATATTATTGTCGCTATAAAAGCTGCAAATACAGATAAGCCAGAGATGAAGCACCAGCTTTTCAATGTGGCAATAACGACTTTTCCTGTCATATTTTCTGATTGCATATTATGTTTTCCGATATAAATAATATTCAGCCCATTGCTCAAGGGCATCCATGTGTGTTTGTCTGAAAGTAACATGTGGTCTGACTTGGCGCAGAATATCTATAACAGCAGCAAGATTATATTCTGGATGCCGTTTCAGTAACCATGCAGCGACAACCATAGCGCTGCGGGATAATCCAAGAGTGCAATGAATGAATACACGGCCCTTTATGTGCAAATCATCCAGTGTACAAACAGCGGATTGTAAGTCTGCAGGCGTTAATGGCAGCAAGTCGAGCTGGGGTTGGCAAATATAATTGGCAGTGCGGTAAGCGTGTTTGTGCCATTCGGCTGTCATGTCAAATACACTGGTAATGCGCGTTGACTCGATTACTGACTGGTGTGGCAAACTACCGAGAATAATGCCTTCCACAATCTGGTTATAAGGCGCGCTTTTACGTCGGAACCAAAGATAAGAAAGCCAGGCTCCTAATTGATAGGGCGCCAATACCCAGCGGGCCGAAAGTGACATTTGGCCGTTTAATTGCTTTTGAAAAATCGAACAACCTAACCCTGCATAGCCGAGAGCCAGCATCATTAATGAGATGGCGGGCCATATCAGTATCCATAAAGCACCACCTAATCCGGCAGCCGACAGCATAAATAGCAAACTACCTGCAGCATAATATCCAGCCAGTTTTCGCGCATAGCTATCTTGGCTCGGTTGCCAGTACCAACGATATGAAATAGGAAACAGATAACTGATTATCACACCCACGGCAAAGCCAGTGATGGCATCAATAAAATGATGTTGCCACGTAGTGAGAACGGACAGTGCAATTAAGGTTGACCAAATGTACAGCACTCCACGCCAATACCCGTGTAAGTGTGCGGAATAACGAAGCCAGAGTAACCACAGCAAAATAATGTGCAATGAAGGTGCTTGATTGTAGGGCAAATCAAACATGTCCAATTGGTCAAATAACCATCCGAAAATCCCCTCAGTTGCAGGCCGGGAAAATGAAAATTTCAGCGGGAATAATAAGAAACCAGCGCAGGCGATAAGTGATGCAGCGATCAATCGCCAGCCATGTAACCACAGCTCACGGCGGCTGGTGCAAATGAACAGGGAAATTCCATAAAAGAGATCGATACTCCAGTAAGGAATAATCGACCATGACCAAAAAGGAATATTTTGTTCCCAACTGAATGCAATAACACCCACATCATCTCGTTGGGCGGTAAATTGATTAACCTGCCCATAAGTGAGAAAAAAGAACGATGCCAGAAAAATCAACCAAATAAAAGCTGTCAGCCATAAACGCCGACGGCTTTCAGGGATAAATGGTATGGGTTGTTTCATTTCATTATTCTCAGCGCTGGACTCTCTTCGCGATAGATACGGTAAAAATGCCCCAGTTATCAGTTAACTGATACTGCTTTTCAAAACCGGCATTTTCTACCAATGCATCTATTTCACCTTGAGTGCGCCGACGCATGACCCACGCTTGGTTTTGGCGGTGACTGGATAACACACGGGCAATCGTTTCAAGTTGTGGATGCCAAGGCTGCCCGGTATAAATCAAATAACCATTCTCTGCGATAGCATCGGCAAGCGCGGCCAGGGAATTTTTAATCAGTGAGTTATCAGGGAACAATTCATAAAGACCAGAAACAATACCGAGTGTTGGTGCAGGGGTAATGGATGCAATACTTGCTGCATTAAACGCATCACCGATAACAAAACGAATTTTTTCTGTGAGGTTACGTTCTTCAATATAGGCTTGCCCCTGATTGACGTTAATCTCGCTGTAATCCCTTAACAAAATGGAATCCACTTTGCTGAAATCATTGATTGCATCGAGGACATAACGTCCGTGACCTGCGGCTATGTCAAGGATGCGAACCGGTTGATGTTGTTGTTGCAGTTGACGAATAGCCTGACGGATGAGCATTTCCATATTGATTTTTCGCTGGCGTATGCCGCGCCAACCGATATTACTTCTGAGATAGATCTGATCTATTGCCCGCCCTAACATTCCTTGGCCTTGTGGTTGATTGAGATAGACATAATCCAACGTAGATCCAGAATCAAACCCTGTTTCAAGACCAATGCGGATGCCTTCAGAGGCTTTGCCCCAACGTGTATTCATGGCCTTGCGCATCAGTTTATAACCAAGATTTTTGGGACACAGGCGCGGCAATGGCAGGCTTAATTTACGGAATTCATCTGCGGTATAGCTCCAAATATCTTCATTACTGTAATTATGTTGGTAATGAGGTATGGCAAAAGTACGTTCAATAAAAGTACGTATTTTAGCGAAGACCAAATGGCGATCTTTTTCACCCAGCGTATCGTGATAAAACCCTTCCATAATATGCTTTTCTTTGATCGGGGTATTTAATTGCTGATAAAACTGGTGTTGTGATTTATGGTTCACGACATAATCGCTGCCAGAAATAAACAACTGCGTGGGCACAGTAATGGCACCGGCATCTTTCACGACGCGTCCTGCGGTTTGGTACAGTTCCAACAAGATGTTGACAGCGATTTCTCGGGTAATGAGTGGATCGTTGTTATATGAAGCAACGCGGGCTTCATCATGAGTCAGGAATTTTGCTTTTACATAGGAGTTGACGAAAAACAGCCCCCGTGCTTTTTGCATT
This sequence comes from Xenorhabdus mauleonii, assembly GCF_900113945.1. GTDB lineage: Bacteria > Pseudomonadota > Gammaproteobacteria > Enterobacterales > Enterobacteriaceae > Xenorhabdus > Xenorhabdus mauleonii. The sequence goes on from NZ_FORG01000008.1 coordinate 136,485, forward strand.
AATTGCAGGCCCTGTACAGCAAAGGGAACATACAATTTGATATCAAATGCAGGTGCTGCGAGGATCATGGCACGGATTTTCGGTGCATAGTCATGTACCCATGCGGATACCAACACGGCACCGACACTTTGGCCTATCACCACAATGTTTTTCATCGGAATACGGTATTGAGTGGAGATAAACCTGACAAATTCATCAACATCACGAATTGAGGTGCCCATTGAAGGGCTATAACCCCGTGGCCCCTCAGTTTTTCCGTGACCACGCGCATCCCATGCGAACATCGGCACATCAGGGAGATCAAGTTCGTCAACGACATGTTGTAGTCGTCCTGAATGCTCATGGCCACGATGAAAAATAATAATAGCTTTTTCCGCCTCAGCCTGTGCTTGCGGCCAATAGCGGTAAAACAAGAATGCGTGATCCGAGGCAGTGAAATAGTGTTCTTCAGCAATACGTTGATTGGGTATTTGTGTCATTTTTATGCCTTATTTAGATTGTGACTGTTCAGCCAGCCTGATTTCACGTAAGGCTTTAACAACACGCTGATAGCAAGTCATCAGAAGTAAAATAGTTATGAAAGGGAACAAATAGTCACTCCAACTTAATGCTGAAGGGAGAATGGCGATGATTAGCCCATAGGCACCGAAGATAAAAGCACGGTCACTTTTTCCCATTGGGCCGTCATAACGTCGTGACGCCCCAATAGATTGAGTCAAAACGCCAATAAATTCCGTCAAAATAGTTAAGAATAAGATAACCAGCAGGCTCATGCTGCTGACAAAAGGCAGAAAACAGAAAGGGAGATAAAGCGCAACATCAGAAATAATATCGCCCAATTCATTATAAATAGCCCCTAAATGAGATTTTTGGTGATGCTCTCGCGCTAACATGCCATCAATTGCATTCAGCGCCATACGAATAAAGAGAAAAATAGGCAGTAACCAATAAATGCCGGGGGTAGAAAATAAACTCAGCACGATACCTACAGCAATCGATAAACCCATTGCCCCCAATGTAACTTGATTGGCGGTAATTCCATATTTGTAAAGAGAAATGACGATAGGGCGCAATAAATTTTGGAAACGAGGTTTCAGATTATAAATGGTCATCTTGCCTTAAATCCTTGTAGGTAAACCCGTTGGTGTTATTAAAATAAATAATTCTGAATTATCAAATATTGATACATGTACTCATAAAATTTCTTAGTGATACTAACACCAATAAATTGAACTCATTAAGAATTATTTGACAGCTTTTGTTAGTGTATTCCGCCAGTAACATTGAAGGCAGGTGATGGCTGTGCTTTCTTAGTTATTTGATTTATCTAAGTAAATGATAGGTGTTTTCGGCAAGGTATTTGTTGTTTTTATGGCAATTTTTCACAGTCATTATTTTTCTGTGCAGATGAATTTGCAGGGTGAAAATTAAACATTAGTTTAATAATTATTTATCGGGGCGTTGTGGCAAAGCTACTGACAGGAATTGACACATCCGGTTGTTACTCTTAGAACGTTTAATGTCTTAAACCAGTTTCTCACTGTTGGCGTTTTTTCTGTTGAAGGAGAAGTTCTATGTTAGGGTTTAATCATCAAGAAGGTCATTATTTAGAAATTGATGGTGCTCATATTTATTATGAGATCCAAGGCAATGCAAAAGGTTATCCGTTAATTTTTCTGCACGGCGGCTTAAGTGACATTGAGACGTTTAACCGTCTTGCGAATCATTTTGGAAATACCTATCAACTTATTGGCATAGATAGCCGGGGGCAGGGAAAGTCAACGCTGGGGAAAGAAAATCTGACGTACAAACGGATTCAGCAAGATGTAGAAGCAATAATCAGGCATTTGGGATTGAAGAAATACAGTATTATTGGGCACAGTGATGGCGGTATTGTTGCTTTGCGATTGGCCGCGGCGGGGACTATCCCGGTTGATAAAATGGTAGTGATTGGTACTCATTGGACATTGCAGGAAAATGATCCGATGAAAGAAATCACGAAACAGGTCACCGCGGAGGGTTGGCGTGCAATGTTGCCTGATACCTATGAAAGTTATCAGCGTTTGAACCCACAAGCTGATTTCAACAAACTGATCGAGGTGCTTGTTTCCATGTGGCTTGATACCAGTGAGAACAGTTACCCGAATGAAGCAATTCGTCAAATAACCTGTAAGTTGCTGGTCATCCGGGGTGACAATGATAAATTGGTTTCACGTATCAATTCTGCTGAATTAGCTGAAAACGTGGCTCACTCTTGTTTGTTAAACATTCCGTTCTTAGGGCATTCTCCCCACGAAGAAAACCCAGAAATGCTGATCCCATTTCTGACAAAATTCTTACCAAAATAAAGCCGCCTTTATTAAACTGATGTCGTTTTTAACAACATGATGCCGTTGCTAGATTGATTACGTCTGGATAAATGAGATCCGAATATGTAGTTGCTTGATTGGAGATACAGGCTTTTTTGCTGGTAATCTATATGAATCATTCACCTTATTTATAAGGACCAAGAAATGCCAGTAGACATAGAACCCAAAAATATGGCGGCAATTGAAATTGTTCATCCTGGGGAGCCTGATGTTTTGACTCTGACAAAAATGCCTGTTCCTGACATTGGCCCAGAAGAGATATTAGTCAAAGTGGCTGCGGCAGGCGTTAACAGACCGGATGTAATGCAAAGGCGCGGATATTATCCTCCTCCTCCTGGTGCTTCTGATATTCCGGGTTTAGAAATTTCGGGCACGGTTGCTGCCCTTGGTGCGGATGTAAAAAATCATGCGGTCGGGGATCAGGTATGTGCTCTGGTTGCGGGGGGCGGATATGCTGAATATTGCAAGGTACATGAAAGTAATGCGTTACCCGTACCCAAGAATTATAGCTTGTTGGAAGCTGCCGCATTGCCGGAGACATTCTTTACCGTGTGGGTGAATTTATTTCAACGTGGCAAATTGAAGGCGGGGGAAACTGTTTTAATTCATGGCGGGACTTCGGGTATTGGTACGGTGGCCACTTTATTGGCAAAAGCATTCAATGCTTATGTAATAACGACTGTCGGCTCTGAAGATAAACGGCAGGCCAGCCTAGCATTGGGGGCTGATGTTTCTATCAATTATAGAACGGAAGATTTTATAGAAAGGACTCATCAAGCAACTCATGGACACGGTGCTGATGTGATAGTTGATTTGATCGCAGGGGATTATGTGGCAAAGAATTTTCAGGCCGCAGCAATAGAAGGGCGGATTATCCAAATTGGTTTCCAGAATGGTAAGGCAAAGGAACTGAATCTCATGCCTTTACTGCAAAAGCGCCTGACTATTACAGGATCTACGTTACGTTCCCGCAGTATTGAAGATAAAGCCCGTATCGCTGATGAGTTAAAGGAAAAAGTTTGGCCGTTGTTAGAAAAGGGATTGATAAGGCCACAGATCTTTAAAACTTTTCCTTTAGGACAGGCTGCGGAAGCCCACGCCTTGATGGAAAGCAGTGCACATATTGGAAAAATCATGTTGGCTGTATAAACGCAAAAAAAACCTGAACGTGATGTTCAGGTTTTTTTATGAAAAATGGCGGTGAGGGAGGGATTCGAACCCTCGATACGTTTTCACGTATACACACTTTCCAGGCGTGCTCCTTCAGCCTCTCGGACACCTCACCAAATGTTGTGTTTTGCTGTATTCGAAAAAAATACAGAACTGCTTAATACTTAACTGAAAAAGCCTGAGCATTTAGTCAGGCTCTTTCATAGAATATGGCGGTGAGGGAGGGATTCGAACCCTCGATACGTTTTCACGTATACACACTTTCCAGGCGTGCTCCTTCAGCCTCTCGGACACCTCACCATATTTTGTGTTACAGTGTTTCGCTTACGTTCTTCGCTGCAACGGGGCGCTACTATAGGGAAAAGCGGTGCGGGCGTCAACATGCTTATGACTATTTTTTCAGGCTTTTTGATTGATTAGACAAATAAAAAACAATTTGCATGCTAGGCAACCAGTTATGGGCGCAAAACCCCCTTTTTTGCAATGAACCATGAAAATATGTTAACCAGGTAGCATAAGTAATATTTTTATTCCCTACATTTCACCAGGCACTTGCAACCTTGCCGCAATAGATTAAACCTATCAGAAAAACAAAAAGGAATGAGATTTTATGAATATTATTTTTTTCCACCCTACCTTTAACGCTGACGAATGGATTCAAGGGATACAAGCCAGATTGCCTGATGCCAAAGTACGGCAATGGATCCGCGGTGATAATCGTCCTGCCGATTATGCCCTTGTCTGGCTGCCTCCCCATGAAATGTTGTCTAATCGCCCGGGAGTAAAAGGTATTTTTGCACTTGGTGCAGGTGTGGACGCTATTCTCAAACAAGAATTAAAAAAACCAGGCACCTTACCTGAAGGTGTTCCATTGATACGGCTTGAAGACGCCGGAATGGCAAAGCAGATGCAGGAATATGCGATTGCATCTGTTTTACATTATTTCCGCCGTATGGATGAGTATAAGCAATATCAGGCGCAACGCCTTTGGAAACCATTACCTCCTCGAGATCGAGATGATTTTGTTATTGGCGTGTTAGGGGCAGGTGTTTTGGGCAGCAGCATTATTGAAAAATTGAAGGCATTGGATTTCCATGTTCGTTGCTGGAGCCGGACGCCAAAACAATTTGATGATGTTGAAAGTTTTTACGGGAATGATCAATTGAGTGATTTTCTGTCCGGAAGTCGAGTGTTGATTAACGTTCTGCCGGAGACATCAGAAACTCGCGGTATGCTTAACCTTTCATTATTCAGCCAATTAAAATCAGGTTCATATGTGATCAACGTGGCGCGTGGAAATCAACTTGTCGAGCAAGACCTGCTGGTTGCCATTGATAAAGGTTACATTGCCGGTGCAACCCTTGATGTGTTTGTTGAAGAGCCATTATCAGAGCTTCATCCTTTCTGGACACATCCACGCATCAATATTACTCCGCATGTTGCTGCCAATACGGTTCCTGAGCTGGCTATGGAGGCTATTTGTGAAAATATCAGGCGAATGGAAAGGGGGGAATTACCCACAGGGATTGTTGATATAAACCGCGGCTATTAACAAGCTGCTTTACAGCAAGGCAGACGATTAGGGACAATAACAGAATTCAAATAAGTAATTGGGATTAGATTGAATCATGAACGAGTTTTCTATTGTCTGCCGAATTTTGGGAACATTGTTTAACCGTGCCCCGCAAGATCCGGTTCTGCAACCCCTGCTGGCTATGATTGCGGAAGGAAAATTACAGCAAGCATGGCCTTTGGAACAAGATGAATTGCTGGCCAGATTGCAACAAAACAGTGAGTTATCGGTCATTGAAGCGGATTATCAATCTTTGTTTAGCGGCGAAAGCGCAAGTGTGGCAATTTGCCGATCTGACTACACGGGCAATGCAGAAAGTGAAGTGCGCCAATTTTTAGCAGAGCGAGGTATGCCGCTCTCTGATGCACCAGCTGATCAATTTGGCTCATTATTGTTGGCGATGTCATGGCTGGAAGATCAAGCAGCGGAAGATGAAGTGCAAGCCCAGACCGCATTATTCGATGAGTATTTATTGCCTTGGTGTGGGCAGTTTCTTGGCAAGGTTGAAGCTCATGCAACCAGTGGTTTTTACCGGACGTTAGCAATGATTACCCGCGAGGCATTGCAAGCATTGCGTGAAGAGTTAGAATCTGAGCAATAACATATTGTTATCATACGACTTTCACAGTAACACTATGCTATAACCTTCAAGTTATATCCCTAAGGCTGTAATGTGGCAGGCTAAAGGGATAGATAAGATTTAGATAAGAGTGTTATAACAATTGTGAAATTAGGCAAGTTATTGATTAATAACTTGCCTATATTGTTTAATGGACGATAAAAATTATTTATCAGTCAAGCCGATAACTAATGTACCGGGCTTAACTTCCAAGCCTTTGGCTAATTTTGAAGCGGCTGCTTCGGCTTTGCTTTTCTCTGGATTTAAAACATAAACTGGGTGAGTATCAAAAAACTCACTTAAAGAGGTATTCAGGTAAGGTATTAAGGCTTTGAACGGGGCAGCAACTTTTTCAGGGGTTGTTTGATAGTCAACAATTTCCAGTTCTTTAATGAATATTGCGCCTTTCTCTGCTTCAAATACTGGCTTAGCTCTGATAGTCAGTTTCATATCAGCCTGTATTGAGCCAAGCAAGGTTTCTAACTGAACTTTTGCCAGGCCAGAAAGTTCGATTTTTTCTGGATCCGTACGGCCGACTTGAGTAGTCAGTTCACCAAGAGAAACATTGGCAGTAGCGGCTCCTGAGAGGCCAATGTTCTTCTGATAATGAACTTTTTTTAATAAATACTCATTGAGTACACCTTCATTAATACTAATTTCTTTGAATTGGTCACATCCGCTGACTAACCCCACCAGTATCAACGCTGCCCCTAAGAAAAATCGTTTCATATTATCTCCTTTTGATTTCAACGGGCAGATTTTACATTATTCAGTATCTGATGATTAATTTATTTGCATGATTAAAGTTTACTAACCACGGCAGCTTTGATTTTTCTCTGATTGAATTGACGATGGAGAGCATAAATCGTTATCAAGCCGACAGTCCCCAGCAAAATCCACGGTAACTGAGGTAAGTTCATATTTTTGCCGGTATCGTAGAGCCACCCGCCACCGGTATAGCCCAATACGCCACCGAAGGCCAAGCCCAACCGACTGAACCCCATATAACTGCCGCGCGCCCGAGGATCGGTAAGCGAAGCGCTTAACATTTCACGTGCAGGTTCGGCTGTTACCATGCCCAGATAGAACAAACTGATTAACCCGAATAGAATATGTAATTGATTGACCCAGCCAATCGGGAACATACAAATGCTCATTAAACACAGACCGGCCATTAAACGTTGTTCCTGGCGGAAACGTTTTTCACTCCAACGGGCAATTGGGTAGAGAAGAGTCAATGAAATAAAGGCCTCAATGGCATACATCCACTTAACCGCAGCAGCAGTACCTGAAATTTCATGAATAATGATTGGAAACATCAACATTACTTGTACTGACAAAACAAAAAAGCCAGTCAAAGTTAGTACGTAAAAAAAGAATCGACTATCTTTAATGACGCGTTTCATACCTTCCTTGATCGGTGTCCGGATTGTTGAAATGCGGTATGCGGGTAAAAAATAGGCATTCAATAATGCAACCAGAACAAAAATAGCAGCACCAACCCAGCAAACAATATTAAAATTGTATTGCAGCAACCAACTACCGATTAGGGCACCAATTACGGCACCAGCACTGTCTTGCATCAACAAAATTGAATAAAAGCGCCCGCGCTCATGGGGACGGGTTAGCTTAATTATCAAGGCTGCCCTCGGGGGATCGAACAAAGTTCCACCCAGCCCAGACAAAATACAGGAAAGGAGCAATATCCAGGGTTCAGAGGCCAGTGCCATCAAACCAAAACCCACAGCACGCAATAACATACCAGTGACAATTAATGGCTTGGCTCCAAACTTGTCGGCAATGGCGCCACCAAAAATGCCCAACCCTTGTTGTGTTAATTGGCGCAGACCCAGAGCAAAACCAACGATAGCCGCAGCCCAGCCAAGTTGTTCGACAAAGCGAATTGAAATTAAAGGAAAGACAACAAAAAATCCCAAAACAACAATTAGATTGTCAATTAAAAGAAAATATTTGCCCAAGCGACGTGCTTGTGAAACCAATGACATTTTGCACCATTAATATGTGAGAAAATAAGAGGAATCTTTAATTATTTTGGACTTTATCTTCTCTTTAAGATAGGGGGCGTGTAGATGATATTTTTTTATCGTCAAAGGCTGGCAAGAGCTTCCATAATAGTTTAATTATTGCGCATTTTTTCAAGATAAATATATTGGGAGAATATATGTTTGGTTATCGTTCTACATCATCCAAGCTTCGCTTTATTACGGATAGGATAGTCGTTCGTCTGGTGTATGAGCGCGATGCCTATAGGTTGGCGGACTATTATGCAGAAAATAAAGATTTCTTGAAGCCATGGGAGCCAACGAGAGATGGCAGCTTTTACCAACCTTCCGGCTGGACAAATAGACTGACTTATATTGCGGAATTGCAAAGGCAAGAAGCGGCATTTAATTTTTTGTTATTGGATCCTGATGAAAATGAAATTCTGGGGGTCGCCAATTTCACTAATGTTGTGCGTGGTGCCTTTCACTCTTGTTATCTGGGTTATTCCTTGGGTGAAAAATGGCAAGGGAAGGGATTGATGTATGAAGCACTGCAACCCGCGATTTGTTATATGCAACGCCATCAGAAAATGCACCGCATTATGGCTAACTATATGCCGCATAATCATCGCAGTGGCAACTTGCTCGAAAAATTGGGTTTTGAAAAGGAAGGGTATGCCAAAAGTTACTTAATGATAGATGGTGTTTGGCAAGATCATGTACTGACTTCGTTGACAGATGATATGTGGGGCAAGGTAGGTTCATGAGGCATCGCGAATTAACCCATGTGGACATAATTTTTGTCTGTTAGACTTTGAGCACGGCTGCTATCTTACCAGAATGTTTTATCTGCCATTTGCATGACATTTTGAAGATAGCTTTATCTCTTTTATGCTCATTTCATAAAAATCAACTTTTAGACTAACACCATGAATTTATTGAAATCACTGGCAGCAGTTAGCTCAATGACGATGTTTTCCCGCGTTCTGGGTTTTATTCGTGATGCTATCATTGCCCGTATATTTGGTGCTGGAGTCGCAACGGATGCGTTTTTTGTTGCCTTCAAATTACCTAACTTGCTGCGCCGTATTTTTGCTGAAGGCGCGTTTTCTCAGGCATTTGTGCCTATTCTTGCTGAATATAAAAACCAACAGGGGGATGAAGCCACACGTACGTTTATCGCGTATGTATCAGGCATGCTGACGCTGATTCTGGCGATAGTTACAGTGATAGGGGTACTTGCAGCGCCTTGGGTCATTTATGCCACTGCGCCGGGATTTACAGATACACCGGATAAATTTGCCTTAACGCGTGATCTGCTCAGAATTACTTTTCCCTATATTTTTCTGATATCACTGGCTTCATTGGCGGGGGCTATTCTCAATACATGGAACCGCTTTTCCGTGCCAGCGTTTGCCCCAACGCTGCTTAACATCAGCATGATTTTTTTTGCACTGTTTGTAGCACCTTACTGCAACCCACCGGTGATGGCATTAGGGTGGGCAGTTGTTGCTGGTGGTATTTTGCAATTGGTTTATCAACTTCCTCATCTCAAAAAAGTAGGCATGCTGGTATTACCCCGGGTTTCTTTTCGTGACAGCGGCGTCTGGCGCGTTATTCGCCAAATGGGACCTGCCATTTTGGGAGTATCAGTCAGCCAGATTTCATTGATTATCAATACCATTTTTGCTTCATTTTTGGTCTCCGGTTCGGTTTCATGGATGTATTATGCGGACCGCTTAATGGAGTTACCGTCTGGTGTGCTGGGAGTCGCACTAGGAACGATACTGCTTCCTTCTTTGGCGAAAAGCTTTTCCAGTGGCAATCATGAAGAGTACCGGAAATTAATGGATTGGGGCTTGCGTCTCTGTTTCTTGCTGGCTTTGCCTTGTGCTGTGGCATTAGGGATTTTAGCGGAGCCACTGACGGTTTCTCTTTTTCAATATGGTCACTTCTCCGCGTTTGATGCACAAATGACGCAAAGGGCGTTAATCGCTTACTGCTTTGGTTTGATGGGGTTAATTGTTGTTAAAGTGCTTGCTCCTGGTTTCTATTCTCGCCAAGACATTAAAACGCCGGTCAAAATTGCGATTGCAACTCTGATTTTAACTCAGCTCATGAACCTTGTTTTTATCGGCCCGTTAAAACATGCGGGATTGGCACTCTCTATCGGTCTGGCTGCTTGCTTCAACGCTGGCATGCTTTATTGGCAGATGCGTAAGCGAGAGATCTTTAAGCCGTTGGCTGGCTGGAATGTATTTTTGTTGAAACTAGCGGTGGCGATTGCCGTGATGGTCGGGGTATTACTGGCAATGTTGTGGTTTATGCCAGCCTGGGAGCAGGGGAATATGGCAATGCGGTTGCTACGGCTGATGGGCGTTGTGATTGCTGGTGCGGGGAGTTATTTTGTCGCATTGGCCTTGATGGGGTTCAGATTGAAAGATTTTGCCCATCGGGGATTACAATAACAAAAATTCCTTAGCTAAATATATTTTTATTAAATGCTGCTCAATAATGGATATTAAGCAGCATTAATAATTATTTTTGTCCATTATTTCTCTTTAATCTAGATGATTCTAGAGGGCTACGTAATACTCTTCCTCCATCATATGTTGGATAGCTACCAGTTATGCCTTGGCGGCCTCTAATTGTACGGTTTGTGCGGTTGAATTGACCTGAACTCTCTGGAGCATCATTTGGATTATTGTGCGCAATCACATTCATAGTATTGCTATAATTGCCTATGGTGTCGTGAAACCCGGTCGGGTTATCTGAATTATTTTCTGTGGGCCTGAGTGAGGGGCTAAAAATACGATTGGTTCTACGAAGTATATTATTGCGATTGAAAGTTTGATTTTCGATTGGGTTTTCGATTAGAGGGTTTTCGATTAGATCCTTGAAAAGATTCTCGTCGCAAGGAATATAATCAGATTTACAATAATTATATACAACTTCATGAAATTCCTTCGTATTGCCAAGTCCATATTTCCCTATTAATTTGGGTAAAATATGTGTCTGATAGACATCAAGATGAATGTCGACAAAATCATGTCGTACGAGTTCATAAATTCTGTGTTTATTGTTTGGGTAACCATCATAAGTAAGTTGCGGTAGCCTCGGATTAGTGTTTTCTCTGTTAACACAAATAAAACCGAGATTCAGCATAATCTTATCATTAGGCAAAGGAACATGTAATGCAATACCACGTTCAGTATCCCATTTAATTCGGATTGACCTATAAGTTTCAGCATCAGCATAAGCGGTCCAATTGCTTACTTCAGATACAGATGGATTTATTACTTGATAGTATGTATTGTAAATGAGATGTTCATGCATAATATTTCCTCATTTTTAAATTAGTTATTCTATTTAATGATCTTTCTTTTAAATAGGGACGGCATTGCGCTGATGAATTTAATAGGTTTATATTATGATGAATTATTTAATTCCATTATTTTAATTGTGTCAACTAAAAATGAAAATTATTTTATTTAGATAAGAATGTGTAATGCTTTACATTAACGAGTTTTAATTAATTGGCTATGAATAATAGTAATATGCTTATGTATATTATCTTATGTTGTTATTCAATATGTTGATTTTATAACTAAAATATCACCATTGAGTCAGTGTAAGGGCTTCAAGCTCATTTATTTATCTGTTCAGGTGTTTTGATTTAATGATTCATCCGTTCGCAAAAATAGAATCGAGCTTTCTTTACGTGAAATATGATGTATATCAGATTGTATTAATTTAAGTAATAATCAGATGGTTCCGGAAGTAAGCCAGTAAATCAGATTTAATTCCCTAAATAGCAACTCAAAATAATATGAATAAGCCTTATTCCGTATGTCGCACGGAATAAGGCTGAAAACAATTACATCCGTTCTACAGTTTGAATCCCTAAAGTATCAAGACCTTGTTTCAGGGTTTTTGCGGTCAGCAAGGCCAATTTCAGTCGGCTCTGACGCAATTCCTCACTGTCAGCGCTGAGAATCGGGCAATGTTCGTAGAAACCGGAAAACAAACCCGCTAAATCATACAGATAAGCACACATGACATGAGGTGTACCTTCGCGGGCGACGGTTGTGATGGTTTCTTCAAATTGCAACAACCGGGTTGCCAGAGCTTGCTCACGCTCTTCGTTCAGAAGAACCGGGTGCGTTAAACTGCTTTCATCAATTTCTGCGCGTTTGAAAATAGAGTTCACGCGGGTGTAAGCATATTGCATATACGGTGCGGTATTACCTTCAAAAGCGAGCATGTTGTCCCAGTCAAAAACGTAGTCAGTGGTACGGCTTTTTGAAAGGTCAGCATATTTTACTGCGCCAATGCCGACAGCCTCGACCACTTTTTTCAGTTCGTCTTCTGGCATATCAGGGTTTTTCTCACGGATCAGCGCATCCGCACGCTCAATGGCTTCATCCAATAAATCAGACAATTTCACGGTGCCGCCAGCGCGGGTTTTGAATGGCTTGCCATCTTTACCCAACATCATGCCGAACATATGGTGCTCAAGTGACATCGACTCAGGAATATAGCCTGCTTTGCGCACGATTGACCATGCTTGCATCAAGTGCTGATGCTGGCGTGAATCAATGTAGTAGAGAACGCGGTCGGCATGGAGAACTTCATGGCGGTATTTGGCACAGGCGATATCTGTTGTGGTGTAAAGGTAACCACCGTCTTTTTTCTGGATGATAACACCCATTGGTTCGCCTTCTTTATTCTTGTATTCATCAAGGTAAACCACGGTAGCGCCTTCACTCTCCACCGCAATCCCACGTTGTTTCAAATCAGCGACAACGCCGGGCAACATACTGTTATACAGGCTTTCACCCATCACATCTTTTTCTGTCAGCGTGACATTCAGACGCTTGTAAGTTTCCTGATTTTGCGACAAGGTGATATCAACTAATTTGCGCCACATTGTGCGGCAATATTCATCACCACTTTGCAGTTTTACCACGTAACTGCGGGCACGGACGGCAAACTCTTCATCTTCATCGTACGTTTTCTTCGCTTCGCGGTAGAACTCTTCTAAATCGGCTAACACCATATCGTTGGCGTTTTCATTTTGGGCTTTTTCCAGATAGGCAATCAGCATGCCAAATTGGGTTCCCCAGTCACCAAGGTGGTTGGCACGGATAACGTTGTGACCCAGAAATTCCAGTGTACGTACTGCGGCATCGCCAATGATGGTGGAGCGAATATGGCCAATGTGCATCTGCTTCGCAACATTGGGGGCGGAATAATCGATGACGATGGTTTGTGGTTCTACCGGAGCAACACCCAGTTTTTCAGCTTTCAGTGCAGTTTCGATATTGGCGGCAATCCATGCTTTATCCAGGAAAATATTGATAAAGCCAGGCCCTGCGATTTCAATTTTGCTGGCAACCCCTTGCAGATCCAGTAAACCGACAACTTTTTCTGCCAATTGTCGGGGTGGCATGCCCATCTTTTTCGCTGCTGCCATGACGCCATTAGCTTGGTAATCACCAAATTGAGCTTTTGCAGATTGACGGACGTGGGCTTCACTATCGGCTGGAGCGCCTGCTGCAATCAGCGCTTGGCTGATTTTTTCTGAAAGAGTGGCCTGAATATTCACCGTGTTACCTTAAGTTACACACGAAAGTTCCTGTTTTTAAATTAAGCAAAAACTTTCATGGGGGGGATTATAAGAAAATAACGGGTTTTATATCATATTCAGCATCCTGCATGCTACCATCGGCCGCTGTTGGCGGCATGACTTTTTTATTTTTAGCCTGTCTTTCAGACGATTATTTGCTATTTGATACTATCCTGAATGTGTCATTGGGATGAGAGAGCAATTTTGACGTTTTTTGATGGAGGAAAGATGACCCATTTTTCAACAATTTCTACATTGCAGGATTTAGTTGCTGATCTAAGAATTTTTGAGCAAAAGTTACAGCAATTCGGTGGGGAACTTGGTTTACCTATTTCGCAATATCTCGCTGATCACATTTCTGTACGTTGCAATGAAACGTCAACCGCTGATCGCTGGCGTCAAGGTTTTCTGCAATGCGGTAAGTTGATTTCGGATAACATTATCAATGGCCGTCCAATTTGCTTGTTTGAATTGGAGCAACCAATCGTCATACTTGGTTGGCAAATTGATTGTGTGGAACTGCCTTATCCGACGAAAAAACAATATGCTCATCAAGGTTGGGAACATGTTGAGCTTGTTTTACCTGTACAACCAGAACAGCTTCTTTCCGAAGCCTATAAATTATTTCCCGACGTACTGCCGGATAATTTCCGGACAAAAGAGAGCCTTCCAAAAGGCAGTGCCGAAAGGTTGCCAAACCCAACGCTGGCGGTGACAAATGGCGAAATCACAATTAAATTTCATCCTTTTTCGCTCAAGGAAATTATTAAAAGCGAAGTATGATCGAAGAAATCAAGTTGTTTATTATGAGAATTTAACTTACTTCGCAATTTAATATTTTCTGCTTTAAATGTTCACTGATGTCTCATAATGTGAATCCTTCTGTGTTGCGACAAGCAAAAAACATGTCTAATACTGATGGCTAAGAGTTATGCCCGGAATAATGGGCATACGGTCATTTCTGAGCCGCAGCTTTTTGAGAGTTTCTCTGTGAAGTTTGCTAATGAAGTAATTTGGAAGCATCAATGATTTGTTAAAAATCTATATCCGAGGGGCTTTGAATGATAAAGCTGGAAATTTGCTGTTACAGCGTAAGTTGTGCTTTGACTGCCCAAACGGCAGGAGCTGATCGCATTGAACTCAGTGCAAGTCCGTCGGAAGGTGGTGGAACACCCAGTTTCGGGACATTGCAGCAAGCACTACAGCAATTATCGATTCCCGTACATCCAATTGTACGTCCAAGAGGAGGCGATTTTTGCTATAACAACGCTGATTTTGAGGTGATGAAAAACGACGTAGCCCATATCCGCGATATGGGATTTCCCGGTGTGGTTTTTGGGGTTCTTAATGATGAAGGCCATATTGATCGCCTGCGCATGAGGCAATTGATGTCATTGGCTGGGAGTATGGAAGTCACTTTTCACCGTGCTTTTGATATGTGCTTTAATCCGCATGTTGCTCTGCAACAACTGACAGAGTTGGGTGTGAAACGTATTTTGACCTCCGGTCAGCAACAAAGTGCTGAACTGGGGTTGCCTCTGCTAAAAGAATTAATTCAAGCCAGCCAAGGGCCGATTATTATGCCGGGAGCGGGTATCAGAGCGAGTAACATCGGTAAGTTTCTGGAATGTGGCATGACTGAACTCCATAGTTCAGCAGGAAAACTGAAACCATCATCCATGAAATATAGAAAAGCGGGTGTGACGATGAGTTCGGATGACCGGGAAGTGGACGAATATTCCTATTATTGTGTAGATGGGCAACTGGTTGAGTCAATGAAGGGGATCATTAGTTTGGTGGAGCGGAAGAAATAGAACCTGACTATTGGATGTGTGAACTACCATCATGGGCGGCAGTTCACACATCAATATTTATGGCTTGCGTGCGATGAGAATAGCCCGCAAAGGCGCAGGGTAGCCCTCAACCGTTTTATTGTGATCATCCGGGTCAAGGAAATCAACCAGCGATTCAGTTTTCATCCATTCTGTCCGGCGTTGCTCATCCAGTGTAGTCATTGCCTGATCGACAATCCTGACATCGACAAAACCACATTTTTCCAGCCAAACTTTTAACATCTTGGCCGATGGAATAAAGTAGACATTTCGCATTTGCGCATAACGTTCACCGGGAATGAGGCATTGATGTTCATCACCTTCAATGACCAAACTTTCTAACACCAGCTCACCTCCGGAAACCAGTTGATTTTTCAACTGCCATAAATGGTCGAGGGGAGAGCGGCGGTGATAAAGTACGCCCATTGAAAATACAGTATCAAACGCTTTTAGCTCGGGTAATTGCTCAATGCCCAAGGGCAGAAGATGGGCCCGTTGGTCATTGCCCAACAATTTTCTGACTGCTTCAAATTGGCAAAGGAAAAGTTGGGTTGGATCAATGCCAACAACCAGTTGAGCGCCTTCACCAACCATGCGCCACATGTGATAGCCGCTGCCGCAGCCTACATCCAGTACGGTTTTGCCTTCCAGCGGGGAAATATGGGGAAGTACGCGATCCCATTTCCAATCGGAACGCCATTCGGTATCTATATCAACGCCATACAGTGAAAAAGGGCCTTTACGCCACGGCATAAAGATTTTCAGTATATTGTGAATGCGCTCTTTTTCACCATTTGGCAGGTCAGGCTCATGGGTTGCAATGACGCCATTTTTCAGGTCAACCTGAGTTGGGGTCATTGCAGGGAGTCTTTCCAATACCTTCAGCCATGAACTGAATTGCCCGTGCAGCGACGATTTTTGCCAGTTGTTTAATTGGGCTGGCAGACATTCTAACCAATGGCTCAAGTGGTTTTTGGCAATCACTTGGTAAAAATTACCGAAATCGATCATTGTTCAGCTCCTTTTACTGCCAACAATGATCCGAAATTGAAGCATTGGAACCAAACTTCGACATGTTGAAAGCCGGCTTTTTTAAGGCGCGTTTTATGGGTTTCAACGGAATCTGTCCGCATGACATTTTCCAGCATACTGCGCTTCTGGCTGATTTCCAGTTCACTGTAGCCATTGGCCCGTTTGAAATCGTAATGCATGTTAAACAGCAATTCGCCGATTTTTTCATCTTCAAAATTGAATTTCTCAGACAGAACTAAAACACCGCCGGGTTTTAATCCCGCGTAAATTTTATCCAACATTTTTTGGCGATCGTCTGGATGCAAAAATTGTAAGGTAAAATTCAGTACGACAATGGAGGCGTTTTTGATGTCAGTATCAAGAATATTTTGTTCAATGACTTCGACGGGAATATTGGCCTTGAATGAATCAATATGACGACGGCAGCGCTCAACCATTGCGGATGAATTATCGACAGCAATAATGCGGCAGCCATCTGCACGATTGCCTGTGTCATTACTTTCACTGTTGCTGCCATTGGTGCTAATGGCACGGCGGATCGATAACGTAGCAGCACCGAGAGAGCAACCGAGATCATAAATTTGACTGTTTGGTGTTACAAAACGCTCTGCCAGCATACCTATCATAGAAATAATATTGGAATAACCGGGAATAGAGCGTTTCACCATATCAGGAAAGACTTCGGCAACACGATCGTCAAAGCTCCAGTCACCTAAACTGGCTATTGGAGCAGAAAACAGACTGTCCCGTTGATTATAAGGGTCTTGATTTGACATAACAGAATTGATTTTTGAAACAATAAGAAATCACTATTCTATCAGAATGCGGGAAAGGGCAGAAATAGATAATCAGCAGAAACCCGCTGGCGGCAAAAATACCGCCTCGGGCAATGATAAAATTTTGTGGCTTTGTGACATCACACTTTTACATGTGATTGATATTGATGTGCATGATTTACACATTATTCCGCTTTTCAAGCTGCCATATTGTAAACACTAATTATAAATCGTGTTGCTAACAACAACTTGAAATATCGATATGCACATGGTGAGCAACTTAGGTATAAAGAGAAAAAATTTGCTCCCACGGCAAGTAATAAATGTTAGTAACAATCATTATCAGCATTGAGATGTACGTTGCTGCCATGCCCATACGTCGCCAGCGTATTTCACGATGACGCAGGCCAAAGTAGTGCAATACCCGACCGGAAAGCAATACTAATCCACAAATATGCAGCATCCAGACGGCTGCCCCATTCATCTCCATCATAACCAATAACAGCATTGAGATCGGAATATACTCAACGGCATTACCATGAACCCGGATGGCTGTTTGTAATTCGTAAAACCCCCCATCGCCATAGGATACCCGATATTGCGTTCTCAACTTGACTACATCCAGAGATAGCTTAATCAATAATAGTGCGCCCAGTACGATATAAAGTGAGCTAACCATTTTTAACTCCATTGCCCAATCCAAAAACGGCTGGATGATGATAAACCCCAAAAGGAAAACTGTCGCTAAAAATCATAGTATTTAATGATAATTTCTATGACTATTATCAGATAGCAAAAAAATTGTCTTGCTAAGAACAGTGTTATAGCCTTATCTCCAGTGATAATTTCCAGTATAATGGCCATCTTTTTTTGACAATTCTTCCTAAAAAAGAACAATGCCAAAATTTCCGCAGCAGAAAGCATAAGAGCTGAGTAAAAGGATATTGTATGCGAACTAACTATTGTGGGCAGTTAAGCCGAGTCCATGAAGGCCAAAAAGTAACTCTTTGTGGATGGGTAAACCGTCGTCGTGATTTGGGTGGTTTGATCTTCATTGATATGCGAGATCGCGAAGGTATCGTTCAGGTATTCTTCGACCCAGATCAGAAAGAGATCTTTACTCAGGCTTCTGAGCTGCGTAATGAATTTTGTATTCAAATTACAGGGATTGTGCGCGCACGCCCTGACAGCCAAATCAACAAAGATATGGCAACTGGCGAAGTTGAAGTTTTTGCAGAAAGCCTGACCGTTTTTAACCGTTCTGAGCCGCTGCCTCTGGACAGTAAGCAAAATAACAGTGAAGAACAGCGTCTGAAATATCGCTATCTTGATTTGCGCCGCCCTGAGATGTCCCAGCGCTTGAAGACCCGCGCAAAAATCACCAGCTTTGTGCGCAGTTTTATGGATGCGGAAGGTTTCCTCGATGTAGAAACACCGATGTTGACCAAGGCAACGCCAGAAGGCGCACGTGACTATTTGGTGCCTAGCCGGGTTCATAAAGGTGAGTTTTATGCGCTGCCCCAGTCTCCGCAGCTGTTTAAACAGTTGTTGATGATGTCTGGTTTTGACCGCTATTACCAGATTGTCAAATGCTTCCGCGATGAAGACCTGCGCGCAGATCGCCAGCCAGAATTTACGCAAATCGATGTTGAAACCTCGTTCATGAGCGCTGAACAAGTTCGTGAAATCATGGAAAAATTGATCCGCGAATTATGGTTGAATGTGCGTGGGGTTGATTTGGGCAATTTCCCAATCATGACATTCGAAGAAGCCATGCGCCGTTTTGGTTCAGATAAACCTGACTTGCGTAACCCGCTGGAACTGGTGGATGTGGCTGATCTGGTCAAAGACGTTGAATTTGCCGTTTTCGCTGAACCTGCAAACAATCCAAAAGGCCGTGTTGCTGTCATCTGTGTGCCTGGTGGCGCAGAATTGAGCCGCAAGCAAATTGACGAATACGGTAAATTTGTTGGCATCTATGGCGCAAAAGGTCTGGCATGGATGAAAGTTAACAACCGTGCGGCAGGTCTGGAAGGAGTGCAAAGCCCGATTGCCAAGTTCCTGTCTGCTGAAGTGGTTGAAGGTTTGCTTTCCCGAACCAATGCACAAGATGGCGATATTCTGTTCTTTGGCGCAGATAAGAAAAATGTCGTTACTGATGCGATGGGCGCTCTGCGTCTGAAATTGGGCCGTGATCTGAACATTACAGATCTGAATAGCTGGAAACCACTCTGGGTTATTGATTTCCCAATGTTTGAGGAAAACGGAGAGGGTGGCTTGACGGCAATGCACCATCCATTTACATCTCCGAAGGATATGTCAGCGGCTGAACTGGAAAAAGATCCAGAATCAGCGATCGCAAATGCTTATGACATGGTTATTAATGGCTATGAAGTCGGTGGTGGTTCTGTTCGTATTCATCGCAATGAAATGCAACAGGCGGTATTCCGCATGCTGGGTATCAATGAGCAAGAACAGCAAGAGAAATTCGGTTTCTTGCTGAATGCCTTGAAATACGGGACACCACCTCATGCAGGTCTGGCTTTTGGTCTGGATCGCCTCGTTATGTTGCTGACAGAAACCGATAATATTCGTGATGTTATCGCATTCCCGAAAACAACGGCGGCAGCATGTTTGATGACTGATGCGCCAAGCCCTGCAAATCCAGCATCACTGGAAGAGCTTGCAATCTCTGTTGCTAAAAAAGAGAGCGAATAATGTCCTATAAGCGCCCTGAATCTATATTGGTTATGATTTATGCTGTTAACAGCAAAAGGGTGCTTATGCTACAGCGGCGGGATGATCCTGAATTCTGGCAATCTG
Organism: Xenorhabdus mauleonii; assembly: GCF_900113945.1. Taxonomy (GTDB): domain Bacteria; phylum Pseudomonadota; class Gammaproteobacteria; order Enterobacterales; family Enterobacteriaceae; genus Xenorhabdus; species Xenorhabdus mauleonii. The sequence goes on from NZ_FORG01000008.1 coordinate 156,311, forward strand.
TAACAGGTAGTTTAGAACAGGATGAAAAACCGTGTGAAGCGGCGTTGCGTGAAGTACATGAAGAAGTTGGCATTGATATAGTCAGTGAAAACCTTCAACTGTTGGACTGTCAACGCAGTCTTTATTATGAGATTTTCTCGCATTTACGATATCGATACGCTCCGGGTATAACGCGCAATAAAGAGCATTGGTTCTCGCTGGCGTTACCTGAAGAGCGTGAAATCTTGCTGACAGAGCACTTGGCTTATCAATGGATGGCGGCTGATGAAGCCGCGAAATTGACGAAGTCATGGAGTAATCGGCAAGCAATTGAAGAATTTGTCATTTAGTTTATTAAATGTTTTATCGGAGATATTTTCATGGCAGGTCATAGTAAATGGGCCAATACGAAACACCGCAAAGCTGCACAGGATGCAAAACGCGGTAAAATTTTCACCAAAATTATCCGTGAATTGGTAACAGCAGCACGTTTGGGTGGTGGCGATCCGGATTCTAACCCTCGTTTGCGCGCAGCAGTCGATAAGGCTTTGTCCAACAACATGACCCGCGATACATTGAATCGCGCAATTGCTCGTGGGGTTGGCAATGATGACGCAGATAACATGGAAACCATCATCTATGAAGGTTATGGTCCAGGCGGCACGGCGGTGATGGTTGAATGCTTGAGTGATAACCGCAACCGTACTGTTTCTGAAGTTCGTCATGCATTTACCAAAACGGGCGGTAATTTGGGCACGGATGGTTCAGTTTCTTATCTGTTCACCAAAAAAGGCGTGATTTCCTACGCTCCGGGCCTGGATGAAGATGCAGTCATGGAAGCCGCATTGGAAGCGGGTGCTGACGATGTTGAAACTTATGAAGATGGCGCGATTGATGTCTATACTACTCCAGAGTCTTTCGGGGAAGTTAAAGATGCACTGGATGCTGCGGGCTTCAAGGCTGATTCCGCTGAAGTTTCCATGATCCCATCGACCAAGGCTGAATTGGATGCAGACACTGCACCTAAATTACTTCGTCTGATCGATATGCTCGAAGATTCTGACGATGTACAAGAAGTTTACCATAATGGTGAAATTTCTGATGAAGTTGCAGCTTTGCTGTAATTAAGTCAGAGTTCACAGCGTAGAGAAAGTGCTTCTTGCTGCTAATCAGCTAAGAGCGCTTTCTCTAACGTTTTTATCCCATATCATATGGCACATACCTAGGTGAATACTAGGCGAATACTCGGTGAATAGTTCGATATGGCGATTATTCTTGGTATTGATCCCGGTTCCAGAGTGACGGGATATGGCGTTATCCGCCAGCAGGGACGACAACTTATCTATATCGGCAGCGGCTGCATTCGAACAAAAGTAGATGATTTACCTAGCCGTTTACAGAGAATTTATGCGGGCGTGACTGAAATCATCACGCAATTCCAGCCTGATGCCTTTGCGATAGAGCAGGTTTTCATGGCAAAAAACCCAGATTCAGCCTTGAAATTGGGGCAAGCTCGTGGTGTCGCCATTGTCGCCGCGGCGAACCAAGCTATTCCAGTCTTTGAATATGCCGCCCGTCAGGTGAAGCAAACCGTGGTTGGCACAGGCGCGGCTGAAAAAAGCCAAATCCAGCACATGGTACGTTCGATGTTGAAATTGTCGGCTAATCCACAGGCTGATGCTGCTGATGCTCTGGCTATCGCCATTACGCACTGTCATCTCAGTCAAAATTTGTTGCGGGTTGGAGATGTGCGGTTAAATTTAACGCGAGGGCGTTTGAAATAATTGAATGCTGGATATACGTCCAGTTTTTTTTGTGCTATAAGCTAGCGGAACGATTTATTTAATTTTCAGGGGGGTAAACAGTGATAGGGCGTTTGAGAGGAACCGTGTTGGAAAAACAGCCGCCATTGGTCTTATTGGAAACTAATGGTGTCGGTTATGAGGTTCATATGCCAATGACCTGTTTTTATGAGCTGCCTGAAATTGGTCAAGAAGCTATTTTATTTACACAATTTATCGTACGTGAAGATGCCCAATTGTTATATGGCTTCAATGATAAGCAAGAACGTGCTCTTTTCCGGGAACTGATTAAAGTTAATGGTGTGGGGCCAAAATTGGCTCTGGCTATCCTTTCCGGTATGTCTGCCCAGCAATTTGTTACAGCCATTGAGCAAGAAGCGATTGCGTCACTGGTCAAATTGCCGGGAGTCGGTAAAAAAACGGCTGAAAGGCTGGTGGTCGAAATGAAAGATCGCTTTAAGGGGCTGAATGGCGACCTCTTTAATCAAAGCAGTGACATTAACTTGCCTGAGACGACCAAACAAACGAATTCCACTGCGGATATTGAAGCGGAAGCTGCGGCTGCATTGGTTTCTCTGGGATATAAGCCGCAAGAAGCCAGCCGAATGATAAGCAAAGTGGCTAAATCGGGCGCGGATTGTGAAACGTTGATACGTGAAGCGCTGCGTGCAGCTTTATAATTGCAGGAGTTAAGTGATGATTGAAGCTGACCGTCTGGTTTCCGCAGAAATTTTGCAAGATGATGAAGCCATTGATCGCGCTATCCGGCCCAAATTTCTGTCTGAATATGTCGGGCAACCCCACGTTTGTGAACAGATGGAAATTTTTATTCAGGCGGCACGTCAGCGTGGTGATGCACTGGATCATTTATTGATCTTTGGCCCTCCTGGATTGGGTAAAACCACATTGGCAAATATTGTTGCGAATGAAATGGGTGTTAACCTGCGGACAACATCGGGGCCGGTGCTGGAAAAGGCGGGAGATCTCGCTGCCATGCTGACCAATCTGGAACCTCACGATGTTCTGTTCATTGATGAAATCCACCGCTTATCGCCAGTTGTGGAAGAGATCCTCTATCCCGCGATGGAAGATTATCAACTGGATATCATGATTGGGGAAGGGCCAGCCGCCCGTTCAATCAAAATTGATCTTCCTCCCTTTACCTTGGTTGGTGCGACTACGCGAGCGGGTTCGTTAACTTCGCCATTGCGTGACCGATTTGGCATCGTACAGCGCCTTGAATTTTATAATGTCGACGACTTGCAAAGCATCGTTTCTCGCAGCGCCCACTATATGGGATTAAACATCTCTGACGATGGCGCAAGGCAAATCGCGATGCGCTCACGTGGCACTCCCCGCATTACAAACCGCTTATTGCGCCGTGTGCGTGATTTCGCGGAGGTAAAAAGCGATGGCTCTGTTAACGGCGATATTGCCGCCCAGGCTCTCAATATGTTGAATGTTGATTCAGCAGGGTTTGATTATCTTGACCGCAAATTGTTGCTTGCCATTATTGATAAATTTATGGGCGGGCCTGTCGGGTTGGATAACCTGGCTGCGGCTATCGGTGAAGAGCGGGAAACCATCGAAGATGTACTAGAACCATTTTTGATCCAACAAGGCTTTATTCAAAGAACACCGCGGGGGAGAATTGCGACTAATCACGCTTATCGACACTTTGGATTAAGTAAAGAAAGCGAATAGATCATCGTAATTCTATTTTATAGAAAAAAAGAAAAGGTATAGAAAAAGAGAAAAGGTATTTTCTTCGGTTGTTGTTTGTCCTCCAAAAATTCAAACAGTCCACGCTGCCGTTATTGCTTTTTCTCATTATTCTTTCTAAGTGTTTTTTCTGCATTATGATTTTGGCGATTACATAAATCGCCAAAATCAGATTGAATTTTTTAAAGTAATTTACGAACTGGAAATGTTATTTAAAATATTCGTTGAAAGGTGAAACGCAGTATCAGTATTAACTTTTAGCCTTACAGGTTAAACTCAACGCAAATAACATCGCCGCACAAAGCACAACAGAAGGCCCGGCTGGCGTATTATAAAATGCCGATAGCGTTAATCCTCCCGTCACCGCAAGCATCCCGACAATAATAGCAAAAACCGCCATTTGTTCTGGTGTGCGTGAGAATCGACGGGCGGTTGCAGCAGGGATAATCAACAGGGAAGTGATAATTAACGCACCGACGAATTTCATTGCCAGCCCGATGGTCAATGCAGTCACTAACATCAACAGAACACGCAGGCGTTGAATTTTAATGCCATCGACAAAAGCCAGATCTTGGCTGATGGTCATTGATAACAATGCACGCCACTGCCATATCAGCAGCCCTGCAACAATTGCAACGCCTGCGGCAATCAATAAAAGATCTTCATAAGTGACAGATAATAAATCGCCGAATAAATATGCCATCATATCGACCCGTACGCTGGTCATAAAGCTAACTACGACTAATCCCAATGACAAGGCACTATGAGCCAGAATCCCCAATAGCGTATCAACGGCTAATTGCGGGCGTTTTTCTAACCAAACTAAAATAATGGCCAGTATCATTGTCACCGCAATAACGGCATAAAATGGGTTTACATTGAGTAAAAAACCAAAAGCGACGCCAAGTAATGATGCATGTGCCAGCGTATCGCCGAAATAGGACATTCTGCGCCAAACGACAAAAGAACCGAGAGGCCCTGCTGCAATTGCCAATAAAATACCGGCCAACCAACCGGGAAGTAATAATTCAATCATCGACGTGATTCCCCACTGTTTTTCAAAATAATTTTTCCTTTCAGATCGTGATGATGATTGTGATGATGGCGATAAACTGCCAGTTGTTCGGCTCCATGGCGACCAAACATTGCGATGAATTCTGGATGCATTGACACCACTTCTGGTGTACCAGAGCAGCAAATGTGTTGATTAAGGCATAAAACTTCGTCTGTTTTCGCCATTACTAAGTGCAGGTCATGGGATACCATAAGCACAGCACAATTAAGCTCAGTTCTGATTTGATTGATTAAATCATAAAGTGCCAGTTGCCCGTTGACGTCGACGCCTTGTGTTGGCTCATCAAGAACCAGAAGTTGGGGGTTATTGAGCAAGGCTCTGGCAAGTAAAACCCGCTGAGTTTCTCCTCCTGATAGCTTTTGCATCGGTTGCTTCAATAAATGGGCTGCCTTGACTCGCTCCAATACAGGCATGATATCTGTTGATTTAACGTTAGGCCTTAGCATCATGAAACGTTTAACGGTTAGGGGCAGTGTTGGATCAAGGTTCAGTTTCTGTGGAACATAGCCTATCCTTAATTGCTGGCTGTGTTCGATGGTGCCTGATGTCGGTTGAATTAAACCTAATACAACGCGAACCAGCGTTGATTTTCCGGCGCCGTTTGGGCCAATCAGAGTGAGGATTTTTCCTTGCTTGAGGTCGAATGAAATATTGTTTAATACTTTGCGGTTACTAAACTCAACCGTAATATTTTTTAGGCTAATCATAGTTGACATGTTAAAAGTGTCTTGCAGAACCATTGAAATGTTATAATATAACAATCTTCAATTTACTGCATGGGATATTGGTATTATGTTACACAAACAACAGAAATACGCGCATAAATTTTTTCATAAAGTTGCATTAATGACAGCACTAATGGCTGGAGTTAGTGGGTATGCGCAGGCAGACGTTGTCACAACTATTCGTCCATTGGGTTTTATTGCTGCTGCTATTGCTGATGGTGTAACAGATACGCAAGTTCTGTTACCGGATGGTGCCTCTCCACATGATTATGCATTACGACCTCTGGACGTACAGAAACTCAATCAGGCAGATTTGGTTGTTTGGGTTGGTCCGGATATGGAAACATTTTTAGCGAAACCAATAGCTAAAATTGATAAAAATAAACAATTGGCGCTGGCTGAATTACCAACAATCAAGCCGTTGTTATTGAAAAATAGTGAAGATGATCATGATTCAAGTGAATCGCATCAGCATAAACATGAATCGCATCAGCATAAACATGAAACTGATCACGAACATCACCACCACGGTGAATATAATATGCATATTTGGCTTTCTCCGAAGATTGCAGAGAAAGCAGCTCAAGCAATATACGATAAGCTTGTTGAGCAATACCCTCAACAAAAACAACAATTAGAAGTAAACCTACGTAAATTCAATGGACAGCTCATACAAACTGATAAGAATATTGCTAGTATTTTAAATCCTGTGAGAAAACAGGGATATTTTGTTTTTCACGATGCATATGGCTATTTTGAAAAACATTACCAATTGTCTCCATTAGGGGTTTTCACGGTAAATCCTGAAATACAACCCGGAGCACAAAAATTACACCATATACGAACACAATTGGTTGAGCGGAAAGCAAAGTGCATTTTTGCTGAACCTCAATTCAGGCCAGCCGTCATTCACGCCGTAGCCAAAGGTACTGATGTAAAAATCGGGACACTTGATCCTTTAGGCAGCGGCATCGTATTGAGCAAAGATAGCTATATGAAATTTATAACTCAGTTATCAAAACAATACGCGAGTTGCCTGGATTAGTACGATAAGGAATTTTATTAGTGCAGCAGATAGCTAAAACTATCGCTTTGGTATACAACAACTTGCCAAAACCACATAAGATCATGCTTGGATCTTTGACTTTGGTCACTTTGGCCGTCGCAGTATGGCGGCCTGTCTCCTACCATGAGCGAGAAGAACGGACAAACAGTATTATTCTTAGTACCCCCAATGGTATTGCTGATGCAACAGATGATGCCTCTGATGATACTAATGAGCAATTTCCTGATGAAGGCATTGGGGATGAAGAAAGCAACTCTGATGCAGCAGCAAATGTTCCCCATCAATATGTTGTTTCCAGTGGAGATACCCTAAGTAGTATTTTAACCCAATTTGGGATCGACTCTTCTGAGGTTTCCTTGTTGGCAAATCAACATAGGGCACTGCGTAATTTAGGTATTGGCCAATCATTGTCTTGGTCAGTTGATGAAAATGGTAATTTAAAAACTCTGACGTGGAATCTGTCACGTCGAGAAACCCGAACGTATACCCGAGAAGGGGATTCTTTTAAGGAATTAAAAGAGTTCCAAAAAGGGGAATGGGAAAATAACGTTATTAAAGGGGTCATTAACGGTAGTTTCAATGGCAGCGCCCTTACCGCAGGGTTGAGCAGCAGTGAAGCCAGAGAAGTGACAAAAGCCCTGCAATGGCAAATTGACTTTCGTAAATTACGCAAAGGTGATCGTTTTTCTGTATTGATGTCACGTGAAATGCTTGATGGCAAAAGCGAACAGAGCCAGTTGTTGGGGGTTCGTTTGCAAAGTGGCGGTAATGACTATTATGCTTTCCGCGCCGACGATGGCCGTTTTTACGATAGCAACGGTTCTGGTCTGGAACGTGGTTTCTTGCGTTACCCTACGACGAAGCAATTCAGAGTGTCATCCCATTTTAATCCTCGCCGTGTAAACCCTGTTACAGGGCGGATCACCGCACACAGAGGTGTCGATTTTGCAATGCCTGTAGGCACGCCGGTTCTGGCTGTGGGAGATGGAGAAGTGATCGTCTCTAAATTTGATGGTGCGGCAGGCAATTTCATCGCTATCCGGCATGGCCGTCAATATACTACCCGCTACATGCACTTGAGAAAATTATTGGTGAAACCAGGCCAGAAGGTGAAGAGGGGAGAACGTATTGCTCTGTCAGGCAACACCGGGCGCTCAACCGGCCCTCATTTGCACTTTGAATTTTGGGATAACCAACAACCCGTTAACCCGCTCACGGCAAAATTGCCACGCTCTGGTGGGTTGGGTGGCAAAGAACGCACAGAATATGTTGCAATGGTCAGAGATATCAAACCTAAGTTAATGTTGGACTGAATGTTCTTGAGTTAGATTATTGACAGACACAAAAGCGGATGATTGATATCATCCGCTTTTGTGTTATTTTTTGTTGAAAGCTTGCGTCTTGAAAGCGAGTGTTGGAATTATCAGAGTTAACTCATGAATAAAGATAAAGACACAGATAGTAAAGCAGGATATACCCCAAAATTTCATCGTTCTTATTTACATCCTCGCTATTGGGGGATCTGGGCTGGCGTGGGGGTGTTAGCCAGCTTGGCCTATGTTCCAGTAAAATGGCGCGATCCTTTTCTGGCTAAGATTGGCGCTTGGGCGGGCAAAAAAGCGAAAAGTGCTCGCCGCAGGGCAAAAATCAATTTAATTTATTGTTTTCCTGAGTTAACCGATCAGCAGCGCGAAGAATTAATTGATCAAATGTTTGCCTGTGCCCCCCAATCATTTGTCATGCTGGCAGAACTCTGTTTAAAAGGTGCAGAATCTACATTGCAACGCACCCAATGGCACGGAGAGGAAATTTTAACAGACTTAAAAGCACAGGGAAAAAATGTCATTTTAATGGTTCCTCATGGGTGGGCGATAGATATACCGGCCATGCTTTTGGCCGCTCGCGGATACAAAATATCCGGTATGTTTCACCATCAAAGCAATCCTGTAGCCGATTATTTGTGGAATAAAACACGCCAGTTTTTTGGTGGACGTTTGCACTCCCGTGATGCAGGCATAAAACCTTTTATCGCCTCAATACGCGAAGGTTATTGGGGATATTACTTGCCAGATGAAGACCACGGTGAAAAGCAAAGTGAATTTGTCGATTTCTTTGCTACTTACAAAGCAACGTTGCCTGCGGTTGGGCGTTTAATGAAAGTCTGCCGCGCTGCGGTTGTTCCATTATTTCCAGTTTATAACTGCCAGACTCATCAATTGGATATTTTTATTCGCCCGCCGATGGATGATATTGAAGGGCAGGATGATGCATATATTGCCCGCCGTATGAATCAGGAAGTTGAAGAATTGGTTAAACCTAATCCTGAACACTATACATGGATATTAAAACTGCTTAAAACGCGAAAAGAAGGGGATATCGAACCTTATAAGAGGCAAGATCTGTAATGTGAAGGCCATCAGATAAATAGGCTATTTGAATTGCAGTCTCTCTAAGGTAGATAACCACTTTTATTGCTGGTGGATGCTTAAGTTTCCATCAGCCTATTGATTTATCAACCCTAACAGCGTTTGTTGCATACTCTCGATTCCCTCCATTCCCTCCATTCATTAATCACTTATTTAGGCTTTATTCCCCTTCAATAATCATTTCTTTTTTACCAACATATTTGCGATGCAGATAGGATTTCATTTACTTAAAAGTGATAACTGCTTGAGAGTAATTTTATGCCAAATAAAAAACTTAAATTTAACTTAAGATAAATATATATTATCATCCTAAATTGAATTTTAAGAATAATTCAATGATAAATAACATGTTGTTTATCCGGCACATATTCAGATTTTTAGTCTGTTAATCACTCAATTATCGTTATACAGGAAATCTAATGTCCGTTAAAAACATGTACCGACAGGTACTAATTCTGGCAAGTGCACAAGCTATCTTTCAGACCGTTTCAGTACTTGTCATGACCATTGGTGGGCTTGCTGGTGGTCTGCTTGCCCCATCGCCCAAATTTGCTACCGCACCAATCGCAACAATGTTTCTCGGTACGGCTGCGGCCATCTTTCCTGCTTCCCTCTGGATGTCCCGGGTAGGGCGAAAAAAAGGATTCTGCGCGGGAGCTGTGGCGGGTGTTGCTGGAGGAATTATCGCTGGTACAGGCATTATTACATCTTCATTTATCCTGCTGTGCGTAGGCACCTTTATGGTCGGGGTATACCAATCTTTTGCACAGTTTTATCGTTTTGCTGCAATTGAAGTGGCTAGTGATACTTTCAGGCCACGTGCTATATCTTTGGTCATGGCAGGGGGGATCGTGGCTGCGTTTGCAGGGCCACTGCTTGCCAGACTTGGCAAAGATATTTTGACGCCGCATTACCTTGGCTCTTTTGCTATTCTCGCTGGAATTTCAGTGGTAGCGGTTTTGATCCTCTCGCGTCTTGCCATACCATCCAGAATGGAAGCTGTGGCTACACATGAGCCTGCGCGCCCGTGGCAAAGGGTTATCACGCAACCGGCCTACTTGATAGCATTGTTTGGTGCGGCTACTGGTTACGGCATCATGATTCTTGCCATGACAGCGACCCCTCTCGCCATGTCTCATCATTCCCATTCTCTGTCTGACACATCAACAGTCATTCAGTTGCATGTTCTCGGTATGTTTTTACCCTCATTCTTCACGGGAACATTGATTGAACGGTTCGGAAGCATCAAGATAATGCTGGCGGGCATTTTGCTTTACGCTTGTCATATTGCACTAGCCCTGACGGGTACGGGATTTTACTCCTTTGCAGGCGCACTTATTTTTGTGGGGCTTGGATGGAATTTCCTTTACATCGGCGGAACGGCACTCGTAACCACCACATTTTCACCATCAGAAAAAGGGATCGCACAGGCAGTCAATGATATGACTATATTTGTGGTCGGGCTGGCATGCTCACTCAGCGCGGGTGCACTGTTGGAGAATATAGGGTGGGAAAAGTTAAATGAAGTGTTACTGCCTTGGCTCGCTCTTGCGGCTATCGCATTAATTATACTGGGCGTGCATCGCAGAAATATTATGAAGACGGCAAATGATCCAACGGAGTAATAGCATGTCAAAACGGCGTTTCTCTGAGTGACAGGTTACGCCCGTTTTGAAACAGCCTTTTCCAGATTTATCGCATTGATAAGCGGTCATTGTTTCCTCGTTTACCATTGGTGATATCCATAAATTTTTCCGCTTATCGAGTGAATTCATGTTTTCTCCGAAGCCGTGGCTCGGATGCCTGCCTCGGCCAGTTGCTCAGCCATTTTTCTTATCAACGTATTATGAACATCACCCAGAAATCTATGCCATCCCATGATTATCTATCGGCACAGTGCAGGCACAATAGAGGAGAGTGAACTCAATTAATGGCTGGATATACAAAATATTGCACCTGATAACGCTATGTTAAAATGCCGATTATGACGGGATAACATATTTTAATACGGATATAATCGACATCACGTTTAAGTTAGAATGGTTTACGTATTTTTTTAGGAAGTAGCAGTTATCATTTTATTTGTTAACATGATAGCGCTTAGAATAAAAAAGGAATAAATATGTATGAGTATATAATTCGAGATTATCTCTCTCTCCCGAGAGAAATACTTTCATCATTTATTGTTTTAGACAATGGCAAAGATGGTTATTATGAAAGGGGAGATAACAATCGACATAATCGTATACGAATTACTCAAGAGCTATACCCCGTCTTTGCAACTGAGCATAAATCTCTTATCCGTTTTTTATTGGAACAAGAAATTGAGAGTTGTGCGCTCTATGAATATGGTACCGATCTTATGAGAGCATTGTCATATATGTTGTTGACTATGGCGGACATAGAAGACTCACTGTTATTTTATCGAACCAAGTTTGAAACCCATTTTGATGCTAGATGTGCAATGGATATTGAACCAATTTTTGGTGAAGATAAGGATAAGACGAAAGCGTATTTTTTAGGAAAAAATCAGGATGTAGTGAATGTAATAGAATATTATGAACAGTTTCCTTATATCAGTAAAACCGACTATATTAAACAAATACAGGATCATAAATTAATGGAGTACTGGTTATATAATAATGATTAACACTTTATTATCATTTAATTTTTAGTGTTGGTTTTTATGTGACCTTATCAATCATAAGATAGGCAGTAAATTCCATTTAATTAGAAATTTTACTGTCATCTTTCACTGCTCAAGAGAAAATCACTTGCCACATGGTGGAGCACATTGCTGGTTTCATTTACCTTCAAATGAAGCTGATTACAGGCTGTTCAGGCCAAAAATCGTGGATTTTTGTTGCCTTCGGAGCTGGGGGAATTTTATCCCATCACTAGAGGATAAGCACTAGGCTGGTTACAAGGGCAGTAGCGGGCATGAATCCTTTAGCCCGTGTACAATAAGGTAATGCTTCACTTTCTATGGTTATCTTCCAACAATGTCTGTTATTACCAGTGCCTTCATTTTTTTTATTGAATTTGTCAGGGCGCTCATTTGATAAATTTTTCCTAAAAAAAGGATAAAAACAAGATGTAACCAGGCGTGCCTACGGACAAAATTGAAAACTCATTCAGGTCAATTACAAAGAAGAGGTAATGTCAATGTTGCAATCCATTTCTATTATGGAGATTTTCTGATTTATATTAATGATCCAGTTTTTAATTGGTTGCTGGAAAATAATAACATCATCATTTTATGAGCTTTTTCCACATGACCGCGTTTAAATGACAGATGATTAGCTATTTATCAATGCATTAAAAACCACCTTAATATTAATGGGTTAAATTCTATTTTTATATCATGTTTATATTTTTCTTCTTACAAATACTAAATTGATTGATGGTTTTTCTGTTGGTTTCCGAAATATAATTTTAAATTAAATTCAATTTCGTAAAATAAAACCAGGTAAATTTAATAAATTCATCTCTGTGATTTTGATCTATTTTATTTATTTGAAAAATATTCAGATTAAACCATAATTGTCCCTCTGAATTCTCCCCGCGGTTGTTTGATAGTGCTCATTGATAGCGCTAAATAGTTTTTGGTTCAATTATGGCGATTAAAATACACAGCAAAAATAAAATAATAGTCGGGTTAGCTATATATGTTTTTTTTACCATTCCATCTGTACTGGCCGATGAACACTCATTTATCCATCAAAAACAACAACAGCAGGCTTTAGAACAAAGTCTGGAAGCTAAGGCACCGAGTGTTCGACTTGCGGAAAGTCCTGCGTCAGTTTCCCGATTGACATTTCCGAAAGAGACACCGTGTTTTGTTATCCATAAAGTGGCATTGTCCGGTCGGGATGCCTTGCCCCATTGGGTGCCGTTACAACGGTTGGCCAATCAGGCCAACGGGCAGTGTCTGGGGATGCAAGGTATTAGCTTGTTAATGGGCAATATGCAAAATCGGTTGATTGCCCACGGTTGGGTGACCACCCGGGTCGTTGCCCCCGAGCAGAATTTGCGTCAGGGCGAACTTAAGTTGCATATCGTCCTGGGTAGGGTACGACACATTCGTTATGCTGATGATGCCGACACCTACGCCACGCTCTATAACGCCATGCCGGCCCGTGAAGGACGCTTGCTGGATTTACGTGATATTGAGCAAGGATTGGAAAATTTGCAAAGGCTGCCTAATGTGCAAGCCTCAATGGAACTGGTGCCGGGGGAGCAACCCGGCGAAAGCGACATTGTGATTAAACGCCACCAATCCCGTTTCTGGCATGCCGGGGCGTGGGTTGATAATAGCGGCGGTCAACCCACGGGGCGGACTCAGGGCGGGCTGATGTTAGCGCTGGATAACCCGACGTCATTGAGCGATTTACTGTATGTGTCGATGACCCGTGATTTGGCCTTCTCCAACCGCAAAGATTCGACCAATTACACCGCGCATTATTCGGTGCCGTTCGGCGACTGGCAGTTTGCGGTGACGGGCAGTAAATACACGTATGCGCAAACTGTCCCTGAGCTAAATGAAGAAGCGAAATACCGTGGACGCAGTCAGAGCTTGAATGCCCAGTTAAGCCGGGTTCTGCATCGCAATGCCAGTTCGAAAACGACCTTGACTTACGGGGTGAATGTCCGGCAAACCCGTAGCTATATCAAACAGACTGAAATCGGAACCCAAAAACGCCGTACCAGCAACTGGAGTCTGGGGCTAAACCATCGCCATTATCTGAATTCAGCAGTACTGGATGCCGGAGTGCGTTACCAGAAAGGTACCCGCTGGTTCGGGGCATTGCCGGCCTCTGAAGAAAGCCGCGATCCATCCTCTCCGGACTATGCCACGGCAAAAGCAGAAATTATCCAACTTTCTGCGTCACTGAATACTCCCTTCTCCTTGGCAAAAGCCCAGTTCGAACATCGTATCGAATACCTGCAGCAGTGGAGCAATACACCATTGACCCCGCAAGACCAATTCAGCATCGGGAACCGCTGGACAGTGCGGGGATTTGATGGCGAACGCACATTAAGTGCCAGTGAGGGCTGGACACTGCGCAATACCTTGTCTTGGAAAACCCCGCTGCCGGAACAGCAACTGTATGTTGGGGCAGATTATGGCCGGGTTGGCGGCCAAGGCGCAGACCGGATTATCGGCCGAACATTGGCCGGCGGCGTGATAGGTGTTAAAGGCCATATTCGCCCGGCCAATCTGGCGTATGACGTCTCCGTGGGCACACCGTTTTCCAAACCCGACGGGTTTAAAACTGACCGTGTCTATGTGGGTTTCAGCGTGAACTGGCAGTACTGAGGGGAATACCATGTTAATCGGTGATTATGAGGTGTATGCCCCCCATATTTTGGGGGGAAACGCCAATGAAACTGAAATGTTGGGGGCCGCGACCTGGCTTTGGATGCAGTCACCCCTGCACCAGAACGCCCCTTTGATAGCCTTGTCCACGCTGTTATTGCCCGTGATTAAAGCCGAACAGTACGTTTTGGTCGCCCATAACGGGCAGCCTGTTTTTTACCTGAGTTATGCGTTTTTCGATGAGGAAAACGAACATCGTTATCTGACACAAGATGATAACGCCCGTCTTTATCAACAAGTAAATAGCGGCAATCGACTCTGGTTTTTAGAGTGGATGACGCCGTTCGGCCATAGCCGTGACATGGCGAACTTGCTTCGGCGCGAAATTTTTCCTTATCACTGTTACCGCGCCCTGTATCACAAAGGCAGTGAACGCGGCGGCGCGCGCGTTCTCCAGTTCAGGGGACGGGGTGTCAGCCGTCAACAGGCGGCTCATTGGTGGCATGACCATCCCCTTACACATGAATTTCCCGCAAGAGACTCTTCACGATGAACAAACATTTTTACCGAGTGATTTTTAATAAAGCCCGCCAAATGCTGATGGTTGTTGCGGATATTGGTCGTAGCCATACGGCAGGGCAAACACGCGGTGGAATGTCTGGATCGACATCGTTGATCACCCGTGTTTCCCTGACGCCGTTAGTCTTTGGTATTTCGCTGGCATTGGGGCTGGTCAGTCCTTCCGTACAGGCACGCATTGTTGCCGACAATAATGCCCCGGGGACACAGCAACCTACCGTCATTTCGGCGGCCAATGGCGTCGCTCAAGTCAATATTCAGACGCCCAACAGTGATGGCGTGTCCCGTAACCAATACAGCCAGTTTGATGTAGAACAGCGTGGCGCCATTCTCAACAACAGTGGGGTTAACACAAAAACGGAACTGGGAGGATTGATTACAGGGAACCCGTGGCTGGCGCAGGGAGAAGCCCAAATCATCTTAAATGAGGTGAACAGCCGGGATCCGAGTCAGTTGAATGGGTTTATTGAGGTGGCGGGCAAGCGGGCCGATGTGATTATTGCTAACCCGGCGGGGATTACCTGTCACGGTTGCGGTTTTATTAATGCCAGCCAAACCACATTGGCAGCAGGCCAGACCATTCTGGAAAATGGCCGCCTGAAAGGGTTTGAGGTGGGAAACGGTATCCTGACCGTTGACGGCAAGGGACTGAACGATACCCAGAGCGATTACACCCGCCTGATTGCCCGAGCCGTGAATATCAACGGCAAATTACACGCCCAGGATTTGACGGTCACGATCGGACGCAACCAAGTTGATGCACAGGGCAATGTTGTTCAGGTGCGTGGGGGAGACAGCCAAAATAAACCGGCATTCAGTCTGGATGTGGCAGCTATTGGCGGCATGTATGCCAATAAAATTAAACTGGTCGGCACCGAACAGGGCGTGGGCGTTCGTAACGCGGGGCAACTTGGAGCACTGGCGGGCAATCTGACGCTCAATAATAACGGGCAACTCAGTAACAGTGGCATGATAACGGCGTCAGCCGATATGGATCTCCAAAATCAGAGCAATCTCACTAATCAGGGTGAGATGACGGCGGGACAGGACATGAAAATCTATGCCCGTAATCATCTGGATAACCAAGGGCGGATCAAAACCGGCCGGCATCTGGATATCCAGAGTGCTGCCTTGGATAACCATGAAAATGGGGTATTAGCCGCCGGTGTTGACAGTGACGACAAACTGACACAACGGGGAAATTTCACGCTCAATAGTCAGGGTAAACTGTCCAATCAAGGCACCATCGCCGCCTCGGACGATATTACGCTCGAAAACCAGAAAGATTTTCTCAATCAAGGCAAAATTATTGCTGGTCGGGATACCACCCTAAAAACCCGTGATCATTTTATCCACCAAGGCCAGATATTGACCGGTCGTCATTTCAGCAGCCAGAGCAATACATTCGACAGTCAGACAGGCAGCATATTGGCAGCGGGGGTTGACCGTGACGGAAAACCAACCCAGACGGGTAACCTGACGGTTAACGCCCGTGAAACCGCGTCACTGCATGGTCACAATTTAGCGTCTGATACGCTATCTGTGGAGGCAAAAAACATCTCACTCAGGGGCAGCCAGACAGAAGGCAATGACCTGACGCTGACCTCAGCGACCCGGCTGGATCTACAGGACGCCTACCTCAGTGCAAACAAGGCGATGACTTTATCCGCACCGGAATTGATTGATAATCAGCGCGGCGAATTGAATGCAGAAACGCTGGTACTCAACAGCCAACAGTTACTGAATAACGCAGGACGCATTACCCAGACCGGACAACATGCTCTCCGGTTGGAGCACGCTGCTGGTATTGAAAACAATGGCGGAACAATTGCATCAAACGGGCAAGATTTAATCGTTAAGGCCAAGATGGTAGCGAACCAAAAAGGCACACTGGCGCATGCCGGCTCCGGGGTATTTTCAGTGGAGACGGCTGACTTTCAGGGAAAGGACGGTCGTTTAATCTCTGACGGGGCGCTTAAACTGTCTGGCGGTCGTTATCAATTAAGTCGGGGGAGCGTATCGGCGCAGAGAATAACGGCGGATATCCAGTCCCTCGACAATCGCCTGGGAAAAATGATCCAGAGTGGGAAAAATACTCTCACCTTGGCGATCCAGCAGGGGCTGGACAATCGCAGCGGCACAATATCTGCCAATGGAACGATCGATATCCGAGCCGATAGTCTGGTGAATAATACCCTTACGGAAAGTGAACTCGGGAAAGAAGACGTTCTGACAAACGAAGAACTCAGTCATGCACAGGGGAAAATTGTCGCGGCTGAGGATGGTCGGCTGCAGATAAACGTAAAAAATGACATGAATAATGATGCGGGGCAATTACGGGCTTCAGATTCGGTGACAATATCGGCCTCAGCCATCCATAACCAGAAGGGTCGTATTAGTTCCTCGGGCGGGGATATCGCGCTGACCACGGGGCAGCTCAATAATGAAAAAGGCCAGATAAAGGCAGGCGATGTTGATATCAACACGGGGAGCCATCAACTGAATAATACCGCCGGACAGGTGGCAGCCGAACGCCGTATGAC
This sequence comes from Xenorhabdus mauleonii, assembly GCF_900113945.1. Classification (GTDB taxonomy): domain Bacteria; phylum Pseudomonadota; class Gammaproteobacteria; order Enterobacterales; family Enterobacteriaceae; genus Xenorhabdus; species Xenorhabdus mauleonii. The sequence goes on from NZ_FORG01000008.1 coordinate 173,548, forward strand.
CCTGCAAACCGGTGAACTTCTTAACCAAGGCGGCTTGATTCAAAGTGGGCAGGCATTGACCATCAATACACACGGGGAGCACTTAGATAACCGGAATACACATCTTTCCGGTGGGGTGTTCAGTCAGGGCGCGATAAACCTGACGGTGGGCAGACTCAGTAATCAGTCCGGTCACATTGGCAGCGGTGGCGACTTGACTTTGATCGGGGAGGATGTAGCTAACCAGCAAGGGCAGATCCTGGGAGAAAAAAACACATCGCTGACCGTGGCGGGGCTGAACAACAATCACGGCTTGCTGCAAAGCGGTGGTCAATTGACGTTGAACGCGCAATCCGTGCTTAATCGCAACAGTGACCTTCAACAAGGGATTACCAGTAAACAGGCGATGATCCTGAATACCCAAGCGCTGGATAACGAGCAGGGAGTGATGGTGTCGGCGGATAAACTTCAAGTCAAAACGGCACAGATGAACAACCGGCAGGGCATCATGAAGGCGCAGGCGACCCTCAATCTGATCAGTCTGGGGCTGGATAACCAGTTTGGCCGGATTGAATCCGAACAGGCGTTGTTTATCGATACACAAGGAAAAACGCTGTCCAATGCTGATGGGAAATTAAACAGTCAGGGGCGGTTGACAGTGCGCAGTGGCGATTTGGATAACCGCAGGGGCGTATTGCACGGTCAGTCAGGGGTAGACGTCGAGGTTAATCAACTGGATAACCGAGAAAAGGGTAAACTTCTGAGTGAGGCTGATCTCAAGCTTGAGGCTGATAAGGTCTGGAATCAACAGGGGCAGATAGAGGCACTGAACCACCTGAATATGACGGTGAAAGCGACACCTGTCAATCAGGATGAGATCACTTTCGATAACCGCCGTGGTCTGCTGCGCAGTGGGGGCAACATTGATCTGTCTGCGCATCACATCAATAACACGGATACCCGGCAATCCGATCAGGGCATTGAAGGGCAAGTGCTAAATATCAGCGGGAATATCCTGAATAATACACAGGGACAATTGCTCGCCACAGAAAATGCGAATTTGTCGCTGCAATCGGTATTGAATAACCGTCAGGGGCAGATGCAGGCTAATCAGATATTTAAAGCACGCGGAAAAGCACTGACCGTAATAAATACGCAAGGGGATATCAAAGCAGGGCAAGATCTGGTCATGGAGGCAGACTCCCTGAGCGGTGACGGCAAACTTCGGTCACTTGGCGATATTACCCTCAATCTGCTTAAAGGCTTTACCTTGAGCGGCGAAATCATTGCCAATGGTCAACTGATGCTCACCAGTCAGGGTGATATCACGAACCACAATACCATCAGCGCGGCAACTTTATTGGGGCATGCAGCCAACCTGACCAATGGCGCCACCGGTAAAATACTGGGGCAACATCAGCAGTGGACAGTTCAAAACACAGTGAATAACCGCGGACTGATAGACGGCTCCGAAACTTACCTGAAAACGGCACAGTTGACCAATCAGGGCACTGGGCGCATTTATGGCGACCATATTGCATTGGATACCCACAGGCTCGATAACCTGGCAGACAAGGAAAAGTCGGCCGTGATCGCGGCGCGTCATCGGCTGGATATCGGCACAAATGAGCTTAACAACACAACGCACAGCTTAATTTACAGTGACGGAGACTTGTCCATTGGCGGGCAACTCGACAGTCAGTATCGTGCTGCGGGTAAGGGCCAGGTTATCAATAACCACAGTGCCAGTATTGAAGCCGTCGGGGTTATGCGGCTGGCAATGGAAAAAATCAATAACGTTAATGACCATTTCAGCATGGAAAGGCAGTTTATCTCACAAGAGCCGGTTAAGGAATATCAGGTCAGGGGCACTCGTTATAATGTCAAAGACCATAAGATAACTATCGATAATGATGAAGTGGATCATGCCTGTGTCGATGATATGGAATGCCGTGATAGCTTTCAGTTGTACCAATACACCCGGACAATAGAGGAATCCCGGGTAAAAGAAACCGATCCGGCGAAAATTCTGGCCGGTAAAAGCCTGAACATTGATACGACCGTACTGACCAACGATAAAAGTCAGGTTGTTGCTGGGGGCTGTCTTACCGTGACCGGTGGAAAAATCGACAACATTGATGTGCAGGGAGAACGGTATGTGACGGATAAAGGCCGGATTGAATATTTTTGGCGTATTCGTAAAAAAGGCCGTCATGATAATCAGGGCTGGAGTTCAGAGCGTTATGAACCCAACACAGAAATCCATGCCATCACACTCACTCCGGGCACCGTTGAAGCACAGCAAGGCAATATTGAACTGAATGGCCAGCATCCGGGAGCGTATCAGGGAGAACAGGCACAAATTAATGCCATCACCCGTTCGCCCGTCAATGCCCGTTTTGCCAATGAGGACGTGGCGGTATCTGATGCGGTATTAAGAGCGCCCCAACGTGTGGAGATCGCGAGTTCGGAGCCGGTTGCCATCGGCGAAAAACCTGTAGTGATCCGAACAGAAGTCCCGCATTACCGTTTGCCGGATAACAGCTTATTTAAAGTGAAGCTGCCATTGTCTGAACACATTGGTAACACGTTTGTTGTACCGGAACCGGAAAATCAGGTCTTGGTTGAAACCGATCCGCAGTTTACCCAACAGAAAAAATGGTTGGGTACTGACTATATGCAGCAAGCATTGCAGACCGATCACAATTATATGCATAAACGCTTGGGGGACGGGTTTTATGAACAGCGTCTGGTGCGTGAGCAAATCACGGATCTGACCGGAAAACGGTATTTGCCCGGTTACCAGAATGATGAAGAACAGTTTAAGGCGTTGATGAATGCTGGGTTGCGTGCCCAGAAAACTTTTAATTTGAAACCCGGAATCGCACTCAGCGCCGAACAAATGGCCCAATTGACCGAAGATATGGTGTGGTTGGTCGAAACTAATGTGACCCTGCCGGATGGCAGCCAACAAACGGTACTGGTGCCGCAGGTGTATATCCGTACTCAAGGCGGAACACTGGATGGCACCGGTGCTTTACTGAGCGGCAGTCGGGTTAATCTGCACTTGTCCGGTGATTTGCTGAATCAGGGGAGAATTGTCGGTCAAGAGCTCAGATTGTCAGCTGACAATATCCGCAATCAGAGCGGTCATATGCAGGGGGATGACCTGTCTTTGCTGTCACGAACTGATCTGATACAACGGGGAGGTTCCATTCATGCCGATAAGTCGCTGGTGATACAGGCCGGGAATAATGTTGATATCGCCAGCACCATGCGTTCGGGCGAAAATCAGGCCGGCAGCGGCCGTTTCAGTTCAACCTATGTGGATAATGTGGCCAGTATCTATGTGCAGGGTGACGATGGCAAACTGCATCTTCAGGCCGGAAACGATATTAACCTGTCTGCGGCGCAATTGGTGACGCAAGGGAAACACAGTGAGATCCGACTGGACGCCGGACGGGATATTCAACTTGGTACCGCGAAAACGGCCCGTTATGAACACACCGAGGTGGGACGTGATCACCGTGTGACCAAAACCGCTGCCGATGAAGTCGGTACAGCGGTGCAGGGGGCCGGCCAAATTAAGATGCAGTCAGGGCGTGATGTTCAACTTCGCGCGGCGGAGGTGACCGCAGGCGGTAAGCTACATCTTGGTGCCGGTCGTGATGTGACGGTGTCGGCAGGCAAACAACAGCAAACCCATGATGAATATCACAAGGTCAAGGGCAGTAATAGCCTGGTGTCGTCAAAAACCACGACGACCCAGTTCCAATATGACCGCCAACAGGCTCGGAGCAGTACCCTGAGTGGCGATGCCGTTAAAGTCGAGGCAGGAAACGACATCACCGTGGGTGGCAGTAATGTGGTCGGTACACAGGATGTCACTCTAAATGCGGGCCATAACCTGAACATCACCACCGTTGAAGAGAAAAATCACGAATTTTATCAACAGGAAGAGAAAAAATCGGGTTTGATGGGCACGGGCGGCATTGGGTTTACGGTGGGCGGTTCGACATTCAAACAATCCACTGACAGTGATGCTGTGCAGCATAAAGGCAGTACCGTCGGCAGCAGTAACGGCCATGTTTCCCTGAGTGCGAATAATCAAGCGAGTGTGCACGGCAGCGATGTGGTGGCGGGGAAGGATCTGGATATTCAGGGTAAAGATGTGGTGCTCTCCGCTGCAAAAAACACCCATACCGAACTGAGCAAAACCGAACAGAAACAATCGGGCCTGACACTGGCACTGTCCGGGGCGGTCGGGAGTGCGCTGAATACAGCAGTACAAACGGCCAATGACGCAAAAGACACGCAAGACAGCCGGCTGAAAGCGTTGAAAAACACCCAAGTAGCATTATCGGGTGTCCAAGGCTATCAAGCATACCAACTCAGTGAAGCGAATTCAGCCAAAGCGGACGCCATTAACCAAGCGGGCGGTAAGGCGAAAAAACCGGATGATACCATTGGCATTCAGCTCTCTTACGGCAGTCAGGCGTCGAAATCCGAAACCCGGGTGGATACCATCGACTCGCAGGGCAGTAACCTGAATGCGGGGCGGGACATTCGTATCACCGCCACCGGGGATAAGGCGGAGAAAAACAGCGGCAATATCCATATTCAGGGCAGTGGCCTGAAAGCGGGGCATGATGTTGCATTGGACGCGAAACAGGATATCGTCCTTGAATCTGCGGAAAATACCCAGACTACCCGTGGCAAAAACAGCAGTCAGGGCGGCAGCGTGGGTGTTGGG
>NZ_FORG01000002.1 GCF_900113945.1 Xenorhabdus mauleonii
GATAATTAACCAGTCCCAGACGTGAGACCAGAATTCCGTGTCTTTTTCAATCATGCGCATATTCCACCCCATCAGAACAATGGGCGTCCGTGGGGGGAGAGAGTCGCCCCTGTGAGTAGGTTAAAAGTAATGAGTTGATACTTAAGGTATGTTGTTAGATCAGCCAAATATTAACCAACCGAAGCGATGGCTGATTAGCTTCGGCATGAGGGTTTCAGATGTCTTATCAACCTATTGACTTAGCGGCTTTAATCGTAAAAATTGAAGCTCTTGAATCTGCTTTATCTATTACACTAGCTGGTTTGGATGCAGCTTCACCATCAGTTAAAAATGATGTGGTAGTTAATCTTAAGCGGTTTGCCGATCAACACCAAAACCCAACAGTAAAACAAGTTTATACGGAATTAGCCAATAGTCTTTGTGGACTAAATGTATCCATAAAATAACTGTCTTAAGATTTACTAATAATTGCGTGCTTAATTGCAATTGAATCCGCTCTTAGAGCATTAACATCGCAGCTCACTGATTTTTGAAAATTAGCGAACTGTTTTTCCAACTCGACAACTTTTCTTTCCAGTTCTTCAATACGCTTTTCCATCATTCACCTCACGTGAGTTAATAGGATGTCGTTATGGGAATTCCCATATCGGATGAGTTTCAAATAGTTAGGGTTGCCAGCCGCAATGCATGTATACGGATGTGATTAGAGTGATTGCGGTGGCAGATATGGAAAAGGCCACGCAATGCGCAGCCTTAGATTCAGGATTTGGGTTATTTCCACTTGAGGCTAAAATGCAGGGTTTTATCTACGTTTTGTTTTATTAGGTCGCCTAGTCTATTTGCGCCATCTGCCGGGTAATTGAAACCAGATTTATTCTGCCAATTAGAAATGAAAATACCATAAATTGAGCCATCAACCGTTACGTTACAAGAGTTATACCCTAATTCTGGGTAGTTTGGAGTGTCAATTTGCAATAATATAAATCCCCGTCTATCCCCGTCCTGCTTACAGAACCTGAACGATAGGATTTTCCCAACATCTATATTGCTTCGAAGATTAGTTAGAACGCCAAAAGGAGGTTTATCTGGATTTATGTCCCCAAAGTTCATATATCCCCAGTGTTCCCAGTCTTGCCGACGAGCAGTCCCTATCTTAAGGTCAAAAGAGAGCCTATAATCTTCTATCTTAGGTTTTACTTTCACCACTTCCCAATCACACTCTACCATATCTTCAACATTTGGTATCCACGGTTTCCAATGGCCATGTTTATCATGTGCTTCGATATAATCGTTTTGCTCTGTACCAGCTTCAACTTCCTTTGATGATATCAGGCGCAGATATTGATCGGGAGAATCCCAATCCTTACGCCGCAAGTTCTTACCTTTATACACTTGGATCATTGCCCAAGGAAAAGAGCCAACAGGGGCTGTTGCTGCATCAATCTGGTATTGCTTAGGATCAATCTGGCACAGGTTTGCCGGATTCTTGTTTTCTGGCTTATTCACTTCAGACATAAACACCTCACTTATTATTAATTATTAAAGGTCATTTCATCCTACTAATAAACAGCCAATTGATATTACTTAGGTCAGGTTTTTATCTCAATTGAATAGCCTTTGACAGAATCAATACGCATTGAAATATGGTAAAGCATTATAAAATTTGTCTGTTAATCGAGTACACAATTTAGTGAGGTGTAAATTTGAAGTTTGGTGCTGGTAGCGAGCCTCGTTTCGTGAGGCTAACGGTCAGTGACGCCATTCTGGCACCTGATGCAAGATAACATTGCCACGATGACAATATGTTTTGCGTTTTGAAACCTGTCATGCTGACTTACAGGTTGAGCTGTCCAGTAATTTCGGAGAGTTGGAGCATTATCTATGGGGATCGGAGTATTGACCAAACCGTACAGAATCAACATTAACACATTGATTTATAGATACTATAGGCGTTGACCGCCCCTGATCGAGTTGTAAACTCAAAGTTGACAACTGTCAGAAAGTAAAAAGCCCCGCGAGTGATCTGACCCTGCAACTGGGACTCACCCCGGTCATCAGCTATCGTCGGCCAAACAAGGGCCCCAATACGTTCCAAAAGAAACAGTTTATTTATGATCCACAACAGGATTGCTATTCCTGCCCGCAGGGCGAAAAGCTGATTTATACCACCACAGGCCGCCAAGGATACCGCTATTACCAGACGGCCGCCGGCATTTGCCAGAACTGTCCATTGCAAGCTGCCTGCACACGGGCTAAAAAGGGAAAAACCATAACGCGACACATCTGGGAAACAAGCAAAGAAAAGGCCCAATACATTCGATTGACGCCATGGGGCAAAAAAGTGCACAAGCGACGGAAAGAAACGATAGAGCGCAGTTTTGCGGATGCCAAACAGCATCACGGGCATCGTTATGCCCATTTCCGCGGGTTGCTGAACGTGCAGATACAGTGCCTGTTGGCGGCCACTGCACAAAATATCAAGAAGATAGCGTTACTGGTGGCGACGCTTTGCTGGTTTTATCTGAGGCTCCTCGGTGGATTTACGGTCAGACATCCAATCCTGTTCGGGAAAAGGGGAAATAACGGAGATACATCAGGAAAAACCTGAATAGGGTGATTGATAAGAGAGATTGCAACCGCGTTGAAAACCACGCGGTTTGTCAGCAGTCTGAAAACCAACCTTAACAGGTTGGTTTTTTTTATGTCTGGGATTTACAAGGGAAAATATGGAGGAAAAGCTAGACAGAAATGAATGATAAAAAATAACTAGAAGGGACTGATTTTTATAATTAGCACTCTTAAGCCACTATTTCCTTTACCGCTCTCTTTAATTCATCTTTAGCATTGGCTGTTCCCATTTGAAGATTATGATATCTTCCCCCCATAGCCGTCCAACTGAAATGAGTTTTCTGATAACCTAATACAACTCCCAACCGGTATGCAGGTTTATTTAAAAACCATCCTTTAACATTAAACTCATTGGGGTAATGCAGGTGGGTATGAGGATCGATTGATTAATCAACTGTTCCGGGAATAAACCAATCATAGTCATTAATTCTACCTGAGCTAACTGATGTTACAGATGTCCAACCTCTGGCATTTACTGTCAGCCAACTTAAAGCATCCCATTAAAATATTGTGCAAGACAGTTGCTCGTCCTTTGGATTGTCTCTTGGTTACATCTTGGAGATCTGTTGTTGGTCATGGCTTTGATAAAAGCCAGATGAAATGGCCGACATGAAACATCAAAAACTCCCCCCAATTTCATCAGTAATTCACCTATGGTTGAAAAAATGAAGGATATCAAATCGATAGATGAACAACAAAAATTAGAACTTGTATTTATGCCTTCACTTATCTCCATTCTTGTTCATCTTCAAGAAAAGAAAGGCTCACTGCTGACACAAGAAGAAGTCGAAGAAATTCGAGATAAGGCAGTATGTATTACTGTACCTACAGAAGTACATGAAAAAATAGAAGAGGAAAGAGGCTTTTCAGATATCAACCCAGATTTTGTATGGATAGAATGGCTAGATTATCTGGGAATACTGGAAGAATGCCTTACTGCAACTAAAAAATAATTAGTTACAGGGTATATGTCTTATTTATTAAATTAGTGTGATTTTTATAACTAAAGTCACACTAACATATACTTTCTCCTGATTATTTTATGCCAGCAGCTTACTCCTGAATCCATTTGGTAAGTCTGTGCTGTTGATGCTTAACTCGCATCATGAATGCGTTTTTACAATGTATATTGTAAAACTGGTGAAATTAAAAAAAATATAACTAATAATCCGCTAAATATTTTTAAGGGTATTTTCTTCGCTAGCTTCAGTGCTACGTAAGCAAAAAACAGCCCACTAGGAATGCATATATACCAAAGCGAATAACCAAATAATGCAATCCAAAACAATGACTCTGCTACAAACCCATCAATAGACATACGCACTCCCTTATGAATTCCATAATCATACCATGAATATATCAGAATAACCCACTAAATATAACTCAATAATGAGAAAAAATTAAATTTTATAGCAACATATATTTAATAAAATATATTGTAAATAAGCAATACGCTATTTTATAAATACGCTTTCACTACCTGAGAGGGTATTTAATTTCCTTTTAATTAAAATCCTCTATTAGAAATGCATTGAATTTTCAGACATGAGACCAGAATATTAATTTGTGATTCAGTATAAAATATATGTTTTTTATACTGAATCACCATGGCTATTCATTACGATAATTTTCCATCCAGCTAATCGCATAATCCAGCATTTCTTTAGCGGGAACCACTAATGTCGAGGCAGATCCAATAACATCTGTAACCGCTTCTGAATGTGCACAATATTGTTCAACAATATCCCCAAAATACCCCTCATTAAACTGCTCACAAACAGGATCTACCGTGTCAAACTCCTCCAACTTGAACCATATTACGTGGTTATTCTCCAAGAGGGGCACTTCCATTTTGCGAATATGTTTATTTGAAAGATTGGCTAAATGTTCCGCATGATGCAAAAGGCTCATAGTGTCATAAGGTGCCCCAATCATGAGAATTTTTCCTCGACAGGTTACTAGCTTTGCAAATGGTGAATCATTGCCATACCCATAATTTAATGAATGGTTTTCAATAAAATATTCTGCATCATTGCCAATAGCCACTACTGAAGCGCCCGGATTTTGGCTACGAATTGCGCCTTTAGTTGTTCTTACACTTTCGGCAAAAACACCATGATCTTTGCTTGCCCGGGAAGATAGTCGATCATATGGCATAATTTCAGATTTTAATTCTAAGGGAACACACCCATCCTCATCTAAGCTATCTTCATAATTTTGTTCCCAATTGGTATAACACAATAAAGTTCCTGTCGTTCCAAGAACAGTTAAAATAGCTTGAATAAGGTCATCAACCCCATTTAAACAGTTACCGACTGAACGCATCGAAACATGAGCCATAACAACATCTCCATGTTTTATATCCATATTTCGAAGTTGCTCAACAAGCACTGATTTTGTCCAATATGTATCTTCACCTATTTTAATCATGTATCAGCCTTACATATTAATATTGATTAATAGCCATTCATGCCCCATTCCCGGACGCTTTTTTCCACAGTCATGTTCCCCGTTTAAATTTGGTTTATTGCATATTATGCTATTTAGGTCTACTTTATTTATGTGTACTCAAATATCTTACTTTTTAGTACACCCTCATTTGCTTCTTATTTCGCTCTTCCCCTCCCTATTCCTAGGGAGGGATTTTTGTTTTTCTCAAAAATATCAATGAGTGACAAAAAAGTAGGGCTATCCTACAAAATTCATTGCATTCAACATATCAATATCCATTCGGTCTAAGAAAATTTCTTCTAGCATACCTCTATCATAAATTAAGCATTTATAGTTACCTAATTTTGTTATAAATATCTTTATACATTTCCATCAGAAGTACATTAAATTTCATTCATAACAATTAATATAATAACAATATTGAAAGTTACTTATTTTACAGTCAAGAACGGAAAAAATAGGAAACTCATCATGAATATTAAAAAATCGTTACTTCTAGCGGGATTAACTGCTTTTAGCTCAATCCCTTTCTCTAGTTCAGCTCAACCAACTGCCCTGCACGGTTATATTGATTCCCCTCCAAGCAGGGCCCTTTTGTGTGCTAAACGTATTAATGAAAAATGTGGGCCAATCATGTATGAACCACAATCGGTTGAAGGCCCTAAAGGCTTTCCACAAGGTGGTCCGCCAGATGGAAAAATCGCCAGTGCTGGCGTTGGGCAGTTCAGCCAATTAAATGAGCAAAGTGCAGATCGCTGGCACCATGTTACTGTTAATAAAGGCACGAATACTTTTATATGGACATTAACAGCCCGACATAGCACAACTTCGTGGCAATTCTTTATTACCAAACCTGATTGGGATCCAAATACACCTCTAACCCGAGCCCAATTTGATTTAAATCCGTTCTGTGAACGTGTTGATGATGGAAAAAAACCATCTCAAAAAGTGTCTTTGACGTGTGAAGTTCCAGATCGCTCAGGATATCATGTTATTCTTGGTGTTTGGACAATTGCAGATACTAACAATGCCTTCTATCAGGTTATTGATGCAGATATTAAATAATAATTTTTAGCTATATTAATATCGATTATGGAATTAAATTAACAATATAAATAATCAACGTAACAATTAATATTATAAAGTGCTGAAAAATTATCAGCACTTTTTCATAAAAAAACAAATAGCAATTAAAATATCATATTTTCTCCATTGAATTTAAAATAAAAAATATGAAAAAATCAACTAAAATTCGAATTGCTAGGCCAACAGATAATCTTATTGAAATTACAGAGATGTATTGTAAAGGTTTAAATTTTTCCCTATTAGGAAATTTTACTGATCATGAAAATTTTAACGGTGTCATGCTGGGACATCCGGACCACTTATGGCATCTAGAGTTTACTCATCATCAGAATACCCATGTAGGAAAAGCTCCGACAAAAGATAATTTACTCGTTTTTTATATTGAAGATAAACTTGAATGGCAGGAACAAGTAGAATCAATGCAAGCGGCAGGATTTACGTTGGTTCCTTCTTACAATCCTTATTGGGATCAATGTGGAAAAACATTCGAGGATATTGATGGCTATCGTGTCGTTTTAGAAAATAGGCCTTCAAAGTATTAACCGCTATTTTCGTTTACTCGAGACCTATTAATTCATAAATAATAATTTCGATTATTTAGGCTATTACGGATAATTTCTCCCAATTCACTGTTTATCTCTAATAGCCTGATTAGATATTCCATACTATTAACCTGCCCTCTATACGATATATTCAATGAATTCCAAATAGTGTAGAAGTAGCAAAAGAGTGGAAAATTTGCCGGAAACCGATTTGCTCAGCTAAAAACTTCTCTCTAGAGAAAGGCAGGAGCCTTTCATCAGCCTCCGGAAACAAGAAACCATATGTTTTATAAAAACAGTGACCAAAGTGGACAAGTGTCGCCAGTAAAGAGGCTATTTAAAAGGCCGCTGCTATATAGCAGTAAGCAGTATCGGCATATTTAGATTCATCTATGATAAAAATGTTTGCCGCTCTGATGCTCTCCTGCTACGTAGATCTGATAGTTCCCGCCCATCTGCACGATCCCATTTTAAAAATTCTTCTGCAGCACCTTGGTAATCACTTGCATTTAATTTTTTCAACAACGTTGAGTGACTAAAATTATTAATTCCAAGATTGAAAATAAATGAACATAAGGCATCAAACTGCCCTTGTGTTAGAGGAACCTTAACTAACCGTTGGATGGCGCTATAAACAGGTGCAAGATCTTCGCGTAAAAATGCCTCTGCTTGTTGTGCTGTAATAACCTGCCCAGGTTTTACGCCTCTTGTATGGCCATAGCCGATTGTCCACGGTTCAGCCCCCGTGGCAGGGTCAGGATATGCTTTTAATCTTAACCCTTCATAGCTTTTCAGCTTAATGATGCCATTTTCACTGATTTCCATTTTTTCTCTCCACAATTAGATTGAGAACCAGGTTGGGCTTTGTTTAAAAAACAGTCTAAAAATGAAGTATAGTCAAATAAAAAGTCAATGAAGCGACTGTATTCCCTAAGCTGAAGGTTTCTCCCCAAAAAGAACAACGACAAAAATCATTAATTTTCAATTGCATATAATTAATTGCATGTTTTTTTTAAATTTTAAAAAATTTATTTAATAAATATCTTGACTCTTTTTGTTTTGAGCATAAAATCTCCCCCAGAATTTAGATTTTCGTGAAGTAAATCACAATTTATAACCCCCAAAGGACATCGTCATGAAATCTGTAAAATCTTTTATCTCAAACGTACACTGCGTCGTGATTCGGTTGTCAACAACTCGCTTTATGTAATCGTTAAGCATTGTGTCAACACAGAGATTAGCCAGCTTAAAAACAAAGCTGGCTTTTTTTCATCATAAAAATCTAATGCGCTGATTTTATAGCCAACAATTCTCATTGAACTTCTATTTTAGAAAATTTGTCTCATATGTAGCATACTTAACATTCCCATATCCCTGAAAGCTTATTTGAATATTAGGAGAGCTATATGAACCTAATGGATTTCCGCAATCTTAAGTTAAAACCAGAATTAAGTATAATTGAGATTTTTTTGCATCTCATCGTTTGGTTTTTGATTACTTTATTGACATTAGGGCTAGGCGCCTTTGTGTTTCCTTATTATATGACTCGTTTAATCATTAACAAAACACTGGTCATAGATAGAAATAGCGGAAAGATTATCGGAAAATTAGATTGTGAGATAAATTTTGCTCAAATTATTGGTTATGTCATTCTCTGGGCTATTCTCTCTTTCATTACATTTGGCCTATTATATTTCGTATATCTTTATAAAATTATTGCACATTGTATTAACCATACACATATGGCTTCTGTTTAAATAAAAATTGAGAATATAAGATAAACAATAGCATAATCATCAGTTATTGTTTAATATACCATATTGCCACAGATAACCAATCAATATAAATAATAAATTCGACCTTTCATATTAATTTGAATAATAAAAAACCCGAATTCAATGATAAAAAGAATTCGGGCAAAATTAAATTATTTTAAAATTTAATATAACCAATAAAAAATAGGCGTAAACGAAAAAATAACTAATACGTATAAATGATAACTTAGAAACGATAACCTACGCCAAAAGCCCAGGTTCCCAGCTTAAATTCACCCGATTTGGCATGCGAATATGAAACATCAGCAGCCCAATTTGGAGCTGGGTTAAATTGCAAACCTATTCCATAAGACAATGACGTTTTTTTCATGCTGCCGTTTGTAGTTTTGTCAGATACATCAAAACTCACTTTCCTGTGAACCGCACCAAGTAAACCATACGCACTAACAAAATCATTAAAACGATATGCCGGGCCAGCCATCAAAGATGTATTACTCCATTTGAATTTTGATATATTGCCTAAGTTATCATCTGTATGTTGATTTTGCGTATAAGTTAATGAACTAATAATTCCAAAATGCTTGTCAAACTCATAACGATATTTCAAGTTTAATCCATGTTGTTTGTTATCCATCTTTTTATTAGCAAGTTGGATTTCAGCATCGCTATTTATCGAGCTTTGAGCATACCCTAAAGAAATAGTATGGTTATTGCTGGCATTAACATTAAAAGAAAATATAGATACCCCAACTGCAATAGCAGTTGCCAATAATGTGTGTTTCATAGATAAAAATTCTCTGTCATTCGTGTTTAATATACTCACCCTGCCTGTAACAGCTTTCGCAATATATAAAAATTATATTAGGAATTCAAGTATAGGTAACAAGTCAAACTAATCATGAATAATATTTTTTCATTTAAAATTCAAATAATTATACAAAAAATATCATTTTAAAAATACATAGGATGTATCCATAAACATCGAGAATAAAATAAAATAATAAATAAAATCAGCCAATTGAAACACATAAAAAGAAAATGTAAGATTATTTATTTTAAGATATATCTTAAAATAAATAATTAGAAACTAGAGTAAATTTAAGGCATTAAATATTCATGGGATATATTTAATTAAAATTGATTCATGAAAAAAATAAATTAATTGATTATTTACTTATTGCGCATGAATTATTAAAACACAAAGTTAACTCATTTATTTCGTTTACATCATGTTTTAATTATGTTACTTTCCAGTGTTGAATTGCGGTCTTGATAACAAAACCGCAACTTTTACTCTACGTCGATATAATTCATCGTAGCTCATTAGCTATGATCAAAATATTTTTCAACTAATGCGTATAAGATAGCTATCGTTTCTATATCTGGTAATCCATCGTAACATGACGGGCGGAAGTGCATCTGAAATGCTCGGTTAAGTAACTGAAAATTGTTATCATTTTCTGCGTCTAAAATATCATATCCATAACGCTTAAATTTAGCCAAAATCTCTACGCGATCAGGTAAACAGTGCTCAAATTGTTTGACATATTTTTGCTTAATATCCTCGTCGTACCATGCTCCAACGCCTGAATCATATAATTTTTTCCATGGAAATTTAGGACCTGGATCTGTTTTTCTTTTCCATGCAATATCTGAATGCCCTATAACATGAGTCGGCGTAATATCTGGATAACGTTGTAATATATTAATGGCTAGTTCTTTAATGGCATCAATTTGATCCGGATTATAAAGAGGGAAAGTTAAAACACCACAATCATCACTGGCTTCATTCACAATTTCGATACCAATAGATGTATCATTTAACCCTTCTCGTCCTGCCCAACTACTTACTCCTGCATGCCATGCCCTTTCCAATTCATCGACCAAATTAAATATATGAATTTCATCAAAGCCCGCAGCCTGATAAGTCGGATCATCTGGGTTCGGGACTAGGTAATGAGCACTAACAAGATTTCCAGTCAATGCCTTAATAGACGCTTCAAAATTCAGGGCTGTGTAGTGCATGATCAAAAAACGGGGGCGTCTGTTGAAACTTTGGATTGAGCGATATGAGTTGTAATCAATTTTATACATAATTATTTTCCTTTATTAATTTACGACGTATGAAGCTAACGCCAAATCATTGCGAAAATGCTCTCCATAACCTAGCTATGATAAATGAATAATTATATTTAGGCACGCTACAAACTCATTTTATGAGCTTAAACAATGGATGATGGTATTATTTTTTAATAAATTTAATGTAACCTATTTGCTATATTTTCAGAGTTATCTGTTAGTATTTTAGATAAAGACAACAAGAAAAACATGGCATCACTGTAAAAAAGCGTCAGTTATTATAAAGGGATCAAAAGCATTAACCGAAAAAAATAAATTAGTTTACAATAAAAACTATTATCCTATTTAAAGTTTATAGGTAAATATTTCAAAATCGATATTCAATACCAAAACTAAAACCACCGATATTTGAACTTTCATTTTCTGGCTTAATTTGCATTTCTTCATAACTGATATGAAAGATGAAGTTTTCCCACGGATTAATTAATGCCCCCGTACCCCATGCTAAAAATATATTTTTATCAGAACAAACATACGTACCAAAACAAGCTCTCCTTTCTTTTTCATTTCCACGATCTAACTGCGTTACACTCAAAATACCATATAAGCTAAAATAGTGGTTAACCCTATAACTGGGCGCTATCAGTGATGTTTTTAACATGCTCCATTCGGGCCTAAACTTGTAAATGTAGTTAGCATTATTCCGTTGTTTTTCTTCAATTTTAGCTACACTACTTTCCCTCATTGAAGTCATTTGTTCTCCAGAATAAAGAGCATGTGCTGGCAACGTCATGCAAGAAACAAATATAATAATGAGGAGTTTATTCATTGATTATTACCCCATAACTGAGATAAGTGCACTAACAATAATCCCTTGAATACAACTCATTAGACAGAATCCGTTGCTCATAATCCACCGAATGCGAGCTATCAAATACGATCTATCAAATACAATGAGTAAAAATCAATGCTAAGCCTAAAAGTGGCTTTGAATGCTATAACGTCAACTAATGAAAAAAAAACTTATGATAAATTATTATAGAACATCATGTTAAAATTAGGGGGGAGAAAAGAATGGATAATGTGAACACACTATAAACAGAAGTAATATGTTCACAAATGGAGATAGTTCAACATCCGTTATAATATTATGTTGACCTTTTAACTGTATATAATTATTTCCAATTTATTCTACAAGAATGAAGAAATTTACAGTTCAATCTCAATATCTGTCAATGGATGACAGCTACAGGGTAAAATTTCGCCCTCATTAACAAATGCCAATGGCTTACAGGGATAACCTACTTTTCCTTTTATCAAACGCACACGACAAGAACCGCAATAACCTTGACGGCATTGATATTCAGCTTGAACTTTGTTGTGTTCTAGAGCTTCCAGCAAATTTCTGTGCAAATCTGAAGAATAATAAAAGGATAAACCCTGCCGCAACGGCAGGGTAACTTTATAATCAGCCATATCAGAGCTCAAAGCCGCTGAGATCTTCAGCATTGACTTCCGAATCAATCTGACCAACCAGGTAAGAACTGACTTCGACCTCCTGTGGAGCCACTTGAACGTTGTCTGAAACCAGCCATGAATTAATCCAAGGAATAGGATTGGAGCGAGTTTCAAATGGTAATTTCAAGCCAACCGCCTGCATACGAATATTGGTGATATATTCAACATACTGAGACAGGATATCTTTATTCAAACCAATCATGGAACCATCTTTAAACAGATAGTCAGCCCACTCTTTTTCCTGCTCTGCGGCATCTACAAACAAATCGTAGCACGCTTGCTCACACTCTTTGGCTATCTCCGCCATTTCAGGATCATCCTGACCAGAACGCAGCAGATTCAGCATGTGCTGTGTGCCTGTTAGATGTAAAGCTTCATCACGGGCAATAAGTTTGATGATCTTAGCATTACCTTCCATCAGTTCACGTTCAGCAAAGGCAAACGAGCAAGCAAAACTAACGTAGAAACGAATGGCTTCCAATGCGTTAACACTCATCAGGCACAAGTAAAGTTGCTTTTTCAATTCCCGCAGATTTACTGTGATTGTTTTTCCCGCAACCTCATGTGTTCCTTCACCCAACAGATGATAGTTTTTGGTCATTTCAATCAGATCATCGTAATACCCAGAGATATCCTTGGCGCGCTTTAATATCTGCTCATTTTCCACAATATCATCGAACACGACTGAAGGGTCGTTCACGATATTACGGATAATGTGCGTATAAGAACGCGAGTGGATCGTCTCAGAAAATGACCATGTTTCAACCCAAGTTTCCAATTCAGGAATGGAAATCAATGGCAGGAAAGCCACGTTAGGGCTACGCCCCTGAATGGAATCCAGCAATGTTTGATATTTCAGGTTGCTGATGAAAATATGTTTTTCATGATCCGGCAACGCATTGTAGTCAATACGGTCACGTGATACATCCACTTCTTCCGGACGCCAGAAGAAGGAGAGTTGTTTTTCAATCAGCTTCTCAAAAATCGGATATTTCTGCTGATCGAAACGCGCCACATTTACAGACTGGCCGAAAAACATCGGCTCCTGTAGTTGGTTATTTTTTACTTGCGAAAAAGTTGTATAGGACATAGTTTCCTCAAATTAAATCTTACACGCGCCGCCTTCACAATCGGAATCAGCAGATTCAACAACCTCTTCCAGATCATCCTGAACATCTTCTGCACCATCACGAGTGTTGTGGTAATACAATGTCTTCACACCATACTTGTAAGCGAGTAGTAAATCTTTCAGCAATTGGTTCATCGGAACTTTGCCGTTAGGGAAACGAGCCGGATCATAATTGGTATTGGCAGAAATCGACTGATCGATAAACTTCTGCATGATCCCAACCAACTGCAAGTAGCCATCGTTATTTGGCATTTGCCACAACAACTCATAAATACCTTTCAGTGATTCATAATCCGGTACAACTTGACGCAAGATACCGTCTTTTGATGCTTTAATGCTGACATAACCACGCGGTGGCTCAATACCATTTGTCGAGTTTGAAATCTGTGAAGACGTCTCTGAAGGCATCAACGCAGACAATGTAGAGTTACGCAGACCATACTGTTTAATATCACTGCGCAACGCTTCCCAATCCATGTGCAAAGGTTCGTTGGTCAGTGTATCCAGTGTCTTTTTGTAAGTATCAATCGGCAGGATGCCTTGTGAGTACGTAGTTTCACCAAACCACGGACAAGCCCCCTTCTCTTTCGCCAATTCATTAGATGCTTTCAGCAAATAATATTGAATGGCTTCAAACGTTTTATGGGTCAGGTTATTGGCGCTGCCATCGGAATAACGCACACCATGTTTTGCCAGATAATAAGCGAAGTTAATAACACCAATACCCAGCGTACGACGACCCATTGATCCCTGTTTTGCGGCAACAATCGGATAATCCTGGTAGTCCAGCAGAGAGTCCAGAGCACGAACCGCTAATTCTGCCAGCTCTTCCAATTCAGTCAGATCCTTGATCGCACCTAAATTGAAAGCTGACAGTGTACACAACGCAATTTCGCCATTTTCATCGTTAATATTGTTCATTGGCTTGGTTGGCAGTGCAATTTCTAAGCATAAGTTCGATTGACGAACTGGCGCGATAGCCGGATCAAACGGGCTATGAGTATTACAGTGGTCAACGTTCTGAATGTAAATACGGCCTGTCGAGGCACGTTCCTGCATCATCAGAGAGAACAGCTCAACCGCTTTAATGCGCTCCTTACGGATGCTGCTGTCATTTTCATATTGTGTATACAGGCGCTCAAATTCATCCTGATCCGCAAAGAATGCGTCATACAAGCCAGGCACATCAGATGGGCTGAACAGAGAAATATCTTCCCCTTTTATCAGGCGCTCATACATCAGTTTGTTGACTTGTACACCATAGTCCATGTGACGAACACGGTTACCTTCAACACCACGGTTGTTTTTCAATACCAGCAGGCTTTCTACCTCCAAATGCCACAGCGGATAGAACAAAGTCGCTGCACCACCACGGACGCCACCTTGAGAACAAGATTTCACCGCGGTTTGGAAATGTTTGTAGAAAGGGATACAGCCTGTGTGGAAGGCTTCGCCACCACGAATTGGGCTGCCCAATGCACGAATACGGCCCGCATTTATACCAATGCCCGCACGCTGGGAAACATATTTAACAATTGCGCTGGATGTTGCATTGATAGAATCCAGACTATCACCGCATTCGATCAGAACACATGAGCTGAACTGACGTGTTGGAGTACGAACCCCCGCCATAATTGGCGTTGGCAGCGAAATTTTAAATGTGGATACCGCATCGTAGAAACGACGGATATAATCCAGGCGCGTTTCTTTTGGATAAGTCGAAAACAGGCACGCAGCAACTAAAATGTAGAGAAATTGTGCGCTTTCGTAAATTTCACCGGTAACACGGTTTTGTACCAGATATTTCCCTTCCAGCTGCTTAACCGCCGCATAGGAGAAATTCATATCACGCAAGTGATTGATAAAACCATTCATTTGCTCGAATTCTTCTTTGGAATAATCTTCCAGCAAATGTTTGTCGTATTTCCCCAACTCAACCATACGAGCAACATGATCATACAGCGCCGGTGGCTCAAATTGACCATAAGCTTTTTTACGCAGGTTAAAGATAGCCAGACGTGCCGCCAGATATTGATAGTCCGGTGCATCGCCGGAGATCAAATCAGCCGCAGCTTTGATCATCGTTTCATGGATATCGGATGTCTTGATACCATCGTAAAATTGAATCTGGGAACGCAGCTCTACTTGTGACACTGAGACATTTTTCAGACCTTCCGCAGCCCAGGTAACAACCCTGTGAATTTTATCAAGATCAATTTTTTCTTTATGTCCATCACGTTTGGTAACTAGCAGACTCTGGTTCATGGGAAAATACACCTTCTCTTTTTTCGTGCCTCCCTAACTGTTCGGTTTTCTTGATCTATCGACAGCACGATGCCCCCAGAATGGCTAAAAGCCAAATCGGAGCCTTACAACGATTTGCTTATCTCGAGCGTTGCTTATATCTATCGAACGCTCATGTCGCTACTATCTGTTTCGCTACTATTCGCTTCGTTACTGTTCGTTACTATCGGGTGACAAGAAACACAACATATAGGGGGTGATTTAAACGGTAATAACAAGATAATGTTAAACTCGCGTTTTTTCAAGTGCACAAAATCGAGAAGTTTTGTGGATAACTTGAGGATTAATTTTGCCAAAAAGCCGATAACCTGCGTAGTTACTTGATGTTACTTTCATAAAGCTATCGGCAAAACAGGAAAAATAAAATCTTAAAATAATGTCTAGTTGTTGTTTTATTAATCCCTTAATCGTCACTTTTAACAGATTGAGTATAGAGCATATAGTTCACATCCACATTGTGCCCAAGCCGAAACTTATCCGTCAGTGGGTTGTAATGTAACCCAATAATATGTTTATCTTTTAAGGGAGTTTTATCAACCCAGCTAATCAGCTCCGATGGGCGAATAAATTTTTTCGCATCATGTGTGCCTTTTGGCACCATATTAAAAATATATTCGGCGCCAATAACAGCCATTAACCAAGCTTTTCGATTACGGTTAATCGTTGAAAAGAAAACATGCCCGCCCGGCTTGACCAATTTGGCACAAGCGCGAACCACTGATTCCGGATCCGGCACATGTTCAAGCATTTCCATGCATGTCACGACATCATAAGCATGTTGATGCTGTTCAGCATGATTTTCTACCGTTTCCTGGACATAAGAAATGGAGATACCGGATTCCAAAGCATGCAGGCGGGCAACTTGCAGAGGTTCAAACCCCATATCCAGCCCTGTCACTTCAGCACCTTCACGTGCCATGCTTTCTGACAGAATGCCGCCGCCGCATCCGACATCCAGCACTTTTTTGCCAAAAAGGCCATCAGCATATTGCAAAATATAATTTAAACGCAGTGGATTAATGCGGTGCAGTGGTTTGAATTCACCTTCAAGATCCCACCAACGGGAGGCAACGGCTTCAAATTTCTCAATTTCCTGTTGATCCACGTTGGCATGGGACAGAGTATGTTGTTCGGGAGTTTTGACGTTCATCAGCAATATCGCTCCTAGAAACTGCTTCACAGAAAACTGGTGCACAGAAAACTGGTTCACAGAAAACGTAACAGTATTATGGGGATGTGTGATAGAAAACTATTATACATGCCTTAATCGTGAAATACCCGCATCAGGTTTTTATAAAACTGTCAATTTGTGGTATAATTCTAAGCCTTTGAATTCGGAGTATGAGGGACAGTGGCTCCATGAGCGACATTGCCAGAGAAATCACACCGGTCAATATCGAAGAAGAGCTGAAAAGCTCGTATCTGGATTATGCGATGTCCGTTATTGTTGGACGCGCACTGCCAGATGTTCGGGATGGACTGAAGCCAGTACACCGCCGCGTGCTTTTTGCGATGAATGTATTGGGAAATGATTGGAATAAACCCTATAAGAAATCTGCCCGCGTTGTTGGGGATGTTATCGGTAAATACCATCCACATGGTGACAGCGCTGTTTATGACACGATTGTTCGTCTGGCACAGCCATTTTCCATGCGTTACATGCTGGTTGACGGTCAGGGGAACTTTGGGTCAGTAGATGGCGATTCTGCGGCTGCGATGCGTTACACCGAAGTACGCATGTCAAAAATTGCCCATGAATTGCTGGCAGACTTAGAAAAAGAAACTGTTGACTTTGTGCCCAACTATGACGGCACAGAGCAAATTCCCGAGGTTATGCCAACCCGTATTCCCAATCTGCTGGTGAATGGTTCATCAGGGATTGCGGTGGGTATGGCAACCAACATTCCTCCCCACAATTTATCTGAGGTGATTGACGGCTGTCTGGCTTATATTGATGATGAAAACATCAGTATTGAAGGCTTGATGGAATATATCCCTGGCCCTGATTTTCCTACGGCTGCCATCATCAACGGGCGTCGCGGCATTCAGGAAGCCTATCGTACTGGCCGCGGTAAAATTTATATTCGCGCCCGCGCAGAAGTTGAAGCTGACGAGAAAAATGGTCGTGAAACCATTATCGTCAGTGAAATTCCCTACCAGGTCAACAAAGCCAGATTGATCGAAAAGATAGCTGAACTGGTTAAAGACAAGCGCATTGAGGGAATCAGCGCGCTGCGGGATGAGTCTGATAAAGACGGAATGCGCATTGTTATCGAAGTAAAACGCGATGCTGTCGGTGAGGTTGTCCTGAATAACCTATATTCACTGACTCAGCTACAGGTTTCATTCGGTATCAATATGGTTGCCCTGCATCAGGGACAACCAAAATTGCTCAACCTGAAAGATATTCTTTCTGCGTTTGTCTGCCATCGTCGCGAAGTCGTTACACGCCGGACGATCTTTGAACTGCGTAAAGCTCGCGAACGTGCTCATATCCTTGAAGCTTTGGCTGTTGCGCTGGCAAATATCGATCCTGTGATCGAACTGATTCGTCGCGCGTCTACTCCTGCTGAAGCCAAAGCCGGCCTGATTTCCCAACCGTGGGAGCTGGGCAATGTTGCTGCCATGCTGGAACAAGCGGGTGACAATGCAGCCCGCCCTGAATGGCTGGAGCCAGAATATGGTATCCGTGATGGTAAATATTACCTGACGGAACAACAGGCACAGGCTATTTTGGATCTGCGTTTGCAAAAACTGACAGGTCTGGAGCATGAAAAACTGCTCGACGAATATCGTGAGCTGCTGAAAGTCATTGCTGAGTTGCTGTTCATTCTGGAAAGCCCTGAACGTTTGATGGAAGTCATTCGTGAAGAGTTGCAGGCCATTAAAGAACAATACAATGACGCACGTCGGACTGAACTGACTGAGAATTCCGCAGACATCAATATTGAAGATCTGATCAATCAGGAAGACGTAGTGGTGACTCTATCCCATCAGGGATATGTCAAATATCAGCCACTGTCCGACTACGAAGCCCAGCGTCGTGGCGGCAAAGGTAAATCAGCCGCACGCACCAAAGAAGAAGACTTCATTGAACGCCTGCTGGTGGCCAATACCCACGATACCATCCTGTGCTTCTCAAATAAGGGCAAGATGTATTGGATGAAAGTCTACCAATTGCCGGAAGCAAGCCGTGGTGCCCGTGGTCGTCCAATTGTCAATTTGTTGCCATTGGATCAAAACGAACGCATTACCGCTATTCTACCTGTACGTGAATATGAAGATGGCTTGAATATCTTCATGGCAACGGCAAGTGGTATCGTTAAGAAAACCAAGCTCAGCGAGTTCAGCCGTCCACGCAGTGCCGGTATCATCGCAGTCAATCTGAATGACGGGGATGAACTGATTGGTGTTGATCTGACTGATGGCAGCAATGAAGTTATGCTGTTCTCTGCACAGGGTAAAGTCGTCCGCTTCCTTGAAGAAGAGGAAGAGACACTGGAAGATGGTACTGTGCGTGTGAAAGGTGTTCGCGCGATGGGACGTACCGCAACAGGTGTCCGTGGTATCAAACTCAGTGAAGGCGATAAAGTCGTTTCTCTTATCATTCCTCGTGGCGAAGGTGAAATCCTGACTGTCACCGAAAATGGTTATGGTAAACGTACTGCCGAGAATGAATACCCGACAAAATCCCGTGCAACCCAAGGTGTTATTTCCATTAAAGTCAGCGAACGTAACGGTAACGTTATCGGTGCAATACAAGTGGAAACAACTGATCAGATCATGATGATTACTGATGCAGGAACTTTGGTCAGAACGCGTGTTTCTGAGGTCAGCATCGTTGGCCGTAATACACAGGGTGTGACTCTTATCCGAACCGCAGATGACGAAAAAGTCGTTGGCTTGCAGCGTGTAGCTGAACCTGAGGATGAAGATGAGGAGGCTGCTGTTTCTGACGGTGAAGGACATGACGGTGAAGGACATAGCGAATCCGAAGACCAAGTGTAATCTTTATTCCTTAGTCTAATTCTGCTGTTGTATAGTCATCAAAAAGCAGGCACTCCAATGCCTGCTTTTTTGTGAAATATTTTGGCCAGGAATAGACAAGAATCAAATGCTACTTTGTATTCCCAGCTACACTAGTATATGCTGTGAATAGTTATTATTAATTTTGCTCTTCGTCAGGCGATCTCTTGAGATATCTATCTTCTTTTCAGACGTCATTAAAAATATCCCGTTATCTTTTTCGGGTGCTTGGTTTTATGGTATGGGCACTCGGTGCCTTATTAACAAGTTTTTATGTGATCGATATTTTTAATAAGGTCAAAGCGGATATTGCGTATGAATATAATGCTAACTACGATGTAGCATTCAGTTTTATGCGGGGTCTTACCGCTACTTTGCGTGATTTCCAATATATGGCCGAGGATCAATTATCAATAAGGAATGATAAAAGCCAAATAGTTACCCCACCATACGATTACAGCGTTTTCTCATATACATCCCTGAACTCGAATTCTGATTGTAATACCTTACGAAAAACAGAACATAATAAAATAGATGCATTGAATCGCGCGATTTCATTTTGGTCGCATAATATCGCTGCTTTGCGTGGAGTAAACCAAATATTTTTTATTGCTACACCTAGCATGTGCATGGTGAACTTTTCATCCCGCAATAACATAATAGCCAGTGATGCACTAAAAAAAATGCTTTACGATAATACTCTTAAGCTAGCTAGGTCACAAAATAACACAAGGGACAACTCTATCTTTTGGATTATTCCCAATTCAAGGATAGATGACGGGAACCTTTATGTTATTGCACCGATTTACGCTAATGGAAAATTGGCGGGACTTATTGGTTTCGAAAAGAGTATCAGGCTGGAACTCTTTCTCCAATTGAGAGAAAAACCCGTAATCATAACGATGCTAAATAGCTCGGGCCAAATTGATTTACAGCATCCAGTACAAACAAATAGCCAGTTACCACCAATAAAATTCAAATTACGATCATCAATAATGGGCTATGATGATAATTTCACTTACTACATGATGACACGGAAGCTAGCGCCTTCCACATTATACGTTTCCTATGCGTTGCCCACGACATATATTTATGACGCAGTAAAAGTTGAAACGATTAATGCCATTATCTTGAATGTTATTTCTGCAATATTGATTACCTTTTTCGTTTGGCTGCTTGAGCGAAGAATATTCGCTCCAGCAGAAAATAACGCCATGCGCCTTGAAGAGCACGAACAATTCAATCATAAAATTGTTGCGTCTGCTCCTGTAGGAATAAGTATATTAAGAGTGAGTGACGGTGCAAATATCCTAAGTAATGAACTGGCTCATAACTATATCCAAATGCTGACGTATGAAGATCAAAAACGTATCGTGGATATTATTTGCGATAAGAACAGTAGCTATATTGATGTTGTTACCAGCAACAATAATCACTTGCAAATTAGTTTTGTACATTCACGCTATCTTAATGAAGAAGTGGCAATCTGCGTATTGATCGATGTCAGCACTCGCGTGAAAATGGAAAAATCACTGCAAGAGATGGCGTCAGCAGCAGAACAAGCCAACCAAGCAAAATCAATGTTTCTTGCAACTGTCAGCCATGAATTAAGAACCCCATTATATGGGATCATTGGTAATCTGGAGCTGGTACAATCGCATTCATTGCCGCTAGAATCTTCTCGATTGCTGGCAACAATGAGCAACTCATCCTCATTATTGCTAAAAATTATCAGCGATATCCTCGATTTCTCTAAAATAGAATCCAATCAATTGAAAATCGAACCCAAGGATTTCAGTTACAAGGAAATCATATCGCATGTAATTTCAAATTATCTTCCTTTGATTGCTAAAAAAGGATTGGGATTATACTGCTATATTGAACCCGGCCTGCCGGATATCATTCGCAATGATCCGCTCAGATTACAGCAAATCATCTCTAACCTGCTTAACAACGCAATAAAATTCACCGCTTCTGGCTGTATTATTATTGAAATTAACTCAAAACATGGTTACCTGTATATCAGCATCAAAGATACAGGGTTGGGAATTGAAGATAAGTTGCAGTTCCAACTATTCGAACCCTTCTTCCAAATAACGTCTAATAAAGAAAACTCTTCGCAAGGTACTGGATTGGGCTTGGCTATTTGTGAAAAGCTCATCAATTTGATGGATGGAGATATCGAGTTCGTTTCACAAAAATATATTGGCAGTATTTTTTCTATTCGGCTACCTCTGTATGGCGTGAAGTTTAATGCCAGAAAAATACCGGAAAAACGAGACCAGAAAAAGATCTTGCTGGCTATCCGTAATGATTTTATGGAGGAATATTTACAGAATTTGCTCTCAAAACATCATTTTCAAGTTGTCCTCTTTGATGGGTATAATATAGACAGTTCAGAAATACTCATTAGCGACCAACCGAATGAGCAAAATATTACTGCCCATTATTACATCGAGATATCAGAAAAACATATTGGTCCACCGAAACAAATTCATGAAAATTATTGGCTGCATAATACATATGAGCTAAATAAATTAGATGAAATGCTGGACAATCTACTGGCAGAGCAAAATAGTATCATTTCTAATCCAGTAATATCGCTTCCTCTACTTTCAGCAAAAACGATTAAAACTGATAGCAATTTGAATAAAGTTAAAGTATTGGTTGTTGACGATCATCCCATCAATCGACATTTGTTGGTCGACCAATTGAACTCAATAGGATTTAATACATCTATGGTTAATGATGGCGTAGAGGCCATTGAATATTTGAAAAATAATCCAGTAGATATTGTTCTGACCGATGTCAATATGCCAAATATGGATGGATATGAGCTCACTGAATATTTAAGAAATGGCGGCTATATTAAACCAATTATTGGAATTACCGCTAACGCATTGGCAGATGAAAGACAACGTTGTGCTAATGTCGGAATGGATAATTGCCTATCAAAACCTGTTTCACTCGCAACGTTAAAAGATGTACTAATAAAATACGTCAATACTGAATATAATAAATATTGATTTTTTAAATAACAAAAAATCGGTAACTTCTGCTACCGATCCTCTGTTAAGGAAGATAACCCATTACCTATTTACCAAAATCTTTGTCAATGGTGACAGATGATAAATAATTCAACAACGCAATATCGTTATCAACCCCCAGTTTCAACATCGCTGATTTTTTCTGACTACTGATAGTCTTAATACTGCGATTAAGTTTCTTGGCAATATCAGTGACCAAAAAACCCTCAGCAAATAAACGCAGAACTTCACTCTCTTTTGGAGATAAACGCTTATCCCCATAACCATTAGCATTTACTTTTTCCAACAATTTAGACACGCTTTCAGGCGTGAATTGCTTGCCTTTTTGTAAGGCAGAAAGTGCTTTCGGTAAATCAGTTGGCGCTCCCTGCTTTAACACTATTCCTTCAATATCAAGCTCAAGTATAGCGCTTAAAATTGCTGGATTATTGTTCATCGTGAGAACAATAACGGCTAATGTTGGGTAATGACGTTTAATATATTTTATTAAGGTG
The DNA here is from genome assembly GCF_900113945.1 of Xenorhabdus mauleonii. Taxonomy (GTDB): domain Bacteria; phylum Pseudomonadota; class Gammaproteobacteria; order Enterobacterales; family Enterobacteriaceae; genus Xenorhabdus; species Xenorhabdus mauleonii. The sequence continues at coordinate 23,080 of NZ_FORG01000002.1, forward strand.
ATACCGTCGCCATATTTATCCCCAGGCATCGATAAATCTGTTATGAGAACATCTGCTTCTATATGTGGCAAACTATTAATGAGCGTAGTTGAATTTTCAAATTCACCAACGACATTAATCCACTCAATTTGTTCAAGTGATTTGCGAATGCCAAACAAGACTATGGGATGGTCATCAGCAATAATGACATTAAGGTTATTCATATTATTGGTTACCTTGCTGCAACAGCTTTGTGACAAAGGAATCAATGAGGCTGATGCTATTTTTGATTTCTACTTCATTATTGTCTGCTATGTGTTTTTCCAACGCCTCACATGATGACCTAAGAAATTTAAGCTCTAACATAGCGAACACCCCTTTAAGGCGGTGTACCGTTTGCGAAAGCGATACCAAATCATATTGTTCTATATCAGTATACAGTTTAGTGATATCCATAGGCACTGTCTCTATAAATAATTCCCTATAGTCACTATTAGCCAATTGAATTTGACAATTCTTGATAATATTCCAAATGTTACTATCACCAGACGCAAATAAATCAATGTTTTCTACCGCATTCGTATTATCAGAGAGATCGTATGTTAGCTGAGTGAACTCAGGCGTTTCTCTGGATTCATCCAAACTGAAATTTTCTTCAATCAAAAGCGATATAGCATTGATAACAGAATCAACAAAATTGTAATTACATTTAATCAGGCCGGGTTTTACTCTCTCGAATCCAGCTAGACTACCTACTAATAATATAGTTGATTTTTTCTCTTTGTATCGTTTGTCCGTCAGAATAATATCGCACTCTTCCGTGACATTTTCTTTGCCTTTAACGAAATATGTTGCACCATAATCATCAAGATATGTATGTATTATTTTACTAATTTCAGGATTATTGATATCAATTAAAGCGGTAACTCCCTCCAGAAGCCGAGGTGTTTCACTGTTTTCCTCATCATGTTGTACCAATGGTAGGTTGATCACATAATGCGTACCCAAGCTCAGTTTACTTTTAATCTCAAGGCTTCCATCCATTCTTTTGCATAACTGATTACATAAATAAAACGTCATGCCAGAATTAGTAGAATACTTATCTTCTGCAGATTGGTTCAAAAACGGATAATTCAAACTCATCAAATCCTTTTCGCTTAAACCAGAGCCACTATCCACCAGCTCAATCTGAATATGGTTGTCATATTTACCAGAGCTATTAACAGTCAATGATATTTTACCATAGCTGGTTGTCGTCATTGCATAATTAAATAACAGCGTGACAATTTTACTTAATGCATAGCCATCTCCAATGAATAAAGATTCATGGGGAATATTAAAATGATAATAAACCCGTAATCCCTTCGCATTTAAGGTTGCCAATGAAGCCTTTAAAATATTCTCCAACCGTGAGGATAGAGAGAATACCTCATTTACAGGCTGCCAGTCACCTAATTCTAGCCCATTAAGTAACGAAATATTATCAACCCATTCTGTAATATATTCAGATTTAGCCAATAATTTATCCAATAACTTAAGTTCGTTTTCATCTTGCGATAACTGTTTTAGTTGGACGGCAATGTCATTCATTCCCTTAATTGGGATTTTTATTTCATTGTTAATATTCGAAAGCATTGAGCGTCTGGCTTGAATGCTTTTGTCATATTCTCGATGAGCAAGTTGCAATCTCTTATTTATCATGACTTCCTGATCTTTGTCTTGCAACAAGAATAAGTATGTTTCAGGCAATAAGTCATTATTATACATTTTCACTTCATAAATCGCCTCATCAATAGATGTTTGAATGACACCATGATGTTGTTGCGCGACTGTCTTTACTTTATTCAAATCCAGATGTGGTATCAGCTTCTCTGCAATTTTATTATATATAACCATCTGATTTGATTCAAAATCATAGACCAGCAATCCAACAGGAATATTGGCGATAATATCCTTATTCAGGGCATTTTTAATTTTTAGTTCATGGCCCATGGAAGCATTTGGTGCAATATATCGCCGACGAATATAAAATATACCGCTTAATGAGAATAAAAAGAAAAGCAATATTGAAAGCAGAAGCCAGACATTTCTGAACAATAAATCCGCAATCAGTGTTTTCAGTGGAACTTGATAAACCAATTTATACGGCATCATCTTAAGAGGTTGCGAGAACTCTAGCCAAAAACCGTTCAATGAAACATCTACATTATTGGAGTTATCAAAATCATGCAGATTAGTCGCTTGCAGACGGAAGTTTGCAGGTGACATATCAACCGGCAAAAGATTATTGATAGGTAGATCAAAAGCAATAACGGTGGTTAATTGACCTACTGTATTAAACGCCGCCTTGTAAGTATAAAAATAAAGGTTCTCACTACGCAGTACATTGATAGGGGAAATACTTTCTTTTTCCTCCAGTGTAATAGATTGATCCAACATCTCAGAACGCCTTATATCCGGAGTCCTGGTCAGGTAGCTCTCCTTGAGCTTTATTTCTGGTTTTAAAACTGAATGATTAGTTACCAGAAGTAAATTGTTGTCTTTCCCATTGAGATAATACATGGACAAGTATTCATTGCGTGATCCCCAGAGAATTCCCAGATAGTTAGAAAGCTGCTGGGCAAGTTGAACGCTCGAATCGTTGAACTGCCCGAAAATAATTGCATCAACACTTTGATTACGATTTTCTAGCCAATAGGCATCAGGACGAAGTTTTATCAATGATGCACTATTTTGAGAAGAGACTGGCAAAGTATTCGATTGCTCAAAGATGTGATTTGCGTGATAGCGATAATCTCCAATCTGCAATCTCATCTTTGCGGTTACACTACTGATAGCATATTTTTTCTCCATCAGCCAAATATCAAAATAGTTATACCCGAATAAAAATAGAGACGTAAAAAGCAAAGTAACAAATAACGTGTAAAAACGAGGGATCGCGGATGGCTTGATAGGTGGTTGCTTAGACATTCTTTAGATCATTGCCTGTAATGTGAATATATTATGGTCAATATGACATCAACCCATAAATAAATAAGCAGATGGATTGCGCTTAATACTAGCAGGTTAGCGGATGAAAAGGCCATTGCAGATCGAAGATTGAGCAAACAGTAAAAAAATCGCGATTTTTTATCTTTGGGGGGTAGACACATCAGAACGATATAGGCATAATCTCGCGCCATGGAAGGATGGCCGAGCGGTCGAAGGCAGCGGTCTTGAAAACCGCCGATGGGAAACCATCCTAGAGTTCGAATCTCTATCCTTCCGCCAAATTTCGCCGGCTTAGCTCAGTTGGTAGAGCAACTGACTTGTAATCAGTAGGTCACCAGTTCGACTCCGGTAGCCGGCACCATACAAAAACCCGTTATCTCAGTGAGATAGCGGGTTTTTACTTTATGCTATTTCATTGAAAATTCTGCTTTATTTCGTTGAAACAAAGTCAATTGAAGCCCTGCTGGCGCCTCAAGCCGACTATTAATGGAATGAAAAGGTGTCTGTCGTGGCAGGCCGAGCACCTCAGCACCAGCGCTCTGTAATGATGAAGTCGCCTCCATTACATCGGTGACTTCAAATCCACCCCGAAACCCGTCTGCCCACTTCAATTCTATCAATAAAATCTGCCGTAGAAGGTTCAACCAACTCAAGCGTAGCACGCCCTGCTTCCAATATTGCGACCTTGCCATTATCCGGCGGCACTGAGTCGATCTCAGTCAGCCCTAAAGTATCACGATAAAATGCCAAGGCTCTGTCAAAATCTTCTGTAGCCACGACGAGTCGCAATTCTTTTACAACTTGCTTTGTCATAAATTCCCCACCCCATATACTGAGTTATTTTCATCACTGGATTTAGAAAAATAGACGATATCGCCATTATTTTGTGGTGCTCAAATTCAATGTCTTCAGCAAAAGATGAGAATAATTCAGCATGAAACGACGATTGCCGCCATTAGGTTCATTGAGAGTTTTCGATACCGTAGCACGATTGAAAAGCTTCAAATTAGCTGCAGAAGAAATTGGTGTTTCTCCTACAGCAATAAGCCATCAAATTAAATTATTAGAAAACCAATTAATGGTGCGTGTTTTTGAGCGTTCACCACGTCACGTGAAGTTAACCACAGAAGGAAACATTTTATATTCCGCGACAACCCAAGCTTTTTCATTACTTAAAACAGCCATAGCAAAAATTGACTCACAGCATACTCCCGTTCCTTTAACGTTAACGGCTACCACTGCTTTTATCAGTTTCTGGTTAGTGCCACATCTTACACTTTTGCGTGAGCAACTTCCTGATATCGACCTTCTGTTTCATGCAAATGATAATGTGGTTGATATTGAATCGGCTGGTGTTGATTTAGCTATCCGCTATGGTTTTCCTTCAGAAGAAGAAACAAATTCACACCCCATTTTTAAAGATGATTTTGTCCTTGCAGCCAGCCCTTCTTTACGCATAAATAAATTAGAAGACTTATTGCAAACGACATTAATTCATACCGATGGCCGACGTATTCCTGACCCTTCTCCGGATTGGAATATCTGGCGTTCTCAGTTTGGCCCAAAAGAATTAGCTGTTTCGCATGGTTTACATTTCACAGATGAAGTTCACTCAATACAGTCTGCGATTGCTGGTCAAGGTGTCGTCATTGCCAGCCGGCTTATGATCCGGCAAGCCATTAAAGATGGCTTATTGGTCTGCCCCTTTCCTTATCAATTACGTGGTGCCACTTACTACATTGTCGAAAATCCAAGCAGTCAACATACCAATGCCATTAAATATTTTCGTCAATGGATTGAGACACAGATAAATAAATAGCCAAGAAAATAGTAAAGCAGTGTTTACACCTAATGTATCATTGATTTGACAGCCATAAATCAATCATTTAACCTGCCAGTCTTATAACTATTTTTCAACATAACCAGAAACGAGGAAAGCGTGAAAAATCGCACTATTGGCAGTATTTTTATTGTCGCCGGAACGACGATTGGTGCGGGGATGCTGGCTATGCCACTGGCATCAGCGGGAGTGGGTTTTGGCACTACATTCGCTATGCTAATCGCCCTATGGGCATTAATGAGTTATACAGCACTCCTGCTTGTAGAAGTTTATCAACATAATAAATTTAATACCGGATTGGGGACTATAGCAAAACGCTATCTCGGATTTGGTGGTCAGGTGTTGACGGGCTTCAGTATGCTTTTCCTTATGTATGCCCTGACAACCGCTTATATCAGTGGCGCAGGAGAATTGCTGGCAGCAAGCCTTTCTTCTTGGCTCGAAAAACCCATCTCTGTCACTACCGGGATTATTACTTTCACGGTTATTGCTGGCGGCGTTGTCTGTATCGGCACCCAGTCCGTTGATTTAATTAATCGCCTGCTGTTTACAGCCAAAATAGTTTTTCTGGTTATCGTACTCGGCGTAATGATGCCGCATATTGATAAAATTAATTTGATATCCATGCCCATAGAACAAGGGTTGGTATTATCGGCCATTCCCGTGATTTTTACGTCATTTGGGTTTCACGGCAGTGTACCAAGTATTGTTGCTTATATGGGTGGTGATACCAATAAGCTGCGTAAGATCTTTATCATCGGCAGTGCCATTCCCCTGTTCGCTTATATTCTGTGGCAACTCGTCACCCTCGGCGCCATTTCCTCAAATACGTTTGTTGGTATTCTTGCGCACCAGTCTGGCTTGAATGGTTTGTTACAAGCGGTCAGGGAAGTTGTTGCCTCTCCAAAAGTAGAGCTTGCCGTTCACTTGTTTGCCGACCTTGCATTGGCAACGTCTTTCTTGGGTGTTTCTCTGGGGCTATTTGATTACCTGGCCGATTTACTGAAGCGCCGCAATCATGCGAAAGGCCGTTTGCAAACCGGGTTAACTACTTTTGTTCCGCCTTTATTGTGTGCGTTGTACTACCCTAACTTTGTTATGGCACTGACATATGCCGCTGTTGCGCTTTCCATTTTGGCGCTGGTATTACCTTGCCTATTGGTTTGGCGCAGCCGTGAAGAAAACAAGGGAGGCTATCGCGTCAAAGGGGGCAAGCCAGCCTTGATCTTTGTCTTCCTATGTGGAATTGCAGTCATCGCCATTCAAGTTAGCATTGTGACAGGCATTCTGCCTCAGGTAGGATAAGTTCCCAATGCAAGGTTATCCGCATTAATATTGATGCGGATAACCTTAACATCTATGACTTGCTATAAATTAAAACGATTTCTAGAAACTAAAGCCCGCCCCGACGTAAAAACCGTCAGAAACTTTATTGTTACGATGACCGTTCTTCCCTTTTATATCAATGACTCGATAACCTGCATTAACCGTCAGTGGCTTAAAGAGGACATAGCGCAATCCCCCTGTTGCTTCCGTATAAGAATCCACGCCTGACGTTAATCTTTCTGGTGCGCCGTAAGCCTCACCATACAGGGATAAAGATGGGAGGACCTCCCAACTGAGTCCGACACCTCCCGCCAATGCCGCGCCATTTTCTCCATCCTTTGGCGACAGATAAAGCGCCTTGCCACCGACACTAGCCGTAAATGGGCCAACAGGCAGAGCAAAAAGCGCTCCTAAGCTGCCAAGCTGACCATTATGATCACTGCGAGTCCAGTTGCCATTGAAAGACAAGCCCGCATTTTTGTTACCAATTCCCACAGATGTACTTGTATTATGTTTTCCTGTCTGTATATCCATAGAAATAGCATTTGCCGCACCAGCTACAAAGAACAAGCTGAGCGCGCCGACAGTAATCAAATTTTTCATATTCATCTCTCTTTTTAATGATTGAATGCTGATGCCACTACTTAAGATATTTTACTAAAATACGGGGGATGCCATAGCCACCAAAGGAAATGAAACATTTATATTTATCAAGATGTGTAAACACGACAGCGATTGTTTATTTTATATCTGTTTTTTCCACAGCTCTTTCCAAAACCCATTGTTTAATTTGCTGGCGTGAAATCTTTATTCCACCATTTTTCAATTGAACGGGTAATAAATAGCAATCCACAGGGCGCTGGAAAACAGCAAGTTTATCCGAGAGCCAGTCAATAAGCGTTACCACCAGCTCAGGATATTGGGTGTCAATCACCGCGACCGGGCGATGACCAAATTCCATATCAGGAATGGGAACAACAATACTTTGTTCGATCTGAGGATGCTGGTTGATGATTTTCTCGATATCTTCTGGCTGGATCCCCTCTCCGCCACTAAAAAATTGATTATCGAGACGCCCTAAAATACACAACTCCCCAAGATTGAACATACCCCGATCACGGGTTGGAAACCAACCATCGCTACCTGTCAGGGGTTTCAATTCACCATCAAACCAATAACCCAAGGCGATGCTATCCGCGTGAATTTGAATTTCTTCATCCACCACGCGAATGGATTTGCCCGGAAGCGGATTTCCGACTCCCGGCAACTCATCTGCCCTTTTCGCACAAACAGTCGATGCCATTTCTGTCAGGCCATAACCACACCAGCAATGAATTCCCAACTGTTCCGCCTGTTGAGTCAATGCCGTTGGTATCGTTGCCCCTCCCAACAGGACTTCTTTCAAGGTCAATTTATGTTCATTGGATTGATTCAGCAGACGCCAGAGCTGGGTAGGAACGAGCGATGCATGAGTGCAACCGGATAGTGCGCGGCTCAGTGGATGTAAACGCCTCAATAATGCCAATTCTGCCCCGGTTTGCAGCCAGCGCCACAAGATCCCTTGACCTGAAACATGATAGAGCGGCAATGAAAGCAACCAACGATCATGTGGTTGAAAATCCATGCAAGACAGAATGCCCTGTGCGCTGGCAAAGTGGGCATTAATGGAATGCACTGCGGCTTTCGGCAATCCCGATGAACCCGAAGTCAGGATCATGCTGGCAGGGCGATGGCTTTGCCACAATATTTTAGGCTGTTCAGGAATAACCAGTGGTATCTGGCACCAGTCAAGTTTTCTGATCTCAAGGCTTGGTGAAGATGAATCGGTGAAATCCACGCCATAATCGATATTGAGGTGAGGCAGCAGCTCCACCAATAATTTTTCTGGTAGTTGAGGGTTTAAAGGCAAGGCCCTTGCACCACATTGCAGTGCGGCAAGATAACATAACAGGAGCTCCACACTGTTTTTGCCCCTGAGGAGTATACCATTGCCTTCAGAAAGCCCCTGTTGTTGGAAACTGGCAGCAGTTACATCAATTTTTCGCGCTAATTGCTGCCAAGTTAATGACTCATCATCTAACTGAACAGCCAGTTTATTTGGATGGATTGCAGCCCAATGCCGCCACGGCCATTCCATGAATTCTATTGCTGGCATTCATGGCTCCAAACGCATGCCAGTTTATCCAATGCCGTACATGAAATATCACTTTCCGGCCAGCATCGAATAAGCTGTGACTGAATAAGATCCAGTGTATCCAGGCCAGGAACTGTATCTGGCGTCAGCCAATAAGCAAGACGGGCCAATTGAGTCAAACCAAAGCTCGTTTCAATGCTGGAACTGATCACTGCTTCCAACCCTGCTTGATGTGCCTCCGCGACCAACCGACGACAACGGGCAATACTGCCTACCAGCATTGGTTTAATGACAATGGCAGAAACCCCTTCTTGTGCTTCTACTGTAAAATCTGCTTCACGCACACTCTCATCCCATGCGATTGCGATCCCAGTCTTGCGGGCAAATTCCAGCGATTCTTCCCGAGTTTTACAAGGTTCTTCAAGGAAAGCTATTCTTCGCCGATATTCAGGATTGACATATTTCGCAAAACCATCCGCTTTTGCAAGTGTCCAACTGCGGTTGGCATCCAGTCGCAGTTTAAGGTCCGGTACAGCTTCCAGCATGACATTCACGACCATGCCATCCCGCACGGCTTCATATAATCCGACTTTTATTTTGGCAATCTTCTGGCCCGGTATCTTGCCCAACCGCAGGATTACATCATCAGGATCTCCCGTGCATAGTAGAGCCTTGTGATAATTGGCTTCTTCCGGCAGTTCCCCCTGTAATTCAGCCAAAGCACAACTAATGCCAAACGCAACAGATGGAAGAGCGCTTTCTTCCTGCTGAGTTTTTTCTGCGCATGAAGAATTCAGGCACCATTGTTGTAACCATTCCATTGCAGCGGATTTCGCCTGTTCGAGTGTTTCGTGGCTGAATTCAGGTAACGGGGAGATTTCTCCCCAACCCTCACGCCCGTTATCCTGCAAATGAACCAAAAAGCCATCACGACTTTTCAGGCGCTGGTAGCGCAGAATGACACCAGCCTCCATTGGCAGGCTGAATTGATATAAAGTCGCTTTACGCATTATGGATTTCGCTTGAATTTGCTGAAATCAGGGTGACGTTTTTCATTGAATGCATTACGCCCTTCCTGCCCTTCTTCCGTCATATAAAACAGCATCGTGGCATTCCCCGCCAGCTCTTGCAAACCTGCCTGACCATCGCAATCTGCATTTAATGCAGCTTTCAGACAACGCAGCGCCATTGGGCTATTTTCCAGCATTTCCCGGCACCAGCGCACAGTTTCTTTTTCCAGATCAGCATAAGGCACGACCGTATTGACCAGCCCCATATCCAGTGCTTCTTTTGCATTATACTGACGGCACAGGAACCATATTTCACGGGCTTTCTTCTGCCCCACGATCCGGGCCATATAAGATGCCCCCCAACCGCCATCAAAAGAACCAACTTTGGGGCCGGTTTGACCGAAAATGGCGTTATCAGCAGCAATGGTCAAATCACACATCAAATGCAATACATGACCACCGCCAATGGCATACCCTGCAACCATAGCAACGACAGGCTTTGGACAAGTGCGGATCTGGCGCTGGAAATCCAATACATTCAGGTGATGTACTCCACTGTCATCTTTGTAACCACCGTAATCGCCACGGATTTTTTGATCCCCGCCCGCACAGAAGGCTTTTTCTCCCATCCCCGTCAGAATAATCGTACCAATCGCATCGTCATATCGGGCATCGGCCAGCGCTTGCATCATCTCTTTGACGGTCTGGGGGCGAAATGCATTGCGTACCTGTGGGCGATTAATCGTAATCTTGGCGATTCCGTCAGTGGATTTATGATAAAGAACGTCTTCAAATTCATGGGAACAATCTTGCCATTCAACAGGGGCATACAATTCTTTTTCGTTTGGGTAGAGCATTACTGAATTTCCTTAACCAAAAAGTGATAAAAAGTGATTCACTGCAGCCGAAAAAGCCACAGAATTACCATAATGAGCATTATGCCCAACTTGAGGGATCGTTTTTAATGGCAGAGAATAGCGCGCCGCTATTTCCTGAAACTTACAATCATTTTCGCCACATAGATAGGAAAAAGGCATATTTAGTTGCTGTAAATCAGGAACTAACCAAGATTGATGTGCCAAAGAGGTGTTTTCCAGCATATCAGCGATACAACTACCGCTATTTTGGCTGCGGATATGGAGCAATTGCTCACGCGGTTCCGAAGTAAGATCGGCAAATACCGGCTGCTGATACCAATCAATCAGAACAGATTCGATTGGCTCTTGTCGAAAGCGTTGTGCCCAATGTTTATCATGCTGCAATCGCACGGTGCGATCCTGCTGAGTAGGCAACCCCGGATTTCCCCCTTCTACCAATAAACCCCGCAAGCCATCATGTTTGCCGTGAGTTGCATGATACATGGCAATCCGGCCACCCAATGAATAACCAATCAACCAATAATCATCAATCTGCTGCTCAGACAACGTTGCATCCAACAACTCGCTCATCTCAGCAAAGCCGCCTTTTAATGTAATATCGGCGGAACTGCCATGACCGGGAAGATCAATAACCAATGACGCATACTGATCACAGGCATTCACCACAGGAAGCCAATCATCGCCCCTTCCCAGCAAGCCATGCAGCCAAACTAACCATGCGCCTTGATTATGCGGATAAAACTTCTGGCAACCCAATGTCACAGCATTTCCACCTGTTTCAGCAATTCTTGCAGGCATTTAGCCCCGTCACTGCCTGCAACTTTTAATTCAATCAATGTGGTTTCGTTGTTTTCCCACACTTGTTCAGAGAGCCTTTCCAATTCCGCCCAACTTTCCGGTGCGGCATACTTCAGGCCAAACATCGCCGCAGCGTGGTCAAAATGGACATTTTGCGGCATGCAGTAAAAATGTTGGCGCTCTGTCTCCGGTGTCGGTAACAATGAGAAAATCTGGCCGCCATTATTGTTGACAATGATCAGCAGTAACGGCGTTGAGAGATCACGCAGCAAAGCCAAGCTATTTAAATCATAGAGTGCGGAGATATCACCAATAATCGCCAGTGTCGGCTTATTGGTTGCCCGTTGAACACCGGCAGTGGTTGCAATGAGACCATCGATGCCACTGGCACCCCGGTTACTGTAAACCGGATATCCCGCCGGCAACTGCCCTAAGGCATCGACCAAACGCACGATCAAACTATTGCCGATAAATAATTGCCCATGCTCCGGCAGCAATTGATGCAATTGGTGGGCAACTGACGCTTCACTGAATTTTCCCGCCAGTTTCGTTTCAACACACTCATGCGTTTTTTTTGCCCAGATGCCCAATTCATCTGCCCAAGGTAATTGTCGGGGATGCGCAGGGTTTTCCTTCAGCCAATCAATTACACGGCAAGTAAATTTTCGTCCTCGATGGTGGGCAGGGTCAAGCCTGCCGGCAATAGGGTCTATAATCCAATATTCTTCCGGCTGGCATTTGGCCTGCCATTGCAACAAGCGTTTTCCTGTCAGGCTGGTGCCAAATTGAATGACTAAATTGCCCTGCGCCAAAATACGTTGAGCTTGGGGATGATTCAGCCACAAATCCGCATTCGGTAAAGGCTGCCCTGTTTGGGACAATACATCACTAATCAGCGGCCAGCCCATTTTTTCCGCCCACAGGGCAACAAGCTGCCCTTCTTCAGCACTCATTCTGCCAGCCAGCACGATGCCCTGCTTTTCCTGCCAATATTGCCAATCATCTACCTTGGCAATAAAGTGAGCTTCAGGCTGTTTCAACCAGGGCTGATCTCCTTGCCACCAATCTCCCAATGTTTGCAGCCATTCTTGCTGCTCGCTGGCATCAGCGCCATATAACGGTTCAGCAAAAGGGCAATTAATATGCAATGTTCCTTGCCTTAGGTTTGACATTCCATTATCGATAGAAGAAACCAGCCAACTGGCAGGAATATCGGCGGTAGGGCGTGGCAACGCAAGGGCTTGAGTGGGATGGGAAGCAAAAATACCGGTTTGGCGGATAGCTTGATTTGCACCACAATCGATTAATTCTGGCGGTCTGTCCGCGGTAAGAAAAACCAAGCGTTCACCCGTCAACCCGGCTTCAATCAATGCAGGATACAAATTAGCGACCGCTGTTCCTGATGTCACAATCACAGCAACGGGTTCTTTTCCTGCTTTCGCGAGCCCCAAAGCCAAATGGCCCAAGCCCCGCTCATCAAAATGAGTATGGCAGACAAGTTTGTGATTTTCTGCGGCTGCCAACGTTAATGGCGTTGAGCGGGAACCTGGCGCAATACAAACATGACGCAATCCATGGCGGGTTAATGCTTCCAATAAAAGTGTCGCCCAATGGCGGTTCAGTGCGCTGTTTGACATACGATGCCCAAAAATTTCTTTTCAAAAACGACGATAAAAAATAAAAGGTATTATATAAGGCATTCATCCAGTTAATCCTTGTAAAAGCCATTTCTTTATCTTAGTTCAAAGAATTGTTATTTAATTGGCAGTATTTCATCCATTAAGTTTCGTGTAACACGCTGATACCGGAGACGGTTATTCAGAATATTGAGCGCCTAAGACATAGGCAGGTAAGAAGTAAGAAGTAAGAAGTAAGAAGTAAGAAGTAAGAAGTAAGAGGCTAATGTATGAAATTGCTTGGAGATGGGTTTATTTAATTATAAAAGAGAAGGCCAGCCAAAAATAACTTATGGCTGACCTTACAAGTTAGGGTAACTTAAGGATAATTGATATCCAATGTTGCCGTTGCTTTGACTTTACCTGCGGTGATATGGTCAGCTGTTTGGATATAGCGAGCCTTGAAAGGAATCGAATAAGTGCCATGCTCACTGTTACCCAGTTTAACCAAAGAATTAAATATCACAGGTTGCTCTTGATATAAAACCTGAATACCAACACCTTCCGCTGAACCATTGTCTTGCTCAACGCCCAATACATCATTAGTACTGCCGGAACTCGTTGCTCCGAATACAAGCCCAATCGGTGTATTGGAATTACACTCTAAATTAATATCAAATGGACGCTCTCCCGCCGTACTATTGATACCAGAGAAATCTCTAGTTCCTATCTTGCCCATCGGGACAAGAATATTACCGTTCTCCAGATTACAACTAGACATTGAGAACTTTATTCCTATGATTTTTATAGAATATATTCTAAGATCTGATACGCGGGCTGTAATTGTAATCGGTTTCATAGTACCGAAGCCGATTTCATGTTTTGTTTTAACAAAATCAATCTCTGCTTGCTCGCCTTGATTCCGGATCTGCATACCGATACCCGGTATATCTGTATCATAAATCGGCCCGTTGTTTGTTATAACATGGGAATGCCCGTTTACTTCCCAGACGATTTTTTCCTGAGAACTGCAAGAGTAGCTTTGTGTTCCCATTATATTCATATTTATGGGATAGGCACCAATCGATTTCCACACTCTTATGTCTCTGCCCACAATATATTCTGAATTTCCACTAATATTGAATTCTTTTTCTGTCAAACCGGGTTTGAAACGGCAAGAGCCTGCATAACTATCATTGATAAATAATCCAGTTAACACACCGATGGCAGCCAATAATAATGGGTATTTCTTATAAAAAATAAACATATAAAGCAGGATCCTATTCACAATTCATATCCAAGGTATATACGCCAGATGATGGTCTTTTTTCCGGCAGGATATAATTGACCATGCAGGTTTTGGAGTTTATTCCCCCCCATTGAACCCGTAACTTGCCACTATCCGGCATGGCCGTGAGGTAGACTTGCCCTTCGCTGCTGACAATTGCATGCGGGGCTTCATCAAGCTCGTTTGATTTCTCCAGCATGACTGTGGCGCCAAAAGGAACTGGTTTGCCACGATAAAACAGATACATCAAAACCCTGTTTCCCACGCGGGCTTGAAAATCAGCCAGAACGAGTGCGCCTTTTGTCGGTACAACAGATTGTGTATTCACCTCAATATCAACATCGTCAGCAAAGGAGTGCGGTTCCAAAGCCACCCTGTTTTTACGGTAGCTGCTGGCATAAGGTACAACGGCATAACCATTCCAATCCGTAGTCACGGCTGCATGATTGGCAATTTTGATGTCTTTCACATCTTTTGCCCGCACTAATACTGCGGTTTCACCAATCTCCTGAGAGAGCGTTAGCCCATAGGGATGAATGACAATTCCACCATTAATACCGTAATTTAATTGCTGGCTATGACGCTTCTCATTTCCGTATTGATAGTTATACCCGGCACTGACTTGGCCATAATTTCCTTTATAATTCGCATGGATACCGCCATTAGTTTCCTTGTCTTTATTGGCATAACTTTGTTGCAAACTATAGGACAGATTATTATCCGCCAACATGGTTCCATTCAGATTGATTTGCTGTGACAGGTGGCCGTGTCCATTGAAATTAGCACCATAGCTCGCCCAACTATTTTTCAACCAACGCTCGAGGGGAATACTGACACTCAGTGAAAATAGTTGATCATGCTCGCTGGCATTCGGCTGCATGCTATAGGAATAAGACAGACTATAGTTGATTCCTTCGTAACTAACGTTATAACTCGCATTAACTGAGCGCTCATGTCCCTTTTTTTTCCAATAATCTTGCTGCGATGCCGAGATATATAATCCGCCAAGATCCCCCAATGATTGGTTAATTTGTAACTGCAATTTATTTTTTTTATTCAGGCTTCCAGAATAATAAGGCGATGTGTCAATACGATTGGCCTCAGCAAAATCATAAAAACCTTTCGTCGCATATCGGTAATCCGCTACCGTAAAATACGTGCCTGTCTGAGAAAAACTTTTCGTATATTCCACCCCATAGGCTAGACCTGTTGTTCTTTTATTTGAGGGCAATTCAGCCCATGCGTGGGTAATATGGGTCGAAAGTGCGCCAAAGTTGCCTAAATCGATACTCGTTCCAAGCAAAGCTGATTGATAATTATGGGATAAAATCGTTCCGCCATAAGCAGTCAGTTTTTTGTGCAAACCGTAGTTCAATTCTCCCTGGAAAAAATACGGTTTACGTTTGTAGTTACTCATTGTGCGATAACGCCCCATTGCCAATGAATACCTGATATTGCCTTCCCTTAGCATAATAGGGGCTGTTGTGAATGCCTGAGTAAACACTCGCTCTCGGCCATCGGCCTCTTTGACGATAATTTCTAAATCACCGCTGGTTGTTGTTGGATACAGATCGTTAATTTCAAATGCCCCCGGAGGAACATAAGTCTGATAAATCACATAACCATTTTGCTTAATTGTTACCTGAGCATTGCTCTGGGCAATACCACGCACAACAGGGGCGAAGCCCTTTTGGCTATCCGGTAACATATTTTCATCAGATGCAAGCTTAACGCCACGGAATTGCAACCCACTGAATAAACGGCTGGATGTAAAACTATCACCAATCGTCAACTGCCCTTTGAGGGGATGAATATCACGCTGTAAATACGTATTGGTACTTTGCCAATGCTTATTCTGATCGGAGTAAATAGCTTCATTACGAAAACGCCAAGATTGCCAATTCGCTCTTGATGCCAAATTCAGGAAATTACTCCGCGTTGAATCATGCTGATTTTGCCAATTTGTGGATCCAGTATAATGATAATTAATCATCAAGGCGGTTAACCCCTGATCCCACAACTTAGGGGAAATATCATTTTTAGCGATATAATTCAACGCTATTTGCGGAATACTAATAATGAGCTGTTGCCGATTAAAATCTAAATCAACACTTGAGTCAGGGATATATTTACCGATATCTGTCACAACTGTTTCGGGAGGTAAATCAGCCAATGCAGGAAACATATCCAGTTTAACGCCCATTTCCTGCCATTGCTTCACGGTTAGTTTTGGCTTTAGTTTTTTATCCTCCACAATAAATTCAAGACGTTCTTTGCCTATTTCTTTGGTATTTAAATAAACATCCACCAAGTAATTTCCCGGTGGCTGCAAATCGTTTTTGAAAATAGACAAATCTATATCTTCAGGCAATAACCCATCAATTTTTAGTGCTTGGATATTGAATTTATCTTCCGCATGTCCTGTTATGTGATAAGAAAAATCTCCTATCACAATCAATGCGGGAAGTAAAAATCTATAATTCTTGCCATGATAAAATCGATTGGCAAGATTATGTTTGATATGTTTTGGCATATAAATATTCTAAAATGTGATGAAGTCGTTTTGTTGGCTATGATTTAAAATTCACTGGATATAAAAATTAAATATCCATAGATTCAGCCTGAGTTTCACCGCCATAATCATTAATAGCCTTCCAATTTACTTTTTGAGCGTTTTGAAGCGGCAAAGGCCAACTTAATTGACCAAAAGGCTTAATCATACCGGCATGGTTAATTTTGTGATTATCAACATAAAGAGATGAAAATGAGATAAAATAAGGCGTAGGGTTTTCAGCTATCAGTTTCCCATTTTCTTTTTTAAATTTAATTTTTTTATAAGCAACCACCGCCTTATCTTTCAACTGTGCAGGGCGATGGAATAATTTTAATCGCGAATTCACGATGATTTGCAACTGGTTTATATTTGAGTCTGAATTTAATATCTTGGGAATAGATTTAATATTAACCCAAAATACTGATTCCCGATCCATTGGGAATTCATTGCCAACCTTAACAATTCGCACAACATTTTCGTTGTTGGCCGGTAGCTTAAATAATGGTGGCGTTACGATAAAAGGGGTCTTTGTTTTATCGTTTTCATCTTGGATCCATGTCTGAATCAGATAAACAGAATCCTGTTCAGGATTAGTCACAGAAATAGAAACTTCTTTCTTATCACTTAAATAAACAACTCGGGTTCCACCAATAACAACACCTGCAACAGCGATACTACCACTTAAAAAATAGAATAAAATAACAAAGAACAGACGATAACAGGACACGGTTATTTCTCCACCCAATTATGGTTGGTTATATTTAATAAGGAAAACCCAGCATCCTTGTCAGGTTTACACACATATACCCACAGTCTTTCAAGTTATATTTTTGTTGGCCACACTCACTCCTCCCGCAAACATAATTGAATATGCTCCCGGAATAGTCTCCCTTTTACCAACGCATTGAAACTCGAAATCTATAAGGTATAAATTCTCGAACTACAGTTTTTTGAATTTAACTGTAACTAGAAAGTTATCAAGGATAATATATGAATTTGAAACTATTAATTATATGCTACAGTAAAGTTAGTTACCGCATTAGCAGCGCCTGGACCTACCTGTTTTTGAGTGGCAACATATTTAGCAACGAATTTTAACGATTGCTCTCCACCTTTAACAAGTGAATTATTATTAGAAGGTGAAGCTAAAGAAATATTAGCTTGAGTGTCTGCTTCATAAATGCCGATAGCAACACCAGTTGCAGCATTATTCTCTTTGGTCAACGCTAAAAGATCTCTATTTTGGTTATCACTAGGACCATCAAATTTAATAGTCACATGGTTTTCTTTCATCTCGCTTGGACAATCCAGTAATTTGATTTCAAATTTTGTTGGTGCAGCGGTGTCACCTACATTTTTGAATGAGCTAGAACTAACAACTCCCATTTTAACGGTTTGATCCGCAGAGTCGCTATGAACCTTACAAGCATTCTGTATTACTTCTCCTTCAAACCGAACTATGCCATTTGCTGCATTTGCAGTTGTAGCAAATAAAGAAGAAACGAAAAGAGAAGAAATAAGCAGCTTAGATTTCATTAAATTAAACCCCATTAGTCAATATAAATAATCCTCTCAACTGATTAAAAATTACAGAAGATAAGGAAATATGATCATGTACTTGATAGACACTTCCGACACACTTCGTTAGCGCATCTACAACGATTGCCTTTCATCCAAATAACGCAGCTCTCCCGTCCCCTATGTGGCCTATAAGAGATTAGGTTGAGCATTTTGGTTAAGACAGGATCATAATAGCGTTAATTTAACATAGATCAACATAATTCCCCGAATAGCATATATATTCAGAACTTTATGCTACATTTTTACTAAATGTTTACTATAGCGCATTATGTATAAGCGAAATCAATAAATTTAATGCTGAAAAATCACTAATTATAAAATTATATATAATTAGCACTCTAATGATAACAGTTGTTTTATAAAAATAATCTATGTTTTGCTTTACCAATTAAATGATTTATAAAGTTATATTAACTAATGGAATCATCTGTTTTTATATTGATTAATTGTGTAAATTCAAAATGATAGAAATAAAAAACGATGATTTTGAGCAAGGAAAAATCAGATTAGATATCAGCAGAGAATTAACAGAATTCTTAAGGTCAATAAATGATCAGATCGCCATTTGGAAAATTAATCAAATTAATGATGATAATAAATAACGAAATTAATATTCCCACAGAAATGATATTGAATAGCGACCTGAGAGATATAGAAAAATAATTTACTCATCAATCAAATTGATCAGCAATGTACGCAAACCGGCGGCTTTATTCTCTATTTCAATCCATTCCTGTTCAGGATCTGAATCAGCAACAATACCTGCCCCCGCATACAATGACAGTTTATTGTCATGGATCTGCGCACAACGCAGTGAAACAGCAAATTCACTCTGTTCCAGACATAAATACCCCGCTGAGCCAGCATACCACTCACGGTTAAATGGCTCATTTTCCGTCAAAAATTGCCGTGCTGCCTCACGGGGTAAACCTGCAACAGCCGCCGTTGGCTGCAAACGACGCAAACAATCACTGTCGCTTACCTGCTTCAAGACGCCACGAATATGTCTACGCAGGTGCTGAACTTTTCTCAAACGGATCACATCAGGCAAACCAACATCAATCGATGTGACACCACCTTGCAAACGCTGGCAAATATCATCGACAACAATCAGGTTTTCATGCTGATTTTTTTTATCTCCCAGCAACCATTGGGCCAATTCAGCAGCTTCCTGAGCATCTTCAGCATTGGCCACCGTCCCAGCCAATGCTTCAGTATAGAGCTGTAACTGATTTCGGTAATACAGCCGTTCAGGTGTCGAAGCCATAAAAGCGCGTTCAGCATCAAATGCCAGCATAAAATGATAACAGTGGTGATTTACCTGACGGCTGGCTGCCATAAATTGGGCTGGCGGCAAAGAGGAATTGAGGATCAGCTCAGTTTTTCGTGCCATGACAACTTTTTCCATTTTATTCTGGGTAATGGCATCCAGTGCCTGACCAAGCAGAATATTCCACCGTCCATGCTCAGGTGTGTGCCTTGCCTGCAAAATGGCTGTCTGTAACGGGTAAAGTGTTTCATGGGGAAGAAACTGACTAAGGAACTGGCAGGCATTTTCTATATCAGTTTTTCCATCAATATTGATGTATAAACGATTTTCATCATGATAACGGCGTAATTCAAACCGGGGGAGAAACAGAAAGCTCTCTCCACACATGGCATCTTCGAGTTTGCCCTGCCCTGCATTTTCATCATAAGGATGATAAAAATTCACTTTATTCCAAGCATTTAAACCCCAAAGCCGCATTTGGGAGAATTGGTGATGCCGCTGGAGAAATTCCTCAGCCTCACGAATGTTGCTGAATAGACGAATTTTCCCGCAAGCAATAACTTCTTCATGACCTTCTCTATGTTGCCAGTAAAACTGAGGGTAATGAGGCTGGGCGGCTAACCATGCCAGCCACTGGTCACTTTTGCCAGCCGGCAATGCGAAAGAAAACGATTGGATGCCAATTTCGCTAACATTTTCAGCATTAAGAGACTCGCATACATTAGCGATAATATTGGCAATTTGGTTCACAGCTTTCCCCGTTAACAACATGATAAAAAAAGAATTATACGAGCCACCAAAAATTATGAAAGCACTATCGTTTATATGGTTATCGTTTGGGAGTTTTTTTACCTACGGTACCTTAGTTTCTTAGATGTCCTGCTACCTTTTGGGTGCAGTCAGTTGCCAAGCAGACAGCTGGGTGAAAACAGCTTTAATCCTAATGAATATAATTCCCTTCAATAATATATTATTACTTACAGTGCCCATAAAAATAGAATTTAATTTCAAAATATAACCAGTGGCTGACGAATCAACCATATTTAAATTCTGAAATAAAATCCATTAGTTTAATATTGTTTATTTATTCTTCATTGAAAACTTCAATACTAATTAATATTTTATCCCGATAATAAACCCCCCATTTAAAACGTAGCAAATAGGGTTAATAACTCATCTTATTCAAGCCAGTAGCTTAGTTATTGTGATAATAAATCATGGGGAAGTTATGTTGTTTTTATAAAAAACAACAATGAAAAACACTTGCACTCAGACTAAGTATTTTTTATTGAAAAAGTTAAAATGACTATCCATTTCCTTTCTTAAATTTTAATAAATCTCAAATAATTTTACGTAACATAATGATTTTTATAATTAAATATATAATTAGTTATCGAAGGTATAATTCGATATTACTATATTTAATTCAAATAATATCAAACTGAAATTAAATAAGGGTATTTATTTTCTGAATTTTCCCCATTGATATAAATTAACCCAGTGCGTATTATTCTGCCTCTTCAAAAATGGATAGTTAAAAAACTCTCCTTAATTTAAATTAAATCTAGTTCCATCTAATTTTGCTGTTCTAAAAATCAATGGGCAGTATAAAAAGGGGATACCGTGTCATATCTTTATTTCCGTCCGATAGGCTATCATAGATATCGGTATAAACTGTTATCGCTATTTATATCATTAGGTTGTGCAATAACAACAGAAGCTGCACAAATGGATTACGATTCATTAATTCAACAAGCCAGAAATGGGAATACTGCTCCCATGCTTGAATATATTCGTCAGGAAGAGAAACAGCGCCACCTTTCTTCCTCACAAATTGCCGACTGGCTGCAAATAGCAAGCTGGGCCGGGCATGATGATGAAGTCATTTCCCTTTGGCAACGTTACCGCTCAATGTCTATCCCTGCCAGAGGAATAACGGCTGCTGCCCGAGCCTATCGCAATGAACGCCAGTGGCCACAGGCAATTCAACTGTGGCGTACAGCACTGACTTTAGAAAAACAAAACGATGATATAAAAGCCGGTCTTATCATGACATTGGCTGATGCCAAACAGGATAAAGAGGCACGTCATCTGGCAAAGAATTTACTCGAACACCAACCCAATGCGGCCAATTATCGTTTAATGGCATATGTTGATCAGGCAGCCGGACGCAGGTGGGATGCGATGCAAATGCTTTCTACAGCCCATGAGCGGTTTCCCAATAATACAGAAGTGGCGAAGGATTATCTTGCCAGCCTGAAAAACAATCGCTTGAACGGCCCTGCATGGAATTTAGGGCAGCAATATACGGCGCAATTATCCCCAGAACAAATGCGCAGATTGGAATCTGATGCCGCAGCAGAGTTGGTTCGGCTGTCAATAATGCCTAACCGGAGCGAGAAAGAGCGATTTGATATCGCAGACAAAGCCCTTGCCCGTTACGAACAGATGTTCAAACAATGGCAGGCGTTGCCGGATGCCCAGCAAGATTACCAACGGGGGCGCATCGATCGCCTCGGTGCCCTTCTCGCCCGCCATCGTATGCAAGAAGTGATCGATGAATATCACTCTTTGCAGGCCGAAGGAATAAATATGCCGGAATATGCGCGAAAATGGCTGGCTTCGGCTTATTTGAACCTGCGCCAACCTGACAAGGCGCGGGATATTTTACGTTCGCTGAATTATCCCAACGGCAATATGCTGACTGTCGGCAAAACGCCTGCGCCCGCAGTTTCCCCAGAAGATGATAGTGTCCTTTTCTATGCAGATGTCGAAAGTGAGCATCTCGCGCAGGCACAGCAACTTGCCAGCAGCATCAAGCAACGGAATGCATATATGGTCAATGTTTTTGGTTCCCCCATACCTGTTCCCAATGATAACTGGTTGCAAGGGAAACAATTTTTAGCTGAATCGGCACAGCTACAAGAAGATCTCCCTCTGGCAGAAAAGCAATTTACTCATTTGGCCCGCACCGCGCCCGGCAACCAGAAATTACGCATGGATCTGGCTGCTGTTTGGCTGGATCGCGGTTGGCCGCGTCGGGCAGAAAGTGAGCTGAAACAAATTGAAGGAATTGAGCCTCGCAATATTTTTCTGGAAATCCAGCAGGGTTTTACCGCCTTGGCTCTGCAAGAGTGGGAGCAAATGGATTTACTGGCCGATGATGTGATTGCCCGTACACCAGAAAACATGCTTGCCAGACGCTTTGATCGGCTACGCAATGTGCATCACATGTCAGAACTTCGCGTCAACATCAATCAGGGCATTGACTCCGAAAGCCCTAACAGTGGTAAACATAATTCAGATATTGATGTGGTGCTCTACAGCCCGCCGATTAATGATAATTGGCGCCTATTTGCCGGTGGTATTTACAATCGCGGGCAATTTTCAGAAGGCCAAGGCCTGAACCGTGATCTGCGTGGCGGTATTGAATGGCGCTCACGGGGTTTTTGGTTGGAAAGTGAAATCTCCGTCCGTGACTATCGGCATGGTAAGAATACAGGACTACGTATCGCCGGATGGCATGATTTCAATGATCAGTGGCGGCTGGGAGGCTCAGTTGAACGTCTTTCCCGTAGTACACCATTGCGCGCCCTGAACAGCAATATCCACGCCAACGGCGGGCAAATTTATACGCGCTGGAAACAGAGTGAACGCAGCCAATGGACTGTACGGTTCGCACCTTTGTTTTTCTCAGACGGCAATAATCGATTTGAATATGGCATCGACGGCATTCAACGTTTGTATACCACACCGTATTTAAAACTTGATGCAGCTTTGGAACTGAGCGCATCCCACAATAATCTTCGTGGCAAATACCAGAACCGTCTCAGCGACACCCAAAACAATACACCTTATTTCAATCCCAGAAGTGATTACACATTTCTGCCTAAATTGGCAGCAGATCACATCATATACCGCCATTACCAAACGGTCTGGAGCCAACAACTTGAAGCAGGCATCGGGCAATATTGGCAGCAGGACTATAGCAATGGATTAATCACAATGGTGGGATACGGCCAACGCATTAAGTGGAATGATGTCATTGATGCCGGGGTGAAAATTACACTAGACAAGCGTCCTTATGACGGTAAACGCGAGCGCAATCTGCAAGCTGCTTTTGATTTAATCTATCGGTTCTAAAGGATTTTTTATGACACACAATGTTTTTCGCCACTGGTTAATGATATCAGCATTGCTGATTAGCCTCATTCTTTCCCAATTTCATACGGTGGCATACGCAGAAAAACCAGATTTCATTCCACCAGCACAGCGTCCGCTTCCCATGAATGAGCGCGCCTGGCCAAAAAATGGTTACATGGTTCTGGCTTATCATGATGTCGAAGATGATGGTGCAGACCAACGTTTTATGTCAGTCCGCACCAGCGCCTTGAATGATCAATTTGCCTGGTTGCGGGAGAATGGATACCAGCCCATCACGGTCGATCAGATCCTTGCGGCCAATCAAGGTGGCGTCCCCCTTCCGCCCAAGGCTGTGTTGCTGACTTTCGACGACGGCTACAGCAGTTTTTATCATCGTGTTTTTCCTTTGCTCAAAGCCTATAACTGGCCTGCCATTCTGGCACCGGTCGGGATCTGGGTTGATGCTCCCTTTGACAAGCCAGTGAACTTTGGTGGTCTGATGGTGCCACGGGAACGCTTTACTACATGGGAACAAATAGCCGAGATGTCTCGCTCTGGTTTGGTGGAAATTGGCGCCCATACTTATCAACATCATTATGGCGCTATTGGTAATCCACAAGGCAATACAGAGCCTGCCGCCGCCATTCGCATTTATGACCCCAAGACGGGTAAATATGAAAATGAACAGGCCTTTCGCCAACGGATGGAAAAAGATATTTCCACCATCACCCAAAAAATTGTTGCTGCAACCGGCAAGCAGCCACGGGTTTGGGTCTGGCCTTATGGCATGGACAGTGGCGTAACACTGGAAATAGCCAAGCGCCACGGCTACAAGATGTCTTTGACCTTGGATAATGGGCTGGCAGATGTCAATAACCTCGATAATGTTCCACGCATTTTGCTTACCAATAATCCTTCTCTAAAAGAATTTGCGGAACAGATCATTCAGGTGCAAAACAAACGCATTATGCGGATTGCCCATATTGATCTGGACTATGTTTATGATTCGGATCCGATTCAACAGGCCAGCAATCTCGACGAACTTGTCCAGCGCATCGCTGATCTCCGCGTCAATACTGTTTTTCTGCAAGCGTTTGCCGATCCCAAAGGAGATGGCAATGTGCACCAACTCTATTTTCCCAATCGCTGGCTACCGATGCGGGCAGATCTGTTCAATCGTGTTTCTTGGCAGCTCCACAGCCGACTGAACATTGATGTTTACGCATGGATGCCGGTTCTGGCATTTGAACTGGATCCCTCATTGCCACGTATCATGAGCTACAATGAAAATAGCAATAAGCTGTTTGTGAACCCTACGCAATATCGCCGTTTATCTCCCTATAGCCCTGAGAACCGCCAGCGAATCAAAGAGATTTATCAGGATTTAGCGGCCCATGCTATTTTTCAGGGAATTTTGTATCACGATGATGCGGTCATGTCGGATTTTGAAGACGCCGGTCCTGATGCCATCAAGGTCTACCAAGCTGCGGGGCTGTCCAAATCCATTGCCGACATTCGTCAGGATCCTGAACAATTCGCCCGTTGGACCCGTTTAAAAAGCCAGTATCTGGTTGATTTCACCCATGAACTAACCCGTGAACTTAAATCTATACGGGGCTATCAACTCAAAACCGCACGCAATATCTTTGCCATGCCAATTCTCGAACCTGACAGTGAGGAGTGGTTTGCGCAAAATCTGGATGATTTTCTTGCCCATTATGATTGGGTTGCTCCAATGGCTATGCCACTAATGGAAAATGTTCCCCTGTCAAAAAGCAATCAGTGGTTGTCCCGCTTAGTAAAAATCATCGCACAACGCCCACAGGCGCTGGAAAAAACTGTTTTTGAGCTTCAATCCGTGGATTGGCGCAAGCCAATAAATAAAAGAGCAATCCCCGGACGGCAGATAGCAGAATGGATGCGTCAATTGCAGCTCAATGGTGCGCAGAGTTTTGGTTATTACCCTGATGATTTTCTCAACGATCAACCAGAAATGAACGAGATTCGCCCAGTTCTTTCTCCAGAATGGTATCCACTCAATGATTGACCGTATCCTTGCATTTCTCGCGCTCAGCCTCGTATTGAGCATCCCTCTTGGCATCGCGGTGACTTTTACCGGCGAAGTTATGTTGCACTTTGTTTTTTTCTGGCCTCTGTTTATGTCTGCCATTTGGATTTCAGGCGGCATCTATTTTTGGTTCTATCGGGAGAGGCACTGGAAAATTATTGATGAACAAGCGCCTCACCTTGAAGGCAATCCTCTCATTTCAATCTTAATTCCTTGTTATAACGAAGGGCCAAATGTTCGTGAAACATTGCTGGCGGCACTAAACCAGCGTTATCCCAACATTGAAGTCATTGCTATCAATGATGGCTCAAGCGATAGCACCGCAGATGAACTCAATGCCATAGCAAAACAGTATCAGGCCTTAAGAGTCATTCACTTAAAGCAGAATCAGGGGAAAGCCACCGCACTTCAAGCCGGGGCTGCCGCCGCCAATAGTGATTATCTGGTTTGCATTGACGGAGATGCGTTGCTCGATCGCGATGCTGCCGCTTGGTTAGTCAAACCCATGATTGATCATCCCCGTGTGGGCGCGGTAACCGGCAATCCTCGGGTTCGGACACGTTCAACCTTAGTCGGCCGGGTTCAGGTCGGTGAATTTTCTTCCATCATTGGCCTGATCAAACGAACTCAACGGGTTTATGGTCAAGTCTTTACCGTTTCTGGGGTTGTCGCCGCCTTTAACCGCAGGGCGCTGGCAGACGTCGGCTATTGGAGCAACGACATGATCACCGAAGATATTGATGTGAGTTGGAAACTTCAGCTACATCATTGGGCTATTTTCTTCGAACCCCGTGCCATATGCTGGATATTGATGCCTGAAACTCTGCGGGGATTGTGGAAGCAGCGATTGCGCTGGGCACAGGGCGGTGCGGAAGTGTTCCTGAAAAATCTACGCAAATTGTGGTCATGGGAATATCGCCGGATGTGGGTATTATTTGCCGAATTTTGTTGTTCGGTTATTTGGTCATTCACCTTTGCCCTTTCCATTATTCTGTTTTTCCTTGGCTTGGTAGTCGCATTACCAGAAAACATTCGGGTTTATACGTTGTTTCCACCCGGTTATACCGGGTTAATACTGGCAGCCACTTGCCTGCTTCAATTTGCCATTAGTTTAATCATTGAACGGCGCTATGAAAAACACGTTGCTTCATCGCTGTTCTGGGTAATTTGGTATCCAATGGTGTATTGGATGCTGAATCTGTTTACGACACTGATCTCTTTTCCCAAAGTCATGCTCAAAGTACGCAGAAAACGAGCACGCTGGGAAAGCCCTGATCGAGGAATAGAGAGAATCGAATCATGAAAGATCCCTTGATTTTTACCGAACAAAAACTATCACCTCGCTTGATCGATATTTTACTGACAATTCTCGCTTGGGCAGGATTTATCTATTTATTCGTACTGGGCTTATTTTACGCCTCCCACAATGGCCCCAAGCCTTTTATTCTGACATTCACTTCAGAGTGGGGGTCAATAACCCTTTATATCGCCATTGCAATATTCAATGCACTCCTGTTAATCGGCTGGGCAAGGTACAACCAATATCGTTTCAAAATAGAACGACGCAGTCATCGCCCCTTTCTTACTCATGCAGAAGTGGCAAAAAGTTTTTTCTTGGAACAAGAATTATTAGATGCCTTACGGAAAAGCAAAGTTTCCAGTATCACTTATGACAATCATGGACATATAATGGAAATCAATAAAAACTCATCGATACAGAGTTAGCAGCCTATTAATTTAGGAAGTAAATTATACTGAAACACCAATCTCAAATAATACTCTTTGGTTATCAATGGATTTTACAACCTATCTCAGACGGTATCATTAATACCATGATGAGATAGGTTCTTACTGAGAACATACTCTTATTCGTAACCTGAACATTATTATTTACACCATATGAAAGGCAATTACCGGAAAACGTTATGCAAGTGATTGAACGGATTCATCATCTTTGTGAGCGTACAATTTTCAAATGTATTATTAATACCCAGTGTATTTTCAGATTATTTCTGCGGTTATTGACTGCCTCATATTTAACCGTCGTGATAAGTAATTCAACAGTCATGGCTATGACTGATACCAGTGAAAAAATAAAACTCAATGAAAACGTCGCACGAGTGGTTTCTGGCATCATCAGTTATACACATTGGCCAGCTACACATACAGTCCTGCGTTTATGCCTGGTACCTCCGTCCAATTACATTAGTGCCTTAGCCAATCTAAATATGATTTCTGATGATACAGAATTACAAATAGAAACTTTGAATTTCAACGTAGAGCAATTAATAGAAAAATGTGATGTTATTTACTATGGCCAGATTGATCCGTCACGCCAACATCTGGTTATTAGCAAAAAAAACAGTAAACCCCTGCTGACAATTGCGGAAAATAATTCTCAATGTGAAATTGGCAGTGCATTCTGCTTAAACATCGACAGTACCCAAGCAACATTCAGCCTAAATCTCGATATTCTGACACGCAGTGGTGTACGCGTGAATCCGAATGTCCTTCAATTGGCACGCAAGGTGGAATAATCTTATGAAAAAGCGTTATTCACTGATGCCATCACGCCCTACCCTGCGTCAGGCTTTTCACCGGATACATCTGATTATCACATTCGCCATACTTTCTGTTGTGGGTTTATTTTTATCTTCATTGGCATTGCTTGCCATGCAAAAGTACGCGGAAAATAACCTGAAACTGATAGCAGAGACGATAGCCCATACGGCACAGGCTGCTGTCGTTTTTCAGGACAAGACCGCAGCCAAAGAAGTATTGGAAATGATTGCAGTTCATGATGGTTTTACAGAAGCCAAGATTTTTGATGCAAAACAACAACTGTTGGCAAGCTGGCAAGTGGATCAAGAAACTCGCACCGGAAATTTTAAAAGATTAGTCGAATACTGGCTTTTTCCTGAGCCCTTCGTCCAACCCATTTATCACCACCAACAAAAAGTAGGCTCCGTTTGGTTAATCGGTAATAGTGATCACATTATCCAATTTATTTATCAGGCTTTATTTGTGTTATTTATCTGCCTGTTGTTCAGTGCCGTAATTTCACTTTATCTCTCCCTGCGTATGCACGACGGAATTGTCAGAGCGTTGCAGAATATTACTATAGTTGCCCATGACGTCCGGCAACGTCGTGCATTTTCACGGCGCGTTCCTTCTGCCCATATTGCTGAATTACATGAACTGAGCCAAGTCTTCAACCATTTACTTGAAGAACTGGAAGAGTGGCAACATCACCTGCAAACGGAAAAAGCGGTTCTAACCTGGCAGGCACAACATGATTCGCTGACCGGATTACCCAACCGGGCGACCTTTGAGCGAGTCCTTTCTACCGTGATGAACGACAAATTTATGCGTGAAAGCGCAGCGATATTGTTCATTGATGGTAACAGACTGAAATATGTAAATGACGTTTATGGGCATGCCGCCGGAGATCATGTTCTGGTCACTATCGCTGCCACTTTAAAAAGAAGAGTCAGGAAAACAGACACAGTTGCCCGGCTCGGAGGAGATGAATTCGCCATCTTATTACCTTCGGCCAATCTGGAAGATGCAGAGCGCGTCGCTAAAAATATCATTCATGCCATGGATATCCCCATCCTTCTTCCCAACGGGCAACACCTGCGTATCACCCTGAGCATTGGCATCGCCTTATCCAATGGTGACTTGACCGCCGAACAACTATTGTCCGAAGCCGACGCTGCCATGTATCACATTAAACAACGGGGTGGCGGCTGGCATTCCGCAAATACAACAAAACTAAATTACCTATCAAGGAATTCATTATGAGCAAAAATCGTTTTTTTATTATTGTGTTCGCACTCATCAGCACTCTTTTTCTCAGTGCCTGCCAAAATAAAGGCGCCCTGACAGCAGCACAAATCGCTGCGCTCAAACAACAAGGATTCCAGCAAACTGATGAAGGCTGGTTATTTGGCATGTCAGAAAAGGTACTGTTTGGTAATAATCAATCCCACCTGCATCCAAGCGGCGAAGCGAAATTAAAAGAGCTGGCAAATGTTTTAACCAAAGTCGGCATTAACCACGCCCGCCTGGATGGTCATACTGATAACTATGGTGAAGTGAGTTACAACGATCAACTCTCCCTTAAGCGTGCCAATACCGTTGCAGATGCCTTGACTCGGGGTGGAATGCAACGCAATAACCTGAGCACCCGAGGATTGGGGCCAAGCCAGCCAATTGCTGATAACCGCAGTTCAAAAGGCCGGGCAGAGAACCGCCGGGTTGCCATTGTCATTACTGCGCCATAAGCCATAAGTAATGACAATACAGTGAAAAAATCCCGCAATCATTGCTCATCTTTGCCAAGGAAGGCGAGGATATACTGCTTATTTTAGAACTCCCCGCCAATCACCGTGTTTTTATTCAGAGTTTGCCCTATGAACATCTAGCTGTTTCCTGTCCCTTATTTCTTCCTGTAACATAGCCGAAACTCTGATACTGTTTCCCAAAGAAGAAAACCTGATTATTTGTAGCTGTATGAAGTTTTGTAACCGATGGGTTAATGAAAGTTTGCGTATTTGAATAACAAGTCTACTGTTGAATTATGAGCTTTATCAAAAAGGAGAAATGATGGGGCTGGATCTGAAATCATCCCGATCTCTATATCGGATATTCGTGATGTTATTCATTACCATCACTATCAGCATAGGTTTTATATTCTGGAGATTATTTTCCAATAATCGGGGTAATATCCAACCAAATGTGGAATCGGAGAGTATCTTTATTTTACTTTCTGTGTTTACTCTTTTATCTACAATATTTCTGTATAAGTACACAAAATCCACTATCCTGCCTGAATTCCGTTTGAGAAAAGCAATTGAAAATCAGCAATTCATCCCTTACATACAGCCAATCATTTGCAGTGAAAACAATCAAATAACTGGATGCGAGATCCTTGTTCGCTGGCAGAATCCCATACGCGGATTATTGGCACCCAATAAATTTATCGCGCAGATCGAAAAATCAGATCTCATTATTCCTTTAACCCATAATCTGATAACTCAAGTGCAAGATTACTTTGCACCGATAGCCCATCGATTACCCAAGCATTTCAATTTTAATTTCAATATCAGTGCGAGGCATTATAAAGACGTCCATTTGGTGGATGATTGCCAACGTTTCCTGAAATCATTT
Source organism: Xenorhabdus mauleonii (assembly GCF_900113945.1). Lineage (GTDB taxonomy): Bacteria > Pseudomonadota > Gammaproteobacteria > Enterobacterales > Enterobacteriaceae > Xenorhabdus > Xenorhabdus mauleonii. Next base: position 53,728 of record NZ_FORG01000002.1, read on the forward strand.
CCAGAAGATACAGTGAAGCTGATTCTGGAAATCACTGAACGGGAATTACTGGAACCAAATGAACATACCATTAATTTATTCAACAAATTGGATGAATTAGGTGTCTTGATTGCTCTGGATGATTTCGGTTCAGGTTATTCCAACTATAATTATTTACAAAAATTTAACGTCAATGTGGTAAAGATCGGACATAATTTTGTTAGCAAAATGAATACCGATTTGACTTCAAAGCACATTGTCGAAAATATCATTGATCTTGCCCTGCGGCTCAATCTGGATATTGTGGCAGAAGGCATTGAAAGCCAAAAACAGGCTAATCAGTTAAAGCACTATTCTGTCAATTACCTGCAAGGATATTACTTTGATCACCCATTGCCATTGGATGAATTTGTAAAAAAATGGCTGTAACGAGAAATAGATGTCATTAGAAATAGACGTAATGAGAAATAGATGTGATAAATGCGTCCTTGCAAGATTATCACATCACATACAATTTTTATTGACCCCGATTTATTGCTTTAAATTTCTGGATAGTCTGTTTAATAGCTCTCTCTGTTGGCAGACGTTCCATCGAACTGGCGCCATAGAACCCGTGACAATCGGGACAGTGAGCCAAAATATAGGCGGCATCTTTCGGTTCCGAAATTGGCCCCCCATGACACAAAACAATTATGTCATCACGGATAGCCTTAGCCGCCGAAGCACAAGCATTAATGATTGGTATACAAGACGCCAAATCATGCGAGGTATTGGCGCCAATATCGCCGCCAGTAGTCAAGCCAAGATGAACAACGATAATATCAGCACCTGCTTGTGTCATCGCTTCAGCATCTTCTACACTGAAAACATAAGGAGTAGTCAGCATCTCCTTCTCATGTGCCAAGCGGATCAACTCCACTTCCTGAGCATAACCCATGCCTGTTTCTTCTAGGTTTTGTCTGAATTTTCCATCAATTAGTCCCACAGTTGGAAAGTTCTGGATACCGGCAAAACCTTGAGCTTTCAGCTCATCCAAGAAACGGGGTATATTGCAGAATGGATCAGTACCACAAACACCAGCCAACACGGGTGTTTCTTTAACAACTGGCAGTACTTCATTACCCATATCTTTAACAATATCGTTCGCATTGCCGTATGGCATTAACCCGGCCAATGATCCCCTGCCCGCCATTCTGAAACGTCCAGAATTATATATGACAATGAGATCTGCCCCTCCAGCCTCTTCGCAACGAGCCGAGAGTCCAGTGCCAGCACCGGCTCCAATAATAGGTTCGTTACGTTCGACCTTTTGTTTTATTGTTTTAATCAGATGATGATACTTCTTCATAAGGAATTCCCTGGTGTTGCATAATTTCTCTGAAGTGCTGAATTACAAGAGAACAAAATTGTGGTGAGTTTATATGAAAAGGTGTTTTTATAACTTTTCGCAATCCAGTTTGCTTTATTGTTTTTTCCAATCCATCACAAAATGCCTGCGTTGATGCAGGTAAATAAAAAGGCTGTTCAGGGCAATCGAGCGCCGAGAAGCCACCTTCAGGAATAATGAACCGAACCGGCCCATTACATTTATTAAGTTTATTTCCGATCCAGACACCAAGCTGATAGTTTTCTTCAGGTGTGGTTCTCATTAAAGTTACCTGAGAATTATGCTCAACAAACAGTCTATCGCTGTAGCGTTCTGGGATTGTGTCCTTTGAACCGAAGTTAACCATGTCCAAAGCACCGGTACTGCCGATCCACGGAATACCTTTTTCTGCAATGATATCTAAACGCGCGTCGGGACACCCCAAGACACCGCCAAATAACATATCGGCAATTTCGGTTAATGTGATATCCAAAACACACGACAGCTCACCGTCCTTAACCAATTTCTCCATACTTGTTCCACCATTGCCAGTGGCATGGAAAGCCAGACAATCGTGCTGGGTGTTTAATTCAGCTGCAAGCTGATTAATACACGGAGTGGTTACACCAAACATCGTCAACCCCAGAGCGGGTCTATTGGTGCTGGTCAACGGAATAGAATAATTGATTGCCCCAGCAATCATGTTTGCTGCATTTGTCAGTATTGGCCGAGAAACACTGTTTAGTCCGTTAAGATCGGTTACCGTATAAAGCATCGTGATATCACTGGCCCCAACGTAGGCTGCGACATTTCCTGATGCCATAGTTGATACCATCATTTTAGGTAAACCAATCGGGAGATTTTGCATAGCCGGGGTTATCAATGCAGTACCACCGGAACCTCCTATGCCAATCACTCCCGCAATATCATCAATTGAACTATTCAAAAAATTAGTAAGTGCGATAGACATCTCGCTTATCGCGTTACCCCGCACTCCGCAAAAAACAGCATCCGCTCCAACAGGATGATATTCAGCCACTTGCAGTGGACTAATATCTATTTTTTCATTCTGTTTATCGTCCGGTGGAGTTGATGTAGATACATCTATGATAATTGAATCAACTTCTGCAAGGCGTAAACAAGATTTCAACCAGATTAACTCATCCAGTTTTGTGTCTGCCGTCCCGATGACGAACACAAATTGTGTCATATCGCAAACTCCATGTGGCCTGACCATTCAAAAACCAAACATGAAGCTATGCTAATATTTTACTTCATGCAAGATATTTTTTATCATTGAAGATATTTTTTATCGCAAATGATATCTAGTTAAAAAATTTAAGGTATTTGAATGACCCAATATGATGAGAAAAACCTGTCACCCGTTCGACGCCGTACTTTAGAACGTATGACAAACTCGGCTTTGAAGTTGTATCGAGAGAAAAGATTTCCCTCTCCCGAAGAGATTGCCAGTGAAGCTGAATATGCAAAAATAACGTTGAGAAAATATTTTCCCATTCATAGTGAATTCATAGAATACCTTGTAAAACAAGTAATTGGCTCATTCGTCATTCCGCCCATGGGAAATAATGCTGAGGAAAACATTGAAAGATTATTGACATGGGGTTACGGCGAAATCGATGCCAATGAAGCATTGATGAGAGATGCCCTTCGTATATCTCAGTTACGTTGGCAAGAATCTCCATCTGGAGAGGGAAACAACAAAAAACCTGTATTTTCCAAGAAAAGCAACCGCAGAGAGACAATCTCCACTGCTTTGTCACCCTTAAAAGGGCAGCTTAAAGATGAAACAATACATAAGATTATTATGCTTATCTCTGTTTTATATGGCACCGAAGCTATGGTTGTTTTAAAAGATACTTTTGGCTTAGAAAACGATGAAATCGCCGATTTAACAAGCTGGGCAGCAAAATTGCTCATTCGTCAGGCTATGAATGAGAGCTCAGAATAATGAAAAGTCCGCCCTTAACTTTAATATGAAGGCGATAAACTGAATGGAACAGCCCTTGTTACATCAAGGGCTGGAATCGAGCGAAAAAAATCCAGTTACAAGTCAGAAAATCCATTTAATCCGCCACAAAAACCAGCTTACCTGACGTTAAAGCAAGTTCTTATCTCATAATAAAATCGGTCTATTTTTGATAAGAATCAGGAATTGAATGGATAAGAGCAGAATTACAAGGGCATGTAGTATGGCTATCCAAAGTACCGGCTAACTTTGTTCCTTTATCTAAGAAAGAGCCGACACCCCCTACAATGGCATAATTTCCTGAATGTTTACCACAAGTCACACTAGAACCTTCAATTGCCGCTTGTTTTCCGTAAAATTTAATATTGTCGGTTCCTGTTAGAATTGCACCGCCACATGTGGTTTTATCGCCAACTGTCAGAAAATTTCCTTTTGCCATTTGATTCCTCTCTTTTTAAAGCCAATTTAATTTACAGTGGTACAAGCGTTTTCGTTCCCATTCAATTTTTCATTCAACTTCGATGCCCGATGAATTTTAAATTGCATCAAAGCGGCAAGAGAATGACAAATCCCACTTTCAGTGCATTTATTGTACATGTTTTGTATTAAAAGCATCAACCAATGCCATGACTTTTAATGAAAAGAATACAGAACAATATTCCGACTATTTGGGCTCATCGAATAAATAGAAGACATCACGATTGAAAACGGAATTGATTTCCCCCCTTTAACGCACCAAGATCCCCAATAAAATTCCTACTACGCCAAAATCAGCATCGCTGAATGTGGTATTGGCTATACCTATATTTCCCAAAACAGGTAATAACAATGCAGGCACAAAAGTGATCAACATGCCTTGAGCAAAAGCCCCCAATATTGCACCTCTTTTTCCTCCCATTGCATTGCCAAAAACTCCCGCAGTGGCACCAACAAAAAAGTGGGGAACTACACCGGGAATAATGACCGCCATATTCAGCAAGTAGAGAATAAACATACCGATAATGCCAGCGGCAAAACTACTCAAAAAACCAATGAGAACCGCGTTGGGCGCATAAGGAAATACAACCGGGCAATCCAGTGCAGGTTTGGCATTCGGGACTAACTTGTCAGATATCCCCTTAAACGCAGGCACAATTTCGGCAATAACCATTCTGATCCCTTGCAGAATAATATAAACACCTGCCGCAAAAGTAATGGATTGCATCAGGGAGAACATAACGATATTTTTTCCACCACTGATTTGCAGCACAACGTCGTTACCTGCAAACAGGCAAGTGATGACAAAAATAATTGCCATGGTAAAAGAAATGGCAACAGGTGTATCCCGTAGGAACAATAAACTTTTCGGTACATTCACCTCTTCCGTGGAATGTGATTTATTCCCAAATTTATCGCCAATAAAGCCCGACAGCACATAAGAAAGGGTTGAAAAGTGCCCTAATGCGACATCATCAGAACCCGTGATTTTTTTCATGTAGGGATGGGCGATGGCAGGGAAAAATACCATCGAAACCCCAACCACAAACGCCCCAATGGCAACGAGAACAAAACCACTCATTCCTGCCACTGAGAGAATGACCGCCACCAGCATCGACATAAATAACGTATGGTGCCCGGTCAGGAAAATAAACTTCCACGGTGTGAAGCGAGCAATGAGTATATTAATAATCATCGCGAAAAACATGATAAGCGCCATTTCCTTGCCAAAGCTTTTCTGCGCGATGGAAACAATCGCTTCATTATTTGGGACTATGCCCTTAATGCCAAAGGCATGCTGGAAAATAGCGGAGAACTCGCCCAATGAATTAATGATTAACCCCGCCCCCGCGCCTAAAATAATAAATCCCAGAATGGTTTTGACTGTTCCGGTGATACATTCCGTTATAGATTTTTTCTGTAAAATTAATCCAAGCAAGGCAATTAACCCAACCAGAATAGCCGGCTCTGACAATACGTCATTGATCAGGAAGCGAAAGAAACCCATGCCTATCTCCAATTACAATTTATTTACCATAGGTCATTAACTACAAGTCACCCACTTCAATCAATGCCGCAGACAAGCGAGCTTTCATTGCTGTTTTATCCAACATATTTTCCAATGCAATGATTTTCCCATTTACATCCTGTTTTATCAGTTGCTCAACAATATCTTTTGTTCCAACAAAAATATCGCTCGTGGTGCCTTTGGCAGATCCCAAATCAATATGATCAACATCAGCCTCCACACCTAACTCTTTCAGAATATTTTTAATACTCATTTCCATGATCAAACTTGTACCCAAGCCATTGCCGCAAACGACCGTAATTTTCATAACGTCTTCCTGTTTTAATGAAATAAGGGTTAATAGCCTTGTACGATAGAAAAAATCTCATCTTTACTGGCAGAATGCATTAATTGATCTATTTCCTTTTGCTCATCAAAGAGCCTCGCCAACTCAGCAATGACTTCAATATGGCTATCATTGCTTGTCGTCGCGAATACAATTAACAATTTGACCGGATCATTGCCTTCCGAGCCAAAGGTTACTCCCTGATGAAATACCGTTAAGCTCAACGCAAGACGATTGACACCCTGCTCTGGTCTGGCATGAGGTATCGCTATTCCTGGGCCTATCACGTAATAAGGGCCTATTTCTTCATGGGAATCATTAATCGCCTCAACATAGCGCGGTTCAATTGCACCATTATCAATCAGAGGCTGACATGCTATTGCTATAGCTTCACGCCAATCTTTCGCTTGGGGAACCCATTGGATAACGTCATAAGTCAGTAAAGTTTTTAGCATGAAATTCCTCCGATGAAATAAAGCCATGAATAAAAGAGAAATAGGACAGTGAATAAAAGAGAAATAGGACAGTGAATAAAAGAATAGTCACTACAAGCAAAACCCACCGACGGAAAAAGATTAAAAACACAATAATTTGGGATAAGTCACACTATATGGGATAAATGACACCTTACGGGATAAGCGATACGGTAAAAAAATCCCCAGAGAGCGAGTCTGGGGATTTTTTCCGTTTTAATGTACCCATTGCTGATGGGTTGTTGCTTATGGATTGCTGTTTATGGGTATTGTTTAACATCCCATGCAGTAACAACCCCTTTATTGACAGGCAATTTACTAGCGAACAATTGACTAACGAACCAAATGCAAAAAGTGAATGTGCTTTTCATATTGATCCAAAATATCATGGATGATCTGCTCCTGCGTCCATCCCATTAGATCGTAATCTTGCCCACCTTCTTTAAGATAAACTTCCGCACGATAATATTTTTGTTCCTCGCTTTTTTCATCACTCTCCAGACCCGCAATGGCGAAGGCGGGTTGAATGTAACTTCTCAAACGAACTTCATATACAAAGTTGAGATTATCGCCAAAGTCGACTTCAAAATGGATGCGATCATCCATTTCATCATTAATCACAACGCTTTTATTTTGCTTCTCCAGCTCTTCCGCAACCAGCCCCATTGCTTGCTGGATGATTTCGCTCATAAAGCGTTTCACCTGCGAGCGTTTAGGATAGTAGACGATATTTCTTAATCTTCGCTGCCACGGGATCGGGTTACGACTGGCGGGAGGTGCTATCGTGGTCATTTGCTGGCTATCTTTTTTGTATGCATCAACCCGCAATGCTTTAAGCAAGCCATAAATCGAAATCAGCAAGATGACTGAGAACGGCAATGCACTGGCAATCGTGACTGTTTGCAAGGCAGACAGGCCACCCGCCATTAGCAGTGCAATGGCGACAACGCCCATCAACCCGGCCCAGAAGATCCGCTGCCAGACAGGTGTATGTTTCGCACCGCCGGATGCCAGCGTATCCACGACCATAGCACCGGAATCCGCTGAAGTTACAAAGAACATTACAACCATTGCCATCGCAATAAATGAAAGCACGGTAGGGAACGGGAAATACTCCAAAAAGTTAAACAGCGCCAGAGAGACATCTGATTGTACGACTTGGGCTAATCCTTTTGCTCCTTTATTGGAAATCAGATCAATCGCGCTGTTGCCAAAAGCAGTCATCCACATCAGGGTAAAACCGCTGGGAACGAACAGGACACCTGTAACAAATTCCCTGATAGTCCGGCCACGGGAAACCCGTGCGATAAACATGCCAACGAATGGGGACCACGATAACCACCATCCCCAGTACAACAGCGTCCATCCCCCCAACCAGTTACTGGATTTGGGTTCATAGGCATACAAGTTAAAGGTTTTGCTGACAATTTCCGACAAGTAACCGCCGGTGTTCTCCACAAAGGATTTCAACAACAATACAGTCGGCCCCAATGCCACGACCAAAACCAACAATAAAACTGCCAAGCCCAAATTCAATTCGGACAGAATGCGAATGCCTTTATCCAGACCGGAAACAACAGAGAGAGTCGCTAATGCGGTAATAATAACAATCAATACAACCTGCACGGTTCCATTGATGGGTAAATCAAACAGGTGGTTAAGCCCCGCATTGACCTGAAGAACACCATAGCCCAACGAGGTAGCGACACCAAATACTGTGCCAATGACAGCAAAAATATCCACGGCATGACCAATCGGCCCATAAATTTTATCGCCAATAATCGGATACAGCGCTGAGCGCAGTGTTAAAGGCAAGCCGTGTCGATAACTAAAAAATGCCAGAATCAGCGCTACAATGGCATAAATTGCCCAAGCATGAAGCCCCCAATGGAAGAAAGTCAGTTTCATCGCTTGTTTTGCGGCTTCGATACTTTCGGGTGTTCCCACCGGAGGAGAGAGGTAATGCATGACTGGTTCAGCCACGCCAAAAAACATAAGCCCAATCCCCATACCCGCAGAAAAGAGCATGGCAAACCAGGAAAAATAACTGAAATCTGGTTCAGCATGGTCGGGGCCCAGTTTTATATTGCCGTATCTAGACAAGCCCAGATAGGTAACCGAAAGTAAAATCAAAGCGACAGAAAGAATATAAAACCAACTGGCATTAAGAAAAATGTCCTGCTGCAAAGCCTTAAACCATCGATCGGCAAGTTCGGGTTTCAAACCAGCGAATGTCACCAGTGCAATGACTAAAAACGCCGAGAAGAAAAAAACTGGTGGGTTAATGGAAGTTTTAGTCTTTACCTGACCAGTATTATCTTGACTCATAATTATCCTTCAAAATTAGTGTTCGACACTATCTCCTGTTTACTCCAATAAGCAATTTTTGCAGAGATGCCAATAAAATAAATATAACCTAAACAAATAGTTATACGCCTAACAGCCCCATTGTGATTATAATTCACTCAGGCTGTATCAAGGCACCTTAACATAAAAATGACAGCAACTGTACTTAGAGAGGGGTATATTGAGTGGCTGTGGAAGAAGCGAAGCCCTTATCTCTTCTTCAACTTATAGGTCAATGACATTTCAATGCACATTTTCAATTCATCTACAGGTAAATCAACTTCTGGATCTAGTACTATTGCCCGATTTTTTGAATAAGTCAGTTCCGGAAAAAGCGTTCTGAACGTATCAACCAATGTGGTTTGGCAATGAAAAAAGAGAGCTACATGCGAATTGTCGAAACGATCCAACCGGATTGTTGTTCCCGATCGAGTTTCAAGAGTAAGGTAGCTGGGTTGCCCCCATTTTAAAGTTTCAGTAATTAAGCCGACCCCTTCTGTTTTTGATGCCACATCGAATATCAGCTCTCTTATCGCCAATAATGACTTTTGATGTTGTTCAGGATAATGATTAAATATCGCGTGAACTTCATTATTTTGAAATGCTTTCATAAGATGCTTACCTGTCAATTGGTTGTTGTGGTTATCTCACACAATACTCATCTTGGATCAGTAACATAAATTTACCTCATACTCGATTTTTATAGTACTCACTAATTTATTTTACTTACTAAACAGAAATAGACGAATTATCAATCATGCCACAAGCAGATATTATTGCCACATATGTTCAAACAATATTTACAAGGCAAAGGAGTATAATTGCAGAGGCGGGTTGTCGAAATTATGCATGAAAAAGCCCGTTAAGGAGTGAATTGCATGAAATCAAAATCAATCATCATTAATTCATGCGTTATTCTGGTATTGGGGCTGTTTTCCATCGACCTCTATAATCCGGCGCTACCTGCCATAAAATCCACACTGGGTATCACTGATAGTCAGGCACAAAGCCTTGTCGTTTATTATCTCTTTGGTTTTGCCGCATCCCAACTTTTTTATGGCCCGCTTTCCGATAAGTACGGACGTGTTCCCGTTATTTTGTTTTCCTTATTGTTTGCTGCCATTGGCAATTATCTGACTTCTATGGCGAATTCGTTTCACACTTTATCGTTATTCCGGCTTTTAACCGGTATAGGTGCTGGCGGATGCCCTGTTATCAGCAGAGCTATACTCAGTGATACCTTCCGTGATAAGGCCGAACTATCTAAATCTCTGGCGGTGTTCTCAATGGCTTCACAGATTTCACCAGCTTTTGCTCCGGTTATTGGTGGATATATCACACAATATCTACCGTGGAAGTTTAATTTTATCGCTCTTGCCATCATGATGCTGGCTGGCACACTCTTTGTGAAGTTGACCTTGCCGGAAACATCCCCGATGAAACCGACGGGCAGAGGAAGAATAACGGGGTTTCGTATTTTGTTATCTGATACAAACTTTGTTGTATACAGTGTCGTATCAGCTGTTTTATTTGCCATGACAATTGGCTATTTTACAGCCAGCCCTTTCATTTTTCAGGCGCAATTTGGTTTATCCTCTGCACAGAATGGATACTTGTTTATGGTCTATTCTGCCGGAATTGTCGTAGGTTCATTGCTGACAAAAAAATGGTTGTCACACGCCTGCCCTGAAAAGATTCTTAAAACTTCCCTCCCCTTATTGCTTTCCTTTACTGCCATCGCACTTATTTCAGTTTATTTCATTCAGGCATTATCAATAATTCTTATCATTATTTATAGTTTCACGGTGGGACTGGGATGCGGGCTTTCAGCTCCATTATTACTTGGGATCAGTTTGCATAGACATCCTGAACTCTCCGGAACAGGCAGTGCCTTACAAGGATCGCTAAAAATGGCCGGAGCAGCCATTGTGTTAGGTTTTTTCACCAGTGGGCGCACAACAACGGCGGTAGGTTTAATGTGGGGACTTTTTATCCTCGCCCTGATTTGTGTTGCCTTAATCGCTTTTATCCAATACAGGATGCCCAAAAAAGCCTAACAGAAAAGCGCTCTCGGGGATCTCGGCACAGGCTTGCGAAATTTTTAATGGCTATGTGATAGTTCAGTTTAATATGAATAATTCTTAAATTGTAATAATGTTATACGTAGCATAGAATCAAATAAAATTTATGATAAAAAAATAATATTGCCCCCCTTATCTAAAGTAATTTATAAATTTATGTAATCATCACCAAGGAAATAGCTAATGTTGAAATATGAAAAAATGCCTATAACAACAATATTCATCGTATTGGCGACCATTATTTACTCCACATTTGTTTCATATTCATTAACAGGTAGTTTTATCGGGAAAATAAATATTTTAGACTTGGAAAAATATGGAGGGTTAACACCTGATAAATTATATTAATTTGAATATTGGCGGCTTCTTGCTTCTCAATTTATACACGTTAAACAACTGCATATGGTTTACAATGTATTATCATTTTCCATATTGGGAATCTTATTAGAGAAACATCTCGGATCTAAATTTCTATTAGCCTTATGGTTTACTTCTGGCGCGTTGGGAACCCTTTATAGCACTAACCTTGTCAGTCCGCCTTGGAATCTTGGCACAGGTGCATCACAAGCTGTTTTGGGCGTATCTTCCTTTGCATTGTTACTGGTTTTTGTCAAAGAGCACACATCTGGCATCTTAAAATTTGCGGTTATTTTTTCCATACTGCCAGCAATGGCATTAGACTTAATTTATGCCCACTATCCTAAGCCTGGTCATGTGCTTGCTATATGTATTGGGCTTACAATGAGTTTGTTTTTCTATCGAAAGAATAAATCTTATTTTGATAACATTATCATTTAAGAATGATATTTTTATTTGTCATCAAAATAAACAGCATAAAATTTAAACAATGGCATTATTACCGTTAAAACAATTAGCAAAAGAAGATAATACCATGGCAATTAAAGCAAGTAAGTTTACTGAAAATGAATATTCAGAGTATTATACGTGATTTAGTGATGAAAGTATTTCAAGGTGTTAGGTGATATAGATAATGAATGGTTAGATTATACTTTAAATTCCCCTGAAGTATCACAATTGGTCTTTTATGATGAAAATGCGCTTATTGGTGTAGTTGGAATTTTTTTGCCAAATACTGAATATAATTACTATACCGTAATGGAATTTGCAGTTAACCCCATTTTTCATAAACGTGGTTATGGAACTAAAATTCTTAATTATTTGATGAATTTTAAAGAATATGAAAAATCCAATATTTGGAAAGCCATTGTGGCTGTTGAAAATAAAAAAGCCCGATCTTTTTTAAAAAAAACGGATGGCAATTTGACGGTGTTGAGGATAATAAGTATGTCAAAGTTTTCTTTGAAAAATAATTTTTTTACATCAGGACTTTCTTGTTTATTCTTTTAACCCCCCATTAAATGGAGAATGGCCATGCTTTTTCTAATAAAAAACCCCAGCCATTGCCGACCGGGGTTTTAACATAGTTTAGTTAATTTATTGCCTTACAAAACACTCTTCGTCTGCTGAACAATCTCAATCAAAGGTTGTGGCCAAACGCCTAGAATCAAGACCAACAAGCCAGTGAGCAACACGACAATCCCGCCGGCGGTAAATGCCCAGTTATGTGGCGTATCGCGGTTCAGCGCTTTTGGTGCTGGTAAGTACAGGCTCACCATAACACGCAGGTAGTAATAAAGACCAATGGCACTGCCCAGCACGACCGCGCCAGTCAGCCACCACAAGTGAGCTTCAACACCCGTAGCGATAACGTAGAATTTACCGATAAAGCCGAAGGTTAATGGTATACCCGCCAGAGACAGCATCATGATAGTCATGACGGCTGACAGAATCGGTTTATGCCAGAACAAACCACGGTATGAGAACAGGGAGTCCGCATCCGGCCCTCTGTATGGGCTGGACATCAGGCTGACGACACCAAATGCACCGATGCTGGCAAGCAGGTAGCCAACCAAATAGATGCCCGCAGTCTCTTCCGCCAGTGCGTGATCTTTGATGGCAACCAAAACCACCAGCAAATATCCGAAATGGGAAATGGATGAATAACCCAGCAGGCGCTTGATATTAGTTTGGGTCAATGCCAGCAAGTTACCAAACAGGATGGAGGCAATGGCTATCACAGTCAGCACAATACGCAACGTTTCGCTATCAGTGACAGGCGCGGCAACAAATAAACGCATAACCACTGCGAAAATCCCGACTTTACTTGCCGTCGCAAGAAACGTTGATACTGGTGCCGGTGCGCCTTGATAAACATCCGGAGTCCACAATTGGAAAGGCACAAGGGAAAGTTTGAAGCCCAACCCCACCAACATCATGCCTAATCCCGCCAAGACCAACGGTTCATACAGTTTGCTGTCACTCAGGCTTTTACCCAATGCAACAAAGGACAAACTGCCGGATTCTGCATACAGCAGCGCAATACCAAATAACAGGAATGAAGACGCCGCAGCGGATAACAACATGTATTTGATGCTGGCTTCCAGTGAACGTCTCTGGCGATAGGCGTAACCCACCAAACCAAATAACGGCAGTGTCAGCAATTCAATCCCAACAAACAGTGATGCCATATGATTGGCAGAAGAGAGCAAGATCCCCCCAACTGCCGCGATCAGCACCAGAAGATAAAACTCTTCTTTGTTGTCGGGATAATTCTCCAACCATGAATAGGCAAATGTCGTCGTCGCAAGGCTCGCAATCAGCACAAGGGCGGTATAGAACATGGCAAAGCGATCGACATGGAGCAATGGAGTAACATCCATTGGCTCTTGTTGCCCGACAAAATAGAGGGAAAGAAGAGCCAGATTAAGCCCGATGACCGTCAGGGTGACATTGGTGAAATGATCGCGTCGCCACGCAATGGACAGCATCACAACCACCACCGTCAATCCGACGATCAATAGTGGCAACAGTGCGATCAATTGTTCAGAAGTTATTGTCATGGCGAATTACAGCCCTGTAGTTAAAAGTGAAGCTGAGTACCAATTCTGGATGTTACTCATCGCGGCGGCTGAGGTATCAAGGATTGGTTGTGGGTAAACCCCCAAAAGCACCAACAAGACGACCAGCAGCAGCAGAATTGAGATTTCACGGGCATCCATCTGTGGCAATGGTTTATCCGTTTTTGGTGCTCCGTAGTAAGCCTTCTGCATCAGGTACAGTGCATAGACCGACGCAAAAACCAGGCCAAATACGGATACAGTAGTAATCAGGGTGAATTTACTGAAACTACCGAACAAAATCATGAATTCCCCGACAAAGTTACCGGTGCCCGGCATCCCCAATGTCGCTACCGCGAAAAACAGGGAAATCGCGGGCAGCAGTTGAATTCTTCCCCACAAACCACCCATTTGGCGCATATCACGAGTATGCAGGCGTTCATATAATTGACCACACAGGATGAACAGACCCGCAGCAGACAGGCCATGTGCAATCATTTGGATCACCGCCCCCTGGTAAGCCAGCTGGCTGCCCGTATAAATGGCGATAAGAACAAAGCCCATGTGGGAAACACTGGTGTAAGCAATCAGACGCTTGATGTCAGTCTGGCTGAACGCCATCCACGCACCATAGAAAATGCCAATCACGCCCAACCACATGGCAATCGGAGCGAAATTCGCAGAGGCTTCCGGAAAGAGCGGCAAGCTGAAACGGAGCAAGCCGTACGCCGCTGTTTTCAACAAGATCCCCGCGAGGTCAACTGAACCCGCCGTTGGTGCCTGACTATGGGCATCCGGCAACCAGCCATGCAGAGGAACAACCGGCATTTTCACCGCAAATGCAATGAAGAAGCCCAGCATCAGCAGGTACTGAACGGTATAGGACATTGGTGTATTCAACAATTCTTCATAGTTGAATGACCATACGCCCGTTGCATCGTGGTGAACAAATGCCAGTGCCAAAATTGCAATCAACATGACCAAGCCACTGGCTTGGGTATAGATGAAGAATTTCGTTGCTGCCGTGATACGGGTTTTACCTTCTGAGCCTCTGTGACCCCACAGGGCTATCAGGAAGTACATCGGAACCAGCATCACTTCCCAGAAGAAGAAGAACAAGAACAGGTCGATGGCAAGGAAGACCCCCATCACACCGCCGAGTATCCACAGCAAGTTCAGGTGGAAAAACCCTTGGTACGGCTGGTTTTCATTCCACGAACAGAGGATAGCCATCAAACCCAGCAATGCCGTCAGCACGACCATCAGCAAGGAAAGACCATCCAGTGCCAGATGAATGCTGATACCAAAACGAGGTATCCACGGCAAAATGAATTCCGATTGCCACTGTGGAATGCCCTGCGGGTTGGTCAGTGTATAACCGCCCTGCATCCACAGGTACAGAGAGAGTAACAGCGTCAGCCCCATCGCGAGAAGCGCTATCCAACGCGGCATACGAGTGCCTAAGCGCTCAGCCTGCCAGCACAGCAGGCCTCCGATGAAGGGCAGAAGAATTAGCCAAGGTAATAGCATGGCGCAATGTGTCCCTTAATTAAACCAAAAGCAGCAGAGCTAAAACCAGCACTGCACCCAACCCCATAGAGGTAGCGTACCAACGGACTTGTCCGTTCTCACTCCAACGCAGCCCTTTATTGCCCCAACGTGACAATATGGCAGGAATGTTCATCAGTGAGTTCAAAGGATCACTTTGCAACAAGCGGGTAATGCCTTTGAATGGTTTCACGAATACCCAGTCATACAGCGCATCAAATCCCCATGCATGGAACCACCATGTCGAGAAGAAGCGACCTGGTGCACTGTTCGCAGTAGCATTGACCACGTTGCGTTTACCAAGATACAGCGCTGCTGCCAGTAAAATACCGACAACGGCAACCACACCAGAAATGATTTCCAGCGCCATTTTGCCATCATGCCCCGAATGGCTTTCCGGCAGAACACCTGACAGCGGAAGCTTAATCAACGTAGCGCCAATGAAGGTAGACAGCACCAGCAATACTGACAATGGCAAGGTATGGGTAATGCCCTTGACGGGATGAGCATGGGTATTTTCTTCGCCATGGAACACAATGAAAATCATGCGGAAGGTGTACAGGGACGTCATAAATGCCCCGACCAATCCTGCCAGCATCAGGTTCATATGACCATTTGCCAGTGCGCCCCACAAGATTTCATCTTTACTGTAGAAACCGGCGGTCAATAACGGCAGAGCTGAAAGTGCTGAACCACCCACAATGAAACAGAGATAAACAAACGGAATACGCTTGCTCAACCCGCCCATCTTGAAAATGTTTTGTTCATGGTGGCAAGCCAGGATCACTGAGCCGGAAGCCAGGAATAACAGCGCCTTAAAGAAGGCATGGGTCATCAGGTGGAAAATGGCCGCATCCCACGCCTGCACACCCAGTGCCAAAAACATGTAACCAATTTGGCTCATGGTTGAATAGGCTAGCACGCGTTTGATGTCGGTTTGCACCAGCGCGGCAAATCCCGCCAGCAATAAGGTTACAGCACCGATAATTCCCACTAGGTGCAGAATGTCTGGCGCCATCAGGAACAATGCATGACTGCGGGCAATCAGGTAGACACCCGCCGTTACCATGGTTGCGGCGTGGATCAGAGCAGAAACCGGTGTCGGGCCTGCCATCGCATCCGCCAGCCATGTTTGCAATGGCAACTGCGCTGATTTACCCACGGCACCACCCAGAATCATCAGGGTTGCCCAAGTTATCGCGGTTGAACCTGCTTCCATGTGCTGTGGCGCCAATACCGCCAATTCGCGGAAACTCAGCGTGCCTAGCTGGTCGTAGAGGATAAACATACCAATGGCAAGGAACACGTCCCCCACACGGGTAACGATAAACGCTTTCATTGCCGCCGCGCCATTGGCCGGGTTTTGGTAGTAGAAACCGATCAACAGGTAACTGCACAGGCCAACGCCTTCCCAACCGAGGTACATCAGCAGCATGTTATCTGCCAGTACCAATACCACCATGCTGGCGATAAACAGGTTGGTGTAGGCGAAGAAACGGGAGTACCCCTCTTCGCCCCGCATGTACCATGAGGCGTAAACGTGGATCAAGAAACCGATGCCGGTCACAACACCCAGCATGGTCATTGACAGACCGTCCAGTACCAGATTGACAGGAATATTTAAATTGCCTGCATCCATCCAGTTCCACAGCGTCTGGCTGTAAACCAGCCCCCCTGCCCCGTTTTGGGAAACAAAATCAATGCCGATCCAAAGTGTAGTTAATGCTGCCAGGCCAACCGAACCACTTCCAATGGTGGCTGACAAATTTTCAGACCAGCGGCCACGGGAAAATGCCAATAGCAGAAATCCCAACAGTGGCAGCAGAATTGTTAAGTAGAGTAAGTTCATCCGCGCATCTCACTGACTGTATCAATATTCAGATTTTGGCGGCGACGGTGCAACTGTAGTAACAGTGCCAAACCGATGCTCGCCTCGGCTGCTGCCAGCGTAATGGCCAAAATATACATTACCTGACCATCAGGTTGGACCCAGTAACTGCCGGCAACCACAAATGCCAGCGCTGCAGCATTGATCATGATTTCCAGCCCGATCAGCATGAAAAGGAAATTGCGGCGGATAATCAGGCAAGTAAAGCCCAATGTAAACAGGATAGCCGCCAGAATAAGGCCGTGGCTTAACGCGATCATTGTTGATCCTCCGCTCGATTGCTGATGACTTCGCCCTGTCGGTTTTCACGACCAATATGGTAAGCCACCACCATTCCCGCCAATAACAGCAAGGATGCCAGTTCGACGACCAGTACATAAGGGCCAAACAAGCTGATACCGACTTCTTTGGCGCTGACCACTTCCCCTTTGATGCCAACCGATGACAGTGTATTGATGGCGTAAACCAATACAATCAGCAGCACAATGGACAGAATAGACGGACCAATCCAAGCTCTGGGTTGCAGCCATGCACGTTCTTGCTCAACGACCGATTTCCCCAGATTCAGCATCATCACAACGAAGACGAACAACACCATGATCGCCCCGGCATAAACAATGATTTCCAACGCACCGGCAAAATAGGCGCCAAGGGAGAAAAACACGATGGATAATGCCAGCAAGGACGTAATCAGGTACAACAGTGCATGCACCGGATTCGTGTGGGTTATCACCCTAAGTGTTGCGAGGATGGCAACCAGCCCTGCGACATAAAATGTAAGCTCCATGAATATCGCTCCTTACGGCAACAGGCTTTTAACGTCGATAGGCTTGGCTTCATTCTCGGCTTCGCCCTTATCTTTGCCGTCAATTGCCATGCCCGTCTTACGGTAAAAGTTATAGTCAGGATATTTCCCTGGCCCGGAAATCAGCAGATCTTCTTTCTCGTACACGAGATCTTGACGCTTGAATTCACCTAGTTCGAAGTCTGGCGTCAATTGAATAGCCGTCGTTGGACATGCCTCTTCACACAAGCCGCAGAAAATGCAACGCGAGAAGTTGACGCGGAAAAATTCCGGATACCAGCGACCATCTTTATGCTCGGCTTTTTGCAGTGAGATACATCCCACTGGGCACACTGCTGCACACAGGTTACAGGCAACACAACGCTCTTCACCGTCAGGATCACGCGTCAGAACGATGCGCCCACGGTAACGGGGCGGCAGATAGACTGGTTCTTCCGGATACATCTGTGTTTCGCGTTTATGGAAGGCATGAAGCCCTATCATCCAAATACTGCGTACCTGGGTGGCGAAACCGACCACTAACTCTTTCAATGTCATGGTTCAATCACCCCTTTATTGAGCGTTGTATAAAATCACTGCGGCAGTTGCCAGCATATTGAGTAACGTTAACGGCAGACAGACTTTCCAGCCAAAGGCCATCACTTGGTCATAACGCGGGCGCGGTAATGAAGCACGGATCAAGATAAACATCATCATGAAAAATGCCGTTTTCAGCGCAAACCAGATGAATGGCGGCAAGAGAGGCCCATTCCAGCCACCGAAAAATAATGTGACGATTAAAGCGGAGACTGTCACGATAGCGATGTATTCACCGACGAAGAACAAACCGAATTTCATGCCGGAATATTCGACGTGATAACCATCGGCCAATTCCTGCTCTGCTTCCGGTTGGTCAAAAGGATGGCGGTGACATACTGCTACGCCAGCAATCGCAAAGGTCAGAAAGCCAAAGAACTGGGGAATGATATTCCAGACATGTTGCTGCGAATTAACGATATCAACCATGTTGAAGGAACCGGCTTGTGCCACAACGCCCATCATGGACAGACCCAGGAAGACTTCATAGCTCAGAGTCTGTGCTGATGCACGCATTGCCCCCAGCAGGGAATATTTGTTGTTACTTGCCCAGCCGGCGAACAACACGGCATACACCGCCAGACCCGCCATCATCATGAAGAACAGGATACCGATGTTCAGGTCTGCCACCATCCATGTCGGACTTACCGGCACGATGGCAAAGGCCAAAAGCAATGAACAGAACGCAATAACCGGAGCCAAAGTAAAAATGGCCCGATCAGAGAAGCGCGGCGCCCAGTCTTCTTTGAAGAACATTTTGATCATGTCTGCGACGAGCTGCAATGAACCGCCCCAGCCCACTCGGTTTGGCCCGTAACGGTTCTGGAACAACCCAAGGATGCGACGTTCAAAGAAACTCATGAATGCCCCGCAGATGACCACAACCAGCAGAATGGCTACCGCTTTCAGTACGGCAATCAGGATTTCAATCACGTCGGGAGTAAGCCAATTCATTATGCGACCTCCCGTAAGTTATTGACTGATTTGCCTGCCAGAACCGGAGGTATACCCTGCATTCCGAGTGGCAGACCAACTTGCCCCTGCACCAGATTGCGGCTCAGGCGCACAGTTAAACGCAACTGTTGACCCTCACAATCAAACGCCATAACCGAACCTTCCTTCACATTCAGGTGTTCCGCATCTTTGTGGTTGATCATCACATAGGGTTCAGTCATACGCTCCTGAATTACATCAGAACGCTGTGACAATTCATCACTGCCGAACAGATGGAAATAAGGGGCGACATACCATTGGTTATCTTGTGCGGCAAAGGCAGCCGGAATGCTGTCAAAGTAGTTCAGGCCACCATCAACCGTTTCAATCAAACGCACGCCCGGATCGCCAAAACGCAGTTTGCCGCCCACTTCCGCCTGGAATTTGTTCCACGCTTGTGGTGAGTTCCAGCCCGGAGCCCATGCAAACGGAATTTGCTGGCGCGGAGCGAATGGACTGTTGTTACCTTCCATTGAGAAAGCAAACGGGGTGTCGATATCTTGTGGCTGGCGCTGCTCATGAACGCTGACATCCGCCAGCATCGCAGTACGGCCACTGTAACGATGAGGAGAACGAGCCAGTTTTTGCCCACGAATACGGAATGTGGCATCGGGTGCCGCATTAACGATGCCTTTGAATTGCGGCATGGCTTTGACACAGGCTTCGATGACATGGTCAAGTTGCGTCCAGTCAGTCTGGCATTGGGTATAAGTGGTATAGAGAGAATGCATCCAGCGCCAGCTTTCCAGCATGACGATGGACTTGTCATAGAATGACGGTTCATAAACTTGGAAATAACGCTGGGCACGGCCTTCCTGATTGATCAATGTGCCATCACTTTCAGCAAAACTGGATGCTGAGAGAATCAAGTGCGCTTTATCCATAATGGCGGTGCGCTGATGATCAACAACGATCAAGTTTTTCAGGCTATCCAGCGCACTGTCAATTTTATCCGCTGGCGCATGACGATAGAGATCGTTTTCCACCACAATGGCAGTATCTGAATCTCCCTTAGCAATACGCTGCAAAGCCGAATCCAATGGCTGCGCTTCCATCATCGCCAAACCAAGGCTATTGGCATACGCGGCAACATAAGTCAGACCAACATTCGCACCTTTGTCTTTCAATGCCCACGCAATATTTGCCGCAGCCTGAATCAAAGTATCGCTGCCCGGATTGCTGCCACTGATTATCAGTGGTTTTTTCGCATCACGCAGGGCTTGTGCGATAATTTCCACTTTATTTTTCAGGTCATCCGGCAAGTCATTGACGGCAGGCGCAATGCTGTTCAGGGCATGGGCAATGGCAAAGCCAAAGCGTGCCTGATCATCAACTGGTGCCTGGTAACTCCATGCGGCAACATCATCCAAGCGGGTATCATCAATACTGGTCAGGAACAACGGATACTTGGCGCGTTGGCCGATATTCATAACCGCTGCGATTTGCCAGTCTGCCACTTTCTGGGCCGCAGCCATATCACGCGCCTTGCCTTTCACCGCCTGACGCACAGACAGAGCCATGCGAGCCGCAGTCTGAGTCAAATCTTCACCCAAGACCAATACGGCATCGTAATCTTCGATTTCACGCAGGGACGGCGTATAAACTCCGCCTTGTTGGAGAATTTCCAACATCATGTCAAGGCGGTGCTGTTCTTCTGCGGAAATGCCGCTGTAGAAGTTTTCAGCCCCAACCAATTCACGCAAAGCAAAGTTACTTTCAATACTGGCTCTAGGTGAACCAATGCCAATGACGTTTTTCGCCTGACGCAAGATATCCGCACCACCTTGCATCACTTGGTCAGCATTCAGTGAAATCCACTGGTCGCCGCGCAATTGCTGTGGTTGGCGAGGACGGTCATCACGGTTGACATAACCGTAACCGAAGCGGCCGCGGTCACACATAAAGTAGTGGTTGACAGTACCGTTATAACGGTTCTCAATCCGGCGCAATTCACCATAACGCTCTCCGGGGCTGGTGTTGCAACCAATACTGCATTGCTGGCAGATGCTGGGTGCAAACTGCATATCCCATTTACGGTTATAGCGTTCTGAATGGGTTTTATCGGTGAATACCCCTGTCGGGCAGATTTCGACCAAGTTACCGGAGAATTCACTTTCCAGCGTTCCGCTTTCAGGACGGCCAAAATAGAGGTTGTCATGAGCACCATAAACGCCAAGATCCGTACCGTCCGCATAATCTTTGTAGTAACGGACACAACGGTAGCAGGCGATGCAACGGTTCATCTCATGAGCAATAAATGGCCCCAGATCCTGATTCTTATGGGTGCGCTTGGTAAAACGGTATCTACGGAATGAATGGCCCGTCATTACCGTCATATCTTGCAAATGACAGTTTCCCCCTTCCTCACAAACAGGACAATCGTGGGGGTGGTTGGTCATCAGCCATTCCACGACACTTGCGCGGAACTGCTTTGCTTCATCATCATCAATAGAAATATAAGTGCCATCTGATGCCGGTGTCATACAAGACATCACCAGACGACCGCGTGTATCTTCCGCGTTTTGATATTGCTTCACCGCGCACTGGCGGCAAGCGCCAACGCTTCCCAGCGCTGGATGCCAGCAAAAATAAGGTATATCAAGCCCCAATGAGAGGCAGGCTTGCAACAGGTTATCAGCCCCGTTTACATCATATTCTTTGCCGTCTACATGTATCGTAGCCATAGTCAGCATGCTTCCCAATGGCCTGCCGTGGCAGGCGTTAATCAAAATTCAGCCCTAAGCCTGTTTTTACAAGCTATTCTTGCAAAATCGGCCTTACCAACGCTGCTTAAGCAAATTTGGTTGAATACCCGCGATCAGGCTGGTATTGCCATAATCTTTTGTAACAATGCCCGCTTCAAATTCTTCACGGAAGTATTTGATGGCACTTTGCAAAGGTTCTACGGCACCAGGTGCATGGGCGCAAAATGTTTTGCCGGGACCGAGGAAACGGCAGAGTTGTTCCAGCGTTTCAATATCACCGGGTTGCCCCTTGCCCTCTTCAATGGCTCGGAGGATTTTGACACTCCATGGCAAACC
The DNA here is from genome assembly GCF_900113945.1 of Xenorhabdus mauleonii. Taxonomy (GTDB): domain Bacteria; phylum Pseudomonadota; class Gammaproteobacteria; order Enterobacterales; family Enterobacteriaceae; genus Xenorhabdus; species Xenorhabdus mauleonii. Next base: position 76,062 of record NZ_FORG01000002.1, read on the forward strand.
ATCGCGGCATGGCGTACACCATCCACAAGATTCCCGGGAGAAAAATTCTTCAAGGTTGCGGGTCAGAGATACCATGTTGATCTCATGATCCACTGCCATGGCCAGTGCGGTTCCCAGACGGCTGCCAGCTTTGGCGATATTCTCGAAATCCATCGGCAAATCGAGATGGGCTTCTGTCAGGAAATCGGTTCCTGCCCCGCCCGGTTGCCATGCCTTAAATTTCAGGCCGTCACGCATGCCACCTGCGTAATCTTCAAGAATTTCACGGGCGGTTGTTCCGAAAGGCAATTCCCAAAGCCCCGGATTTTTCACCCGGCCAGAAAAGCCCATCAATTTGGTACCGGCATCTTTACTTTTGCCTTCACTCAAACCGATGTACCACTCTTTGCCATGTGCGAGAATTGCAGGAACATTACACAGAGTTTCAACGTTGTTTACGCACGTTGGCTTACCCCAAACGCCTGAAGTTGCAGGGAACGGGGGTTTTGAACGTGGATTCGCGCGGCGCCCTTCAAGGGAGTTAATCAGCGCAGTTTCTTCACCACAGATATAACGTCCCGCACCGGTATGAACAAACAGTTCAAAATCGAAACCACTGCCCAAAATATTTTTGCCAAGTAATCCAGCAGCTTTGGCTTCTTCAATTGCCTTACGCAAATGAACGGCGGCTTCAACATATTCGCCACGCAGGAAGATGTAGCCACGGTAGGCTTTCAGCGCAAATGCACTGATTAACATACCTTCCACCAGCAAATGGGGCAGTTGCTCCATCAGCAATCGGTCTTTGTAAGTGCCCGGTTCCATTTCATCCGCATTGCACAGCAAATAACGGATGTTCATGCTTTCGTCTTTTGGCATCAGGCTCCATTTCAAGCCTGTGGAGAAACCCGCACCGCCACGACCTTTTAAGCCAGCATCTTTCACCAAAGCAGTAATGTCATCAGGAGCCATGCCCTTCAGTGCTTTTTCGGCTCCCTTGTAACCTTCTTTGCTTCGATATTCATCCAACCAAACAGGTTGTCGGTCATCACGCAACCGCCATGTCAGGGGATGAGCTTCCGCGGTGCGGATAATTTCTTTCACTCCTGAATGCGTTGTCATGGATACTGCTCCAGTAATCGTTCGATTTCTTCGGGTTTGACATAACTGTGGGTGTCTTCATCAATCATCATGGTCGGCCCCTTGTCACAGTTACCCAGACAGCAGGTTGGCAGCAGTGTGAAACGACCATCTGCCGTGGTCTGCCCCGGACGAATGTTCAAGTGCGATTCTATCGCTGCCTGAACGCCCTGATAGCCCGTGATATGACATACAACACTGTCACAGTAACGAATAATGTGGCGCCCTACTTGTTGACGATAAATCTGGCTATAAAATGTCGCCACACCTTCCACATCACTGGCAGGAATACCCAGCACATCAGCAATGGCATAAATGGCGCCATCCGGCACCCAGCCACGCTGTTTTTGCACAATCTTCAAGGCTTCAATTGACGCAGCACGCGGATCTTCATAATGGTGTTTTTCTTGCTCAATGGCATCACGCTCTTCTGCGCTCAGAATAAACTCATCCGGTGTCTGAGCGTCCGTTACGTTAACCACATCAAGGCGTACTTGCTTGTTTGCGTTAAATTCACTTTGCATCGTTAGCGATCCACATCAGACATAACAAAATCGATACTGCCCAGATATACGATAAGGTCAGAAACCAGACTGCCGCGGATCACCGATGGAATTTGCTGCAAGTGAGCAAAACTTGGTGTGCGGATACGGGTGCGGTAACTCATTGTGCTACCGTCACTGGTCAGGTAATAACTATTGATACCTTTAGTCGCTTCGATCATCTGGAATGATTCATTGGCAGGCATGACCGGCCCCCATGACACTTGCAGGAAGTGGTTAATCATGGTTTCGATATGCTGTAAGGTACGCTCTCTTGGTGGCGGTGTAGTCAGAGGGTGATCAGCCTTGAATGGGCCTTCTGGCATATTTCTGAGGCACTGCTCAAGGATGCGCATACTCTGGCGAATTTCTTCCACTTTCAGCATTACACGGTCATAGCAATCACCGTTGTAGCCTGTCGGAACTTCAAAATCGAAATTCTCATAACCGGAATAAGGACGCCATTTACGTACATCAAAACTGATTCCCGTCGCCCGCAAGCCAGCGCCAGTTACGCCCCAGTCGAGAGCCTGTTTTGAATTGTAAGCCGCTACACCAACAGAACGCCCTTTCAGTACGCTGTTTTTCAGCGCCGCTTTGACATAAGAATTCAAGCGTTTTGGCAGCCAGTCCAACAAGTCGCGCAGCAGTTTATCCCAACCGCGAGGTAAGTCATGGGCAACCCCACCGATACGGAACCATGCAGGATGCATGCGGAACCCCGTAATGGCTTCAACGACATCGTACACTTTTTGGCGGTCAGTAAAGGCAAAGAAGACGGGGGTCATTGCACCAACGTCTTGAATAAATGTACTGATATAAAGTAAGTGGCTGTTGATGCGGAACAACTCAGACAACATGACGCGGATAGTTTTCACCCGATCCGGCACGTCAATGCCCGCCAGTTTTTCAACGGCCAGCACATACGGCATTTCGTTGACACATCCGCCCAAATACTCAATGCGGTCGGTATAAGGGATATAGCTGTGCCATGACTGGCGCTCACCCATTTTTTCAGCGCCGCGATGGTGATAGCCGATATCAGGGACACAATCTACGATTTCTTCACCATCAAGTTGCAGAATGATGCGAAACGCACCGTGGGCAGAAGGATGGTTCGGCCCAAGGTTGAGGAACATGAAATCTTCATTGTCGGTACTGCGTTTCATGCCCCACTCTTCTGGCTTGAAAGTCAGTGCTTCCATTTCCAGATCTTCTTTCTGCTTGGTTAACATGAAAGGATCGAATTCCGTCGCACGCGCAGAATATTCTTTACGCAGCGGGTGACCTTCCCATGTTGGCGGCATCAATATACGACGCAAATTCGGATGCCCATTGAATGTAATACCAAACATTTCCCACGTTTCACGCTCATACCAATTGGCATTCGGGAAAATCGACGTGATGGTCGGAATGTTCAAGTCTTGCTCAGCGAGCGCGACTTTCAACATAATGTCACGGTTACGCTCAATGGAAATCAAATGATAAAATACCGAAAAATCCGCAGCCGGCAGCCCTTGGCGATGTGAACGCTGACGTTCATCAACACCATGTAAATCAAACAGCATGACATACGGCTTGGGTAATTTTTTCAGAAATGTTATTACTTCCAGTAACTGTTCCCGCTTCACCCAAACAACTGGCATACCAGTGCGGGTGGGCTGAACAGTAAAGGCATCCGGGCCAAATTGACGATTAAGCTCGTTTACCACCGGATCATCGAAATGATCCCGTGTTTCCCAAGCAGGCCGGGCGCTTTCTTGCGCTATCTGATCTGTCATCATTCTTCACCACAACGCTTGATCAGGGTTTTTGTGATCGCAACACATTGCTCTTGGTTACGCTATATGGCTATCCCTTTCGTCTTTCAAGCCGTAGCTTTGTTGGCTACTCTTACGCGCCCCACTCACACAGTTATCTATGTTCCGGAGGGTTCGCTCCCTTGCCGTCATGCTACATCTTGAAATCCATTGGGTGTAAAAGCCTTAAATTTCGTCTGGAGTTCGCAGATTCTTCACTGCGATACGTTCACCGCGTTTCCGTTCTCTTTCTGATTGCATATTTGCGCGGTAAACCCCCTGATCGCCAACAACCCATGACAGTGGGCGGCGCTCTTTGCCTATGGATTCTTGCAACAACAAAAGTGCCTGCATATAGGCTTCTGGACGGGGAGGACAGCCAGGAATATAAACGTCTACAGGGATGAACTTATCAACCCCCTGCACAACAGAATAAATATCGTACATTCCGCCGGAATTCGCGCAGGCTCCCATCGAAATAACCCATTTAGGTTCCAGCATTTGATCGTACAAGCGTTGGATAACGGGAGCCATTTTGACGAAGCAGGTTCCTGAAATCACCATGAAATCGGCCTGACGCGGGGATGCCCTCAATACTTCTGCACCAAAACGTGCAACATCATGAACAGCGGTAAATGACGTCACCATTTCCACATAACAACAAGAAAGGCCAAAGTTATAAGGCCACAGGGAGTTTTTTCTCCCCCAGTTCACCATATCATGCAAGGCATTCTCTAATTTGCCCATATAAACACTGCGGTGAACGTGCTGCTCCAGGGGATCGCTGACAATTTCCTGTTTTTGCAGGGGATAACGGTCATTCTCACCGTTCGGATCTATGCGGGTGAGCGTATAATCCATCTTTGTGCCTCGCTATTACTGCATATGACTGTTGTTGGTATTGATATAAGTGTCAGCACTCGGTTTACTGACATGACGTTTTGAACGTGCCGGAGTCCAGTCCAACGCTCCAATGCGCGCCAGATAAACCAAGCCTGTCAATAACACCAAAATGAAAACGCTTGCTTCGGCAAAGCCCAGCCAGCCGCTCTCTTTGATTGAGACAGCCCACGCATACAGGTAAAGGGCTTCAACATCGAAGATGACAAAGAACATAGCGACCAGATAGAACTTCGCAGACAGACGAAGACGAGCACTACCAACTGAATCGATACCTGATTCATAAGGTACGTGTTTTGCTCTGCCTTTCGCCCTGCCCCCCATGAAGTATCCGCCCAGTAACATGAGCGTACACAAGCCAAGGGCACCTATCAGGAAAACCGCAAATGCCCAGTGATGGGCTAAAATTCCAGTGGATGTAGACATACTCGTTGCTTACTCATCAAAAGTGGTATCAGGATATCTGCTCTTTTTACCGGCAGTATTGACCACATCGATTCATGGGAAGGGATAACAACCAAATCTGAAACTGCGCTAATCAATATAATTTATCGCTTGAATCGTCTTGGTTTTTATTCCTCTCAACAATATCTTGCCTTAACGGCAAAGCGCTCACATATTTATTTACAAACAAAAAACCATTAATTAACAGATTGTGCTTATATTTCGCTAAAACGTGTCAGTAATACGAAAAAAAAATACCCGAGCCTAACTAGTCTAACCGATAACTCGACTTTACTACACTATTATCGCAGGAAAAACCTGTCTTTCCACTGTGATGTTTGGGGTATTTTTATGATCAAGTGCACAGTTCTATTGAAAAAAGCCCAACACTTGAATGCAATTTATTCAATTCTTAATAGATTGTTTTTAAAAAGAACAATCGCATTACAACAAAACAGTGGGTTTTCAGCGTTGAATTTATTTTAGCAAGTCAGTTATATAAAATTTGTTAAGAAAACAACATTCCCTTAACCAAAATTCGATAGAGAAAGAAAAATTAATGGAGGATATTTTTTATTGTAAATATCAGAAATAGGAATGAAAACTTAGAGGGATTATTAATAACTAATTAACAACAGGCTAATATTTCCACAAAATGAAATGGAAATATTAGCCTGTAATACACATAATACTATTCGTCTATATTTTCGACTGAAATTCCATCAACTGATTCAGTTGATTTAGTTGATTCAATGGACTCAATTGATTCATCCTCTTCAACGGATTCATCAGACTCATCAGCCTCAACAGTCGTTACGGTATACGGTGTTTTCTTGTTTTCTATTGCATCAAAAACAGTCAGGACAGATTCATTCTGCTCATTGCTGTTACGATATAAGAAGAATTGAATTTCCGGCAGACGCGGTAAGCCTTCGCTTTCACCCAAGATTCTCAGGTCTGCATTATGCATTTCCAAAGGACGGGCAGTAATGCCCACTTCTGCATTTACAGCTGCCCGAACGGCAGACAGTGATGCAGCTTCATACGCTATACGCCATGAAACACCTGCCATATCCAGCGTATCTAAAGCTAGTTGGCGGAACGGGTTGGTTTCATCCATCACAACCAATGGTACAGGTTCATTATCCTGTAATTGGAAATCCGGTGCACAATGCCATAAAACAGGCGAAGCACGGAGGATTGTTTTAGGATGATGGTTAATCTTTGCTGTGGTTAATGCCAAATCAATCTCATGGTTATCCAGCATGCTTTCAATAAACTGAGCGCGTTTAATTCGCACATCAACAGCAACACGTGGATAGACAGAAGCAATACGGTTCAACAAAAAAGGAAGAAGTGTATCAACAGCGTCATCTGACACACCTATTCTTAATTCACCGTCTGCATCATTGTAGGTTAATGATGCTGTTGCATCGTCATTCGCACGAAGAATCTGACGTGCGTAACCAAGAAGTTGAAGCCCATGCTCGGTCAGCAGCTTGTTACGACCGTGGCGAGCAAATAACTCTCTCCCCACTAGATGCTCTAATCGCTGCATTTGCTGACTTACAGCTGACTGCGTTCTAGAAACAGCTGCGGCAGCTGCTGCAAAAGTATTTAAGTCAGCAACAGCAACAAAAGTTCTTAGCAGATCGAGATCGAGGTTTATTATCTGACGATTTGCATTTATCATTGTTTATTCATCACTTTTTTTTGATTTTAATTACTAACTAACCTGGTGTTTTTACTTCAGCAGTATCAAATTAAATAATACCGATTGTGACATTACTCTACTCTATAAAATAGGGCAAAGGTTTACTGCATTTTTTTTACTATTTAGATCATAGTGGGTTTTATTTTCTCCTTTCTTAACAAAATTTATGCAATCCAAAAATAAATTAGAGATAAAACTCTATTTACATCACATAATAACCAATTTCCAGTACTAATACCTTTTTTCTGACTTGCTTCAAAGAATAACATAATCTGAATTAGGAAGGCTTAAAACACCAAGATAATATTAGTATTTTTAATGAGTTAACCTTCATATTGAATAAGCCTGAAAATGTTATGGGTAAAAACTCAAAAAAATTGTAAAAGTATCACGTGATAAAACCTAAATTAACTTTACGTCAATAACGATAAATTATAAGAATACATTATACAAACCTTCTTACTTTTATTGACAATTCGAGGTTTCTTGAACAAATCCTTAAAAATATTTCCATCAAAATGTCCCCTCCTCTTCTTCCAGCCAACTGAAAACGAGTCATTATAAAGAACAAAAAACCAAACAAACAAAGACAGATGGAACAATAAACTGATAAACTCTCTGTTTTTAGAGAGCAACCTTATGCATTTATTCTTAAAACAACTGATTTAACCAAAGATATCAAAGTCTCTTCAAAAGACAGACTGAGAAGAGTACATTGAACATCACATTTTTATGTCGGGTAGCATCCATTTTTCTACGAGGTTAAGACACTCTATGTTTTCTATTAATAAATCCAGCAAATTAGATAATGTCTGTTATGACATCCGGGGGAATACCCTCAAAGAAGCTAAGAGACTCGAAGAAGAAGGTACCAAGGTTCTGAAATTAAATATTGGCAATCCGGCACCATTTGGCTTCGAAGCACCCGACGAAATTTTAGTCGACGTTATCCGTAACCTGCCTACTGCCCAGGGCTATTCCGATTCAAAAGGGCTGTATTCTGCCCGCAAAGCGATTGTGCAACATTATCAAGCACGAAATATGCTGGACGTTACCGTTGAAGATATATTTATTGGTAACGGTGTTTCTGAGCTTATTGTTCAATCAATGCAAGCCCTGCTGAATACCGGCGACGAAATGCTGATCCCAGCACCTGATTACCCTCTTTGGACTGCTGCTGTATCACTTTCCAGCGGAAATGCGGTCCATTATCGCTGTGATGAGCAACAGGGTTGGTTCCCGGATTTAGATGATATTCGCCGTAAAATTACCCCGCGTACCCGTGGTATCGTTATTATTAATCCCAATAACCCAACGGGAGCGGTATATAGCAAAGAACTGTTACTTGAAATTGTTGAAATCGCTCGCCAGCATAATTTAATTATTTTTGCTGATGAGATTTACGACAAGATTCTTTACGATGATGCCGTACATCACTCCATTGCCGCTTTGGCCCCTGATCTTTTCACGGTGACCTTTAATGGACTATCAAAAACTTACCGTGTTGCAGGTTTCCGCCAAGGCTGGATGGTACTGAATGGCCCGAAAAAACAGGCAAAAGGCTATATCGAAGGACTGGAAATGCTCGCCTCGATGCGTCTGTGTGCCAACGTGCCAATGCAACATGCAATTCAAACGGCATTAGGCGGCTACCAAAGTATCAGTGAGTTCATTTTCCCGGGAGGCAGGCTTTATGAGCAACGCAATCGCGCATGGGAACTCATTAACCAGATTCCAGGGGTTTCTTGTGTGAAACCAATGGGAGCACTATATATGTTCCCTAAAATAGATGCTAAACGTTTCAATATTCATGATGACCAGAAAATGGTTCTGGATCTTCTGCTACAGGAAAAAGTCCTTCTGGTACAAGGCACTGCATTCAACTGGCCAGAACCAGATCATTTCCGCATCGTTACATTGCCACATGTCACTGACTTGCAGATGGCAATTGACAAATTTGCCCGATTTATCGGTAACTATCACCAATAAAGGGAATATTTATCATTCCGCGCCTATCTCAGAAAGAATTAACAGCTTAATGAGATAGGTGCCGATGGAAAACAAAAAGATTATTTCTGGTTATAGTTATTTTTTGTTACAGTTATTTTTGCTTATCTTTATTCCAATCATTAATGCGTTTATTATCCGCCCATTCCGTACATAATTTATCGCGACAGCCATTCTTGGAATGTGCCAAAATTCCCTTTCCATTCATATATTGCTTTGCCCAGTTATAAAATAAAATCATTCCATCTTCAGAAAAAAATTTAGACGGCACAACATATTAATTCCATGCCAAAAAGGTCGGCTTCAATATCATATTTAATAAAAAATTAACATTTTAATGTAAAGAGCACAGATATTTATAAACAACTTATTAAAGATATTGAATTGGAATTCAAGATTAATAATTAAAAAGAAAATATTAATAATATATTTAAAAATATAACTTAAGTCATGTAAATCGTTTGAATCGCACACCATAACCATTAGAATTATTTTATTATTTATTTATATGATTTTACTAATCTCGCTAACTAACAGATCGGCAATTCAACCAATGCACAAAAAGAAAGCAAATGAGCAAAGTAACAAATACCATCAATCCATTGGTTGAATGTTCAGGATTATTTTTTACACCATCCCGGGAATTTAGTCTGAAGAAACTTTAACCATCGTAGGTTTCCTCCCAGTGAATCGCTATATTGTTTTTTTCCTTGGCAGCCACTTAAACCGATAAGATTGAAAATATCAGCCAAAGCATGAGGATTATTTAATCACGCCTGCCTGTAATGGATGAGTGATTGGCGGCTCTATCGATTAACAACGGTTGTGTGCATAAACACTCATTGAGGGCATAACATGAGTTCAACAAAAGCAAGTTCTGTAATATGCCGCTGTGACAATTCTGGCAGTTTTACGCATAAGGTTGATACCACAGCGGCAATTACTTTCAGTTAGTGTAATTTTGGTTTTCTCAACAGCTCATTTTCCCAACAACTTCATGCTGCCTTAGATAAACCAAGAAAAGGAAAAAGACTACAAATACTATGGCATTAAACACTGCCAATAAAAGTGGCATATCAAATGATCCCAACGACGAGACAGAACATTTGTTGAGCAAAAATTATAAGCCCATTGCCTGAATTTCTACGGCAACACTTTATGACGACATCTTATATAGTGATAACCTGAGTTACTCTAAGCATACTGCTTTTTTCTCTCATCGAAAATTGTTCACCTGCTATTTTATGGCGAGTTGCGGAAAGAGTTCTATCCATACATATCGAGAACCATGTTTTATGATCCAAGTTTTGATGTATGTGCCCGAAAACCATTGACAACGCAAAGAAGACTATCTTTGAATAAATCAAATGCAGTAATTAGAAAATTAATCACTCTCTTAAAACAGATTAACTAATCATAACGGGGGCACCTGCTCCGCTTAGAACAAAAAAACCTATGATAGTTCACCTATGTTACTTAACAATACAGCCACAACTGATACTGCTACTTATAGATGATTGTTACCTTTCCAATATGGATTAAAAAATCGCCATCTTTCGATGGCAAACAATCGATTAAAACCAAGATTGCAATTCATATCTTTCAACCTTGACTTACTAAATCCAACAAAAAACAAAACAACATTGAATCCAATATATTCTCATTTAAACCTCATAAAATATTTTCATAAGAATAATTAATGCAAAAAAAATAATTAATCATAGCGCCAAAAACTTGGTTAAAGTAAAAAAATCTAATTCTGCTTATCTCCCATAAGTTATGAACAATACATTTAGATTATGACTGAATGAGTTAGTTTAAAATCCTTTATATTTATAATGGCCATTTATGAAATGCCACAGAGAACTTTTGCTCGGATCAAGATACATACATTTTTTACATCTTTTACCTTTTTTATTTTTTTCATTTGTGATTTCATAAAATCCCATATTAGAATAAGCTTCATATGCCGCGTCATATATAAAACACTTCAGTTTCCCTTCTTTCCCTGATTTTTGTGATTCATTTACCGCATGTTCTACTAGAATAACGCCTGCATTATTAATACCACAATGAGTAGCCAACAGTTCTACTTCAGGTAAATCCGAGATAGAGTTATTAGAAAAAGAAGATTCAGAGGCGTATATATCTTCAAGTCTCAACTGCAATGCCCCAATAGGAACACCAGAATAGAATGCGATAAAGAAACATTTATTATCGTTTGATTTACCTATTCTCATATTCATTGTAATGATGTCTTTAATTTGTTCGAACATAAATCTTGCATCTTCATACCGACTCAAAAATTTATTTGATTCAATATCAGATGGATCATGAAAATTATCTCTCCCCCAATCTTTTTCTGTCATATTTTTAGTTAATATTCTATTGATTAAATTAACAGCTTCTACTGCACCCACTTTTTTTACTGTGATCAATGCCCTAGCATCGAGAGCAGTTACATAAATATCCGAAATGGATTTAGAACGGGTTAATAAATTAGGCGAAACATGTCGATTATTAAAAGATTTTGATCTGAACATTGTACTGTCCCATATGATTAGAATTACTGATGCCTTATGACTAGATTAAAAAGACCAATTTAGATTTCTTAACAATTCATAATGAAATTATTAATAAGATAATTTCATTATTAACTGAATTGCTATCATATAACATTTTGAATTATATAAAATAATTGTTGTAAGTAAATATTTACTTATATCAGGAACTTTATAAAATTACGGTTAGCTATGTCACGGAGATGGATGATTAATGCAGAATTCCTATCTGATAGGAATTAAATAAATAATCATAGAAAAAGTTTTAAAGCTTTAGCACCATTCATCTTTGGTCTTTTATGGGTAACACTTGTTCTTTATCATTCAATAAATTAGTTTTACAATCTATATACTTATAGCGACCATTGATGAAATTTCATACAGGACTTTCATTTGGATCAAGTTGCATATATTGAGGAGATAATTCAGTGAATCCCATATTTAAATAAATATCACGTACTGCTTCTAATATAGTACATTTCAACCTTCCCCCTTTCCCTAATTTTAGTGATTCGTTCACCACATACTCAATTAAAATAATTCCACAATTTCTAATACCACAATGAGTGGCAAAATATTCGACTTTAGGTATATCTGTATTATTAGCAGCGACATAACCCGATGGATTTCTAAGATTCAACTGTAACACCTCAACAGGAACACCAGAAAAATAAGCAATAAAAAACAATTTATCATCATTTAAATTAGTTACATGCATTTCAGCTTCATTCTTTATAGGCGTAAAAAATAATGTGAATCTCTATAGTTATCCATCCATTTCATTTGCTCGGCATCAAATGGACCATTAGAATTAACGTTTTCCCAGTCTGCTGTCATGTTTTAAATTAATATAATATTAGTTGCACTAACTGCCTCTGCTGCACTAACTTTTTTTACCGTGATTAAATTAGATGGACACTGTCGATCCATAAGATATTTTGGCTTAAACATTGTATTATCCCCATATAATTTAATTATAATCTCTCTTTTTTACAATTAATTTTCTAAAATATCAATTGAAAATTTATTATTGTTTACTCAATCAGTAAAGCATCCTTTATAAGATAGTTTTATGAATGACTGGATGGTTATCTTATAATAAATTCATCTCCTATAAGTTATATTATAGATGCGTTAAAAATAGAGATTCATTAATCACGATCACTCTGAATAACGTGTTTATAGAATTACGGTTATCTATATTCCATCGGTTAATGAAAGACAGGAGTCAGTCATCGAAGGCAATTTTTAGCTGAAGAAATTCAGTCTCAACGAATTTACCATGCCTTTATAGCCTAAGCGCAGCTCGAAATCCATAGCGCACACCCCTGAGAAAGGTGAGGAAAGTTTAATTTATGTCTTTTAACACGTTAAATTAGTATGATATTATTATTTTTTATTTTTTATTTTTTTATAAGAAGAATTTTTTAGAAGCACTTTGTTATTGAAATTCATAATATAAACTTAATGCACTTCAATAATAGATATATTTCTGTTGTTATTTTTCTTATAACAACCTATGGTACCTATGGTGAGGACCCCAAGAGATAGAATAGTCAGCCCTGTAAGAGGATTATATGTCAAAAATTATTGATAATTTCAGTCTCTTCCTCACCGTATTTTCTATAAAAAATTATATTAATATCTTATTCACAAACAAACTAATGTAACTTAATGATTGTCATTAGAGTCTGTATCATTGCCCATATTAGGGCCTGGAAGAAGTTTAGTAATACGCCAATGGTTCTTAGTCTGATCTTGTCTAAAATAATATTGACCATCATCAACAGAAAATGGAACTTGATATTGATAGATATTCTTCCACTCGGCTGAATGTATGATCCTTCTTTGTGGCAAACCTCCTGCATATATATCGGAAACAAACCATAATTTATCATCAAATCGTTGACCAGAGTAATAATAGACACCATCAATAACATATGGAAACTGAGAATCATAATAATCAGCCCAACTACCAGATTTTGTCTGAGGCCCAACTTTTCCATCATTATTCAATTCATAAGCAAAAAAAGCAAAATTAACACGTGATTGCCCATAAAAATATGCTTGCCCTTCCATTGAAAAGAAAAATGTAGCTTCGTAGAAATTATCCCAACTACTTTCTTCTATTATTTTCCCCATTTGCCCATTTGGAAGGATATTTCGTATAACATAAGGGCATTTGCCATTTTCATCTTGGTCTTTACTATGAAGATAAATAAATTGACTGTCACCAATAGCATACGCGAACCCTACATCATAAGCACTATCCCAATAACCTCTATCGACAATGATTTTGTGCCCTTTTTCATCTATTTTTGCAACTATCCAATAAGATTTATATTTGCTATTTGATTTATTAACAAAATTTGCTGCTAATCCAAAGATATATTGATCTTCTCCAAGCAGAAAAGGAAATATCAAATCATAAAAATTTGTCCATTTCTGTCCTGTTGAAGTCTGATCTGTCATCATTCCGCCAGATACCAGTTTATGAACGGTGACCAAATGGTCACACTCATTCTGGCGGAAAAGATATTGTTGATTATTAATGGAATAAGTTAATACTGTTCTAATATATTTTCCATCAACTGGAGGGGTAGTATCACAATCCAAATTACGCTGAAAATGGATTGGTTCGGTTGCATGAGCGGTTTTACTGTCCTCCAAAAAACCTGTTAACGTTACAGTTTCACCATTTTTATTTGTATCATAAAGTTCAAAACTTACATTTCCCGTTGTATCAGTAGTCATTGAAGTAGTTTGAACTTTACTGTCTTTCTCAAAAGAAGCCAAACCTGTAACACTTAAGTCAAGTTTACGACCAGAGAGATTTACCCCCGAGCCTGTTCCAGTAAGAATAGCTTTAACTTTATTACCCAACCCACTCTCTGCCATTGCATAGTCACTAATTACCTTAAAATTAAGCGCATAATATGCCGTAGCTTTGAAATGATAGGGTTGTACAGCAATTTTCCTACCACTCTCCCGCAGAAAGAGCGTCAACTCGCCATCACCACCGACATCCGGGCCTACAATAGAAACAGAGGCTTCTCCTGTACCATCTGTCTGACAGAATAATTTTTTTTGGTTTGTTTCCTGACCATTAACAATAAAAGTACCTAGTGAGCATTCAGCAATTAATGATAATTCTCCTAATGTAATAAAATCGTCATGAGCGATAAATTGAATATCAGTCATCGCTCTTCCTTGGAATAACCCGTAAGATGGGAAAAACCTTACTGAAATATTCATATTATTCGGCTCACAGTGTAAGAGGATCGACAAAAACGATCGTATTTCTAATTTGTCCCATAGAAATACCGCCGACATTAATTGTAAAATTAGATCTAACGGCTTTATTCGATGTCAATTCATAAGCTAATATTTTACTACTATCAGGATTAATTATTTCTAAAACATTACTCTTACCATTAATTTTAATGCAAGGGCTATCAAAACTCACTTTAACATCAGTAATTTTATCTGATAGGAGTTTAATCAATAGAAAACACTGACAGATCCCGTCAGCCACCCCATAAGAACTATATGTATAAGTGAGTTCTTCTCCTTCAGATACCATCCAATCTGAGAAATCCAAAGGCACTTTATAGGCAATGACGGGATCTTCATAATTAAGATTTAACACACTATTTTTGGTAATATCATTACTATAGATACGAAGATAACCTACGCCATTTGTACTTATGTCGTCCATCACGATACTACTGCTACCATTATCAAATAACGCATTTGTTAGTTGAGCTTTTATTGGAGTACTATTTGAAGCAGTATATATTACCGCTGTTAAAAAAGGCTTTGTATCAGGGTAACCACTAAGACTAGAACCAATATTTTTAGTTGTTTGTACTTTTATATTAACAGTATCTATATCATCAATAATGGAAACTTCAGTATAGCTTGATGTTATTTTTTCATTAACTGCAGAAAAGCTTGCAACAGCAAACTTTGCTTCTGAAAAGTTAACTTTATTTGTTTCTATTTTAACATCCTTATAACCTTTACTTATATCATCGTAAGTTAAAACAATATCACCGGAGCTCAGTTCAGATAATTCAAAATTATATTCATTTAATATTTTTATTATAATGTCTATAGTATCAAACGGTATTAGCCCTTTAAATTTAGCTCGAACCTTGATTCCTTCGTCACGCTCAATTTCACTCAGATACACTATAGATTTTTTAGCATCCAGGAAAATCACTTCATTATCTAAATTACTCATAGTAGAGCCTCCTATAATGGTTATATCTGATACTTTTGAGTAAAGATTATTTTTATTTAGATCTGTCACACTATACTTAGCCTCACATAAACCAAATATATTGATATCTCCCACATGAAATAATAAAAAATAAAAATCTTGATCTAATTTATCTATTGTTATGTAATAAGCAATACTTTTCACTTTAGTATTTTCATTGCCTTTTAAATAAATCTCTCCCTCAATCCTATCTAGCAATTTAGATTCTTTATATTTACTCACTTGCATTATTATATAATGAACACCCATTGCCTTTATATCGGATATGTTAATCACTCCATCTAATTCACCTTGTGGTAACTTAGGAGCTGTTAAAAGATTTTTATTTTTCTCACTCATAATTTACCTTTTAAGTAGTTTAAAAAATATTTAGATGATTTTTCTACACTAAAATAAATCTACCCATTCCTTGATACAGAATTGATTATATAATGGTATTAATTAATCAATACCCAAGAAATAAATAAAATCACCCATTACTAAATAAGCATTGACAGTTAAATGTGATACTATTTTATTAGGTATTAATTTACTCCCTTACATATATCGTTATAGAAATTAGATTAAAGAGCGCTTTTATTATCAGCACTCTTCTCTTCTTATCTATTAATTATTATCCGTGTGGCCTGGATCAGGAATAGTTCCAATATTTGCATCCCAACTAACACCATACCCTAATTGTTCAGGCAGATAAAATTGGTAATCAAAACTGATATTACCAGTTCCTCTCACATCAACTATATCCCCATAAGGAATATGGAAGAAAATCGAATTTGCATTACCATCACTTCCAATTTCATTTAAAGTAATTTGTTGATTGTACGACTTTTTGAAATTTTTATTATCTGAATTTATATACATATTTAATGTAATATCGTTTATATTTAATGGAACAGAATTTACTGTAGCGTTCGGATCATGAGTGTCAGAACATAAAATCTCAACAAATAACCCACTATATTTGTATCCAGGATATTTCATTATTGCATCATAATTAACATAATTACCATAGCCTGATGGTATGGTGTTATCAGGGCCAACACCAAGGCTAGTATGAACTATGCAGGGATTATAATTTCTTTTAACTGCCGGATCGGGTTCATAAGGAATTCCCCCTAAATAAGTCACTGGCAGAGCCTCTGAACATAAGGAAATATCTTTATGCCTAATTACTTTATAAGAAAATTGAGATGATACACCTTGTGTAAAAATAGAATAAGGGACTTGCATCGAATAATTATTTAACTGTTTTTTAGGGTCCACAATAGCTACCGAAATTCCTGTGTAATTGCCATTAACGAAAAACAAAACAATATCATCTATTTTCAATTTATTATTATAGTCATATATTGATACTAAAAAATATGATAAACCTGCATTTGCAGCTATACCATCAGGATCATAATCACTAATATCTGGTGCATCCATAAGTTCCATATTAATAGGGTCACAGTCATTAACTACATGAATCACCTTAGAATAAGACTCATATCTGGTATTTAAAATAACAGTTTTTAATCCAAGTATGTTGGATAAAGGTAATTTTGGAGAAAGATAAAACTTCACAACTCCTTGAGAATCTGAAAAAATAGTTATCCCATCATTTGGCCCCACTTTCTCAACAGGAATTTCTTTATTATTTTTAGCATCCTTAAAAACAAACTCTTTCATTTCATGAAGTTCGAATGAAGTTATAAATATTGGTGTGCCAATTAATTCTTTATTCGTGTTTTTATTTTTTAAAGTGGTATGTATTGCAGTAGATGGTAATTTACTACTACCTGATGGTACTTGTAAATAAGGATGCTCAATAAATAAATGCAATGAATTTATATCAAGTTCATTAGCTTTACCTGTAAATTTTACAGTTTCAAAGCCATTTCCACCAGCAAGTGCATCCGTAGTTACGTCGAATGTAATGGGAGAACCATCTTTTACGGTTTGACCACCTACTTTCTGAAGTACTGTAAATCCTAACGTTGCAGTTCCTCCACTGAGCAGATTACAAGTATCATTAGAGATGGGAATAATCATTTTATCAAATTGTATATTATTGCTATTATTCTTAATAATTATACTCTTGCACGGTTCAATAGGTTCATCTGAGTTTAATGTCACAACAAAACTAACATACTGCCCTATGACTAAATCAGCATGAGTCATAATTGAAATTTCCATGTTATTTTTTTTACCCACCATTTCATCACCTCATTTTTATTATGGAAAATATAAGTTGTTTATTTTTATTAATTCATTAAACAATTACATTAATTGTTTAAATTAATAAATTTTTTTATTTTATAAATCCAAGCTTGACTTTATTGATGAATTTTCAGCCTAAATACATATCAATAAGAAATCTAATGATAAAAAGTTATCGTTTGATAACTTTTTATCATTGTGAGACTTGATATATTCTTATTTATATAACCAAATTTCATCTCTTTAATTATTTCTTACAAATGTAAAAATATAAAATACCCCTGTAAATAACCATCACATGATGTTATTCGAAAACTGTAAAAGAGCTATAATAACAATGAGTAAGAGTGTCACTTTCACTATAAAAAACAATTCCACGCATTCATTTTAAAGTAATTTATTAATACTCTAAAATTAGATATATTACTAAATTCGACATGCATTCCAGTTTCTGCCAACTGAAACATTGTTTAATTTCCTATTAATTTATTATTGACCGATACCAACCCTCTCCTAATGCTAGATTAATATTCAAAACAGCATGATTCAAAATAGTTATCACATGATAATTCATTGAATTATCAAAAATAATATTCAGGTAAATTTCGAATAATTTTCATCGCTGCCATATCAATCAAGCAAAATACAGACTGAACTAATCCCAGTAAGGCAATCCCAACGCCCTCTCTTCCCGTTCTGCTTTAAAAAAAGCAATGGAGAAATTTAGCACTCAAGAGGTTTACTTCCTTTCGCCAGCCGCCCACAATTGATCACTCCATTGCGCAGGAAGAGAAAATTATGAGCCATTTTTTTGCCCAATTATCCCGTCTGAAATTAATCAATCGTTGGCCGCTTATGCGGAATGTGCGTACGGAAAATGTTTCAGAGCACAGCTTGCAAGTCGCCTTTGTCGCGCACGCACTGGCAGTCATCAAAAACCGGAAATTCAACGGCAATGTCAATGTTGAACGAATAGCGCTGCTGGCGATGTATCACGATGCCAGTGAAGTTATCACCGGCGATTTGCCTACCCCGATTAAGTATTACAATCCGCAGATTGCTTACGAATATAAAAAAATTGAAAAAATTGCCCAGCAAAAGTTGCTGGATATGCTGCCGGCTGAGTTGCAGGATGATTTTCGCTGCATATTGGATGAGCATTGCCATACGGAAGAGGAAACTCTCATCATTAAACAAGCTGATGCGTTGTGTGCTTATTTAAAATGTCTGGAAGAGCTTTCAGCGGGGAATGTCGAGTTTAATCAAGCCAAAACTCGGTTGGAAAAAACACTGGCTGAACGCCACAGTGCTGAAATGGATTATTTTATGGATGTCTTTGTGCCAAGTTTCAGTCTTTCCCTTGACGAAATCAGCCTGTAACTAACGCTATAATGCCGTTTATATCCTTCTGAAATTGCATTGTGCCTGTCATCTTTCAAGTTGCAGCCACTTCCGCGCAACTTGAAAGATAGGCGTTCTTGCAAGGCACAGGATCAGAATGGAAAAAGTATCGGAATAATCGCGACACTGATCCCCATGACAATCAACGTAAAGGGGATGCCAATTTTCAGGAAATCTGCAAATTTATATCCGCCCGGCCCCAATATTAGTGTATTGACGGGAGAGGAAACCGGTGTCATGAATGCCGCCGAAGCCGCCACGCCAATTATCATCGCAAAAGGTAAAGGCGATACTGCCATCTGATTCGCCGCTGCAATTGCTATCGGCGCCATTAACACCGCAGTCGCCGTGTTCGAAATAAATAGCCCGATGACAGCACAAAGCACAAACAGGCATATCAGCATCACCCTTGGCCCCATATCACCCGCAATATCCATCAATCCACGGACAATTAAGTCAATGCCTCCCGTTTTCTGCAATGCCAGCGCAAAAGGCATCATGCCGACAATCAGAATAATGCTCGGCCAGTGAATGGCCCGGTAAGCACTTTCCATATCGATACAGCGGAATTTTCCCATCAGCAGGCAAGCAATTAACGCTGCAATAAAATTGGGAATTTCATTGGTCAGCATCATGGCAACCATCAGTGAGAGACAAAATAAGGCATGCGGTGCTTGTGAGGCGGCCGGAGCGGCGCTCTCTTCCTCCACAGGCAAGTTCAGGACAATAAAATCAGGCGCTTTCGTTTTTAGTGCCCGAATCAGTTTCCAGTCACCAATAACCAGCAAGGTATCACCGAGCAGCAAGGGTTCATCGACTAATTTGCCTATCAACGCCTTACCGCCACGACGGATCCCTACAACATTGAGGCTGTAGCGTGTACGGAACTTCATGCTGCGCAGGGATTGCCCCAACAAATCAGATTCAGGAATGACGGAGACTTCTGCCATTCCGACATCACGGGATTGTGACGAAAAATATTCACCACGCAATACCATCGGCTCTAGCTGCTGTTCGCGGCAGAATTCCCGTAAATCGATATCACTCTCAGACATATCCACCAGTAAAACATCGTGTTCCTGCAACTCGATATCACCGGTAGCTGCCACCATCACCCGACGGAATTTACGCCAGCGTTCAATGCCAATGACATTGGCACTATAACGGACACGCAGACCCAACTCATCCAGTGTATGACCAATCAAAGGTGAGCTTTGGCGAATGGCGAGGCGGCGCGCGCGACCAGATAATTTATAATCTCGAATAAGATCACGAAATGTCCTCTGGTAACGTTTATCCACAGCCTGCTGGGTATTTCCGCCCAGCCAACGACGGACAATCAACATATATGCCACGCCTACCAGCAGGACAAGAACACCGATTGGTGTAATGGAGAAAAAATCAAAGCCCCGCAACCCTTCACGCACCAATTCACTGTTGACAACCATATTGGGTGGTGTCGCGACCAATGTCATCATGCCGCTGATAAGACCGGCAAAACCCAATGGCATCATTAGCCGCCCGGGAGAAATTTCCATTCTGGCAGCCACACTCAATACAACAGGGATAAAGATAGCCACAACGCCCGTCGAGCTCATGAAAGCCCCCAATCCGGCTACCGACAGCATCAGCCAGACTAGCATTTTTGTTTCACTGCTGTCGGCGATCCGCACCAGCCAGTCACCCATTTGATAGGCAACACCAGTTCTCACCAGCCCTTCGCCAATAACAAACAGGGCAGCAATCAATAACACATTGGGATCACTAAAACCGACTGTGGCCTCACTCAACGTCAGGGTGCCACTCAAGACAAATGCGATGATCACCAATAAAGCCACAACATCCATTCTGACTTTATTGGTGGTGAAAAGTACAATAGCTATTAATAGCAGGGTCAATACCCACAACAATTCGCTATTCAATTCGGCTCCTATCAACGATACCTTTAAATGAGATGAAACGTTAACAGGGCCAGTAAAACATTTTTCTTAAGAAAAAGACCACGTTAAGATCAAGAACTTTCCTGATCTGTGACAATTCCTTGATCCATCTTGTAAATAGACACATAACCACCTGATTTGACGATTTCAATGTCTTCCAGATTAGTGATTGTCATGTGGATTTCTTCACGGCGTGGAATTCCGGGCAAGTCATGGACGACGACAACCTGGCAGCCTGCATCGAGACCAGCGTGGATACCCGCAACGGCGTCTTCAAAAACGACACATTCCTCTGGCAACAATCCCAGTTTTTTAGCGCCCAGTAAGTAAGGTTCGGGATTTGGTTTACCCTTTTTCACAGATTCCGCAGTCACCCAGTGAGCAGGCTCAGGTAACTCAGCCACTTTATGGCGCGCAGAAGCCAGAGGTATTGTGCCCGATGTCACGATTGCCCAGGGAATATCCAGTGCATTCAATTTATCAATCAGGGCCAGGGCGCCGGGCAGCGCCGCAATGCCTTCCGTATCTTCTGTTTCGATTTTTTCTATCCACTTGAAAGTACTGGCTATCTCTTCTTCACTGGCATCAGGCATAAAATGGCGCAGTGATAATATCGCTGGCGTACCATGCACATAGCTCAAGACTTCGTCACGGCTGATGCCCATTTTATCGGCAAACTTACACCACGCTCGCTCAACCGCGGGTAATGAATCGATCAACGTGCCATCCAAATCGAATAAAAAACCTTTACATTGCAGTACCAAACCCGGCTCCTTTAAACGCAGCTATTCGTTTATAAAATTGTTTATTTATAAGAACGGATTATTTATAAACATGAGTAATTTATAAACACTATGCGTTAATAATCTGACCAATTTCAACGGCACTCAGATGGTATTGGCGAGGGCAAGAAAACCAAAGCGCCAACATGCGCTGATACTTATTCCACATCGGCGTCTGGGAATTAAAACCATGACTGCCGGAGTCAAAATGCGTATAGCGCCCTTCCGTATTCACCATGAAACGCACATAAGCAAGATAATGGGGCTCTGTCGCCGCATCAAAACCTAAGAATGAGATACGACGTTCATCCAGATCTTGCCGCTCTTTAAGATTAGTCAATGAAACATGCAGTGCATGATACATTTCCATAATATTAATGATAGTACGACAAGTCTCTTCAGATAACTCACCAAAATCGCGATCTAACTCACGTAATTGTAATCCAAAACCCCGCTCAATAATGGTTTGGTAACGGCGATACCGTTCAGCCTGTTCAGGCTCCAGCATAGACATCAATTTGTATTGATTGGAGAGGATTAAACGTTGTGCATGGGTCATTTCCATTGTGGAACTCCTTAAAGAAGGAAACTGTCTTGACCGCATCATCGCACTACTCATTTTTTATGAGTAGTGTAAAACAACCATTTATTGATCTGAACGGGGTTTATGGGTTAATTGATTCAGCCACCGCCGGAATCAGGCCTCCAGCGGTTCAAATGTCATCAAGGAAAGAGTTGTCCAATTGCTTGAATGCACGTTTAAGCAATTCAGCCAGCGAGAAATAAGTGGGGGCGTTTTCCACGGGAGCCATCGCAATCCCTGCTTCCGTAAATTTCTCCCGGATTTCATAAAACCATTTCAATAAGCTTTCCGGCAATGGCGTTGCCGCACGCTTTCCCAGCCACCATAACCCTTGCAAAGGCATGCTACAGGCAAACAGCGCTGTTGCGACTGATGGCCCCAATTGACCACCTAATGCAATTTGCCAAGTTAAAGTAAAAATTGCCAGTGGCGGCATAAAACGAATACCAAAGCGAGTCGCCTTAATGACACGATTCTCAGGAAAAACAGGCCCGAGCTGCTTCTCCAGCGGCCACGTTTTCAAATATTGCTGACCTAACTGCATTCGCTTGAACCAACCTTGGCTGACAGGTGGTGTCGTATTCATCATGACCTCAATCAATTAAAGGTATAGTTTTTAAAAAATACCTACAAAAGATAAAATCTTTTTTGTAGTATTAATAGCATTAAGTATATTTTGTCTTTATTGCTAGCAAACTGTATCCTACACAGACTTTTATATTGTTGCAGTAACAAAACAGGAATTTTGGCCTTTTTCGCAACAATTGGATTCAGATTGTTAACAAATTACTTTAGTTTTTTAACATTTGTCTTATTTAAGATTAGATCACAACAAGGTAATAGGTATTTACATGTCAAGTAAGCTGGTACTGGTTCTTAATTGCGGTAGCTCCTCTCTGAAATTCGCCATCATCGATCCTGCTAATGGTGAAGAATATCTTTCCGGCTTGGCAGAATGCTTTAACCTGCCAGAAGCCCGCCTTAAATGGAAAATGGATGGAGCAAAAAACGAAGCTGCTTTAGGTGCCGGCGCAGCGCACAGCGAAGCTCTGAACTTCATTGTTAATACTATTTTGGCTGAAAAGCCAGAACTTTCTGCACAAATTTCAGCCATCGGTCACCGTATCGTTCATGGTGGTGAGAAATTTACTTCCTCTGTGATTATCACTGATGAAGTTATCGAAGGCATTGAAGCGGCTATCCCATTCGCACCACTGCACAACCCAGCTCACCTGATCGGTATCGCTGAAGCGAAAAAAGCATTCCCTCATTTGGTTGAGAAAAACATCGCAGTATTTGACACCGCATTCCACCAGACAATGCCAGAAGAAGCCTACCTGTACGCACTGCCATACAGCCTGTATAAAGAGCATGGCATCCGTCGTTACGGCGCACACGGCACCAGCCACTTCTACGTTTCCCGCGAAGCAGCCAAAGTGCTGAACAAGCCAGTTGAAGAGCTGAATGTCATTACTTGCCATCTGGGCAACGGTGGTTCTGTTTCTGCGATTGTTAACGGCAAATGTGTTGATACTTCCATGGGTCTGACTCCGCTGGAAGGTCTGGTCATGGGTACCCGCAGTGGTGACATCGATCCAGCCATCATTTTCCACCTGCATGATGCAATGGGCATGACAGTTGCTCAGATCAATACCCTGCTGACCAAAGAGTCTGGCTTCCAAGGTCTGACTGAAGTGACCAGCGACTGCCGTTACGTAGAAGATAACTACGAAACTAAAGCGGATGCCAAGCGTGCAATGGACGTTTACTGCCACCGTCTGGCTAAATACATCGGCGCATACAGCGCACTGATGGAAGGTCGTCTGGATGCAGTTATCTTTACTGGCGGCATCGGTGAAAACTCCGCACTGGTTCGTGAACTGGTCATGAAGAAAATTGCTCTGCTGGGCTTCGAATTTGACAATGAGCGCAACCTGGCTGCCCGTTTCGGCAAATCAGGCCTTATCACGACTGACAACAGCCGTCCTGCTCTGGTTATCCCAACCAACGAAGAACTGGTTATCGCTCAGGATTCCGCACGCCTGACAGCATAAGCAGCATGATTTTTACAGAACCGCCAGCGATGCTGGCGGTTCGCTATTCATGAATGCACTATTTATATATCGATTGCTATATACCGATTGAATTTCAACATGCAGCGCGACGGCAAGGGAGCTAATCCCCAGGAACATCGCTAACACTATGTGGCCGGGGTGAACGAGTGAAGCCAACAATGCTGCAACTTGAAAGGCAACAGGTATATTCCTTGATAAATATTGCGTTGGCTCATGGTTCAAACTTCGACTATTCATATAGCATTGAACCAACCACATTGAGTCATATTTATTGACTAACGAGCAACCGTCAAAGAGGTTTCCGTGTCCCGTACAATTATGCTTATCCCCACTGGTACCAGCGTTGGCTTGACCAGTGTCAGTTTGGGTGTCATCCGCTCCATGGAGCAAAAAGGTGTTCGCCTGAGCGTTTTCAAACCTATCGCACAACCACGTCGCACTGGTTCTCAGGATCAAACCACTTCCATTATCCGTTCACACTCCAGCATGCCTGCTGCTGAACCTATGGATATGGCTCACGTGGAATCCCTTCTGACCACCAACAAAAAAGATGTGTTGATGGAAGAAATCGTGGCGCGTTACCACGAAAACACCACAGATGCCGAAGTTGTTTTGATTGAAGGTCTGGTTCCGACCCGCAAACATCCGTTTGCCCAGTCCCTGAACTATGAAATCGCCAAAACCCTGAACGCTGAAATCGTATTTGTTACTGCGCTGGGTACTGATTCCCCAGAGCAGCTTAAAGAGCGCATTGAACTGAGTCGTGCTGAATACGGCGGTGTCAAAAACACAAATATCATCGGTGTCATTGTCAACAAACTGAATGCACCTGTTGATGAGCAAGGCCGCACCCGCCCTGATTTGTCAGAAATTTTCGACGAATCCACGAAAGCAACCATTGCTCACATTGATCCAACAACCGTCTTCAAAAACAGTCCGCTGCCAATTCTCGGCTGCATTCCGTGGAGTTTTGACCTGATCGCGACCCGCGCAATCGATATGGCAAAACACCTGAAAGCGGAAGTCATCAATGAAGGCGCCATTAATAGCCGTCGCATCAAGTCCGTGACTTTCTGTGCACGCAGCATTCCTAACATGCTGGAATACTTCCGTCCGGGTTCCCTGCTGGTCACTTCAGCGGATCGTCCTGATGTCCTGATTACTGCATGTCTGGCAGCCATGAATGGCGTAGAAATTGGTGCGGTACTGCTGACCGGCGGTTATGCCATCGACGATTCCATCCGTGAATTGTGCGAACGTGCATTCAACACTGGACTGCCAGTCTTTACTGTGAACACCAACACATGGCAGACATCTCTGAACCTGCAAAGCTTCAGTCTGGAAGTTCCGGCCGATGATCATGAGCGTATCGAAAAAGTTCAGAACTACGTTGCACACCACATCAGCAGCGAGTGGATCGATTCTCTGGCAGCAACGTCAGAACGTCCGAACCGTCTGTCTCCGCCAGCATTCCGCTATCAGTTGACCGAACTGGCCCGTCAGGCTGGCAAGCGTATTGTTCTGCCGGAAGGTGACGAACCACGTACCGTAAAAGCAGCGTCTATCTGTGCTGAGCGTGGCATTGCCGAATGTATCCTGCTGGGTGATCCAGAAGAAATCCGCCGTGTAGCAGCAGCTCAGGGCGTTGAATTGGGTGCCGGCATTGAAATCGTTAACCCGGCGGCAGTTCGTGAACGTTATGTTCCGCGCCTGGTTGAACTGCGCAAAAACAAAGGCATGACCGAAGTGGTTGCTCGCGAACAATTGGAAGACAATGTTGTTCTGGGTACGATGATGCTGGAGCAAAACGAGGTTGATGGTCTGGTTTCTGGTGCCGTGCACACGACCGCCAACACCATTCGTCCACCATTGCAGTTGATTAAGACCGCGCCAAACAGCTCACTGGTTTCTTCTGTCTTCTTCATGTTGCTGCCAGAACAAGTCTTGGTTTACGGTGACTGTGCAATCAACCCAGATCCAACCGCAGAACAACTGTCTGAAATCGCGATCCAGTCAGCGGATTCTGCAAAAGCATTTGGTATCGAGCCGCGCGTTGCGATGATCTCCTACTCTACCGGTAACTCAGGTGCAGGTAGCGATGTTGAGAAAGTCCGTGAAGCAACTCGTCTGGCACAGGAAAAACGCCCAGATCTGATCATCGACGGCCCATTGCAGTACGATGCGGCTATCATGGCAGACGTAGCGAAATCCAAGGCGCCAAACTCCCCTGTTGCTGGTCAGGCGACCGTGTTTATCTTCCCAGATTTGAACACCGGTAACACCACTTACAAAGCGGTACAGCGTTCTGCGGATCTGGTTTCTATCGGGCCAATGCTGCAAGGTATGCGCAAACCGGTTAATGACCTGTCCCGTGGCGCACTGGTTGACGATATCGTTTACACCGTTGCACTGACTGCCATTCAGTCAACCCAGCAAGAAAACGCATAATTTTCTAGCAAAGCAATTTTTTTAATTGCGCAAAATAGCCCCATGATTTTATCTCATGGGGCTATTTTTTTATCTGTGCCCAATTCATCACCCACCGCCACCAACTCAAATAACCATTCACAGTAGAGTGCTGTTTAATACTTTTCTTTTGCAATCAAATTAATGCCTCTATTTCCCATAATGCCTGCGTTTATATCATTTCCTTTTCAAAAAAATAACATATCGACAAAAAAACGAAAATAGATTAATTTCGAAAGCAAATATCGCATTATTCTTATTTGTTAGATAAAAATTCTTAATGTTACTAAATCAAAGCACTTTTTAACTTAACAACGGTTATCCAAAAATCGATAACTCTCTTCTTCCGAAGCCAATGAATCTAAATGGTTTGAAGACTGCAGCACAAAGGAAATGAGAATGTCACACCACAGCAATCACTATTCAAACGACCTGCAATTTTGGAAAAAACGCTATGAAATTCTGCCACCACCTTTGCTTCAACCTGCCAGCCCCAATCAATCAAACACTCACAACCAATCCCAATCCGTCGTCTGGCAAATAGACAAAGCACTTTTTCAGCGCATTGAAGGCACCATAGCCCAGCAAAAAATTTCCATTTTGAATTTCATCCATGCTGTTCTGGTTAGTTATTGTGCACGTACAACAGATGCCGACGAAATTGTCATTGCCCTCCCTGTTCATGACCATAAGCATGTTGAGCAACAAAATTCGCAGGAAAGTTTTTCAGATATTATTCCAATTGGTGTGACAATCTCATCTGAAGACACATTTTTTGACGTTTTACGTCAAACCACGGCCGAAGTTCGTCGTTGTTATGAACATCAATATGTGCCCCTTGCGGAGATTAACCGACAAACACAAGTCCAGCAAAAAACAGGGCGCAACCACTTATTTGATATTGCCATCTTTGACACAGAACCGTCATCCGAACCGTTTGAAACCCCATATCCTCTTTCCATTATCATCCGGCACCAAACAGCAGGCATTTTATGCTCTCCTGAACATGACATTTCTCCTCTTGCTCTGGAGTTTTGCTTCTCTACTGACTATTTCAGCACCACAAAAATCAGCGCCCTCCAAGCCCGTCTGGCTGTCTTGATGGAAGGCATCACCATTGCCCCAGACATTCCGATAGCCCGTTTACCTCTCTTGCCGGAAGCAGAACGCCAGAAAATATTGGAGGATTTCAACAATACCCACGTCTCTCTGCCCAAAAATGCCTTGATTCATCAGATGTTCGAAGAACAGGTTCAACGTGATCCCAATGCCATTGCGTTATTCTTTGAAGATCAATCCATGAGCTATAACGAGCTAAACCAGAGAGCCAACCGGCTGGCGCATTACCTGATTGCTCAGGGTGTACGGCCGGATCATCGGGTCGCAATCTGTGTCGAGCGCAGTCTGGAAATGGTGGTGGGCCTGCTTGCTATTCTCAAGGCGGGCGGTGCCTACGTACCCCTTGATCCAACCTATCCGGCTGAGCGTCTGGCATATATTCTCAATGATGCCTTACCCGTTGCCTTGCTCACACAATCAACGCTGCTCAGCACATTGAGCTGCGATTGCCCTACCCTGTTATTGGATTCACCTGAATTAACGCTGGAAACACAGCCCATTCACAATCCTGATATTCAGATATTGGGGCTGGCATCGCATCATCTCGCCTATGTCATCTACACATCAGGCTCTACAGGATTACCTAAAGGTGTAGAGATGTCTCTGGCCGCATTGTCCAATTTGCTGCAATGGCATCGCCAAGACACTTCACACTTCTCCGGAGGCGGAAAAACACTTCAATTTGCGGCATTAGGCTTTGACGTCGCCTTTCAAGAGATATTCACCACTCTTTGTGAAGGTGGAAGTTTAATTCTGATTAATGAAGAAATACGCCGCGATCCTCAGCAACTTCTTCATTTAATTCAGCAAAAAAAGATTAACAGAATTTTTCTTCCCTACATTGCCTTACAAAACATTGCTGAAGCTGCCAGTTACATTGAAGGTGAGTTTTCTTGTTTATCTCACATCATTACTGCTGGCGAGCAATTGCGCATTACGCCTGCCATCCGGCAATTTATACAGCGTTGCGGCACATGCCAATTGCACAACCACTACGGGCCAACTGAGAGCCATGTAGTCACGTCTTATACGTTAGCCGGAAGTGTTGAACAATGGCCTTCCTTGCCCCCGATCGGCCACCCTATCGCCAATACGCAAATTTATATTCTGGATACTCAAGGCCAGCCCGTTCCTCTGGGGATAGCAGGTGAAATCTATATTGCAGGAGCCAGTATTGCCCGTGGTTATTTGAATCGCCCTGATTTGACAGCAGAACGTTTTCTTCACAATCCGTTCAGTGCACAACCCGATGCCCGCATGTACAAAACCGGCGATTTAGGGCGCTGGCTGCCCGATGGCAATATTGAATATCTCGGCCGTAATGATTTTCAGGTCAAAATACGCGGTTTTCGCATTGAATTGGGCGAAATAGAAGCCAGATTAATACAATGCCAGGGGGTTCATGAAGCTGTCGTATTGGTTCATGAAAACGAAAAAAATCACCAAAAGCGCCTAATCGCCTACCTTCTTCCTCAGGCAAATGTGAAATTAGTCCCGTCAGAATTACGCCAACAGCTCTCTCAGCATCTTGCTGACTATATGCTGCCCAGTGCTTTTGTGAGCCTTGATGCTTTTCCCCTGACACCGAGTGGCAAGCTCGATCGCCGATCGTTGCCCGATCCCGATCAATCCGCCTTTGTGATATCCGATTACATCCCGCCAAGAGGGAAAATCGAAACTATCTTGTCCCAAATATGGCAAACCCTGCTCGGAATAGAACAAGTGGGGCGTAACGATCACTTTTTTGAGTTGGGCGGACACTCTTTAATGGTAGTCAGCCTGATTAAACAACTACATATTCACGGCCTTCACCTTAGCCCCCATACTGTGTTTGCGACACCGATACTGGCTGAAATGGCGAGCGCAATATTGGCTGCACAAGAGACGACCAGCACATTCCTTGTTCCTCCCAATGGCATCCCCGATAACTGTACTGCCATTACGCCGGAGATGCTGCCTTTGGTCTCCCTGACACAAGATGAAATAGATTCCCTTGCTGCGACAATTCAGGGTGGCGCTGCGAATATTCAAGATATCTATCCACTGGCGCCATTACAGGAAGGCATTCTTTTCCATTCCCTGCTGCAAACCCAAGGCGATATCTATATCGTGCTTAACTTGCTTGCGTTTGACACCAGAGACTATCTCGACGCTTTTCTGGCAGCCTTGCAACAGGTCATTGACCGCCACGATGTTCTGCGCACTTCAGTCCATTGGCAGGAATTGAAACAGCCAGTGCAAGTCGTCTGGCGGCATGCCTCCTTACACATAAACACCTTTGTTCCTGCCAGTGAGCAAGATATTCCAGCGCAATTGCTGGCATACCTCGATCCACAGCAGCACCAGATAACGTTAAATCAGGCTCCGCTAGTGGCCGCTCATATTGCCCACGACCCAATACAAGATGCTTGGTTGCTGGCCCTGAGTTTCCATCATTTGATCAGCGATCACATGACATTGGAGCTGATTATCGCTGAAATCAAAGAATTGTTGCACGATCGTGGCGAAAGCGATCATATCCCAAACAGACAGGTTGAAAACTTACCTCCGGCTCTGTCTTACCGTGATTTTGTCGCCCAATCCCTGTGTGTGCCAGAATCAGTCCATAAAGACTATTTTTGTAACATGCTTGCTGACGTGGATTCACCCACAGCTCCCTTCGGGATGTTGGATGTCCACAGTGATAAACGGGAGATAACGGAACTTTCGCAGCCACTTGCCCCCGCACTGGCGCAAGCCCTGCGTACTCAAGCGCGTCATCAAGGCGTCAGCCCCAGTGTGTTGTTCCATGTGGCATGGGCACTGGTTCTGGCAAAAATCAGCGGGCAGAATGATGTGGTTTTCGGCACGATTTTGCTGGGGCGAATGCAAGGCAGAGCAGGCATTGAGCAAGTATTGGGGCTGTTTATCAATACCTTGCCCATCAGGTTTTCCCTGGCAGATGCCAGCGCACAAGAAATTATTCAAACAACCTACCGCAATTTAGCGACCTTGCTGGAACATGAACAGGCGCCATTGGCATTGGCGCAGCGTTGTAGCGGCATCCCCCAGTCTCTGCCGCTGTTCAACACGTTGCTGAACTATCGCCATAACCAACCCGAAAACACCTATACCCACTGGGAAGGCATTCGTCTGCTTGCAGAAAAAGAGAGAAGTAACTATCCCATCAACTTATCTGTCGATGATTGGGGGAAAGAGTTTAGCCTAGTGGTTCAAACTGTGTCAGACATTAATCCTGCTCGCTTGATAGCCTATATGACGACGGCACTGACAGGGCTGCTTGACGCATTGGACAACCCCTTAAAAAAACCGCTGTTAGACATTGCTATTTTGCCGGCAGAAGAACAGCAGCAGTTACTGGTCGATTTTAATGCTACACAACAAACCTTTCCGCAAGATGCGTTGATTCATCAGCTATTCGAAAAGCAAGAACAGAACACGCCCGATGCGATTGCTGTCAATTTTGATGGCCAGTTGTTGAGTTATCGAGAATTAAACCAGCGAGCCAACCGCCTCGCCCATCATTTGATTGCCTTGGGGGTACGCCCTGATGAACGGGTAGCAATTTGTGTTGAGCGTTGCCCCGAAATGCTGGTAGGCATGCTTGCCATCTTTAAAGCAGGCGGGGCTTACGTACCGCTCGATCCCGCCTATCCTGCCGAACGCTTAGCTTATATGCTCAACGATTCTGCCCCGGTTGCATTGCTCATCCAGCAAGCCCTGACTCATCAATTGGATTGTGATATACCGACCATCATCTTGGATACTCAGGAACCTGCCAGCTTCGCTTTATCAGACAGCAATCCTGATAGCCGTGCCCTTGGCATCACCCCGCATCATCTGGCTTATGTGATTTATACATCAGGTTCGACCGGCCACCCCAAAGGGGTAATGATCGAACACCACAGTTTGTGCAATGTCATGAGCGATCAAAAAGAGATACTTGCCATCACTCCAGACAGCCGTATCTTGCAATTTGCCTCCAACAGCTTTGACGCGGCCATTTGGGAATGTTGCCTCACATTACTTTCAGGTGCTTGCCTGTATCTTGCCAAGCCGACTCAGCTCCTGCCCGGTGCAACACTGCTCCAATACTTGGAAACACATGCGATTACCCATGCTCCCTTCCTGTCTCCGACGGCCCTGATGGCTATGGACACCCTGCCTGCAACGCTACAGGTTTTAGTCGTCGCGGGTGAAACTTGTCCGCCTACGCTGGTCAAGCGCTGGGCTAACGGGCGGCAGATGTTCAATGCTTATGGGCCAACAGAAGCGACAATCTGTGCCACAATCTATCCATGTGAGAACCCATGTGATAACCAAACAGAAAATGTTCTCCCCATTGGCCGCCCAATCGCCAATACCCAAATTTATATTCTGGACGCCAAGGGTCAACCAGTGCCGCTTTGTGTCACGGGCGAAATCTACATCGGTGGGGAGAATGTTGCGCGTGGCTATCTGAATCGCCCGGATCTGACAGCAGAACGCTTTCTGCCCGATCCTTTCTCCGACAGGCCAAATGCCCGCATGTATAAAACCGGCGATTTGGGATGTTGGCTGCCTGACGGCAATATTGCCTACCTCGGCCGCAATGATTTTCAGATTAAACTGCGTGGGTTCCGCATCGAGCCGGGAGAGATCGAAGCGCAATTGGTAAAATGTCACGGAGTACGTGAAGCGGCCGTATTGGTGCGTGAAGATGAAACACACCAAAAACGTCTGATCGCCTATTTGCTGCCTGAAAAAGGCATTGAACTTATCCCGTCGGAGCTACGCCAGCAACTCGCCCAGCAACTTGCCGATTATATGCTGCCCAGTGCTTTTGTGACGCTTGATGCCTTTCCATTGACACCCAATGGCAAGCTCGATCGCCAGGCATTGCCTGCACCGGATAAAACGGCCATTGTCACACGCCATTACGAAGCTCCTGCCGGCGAAATGGAAATAGAGTTAGCCGAGATTTGGCAAGAGCTTCTCAAACTGGAACAGGTTAGTCGTTATGACCATTTCTTTGAACTGGGCGGCCATTCCCTGCTCGCTATTCAGTTTGCAGCGCGGGTATGCCAGAAACTGGCCCGAGAACTTCACTTACAACAACTCTTTGACAACCCTGTCCTCGCGGATTTGGCGGCTATACTCAGCAACACATCCGCACCCGCCCCAATCAGCATACCGATTGCCGAGCGTACTGCACCAATCCCGCTCTCTTTTGCCCAGCAACGCTTGTGGTTCCTTGCCCAGCTCGATCCGGCCGCCAGTCTGGCTTACCATATTCCGATCCTTTTACAGGTCAAAGGAGAACTCAATTTCTCCGCATTGACTGCCGCACTCAACAATCTTGTTGCACGGCAAGAAAGTCTCCGCACGCGCATTGTCCAGATAGATGAACAGACTTATCAGCAAATTGATGCCGAAGATATCGGCTTTACGCTGACTTATCAGGATCTGCGTTCCGAAAGTGGCGACGCTCAACAAAATCACATTGCTGAATTAGTTGAAAATGATTCTTGTACCCCTTTTGATTTCACTCATGGCCCGCTTATCCGTGGGCAATTGCTACAGCTTGCGGAAAAGGAACACGTTTTACTCCTCACCCAGCATCACATTATTTTTGATGGCTGGTCAGCAGGTATTCTCCTGCATGAACTTGGCATACTCTACCGTGCAGCGCTTGAAGGTCACAACACGCCTTTGTTGCCTCTGCCAATCCAATACGCTGATTACACTGTGTGGCAACGTGAATACTTGCAAGAGCATACCTTGGTGGCACAGCGTGATTTCTGGAGAGAGCAACTGAAGGGAGCACCTGCTTTACTGACATTGCCGAGTGACCGCCCGCGTCCATCAGTGCAGCGCTATGCCGGCAATCAAATCCCTATCCATTTAAGTGCTGATTTACTGGCTTCCATTAAGGCATTGGCACAACGTCAGGATATAACGTTATTCATGACACTGCTGACCGGTTGGGCAATCGTCCTTTCCCGCCTCAGTGGCCAAGATGACATCGTTATCGGTACGCCTGTCGCCAACCGTCCAAGGCATGAACTGGAAAATGTCATCGGCTTTTTCGTCAATACGTTGCCGTTACGTATCACGCTAGAAAATTGCAACACGGTGGCAGAATTATGTGCTCTTGTACGCAAGCAAGCACTGGCCGCTTATGCGCATCAAGATTTGCCTTTTGAGCAATTGGTTGAAATTCTGCAACCTCAGCGCAACTTAAGCTACAGCCCGATTTTTCAGGTTATGCTGGCACTGGATAATACACCGCCACAATCTTTCGAGTTGCCTGATTTATCCATCTCTTTCATAGAGCAGGCACTCCACAGTGTACATTTTGATATCACCCTGTCACTGACCGAAACCGTGGACGGGTTAAGTGGTCATCTGGAATATGCTTCAGATCTGTTTGATCGAAATACCGTTGAAAGAATGGTCAATTATCTGACGCAAGTATTGACCGCCATGGCAACGGATGAAATGCAGGAAATTGCTCATCTCCCCCTATTATCGGCAGCAGAACGCCAGCAATTGTTAGTTGATTTCAACGCAACCCAGATTGATTTTCCGCAACATGCCTTAATTCATCAATTAGTTGAAGCGCAGGTACAACGCACCCCTAATGCCATCGCCGTAACTTTTGAAGAACAATCCCTGAGTTATGATGAACTGAACCATTGCGCCAACCGCTTGGCTCACCATTTGATAGCGCTGGGAGTACGGCCAGATGATCGGGTGGCAATTTGCCTCGAACGCAGCCCGTTGATGATTGTAGGTTTGTTGGGCATTCTGAAAGCTGGTGGAGCTTACGTACCGCTTGATCCCAATTATCCCTGCAAACGACTGGCGTATATCCTTGAAGATTCCGCACCAAAAGTCGTCCTGACACAAACGAAACTACGCGGCCTTGTTGACTGTTCACTCCCCACAGTGATATTCGACAGTGCTGAACAATATTTTGATACTGAACAAAATATTGACACCGTAGCAACCTGCAATCCGGATACGCAGGCACTGGGATTGGCATCACACCATCTGGCCTACGTGATTTATACTTCCGGTTCCACAGGGCAGCCCAAAGGCGTCGCGATAGAGCACCGCAATACCGTGAATTTCCTCACTTGGGCACAGCAAAATTTCACACCGGAAGAATTGGCTCATACGCTTTGTGCGACTTCACTGAATTTTGATTTAGCCGTATACGAATGTTTTGCGCCGCTTATCGCCGGAGGAACAGTGCACCTTGTCCCGAATGCACTTTCACTGACGACATTAAAACCCACTGAGGTGGAATCGACGATCCGTCTGATCAATACCGTTCCGTCCGCTATCCTACATTTGCTCAATGCCAATGCCATTCCTGCGTCAACCAGAACCGTGAATCTGGCGGGTGAGGCCCTGAAATCCACTGTTGTTGAACAGTTATTCGCTTCCTCATCAGTGCAAGCCGTGTGTAATCTTTATGGCCCTTCTGAGACGACCACCTATTCAACCTGGACACGCATGAACCGGGCAACCGGCTTTGCTGCCCATATCGGCCGCCCTATTGCCAATACCCAAATCTATATTCTCGACACACATGGTCAACCGGTTCCTCTCGGTGTCAGCGGCGAAATCTATATTGCCGGTGCTGGCGTTGCCCGTGGTTATCTCAATCGGCCTGAACTGACAGATGAACGCTTTTTACCCGATCCGTTTTCCTCGCAGCCTGCTGCACGCATGTACAAAACCGGCGATTTGGGCCGCTGGTTGCCTGACGGTAATATTGAATACCTCGGCCGCAACGATTTTCAGGTCAAAATACGCGGTTTTAGGATTGAACTCGGTGAAATTGAAACAAAACTTGAGCAGTGTCGTGGGGTACGTGAAGCAGTCGTCATCGCGCGTGAGGATTCCCAACAACAGAAACAACTGGTTGCCTATCTGCTCACTGAATCAGACAGGCAGCCCACACCGGCAGAATTACGCCAGCAACTGGCGCAACAGCTTACCGATTACATGATCCCCAGTGCTTTTGTCATGCTTGATACTTTCCCGCTGACGCCCAATGGCAAGCTTGACAGACAGGCACTGCCTGCTCCGGATGCCTCCGCTGTCGTGACGCAGGGTTATGAAGAGCCGATTGGTGAAGTGGAAACGGCGCTGGCGCAAATTTGGCAAACTCTCTTGGGATTCGAGCGCGTGAGCCGCCATGATCATTTCTTTGAACTCGGCGGCCATTCCTTGCTTGCTATCCAGCTTGTCATTCGGGTACGCCAAAATCTGGCACTGGAATTCTCTTTACCACAACTCTTTGCCCACCCAGTGCTCTCGGATCTGGCCGCCACGCTCACGGGGGCGGCTGTGGCCACTCAAGCAGCGAAGATCCCTGTGGCTGAGCGCCACCAGCATCTGCCGCTCTCATTTGCCCAGCAGCGCCTGTGGTTCCTCGCCCAACTGAATCCTGCCGCCAGCCTGGCCTATCATATTCCGGCGGTATTGCACCTTCGCGGGCAACTTAATCTATCGGCGTTCAAGGCCGCGCTGGATTTGCTGGTCGCACGACAGGAAAGTTTACGCACCCGATTTACTTTCGTTAATGAACAACCTTGCCAACACATTGATGCTGAAAATATTGGCTTCGCCCTGAATTATCAGGATATACGCGAATTGAATAACGGCTCTGGCGTGGAACAAATCGATGAACGGATAGCACAGGAAACACAAACGCTGTTTGATTTCTCCAATGAACCGCCAATCAGGGGCCAATTACTGCAACGTTCGGACGACGAATATATCTTTATTCTCACTCAGCACCACATCATCACGGATGGTTGGTCGGTGGGAATATTCATTCAGGAATTGGGCCAGCTCTACCGTGCTGCCCTTGAAGGGAAAAAAGGGCTGCTGCCGCCTCTGCCCATTCAATATGTTGATTACGCTGTTTGGCAACAGGAGTGGCTGCAAAGTGACATGATGGCGGCTCAACGGAATTTCTGGCAAGAGCAACTTCAAGGCGCACCTGAGTTACTGGCGCTTCCTACCGATAGACCACGCCCACCAGAGCAGAGCTACACAGGCGATAGCATTCCTATCCATCTGGATGCAGAATTGCTGGCCCGCCTCAAGGCGCTTGGACAACGGCAGGGAACGACATTATTCATGACCTTACTTGCGGGCTGGAGCATTGTGCTTTCCCGCTTGAGTGGTCAAAACGATATCGTTATCGGCACACCGGTCACCAACCGCCCGCAAAGTGAATTGGAGGGTATCATCGGCTTTTTCGCCAATACCTTGCCTTTGCGTGTTGAGCTGGAAAATAGCCACACCGTGGCAGAATTGCTCACCCACATCCGTGAACGCGCCTTGGCCGCTTATGAGCACCAAAATCTGCCGTTTGAACAATTGGTGGAAATTCTGCAACCTAACCGTAGTTTGAGCTACAACCCGATTTTTCAGGTTATGCTGGCACTGGACAACACGCCGGTTCACTCCCTTGAATTACCGGGCTTATCCGTTTCCATGCTTGAACAAACGCGCAACAGCGCACATTTTGACCTTACGCTGTCACTTGCCGAAACCAAGAATGGGTTAACTGGCTATCTGGAGTATGCCTCAGATTTGTTCGATAACGTCACCGTTGATCGTATCGCAGGCTACCTTATTCAGGTGCTGACCGCCATGACAGTGGATGAAAAACAGAATGTTGCCCACTTGCCGATGCTCTCTGCCGCAGAGCGCCAGCAATTGTTGGTCGAGTTCAACACGCCGCATTCCGAATGCCCACAGTTAGTTGACGAACCGTTTTTACACGAACCGTCGCGTTCACAACGTGGATTGATTCACCAATCATTTGAAGAGCAAGTGCAACGAACACCCGATGCCACCGCCGTCATCTTCGGCGAACAATCCCTGAGCTATCAGGAGTTGAATCGCCGTGCCAATCAGCTCGCACACCGTTTGATTGCCTTCGGTGTGCGCCCTGATGATCGGGTGGCAATCTGTGTTGAGCGGGGTTTAGACATGATTATTGGCCTGTTCGGCATTCTAAAAGCCGGTGCCGGTTATATCCCCCTCGATCCCGAATACCCCTCTGAGCGGCTGATTTATCAATTGTCGGACGGCAAACCGGTATTATTGCTGACTCAGAAACACCTGCAAAAAGGCTTGTTTGTGCAAGATCTGCCCGTATGGCAACTGGATGATGAAACCTGTCACCAGAGTCTGGCACAACAGCCCGTGTACAATCCTGACAGCGAACAATTAGGGCTGAAACCTCATCATCTGGCCTATATTATCTACACATCCGGCTCCACCGGGCATCCAAAAGGCGTCATGCTGGAACATCACAATGTAGTGAGTCTTATCCATGCCCAACGTCAGGTCAGCCAGCCTCAGTTGGGTGATCGCATTCTGCAATTTGTCACTGTTGCCTTTGATATTTCCGTTTCTGATATTTTTCCTACCCTTGCTTCGGGGGCTGCACTGGTTTTACGCCCTGCCCACATCAAAGTGCCGGATATGGGGTTCGTCAATTTCTTGCGTGAACAAAAAGTCACCATTATCAATGTGCCGACGGCATTCTGGAATCACTGGGTAGAAGAAGTGATGGTCGGGCACCGGGGTTTTAGCCCCTATCTGCATACGGTCATTGTAGGGGGCGATAAAATCGAGCAGCGCTATTTAGCCGACTGGTTATCCTGCCCTGAAACGCAATCCTGCCGTTGGTTCAACGCCTATGGCCCGACTGAAATCACCGTGACCGCCACCGCATTGCAAATAGATGGCAAACACGCTCTGCCGGTAACGGATAACATTCCCATTGGGCGCCCACTTTCCAATACCCGCATGTATATCTTGGATGCATTCGGCGAACCTGTGCCCATTGGCGTGGGCGGCGAAATCTACATTGGGGGCCAAGGTGTTGCCCGGGGTTATTCAAACCAACCCAAACTCACAGCAGAAAGATTTGTCTTTGATCCTTTCAGCGAACAGCCAAATGCCCGCATGTACAAAACCGGTGACTTGGGCCGCTGGCGGGCGGACGGGAATATCGAATTCCTCGGCCGCAATGATTTTCAGGTCAAAATACGTGGCTTCCGCATTGAATTGGGTGAAGTCGAAACCCGATTGATGCAATGTAACGGTGTGCGTGAAGCGATTGTGCTTGCCCGTGAAATGCCCGTTCAAAAAGGAATGGCCAGTGACAAACGCCTTATTGCTTACCTACTGGCAAAACCGCATGTGAAGCTGGTGCCCGCAGAATTACGCCAACAACTCTCACTGCATCTTGCTGATTACATGCTGCCCAGCGCCTTTGTTGTTCTTGACGCTTTCCCTCTCGCCCCCAATGGCAAACTTGACCGTCAGGCACTGCCGTTACCTGATCAATCTGCTTTTGTCAGCCATACCTATGAAGCACCTATCAACGAAATGGAAATCGCTCTGGCCCAAACATGGCAAACATTATTGCGGCTGGAAAAAGTGGGGCGTCGCGATCACTTCTTTGAATTGGGTGGACATTCGCTAATGGTGGTGAATTTAATCGAACAGTTGCGATTACAAGGCTGGAAGCTTGATCTCCGCTCCGTGTTTGCAACGCCAGTACTGGCCGACATGGCACTAGCGATGCAACCCATTGAAGAACATGCCACTGCATTTATTGCGCCACCGAATCTCATTCCTGATGGCTGTACAAAAATCACGCCGGCCATGTTGCCTCTCATTTCTCTGGCGCAACATGAAATTGACACTATCACGGCGGTGATTCCCGGTGGTGCGGCCAATATCCAAGATATCTACCCCTTGGCTCCCTTACAGGAAGGTATGCTGTTCCATCATCTGTTACAGACTCAAGGGGATATATATCTGTTACAGCTCTTAATGGCCTTCGACAATCGTGAACGCCTTGATGCTTTTCTGTCTGCTTTCCAACAGGTGATTAACCGCCACGACATTTTGCGTACCGCTATTTGTTGGCAAGCTCTAAAACAGCCAGTGCAAGTCGTCTGTCGTCATGCATCCCTGCATGTTGAGACTTTTGAGCCTGAAGATGATCACGCCATGCTGTCTCAGTTACAGGCACATACCAGTCCGTACAGGCATCGCCTTGATATACACCAAGCCCCGCTTATCTCTGCGAGTGTTGCCCATGACCCGCATCAGGGGGAATGGTTACTGGCGATGTGCGGCCACCACATACTGAATGACCACATTTCACTGGACATTATCATTTCTGAAATCAATGAACTTATGCACCGACGGGCCGAGCCTGCCACGCCGGCTTTGCCTTACCGTCACTTTATTGCCGAGACACTGAAAATACCGCCTTCATCACATGAAGCTTATTTCCGTGAAACGCTGGGCGATGTCGAGATTCCCACCGTGCCTTTCGGCCTGCTGGATATCTACAGTGCAGACAGGCAAGTGACAAAGACCAGTCAGCTTATCCGTGCCTCCCTATCGAGAAACATCCGCAAGCAAGCACGCCGCCATAAAGTTAGCTGCGGTGTGCTGTTTCATGTCGCTTTGGCGTTGGTATTGGCAAAAATCAGTCGTCAGGAAGATGTTGTTTTCGGCACTGTTTTGTCGGGACGTATGCAAGGCGGAACCGATATCAATCAAATTCCTGGCCTGTTTATCAATACCCTGCCCACACGGATCCGGTTGGCTGAAAACAGCGTCCAACAGACCGTGCAAGCGGCCTACCGCAGTTTGACGCAATTGCTCGAACATGAACAAGCCTCACTGGCATTGGCCCAGCGCTGTAGCTCAGTCGCATCCCCTTTGCCTCTCTTTAACACACTGCTCAACTACCGCCATACTCCGATGGATGCAGCCCGCACCGCATGGGAAGGCGTGCGCCTGATATCCGCAGAGGAAAGAATGAATTATCCCCTCTACTTTGCCGTGGATGATCTGGGCAAAAGTTTCCAGTTAGAAGTTCAAGCAGTGCAAGGAATCGATTCATCCCGCCTACATACTTACATGCTCAGTGCATTGTCTGGTTTAGTTGAAGCATTAAATATCGCGCCTCAACAACCTATTGTGGATATACCGATTATTTCCGACATGGAGTTGCAGCAGTTACAAATTGATTTCACGAGTCATGCTGGGCAGAGAGAGCTTGCATTTGAGCACGCCGCTTTGGCAGGCCCCCCACATGAAGCTCCTCGCGGTGATGTGGAAACAGCCTTGGCTCAAATTTGGCAAAAACTGCTCAAACTGGAACGTGTGAGCCGACATGATAATTTCTTTAGTTCAGGGGGGCATTCACTTACCGCAATCCAGCTATTGGCCCGTATGCATGAGCAAAACATGCACGTTTCATTGATGGATTTATTCACCCATCCTACTTTGAAGGAAATGGCAATGGTGGTGGATGATAGCCGAATGCCTTGTGTATCCGGCGAATAGCGCTTTATTTTATAAAAACCGGATATTTGATAATAACCAAACAAGTGGCTGTTCCGGCAGCCACTTGCCAGCCCGTTGGCAAATATGACGGCAAAACCCTTTTTCAATCGCAGGATATACAGCCTGCAGTGATTCAAACCCACGTCTGACAGTTTCATGCTCAACCGTGCAAATATATATCCAACTGGCACTGAGGTTATTGGGTAAAACTTTGTATCTGAAAAATACGCTGCCTGAGAAATCACGCCCCCAAGAGAAAATTATGCGGATTTTTATTGAAGAAAGAAATTACGTTCCTTTTAGTTTTATTACCCTTTATTGGATATACGCGTCGTACTTCAAGGTGCATGTATTATCATCCCGCGTCGCGGGATGATAATACGTTGCTTCCTGAAACTTGGAGTTAATAGGGTATATATCACGTATTAGGTATCTCACGATTTTTTGGCGAAATAATAACTTCAAAGAAAAACTTTTTAATAATGATATTGTCAGATATGGTACATCTATTTATTGCAGTAGCGCCCAGATATGGTCAATCATTCCAACAATATTTTTTAGGAACTTTTATAATGCCATGGACATTTTCACATCCAGCCGCTGTTTTTCCTTTGAGAAAACTTCCCGGAGGGAAGCTATTGAATTTACCGGCTCTCGTTGTCGGAAGTTTATCCCCTGATTTTTTTTACTCTATTATGCAATATAAACTTGCGGCGACTTCGCATCACTTGCTGGGATGGTTTTATACTGCATTTCCTTTATGCCTGCTCATATTCTTCATTGTGCGGCTATTGTCATCCCCTTTGTCCAACCTTTTCCCGTTGTCCTTTTCCCCTTATGTAAAACAAGGATATAAAGAAAAAGCTATTTTTGTTTTATCGTTATACATAGGGGCTATAACCCATATAGCTTGGGATGCTTTCACTCACGAAACCGGTTTTTTCGTGAAACTCTTTCCTTTATTACAATCCCGTATTTTTCATTTTATAGCCGATGGGCAAGGCATAGGAATATATAAAATTCTGCAACACCTCAGCTCACTGTTAGGATTGCTGTACCTGGTGACAAAATACTGGCAGTACCAGAAAAAATTAGCACCCGCTATTCAAGCAAAGAACAAAGTAAAACTCTATCGTCTGCTCGGCATTGGATTTATTTCAGGCTTTTTAACCTTGCCTGTCGCACTGTTTTTATCTTGGGAAATTTCAGGAATTGATATAAAAAGATTAACTTTTCTTGAACTGACGCTATCTGTCCCCGTTTTCTTGATTGTTCTGATAATTATTGCTGTATGGAACGCCTGTTTTATGCCAATGAAAGATAGGGCAAATCAACGTTAACTTATTGGTATTTTTTGTCGTTTATTGATTGATGGTTACTGATAAGTCAAGGTGTCCGGATTTGGGATAAATATTAACCCCATGTTCTGCTCGGGGGTTAATATTGATAGTAACTTGCTTAGGAATTCATAATGAAATCAAACCTAAAAATAGCTGCCGCACAATTTAATCCAGCTAGCGGTGATATTACCGAGAATATAAAGAAACACTTGCAATTAATCTCTGTCGCCGTCAATGAGAACGCCGATGTCATTATCTTTCCTGAGCTTTCTTTAACTGGGTATGAACCTGAATGGGCGCGAGAGTTAGCTTTTATTGATTCTGACCCGCGTTGGGAACCGTTTTCACTCATTGCACAAAAACATGGCATAACGATTATTATTGGCGCGCCGGTGAAAAATGGCGATGACAAACCTCAAAT
This sequence comes from Xenorhabdus mauleonii, assembly GCF_900113945.1. GTDB lineage: Bacteria > Pseudomonadota > Gammaproteobacteria > Enterobacterales > Enterobacteriaceae > Xenorhabdus > Xenorhabdus mauleonii. The sequence continues at coordinate 119,157 of NZ_FORG01000002.1, forward strand.
TGGTTTATTTATCATTCAGCCCAGCAATCCCGTTTCCCATTACAGTAAAATGCATCTACATTCAGGGGAAAATGAGTATTTCACAGCGGGTTCATGTGAGAAGGTATTTCAACTTGATAAGCATACTTTGGGGCTGGCAATATGTGCTGATACCGGTATTGATTCCCATGCCAGCAATACGGCGACGGCCGGAGCATCCATCTATTTAGCGTCAGTATTAATTACGGGTAAAGGCTACATTGATGACACAATTAGATTACGCAACCACGCAAAATCCCACGGTATGGTGGTCATAATGGCGAATTTTTGCGGCCTTACTGGAGGCTGGAATACCACCGGAAAAAGTGCAATCTGGGATGAATGTGGCAATTTACTCATTGAAGCCCCAGAAAATCACGCTTGCCTTGTCATTGCCGAAATAAAAAAAACTGGCATTGATGTGCAATGTATTCCGGTTTCCATTGGATCTTAATTCATTAAATGTGGATTAACCTGATTAAGTACACGTTCTAAGTAAAGCGGTCAGTTAGTATAGTCAGCATCTTACTCGCCAAAAGAAAATGCTCTAGGATCTACAAACAACTGACCGAAATTGTTATTACCTTGCCAACCTATTCAGCCATGTCGTTTAATTGGATAATCACTTTATTTGTCATAGATTATAGGATGCAGGTTAGATCCTTCACCGTACAGCTCACCCCTGTCTTCCGCCTGCTTAATTTTGTCGACTGCACCGATGATCAGATTACCTTTCTTATCAATAAACCTAAGAATGATGCAAGCAATGATCCATGTGTGTTGCTGATTATTTGCAGCGCTCAGAGTAAGAAGGTTTTTCAAAACGGATGGACTATTTTTCCCATTCACTTTTTCAATTCAAGAGAACTAATGCATTTCCACTATTAATCAAATAACTAAAATTCGCTTTCTGCTGTATCTCCTTCCTCTGAATAATGCCAATCCACTCTTAGTTAAAAATAAAATATCGACAATCGATAATTGTTTAGTTAATTTAACTTTAATATGCAATTTAATATATAAAATTCAGTTAAATACACTCATAACTGAATGATGTTTAATTTTTTTCTTCGAATGTTAACGAGTTTACAGAGCAAATAACTCCTTATTTTCAAGCAAATGGATCAACTTTAATTTGAGCTGTTAAAGGAGAAATAAACATGTCCAGCAATCACAATCGCGCCTCAGAAATTTCTCAGGCGATTGATAATGGCGCATCTCCCTCCTGCCATGCATCGCCCCTCAGCACCATACAGCAGGCTATCTGGCTGGAACAGGCTATCCATCCTGATTCCTCCAATTACAACATCGGTTTTTTTATCTGCATAGAAGGGAAACTGAATGAAGCTCTGTTTGCACGTGCTTTTGAAAAGGCAGTTCATTACCATGATGCATTGCGTTTGCAATTTACTGACATTCATGGGCTTCCTTCTCAAAAGATTGTGGATACCCTTCCTGCCTCCATTGTCATACGCGATTTCTCATCTTATCCAGATGCAAAAGCTCAAATAAAACAACATATTGATGCCTCGTTTATACGCCAGTTCCATCTGAATGGAGCGCTGTGGCGCACTGAACTATTACGGGTCAGCCAAACTTGCCGCTACTGGCAGTTTTGCTGTCATCATTTAATCAATGATGGCACGGGGTTATTCACCCTGCTCAACAATGTGATTAATGCCTACAACTGCCTGATGAAGGATGAACCCTTAAATTGGAATGCCTTCTCTTATCTGGATTTCGTCCAGAATGAGCGGACTTACCTCGATTCTCAAGCCTATTCACAGGATTTACAATTTTGGTTGCAGCGTTTTGAAAACCCGCCTTCTCCCTTGCTTTATCCCGTACATGCCGACAAAACCGCAAGACAGGGGAAAGCCGAAAATATTTTTTGGCGGCTCGATCAGACGATGGCTCAACGCATTGAAACAATCTTTGCCAGACAGGGATTACCTTTCCTGTATTTTATGTATGCCGTGATTGCCTGCTATTTCGTGCGAACAACAGGGACAGATGAAATCGTCATCGGCATTCCCGTGCACAACCGAAAAAATGCCCGGCAAAAAAGAACATTGGGGGTCTTTGTCTCTGTGATCCCTATTCGGGTAACGGTTTCTCCCGAAGACACGCTCCGTGATGTGATGCAAAAAGCAGAGGCTGAATTTAACCAGAGTTACAAACACCAGCGTGTTCCCATGGCTGAGGTCAGCCGCAAGACGCATATTAAACAGAAGACCGGGCGGGCCAACCTGTTTGACATTGCATTGTCCATTGAGCTTTTTAATGCTGATCTGCATATCGAAGGAGAAGATGCTCAGGTCAAATATTTTGAACTCTACCGGGGCATTCCTCCCTACCCTCTCGCGATTTCAGTGAAACAGTACGCCCTTGGCCTTGGCGATGATAATCCTCCCATTGCCATTGAATTTAATTTCTCCACGGATTACCTGAGTGTCGAAGAGATTGCCGCGCTTCAATCCCGTCTGGCTGTATTGCTTGATGCCGCCCTTGCTTCACCCGATACACCGATAGCCGATTTACCCATTTTGCCGGAAGATGAACGCCAAAAAGTCTTGGTGGATTTCCGCGCCCCCCAGATTGATTTTCCACAAAATGCAGTGATCCACCAACTGTTTGAAACACAAGTTAAATCAACGCCTGATGCCATTGCTGTCGTCTTTGAAGATCAATCCCTGAGTTATGACGCGCTGAATCGGTGTGCCAATCGTCTGGCCCATCAATTGATTGCCCTGGGAGTGCGCCCAGACGATCGGGTGGCGATTTGTGCCGAACGCAGTCTGGATATTGTGATTGGCCTGTTGGGTATCCTCAAGGCAGGCGGGGCCTATGTGCCGCTCGACCCGACTTACCCGGCTGAACGGCTGGCCTATATGCTCAATGATTCAGCCCCTGTAGCGCTGCTCATTCAGCCTGCCACGGCAAAAATGCTGGACAATCAGCTATCAATCAGCCACATACCCGCAATCATGCTGGAGGGAGGAAAACCTGATAATAAAAATCAGCCTGCCTTAGATGAAAAATCGGCAGAGAATCCGGATAGCCAAGCTCTGGGATTAACTTCACACAATCTGGCTTATGTTATTTATACTTCCGGCTCAACCGGGCAACCCAAAGGGGTCATGGTGGAACATTATGGTTTATGTAACTTGATTACCACCCAGCAAAAAATCCTTTCCCTCACGCCGGGCAGCCGCCTGTTGCAGTTTGTTTCAAACAGTTTCGATGTCTATATCTGGGAATGTTGCATGGCTCTCTTGGCTGGAAGTCAGCTTTATCTTGCCAAACGCGCCGATATCCTGCCGGGGGCAACGTTGTCCCATTACTTGGAAACCCATGCCATTACCCACGTGTTTTTGTCCCCCACCGTTTTGGCGGCAATGGATTCGATTCCTGATACCGTGCAAGTTTTAATAACCGGCAGTGAAGTCTGTCCGCTAATACAGGTCAAACGTTGGGCGCACGGGCGACAGATGTTCAATGGTTATGGACCGACAGAAACCACCATTTGTGTCACTCTCTATCAATGTAACGATCAAGATAAAAACGCCCCGCCGATTGGGCGCCCTATTGCCAATACTCAGATTTATATTCTGGATACCAACGGTCAGCCTGTTCCGATTGGAAGCACAGGCGAGATCTATATTGGTGGTGTGGGAGTTACCCGTGGTTACCTCAACCTCCCTGAACTCACACAAAGCGTTTTCCTGCCAGATCCTTTTTCAATCGCCACCGGAGCGCGCATGTACAAAACCGGTGATCTGGCTCGTTGGTTGCCGGACGGCAATATTGAGTACATCAGCCGCAACGATTTTCAAATCAAACTGCGCGGTTACCGCATTGAACTGGGCGAAATTGAAAACCATCTCACGCAGTGCCAAGGCGTACGCGAAGCCGTTGTTATAGACCGGAAAGACAATACTGGTCAGAAGCGCCTTGTGGCCTACCTGCTCGCAAAACCAGATACAAAATTGGTGCCGACACAGTTGCGCCAACAGCTCACACAAAAACTGGCTGACTACATGATCCCCAGTGCTTTCGTGACGCTTGACACTTTCCCGCAAACTCCCAATGGCAAACTGGATCGTCAGGCCTTGCCCGAACCCGATCAAAGCGCCATCGTCACCTACGGTTATGATGCGCCGGTAAGTCCGGCAGAAATTGCCTTGGCCCAGAGCTGGCAAGCGCTACTGGGACTGGAAAATGTGAGTCGCCATGATCACTTTTTCGAACTGGGCGGGCATTCTTTGGTGGCCGTCCGACTGACTGAGCAGTTGTACCATTTGGGGTGGCGACTTGATATCCATTCGGTGTTCGCGGCACCATTATTGGCGGAAATGGCCAAATCGATGGTTATTGTTCAGGACGGCACAACCTCATTTACCGTGCCTCCCAATCTTATTCCTGCCAATTGCACAGCAATTACCCCAGACATGCTGACTCTGATCTCTCTGACACAAAATGAGATAGATGCCATCACCGCGACGGTTCCCGGTGGGGCTGCCAATATTCAGGATATCTACCCACTCGCGCCATTACAGGAAGGCATACTGTTCCATTATTTACTGCAAACACAAGGGGATACTTACCTCCTGCGCACTCTGTTTGCTTTTGACACTCGCAAACGCCTTGACGATTTTCTGGCAGCCTTGCAACAGGTCATCAACCGCCATGATATTCTGCGTACAGGCATATGCTGGCAAGGATTGACACATCCGGTACAGGTCGTGTGGCGTCAGGCATTCCTGCCCATCAATCAATTTATTCCGGATAGCAAAGAAGATGTGTTATCTCAATTGCTGCTACATACCGATCCTATCCGGCACCGTGTCGATGTGAGCCAAGCCCCGCTTTTTTCCGCTGATATCGCCTATGAACTCCATCAGGATGAATGGTTGCTTTCCCTGAGTTTCCATCATTTAGTCAGTGATCACATGACACTGGAACTTATCATCACTGAAATCAACCAACAACTGCATTCCCGTGCCAGACACCATCATGCTCACGCTGAGAATTCACCTGAGGCGCTTTTTTTATCTGAGGCATTGCCTTACCGAAACTTTGTCGCCCAATCCCTGAGTGTGCCGGCAGAAATACACGAAGCCTATTTTCGTGAAGAGCTGGCCGACGTAGAAATTTCAACAGCGCCTTTCGGTGTACTGGGTGTACTGGATGTGCACAGCGGGGGCAGGCAGGTAACGGAAGCCTCACGGTTCATGGAGCCTGCACTGGCCAATGTGATCCGGGAGCAGGCCCGTCGTCAGGGGATCAGTCCCACCGTTCTGTTTCATGTGGCGTGGGCACAAGTGCTGGCACATACCAGTGGGCAAAATGACGTGGTTTTCGGCACGGTATTGTTGGGCCGAATGCAGGGAAATGCCGGTATAGAAAAAATCATGGGGCTATTTATCAATACGCTTCCCGTGCGGATACCATTGGCAGGAAATAGCGTGCAAGAGATCCTGCAAGCCACCCACCATCGACTGATAAAATTACTGGAACATGAACAGGCGCCACTGGTGCTGGCACAACGTTGCAGCAGTGTGCCGCCTTCCCAACCTCTTTTCAGTTCACTGCTCAATTATCGCCATACCACACCGGGCGCAATCCATACCCCACTAGAAGGCGTCCGCTTGCTGGAAGTACGGGAAAGAACTAACTACCCCATCATGCTGTGCGTAGATGATTTAGGTGAAGACTTCAGCTTAATTGCCCAAGCGGTATCCGGCATTGATGCAAAACGCTTAATCGATTATATGATCACCGCCCTGACCGGATTGGTAACAGCATTGGATAGCGAGCCACAAAAACCAATCCTGAATATTTCTATCCTGCCCGCTACCGAGCGCCGACAGTTGCTGGTCGATTTCAATGCCACACAGACTGATTTCCCGCACGATGCTTTAATCCATCAATTAGTTGAGGCACAAGTGGCTCGAACCCCCAATGCCACTGCGCTAGTCTATGGCAAACAATTTTTCAGCTATGATGAACTGAACCAGCGGGCTAACCGTCTGGCCCATCATTTGGTTGCACAAGGCATGCATCCCGATGAACGGGTGGCAATTTGTGTTGAGCGCAATCTGGAAATGGTAGTAGGGCTGCTTGCCATCCTTAAGGCAGGAGGAGCTTACGTCCCGCTCGACTTTACTTATCCGGCCGAGCGACTGGCATATATGCTGGAAGATTCAGCCCCCGTTATTGTTCTTACACAAGCATCGCTAGCTGGCAAACTGACGCACCATGTGCCTACAGTGCTCATTGATAACTTCTTCGCAGATAGAGAATCCCCCATTGAGCCACAATCAAAAAATAATCCGGATGCCAAAAGACTGGGATTGACATCCCATCATCTGGCTTATGTGATTTACACTTCCGGCTCCACCGGATTGCCTAAAGGAGTCGCCATTACTCATCGCAATACCGTCAATTTCCTCACTTGGGCACAACGGACATTCGACCAGAAAGCGTTGGCACATACCCTTTTTGCCACTTCCTTCAGTTTTGATCTGGCTGTATATGAATGCTTCGCCCCGCTCATTTCTGGCGGCACGGTGCATATTGTTTCCGATGCGTTGTCATTAATCGCAGCAGAACGCCCTTCAACAGAGGCATTGGCCGAAAAAAGCGGCTCCATAAGCCTCATAAATACAGTGCCATCCGCCATTGCGCAATTGCTGGAAACTGATGCTATTCCACCCACTGTCCGGGCCGTCAATTTGGCCGGCGAAGCATTGAGGCCCCATATCGTTGAACAATTGTTCACAAATTCGTCCGTGCAACATGTATGCAATCTATATGGCCCTTCTGAGACAACGACCTACTCAACTTGGGCATGCATGGATAGAGCCACTGGCTTTGTTAATCATATCGGCCGCCCCATTGCCAATACCCGGGTCTATATTCTCGACACGCATGGCCAGCCCACTCCCCTTGGTGTTGCAGGCGAAATTTATATCGCCGGTGCCGGTGTGGCGCGTGGTTATTTGAATCACCCGGAATTGACCACCGGACGCTTTCTGATAGATCCGTTCTCATCAGAATTAAATGCACGTATGTACAAAACCGGTGATTTGGGTCGCTGGCTGCCCGATGGCAATATTGAATATCTCGGCCGCAATGATTTTCAGGTCAAGTTACGTGGTTTCCGTATCGAACCGGAAGAAATTGAAGCTCGGCTCGCCCAATGTCAGGGAGTGCGTGAAGCCATCGTCATTTTACGTGAAGACGAACCGAATCAAAAACGTCTGGTGGCCTATCTGTTGGCAGAGCCAGATACAGAACTGGTGCCCGCTGAACTGCACCAGCAACTTGCCCGGCATTTGGCCAGTTATATGATCCCCTGTGCTTTCGTCATCCTTGAGGCCTTTCCGCTGACGCCCAATGGCAAACTCAACCGCAAGGCCCTGCCCGTCCCTGATCAGGCGGCAATCGTAACGCATAGCTACGAAGCTCCCGCCGGTAAACTGGAAATCGCTCTGGCTGAAATTTGGCAAACATTATTGGGACTGGAAAAAGTAGGGCGCCATGACCATTTTTTTGAACTTGGCGGCCATTCTCTGCTTGCTGTTCAGCTTATTGCACGGGTACGCCAAACACTGTCGCTGGAACTTTCTTTGCCACAATTCTTTGCCAACCCTATTTTTGCTGACTTGGCTACAGCACTGACAAAGGCACCCTCCGTGGCTCAATCTGCCATTCCTGTTGCCGACCGGCATCAACCGTTGCCGCTCGCCTTTGCCCAGCAACGCCTGTGGTTTTTGGCCTGCCTCAATCCCACGGCCTGTTTGGCCTACCAGATCCCGAACGTATTGCGCTTCAACGGGCAGCTTAACCATGCCGCATTTGCGGATGCCCTTAATCGCCTCGTCTCCCGGCACGAAGGATTGCGTACCCGCTTTTTACTCATTGATGGACAACCATGCCAGCACATTGATGCTGTCGATACCGGCTTTGCCTTGTCTTACCACGACTTGCGCAGCTCTGATCCAACCGTTTCTACTGCAACCGCCCACAGGAAACACCTTGAAGAACTCGTTGCCCTCGAAGCAAAAACCCCGTTTGATTTCACCAATGAACCCTCAATTCGTGGTCAGTTACTGCAATTGGCAGATGAAGAACACGTCTTTATCCTTACCCAGCACCACATCATTACCGATGGCTGGTCGATAGGCATCCTTATCCGCGAGATGGGGATTCTTTACCGGGCAGCCCTTGAAAAACAGAATTCGCCTTTACCCCCTTTGCCCATCCAGTACGCTGATTATGCTGTCTGGCAACAAGAATGGCTGCGGGATGATCGCATTACCGCACAGCAAAATTTCTGGCGGGAACAACTTCGGGATGCTCCGGCTTTGCTGGCCCTGCCCACTGATCGCCCCCGTCCTCCAGAGCAACGCTACACCGGCGGTTATGTCCCCATTCATCTGAATATCGGCACATTAGACGCCCTTCAATCCCTTGGGCAACGTCAGGACACAACGCTTTTCATGACGCTGTTGGCCGCTTGGGGAGCTGTCCTTGCGCGTTTGAGCGGGCAAGACGATATCGTGATTGGCATACCTGTCGCCAATCGCCCGCACAGAGATCTGGAAGGCGTCATTGGATTTTTCGTCAATACCCTGCCATTGCGCATCAAACTGGAAAATTGCCGCACTGTAGCCCAACTGCTTTCCCATGTCCGAGAGCAGTCACTGGCAGCCTATGCCCATCAAGATTTGCCTTTTGAGCAGTTAGTGGAAAACCTGCAACCTGAACGCAGCTTAAGCTACAGCCCTATTTTCCAAACCATGCTGGCGTTGAACAATATCCCAACCCAATCTTTTGAATTACCGGATTTGACCGTTTCCTTGATGGAGCAGACGCGCCACTACGCAAATTTTGATTTAACCCTGTCGCTCACTGAAACCAATAAAGGCCTTGAAGGCTATCTGGAATATGCCTTAGATTTATTCGACCGGACAACAATTGAGCGCATCGCAGGCCATTTCAACAATGTGCTGGCCGCAATGGCAGCCGATGAAACACGGGACATTGCCCATCTGCCGATGCTATCCATTGCAGAGCGCCGACAATTACTGTTTGATTTTAATGCCCCACAAGTGAATTTCTCACCGGATGCCTTGATTCACAGTTACTTCGAAGCACAGGTACAGCGTACTCCAAATGCTGCCGCAGTCGTATTTGAAGACCAATCCCTGAGTTACCATGAACTGAACTGCCGTGCCAATCAGCTTGCGCACAGCCTGATTGCCTTTGGTGTACGTCCGGCTGATCGCGTGGCGATTTGTGTTGAACGCAGTTTAGATATGATTATCGGCCTGCTTGGGATCTTAAAAGCCGGAGCCGGTTACATTCCCCTCGATCCTGCATACCCGACTGAGCGCCAGATTTATCAGTTATCAGACAGCAAACCGGTCATATTGCTGACCCAACAACATTTACAGCAGAACTTACAACAAGGTACATCATCAATTCAGGGATTATCCATCTGGCTATTGGATGATGAAACCCATCAAAGGCGCACAGAAAAACAGCCTGAACATAACCCGGACAGCAAGCGTCTGGGTCTTCAACCCCATCATCTGGCTTACATTATTTATACTTCGGGTTCAACCGGACACCCTAAAGGCGTTATGGTAGAACACCGCAATGTTGTGAGCCTGATCCACGCCCAGCGTCAGGTCAGCCATCCTTGTCCGGAGGATCGCATTTTACAATTTGTGACCATCGCATTTGATATTTCAGTGTCAGACATTTTCCCGACACTGGCATCTGGGGCGACATTAGTCCTGCGCCCGCCCCATATCAAAGTGCCGAATAACACATTTATCGACTTCCTGCGTGAACAGGCAATCACCATCCTTAATATCCCAACCGCATTCTGGCACCATTGGGTGCAAGAGATGAAATCCGGAAGTTGTGGTTTCAGCCCCTGCCTACGCACGGTGATTGTTGGCGGCGATAAAGTCGAGCGCCGCTACCTGACAGATTGGCTGTCGCTCCCAGAAACACACTCCTGCCGCTGGTTCAATGCCTATGGCCCCACAGAGATAACCGTCACTGCCAGCACATTGCTGGTTGATGACAGCAATATTTCGACCATTAACGACAATATTCCAATTGGCCGCCCGCTCTCCAATACCTGCATCTATATTTTGGATAAGTTCGGCCAGCCGGTTCCCATCGGTGTATGCGGTGAAATTTATATCGGTGGCATGGGTGTCACCCGTGGTTATTCGAATCAACCAGAGCTGACGGCAGAAAGATTTATCGCCGATCCATTCAGCAAACACCCCAATGCACGCATGTATAAAACCGGCGATCTGGCCCGTTGGCGACTTGACGGCAATATTGAGTACCTTGGCCGCAATGATTTTCAGGTCAAAATCCGCGGCTTCCGGATTGAACTGGGTGAAATTGAGGCCAGACTACTGCAATGCTGCGGTGTTCGTGAAGCCATCGTACTTGCCCGCCAAGACTTTTCCGGCCACGCCGTTTCCGCCAAGAAAGTGGTTGTCTCTAAAAATATAGAGGGAGAAAAACGCCTTGTTGCCTACCTACTCGCTGAACCTAATGTGAAACTGACGCCAGCAAAATTGCGTCAACAACTGGCGCAACACCTTGCCGAATACATGCTGCCCAGTGCATTTGTGATACTTGATGCCTTTCCATTAGCACCCAATGGCAAAATTGACCGTCAGGCGCTGCCAATGCCAGATCAAACCGCGCTTGTAACCCGTGCCTATGCGCCTCCCACCGGCAGCACAGAAATGACGTTGGCGGAAATTTGGCAGGCATTGTTGGGATTGGATAAAGTGAGCCGTTATGATCATTTCTTTGAACTTGGCGGCCATTCGCTGATGATAGTCAATCTGATAGAACGGCTGCGTAACCAAGGGCTGGTGCTGGATATCCGAACTGTGTTCGCCTCCCCAGTATTGGCCGATATGGCGAAAGCCGTGCGCGCCCGCAATGAAAACCCACGGCTCGCTTCCGTACCGCCCAATCTCATTCCTGATGGTTGCAACAAGATTACTCCCGATATGTTGCCTCTCGTTGCCTTGACGCAATGCGAAATTGATGCCATTGCGGCAACCGTTCCCGGCGGAGCTGCCAATATTCAGGATATCTATCCGTTGGCCCCCCTGCAGGAAGGCATGCTGTTTCATCATCTTCTGCAAACACAAGGGGATATCTATCTGCTGCATCTTATGCTGACTTTCGATACCCGTGAACGCCTTGATGCATTTTTGGCGGCTTTTCAGCAAACCATCGACCGCCACGATATCCTGCGGACGGCCATTTGTTGGCAAAATTTATCTCAACCGGTACAAGTCGTTTGGCGTCAGGCTTCTCTGCGCATCAATGCGTTTGTTCCGGACAATGTTCCAGATAATATGGCGGACGGTGATAAGGATGTTCAGTCTCAGTTGAAGGCATACACAGATCCGCGCTGTCATCGCCTTGATGTCACTCAGGCTCCGCTCTTCTCCACCGATATCGCCTACGATCCGCACCAAGGAAAATGGTTACTGGCCCTGTGCAGCCACCATATAATCAATGATCATGTCTCACTGGATCTTATCACCACTGAAATCCATCAACTTCTCTATCCACATTCCGGGCAATTATCGCTTGGGGATTCACACTCAACTGAAAGCCCAAGCGCACCGCAATTTTCTCCATTGCTGCCTTACCGTGACTTTATCGGCCAGTCCCTGCGTGTACCTGCATCTGAACACAAAGCCTACTTCCATGAAGTACTTTCTGACGTAGATACACCAACTGCCCCCTTCGGAATTTTGGATATCTACAGTAGCGACAAAGCCGTGACAGAGGCCATAAAGCTACTGAATGCCTCATTGTCGAGGGAAATCCGCAAACAGGCTCGTCGCCACGGAGTCAGCCCCGGAGTACTGTTCCACGTTGCTTGGGCACAAGTCGTGGCAAAACTCAGCGGGCGGAATGACGTTGTTTTCGGCACCGTTTTACTGGGACGCATGCAAAGCAATGCTGATATCACGCGGACACCGGGCCTGTTTATCAATACTCTGCCCATCCGGATCCGGCTTGGCGGGAATAGCGTACAAACAACCGTTCAAGCCACTTACCGCAGTTTGACTCAGTTACTGGAGCACGAACAGGCATCACTGGCACTGGCTCAGTCTTGCAGTGGCGTAAAACCTCCTCTGCCGCTGTTTACTGCGCTGCTCAACTATCGCCACAGCCCATCAGATACGACCCGCAATACGTGGGAAGGCATAGAATTATTAACGGCACGGGAAAGGACGAATTATCCGCTCTATATGGCTGTGGATGATTTGGGCAAAGGCTTTCGGTTGGCTGCCCAAACGGTGCAACACATTGAACCGGAGCGCGTACTCGCCCATATGACCATCGCGCTGACGGGCCTGGTTCAGGCATTAGAAACTGAGCCGGAATCCCCCATCGCCGATATTCCTGTTTTGTCCATTACTGAGCATCGACAATTACAGATAGATTTCCCGCAGGAACCATTTATTTCGGCTCAATCAATGGGTAAATCTCACGGCCATGAAGATCCAATAGGTGATATAGAAGCGTCACTGGTCAAGATTTGGCAGCAATTATTGAAACAGGATCAAATCAGCCGACATGATAATTTCTTCACACTCGGCGGAAATTCATTGTTGGCAATACAGCTACTGGCCCGTATGCATGAACAAGGCATGCAAATCCCGCTGGCGGCGTTATTTATTCATCCGACATTATGTGAATTGGCTGAGATTGTGGCGGGTTCTTTCTCTTGACCTCTTTTCCGTTATGAAAACTCTGTCTCTTGAAAACATTAAAAATCAAGAGACAGCAATATATTCATTAAAATAATACATTTAAAGCATTGCAATAATTATATGAATGATTTTATTCCTCAAAGCGGTACGGAATATTAATTCAATCGTTTAATTTTAAAACTTATTATCGTATTACCTTGAAATGATTTTTTTCAAAAGGTATTTTGTATACTTTAAAAAAAGTTATATAAGGTATGGTGAATGGCAATGAATTTAAATAATAGTAATGACAAATGGAAGAAAGGAATAATGGCGCTTTGTATTGTACTGGCGCTATCTGCATGTGATAAAAAGAAAGAAAAACCAGCCTCTTCATCATTAACTGAAACCTCACAACATTCCTCTGCAACAGAACATGTTGAACATCAGACTAAAGAAGATAGAAATAAACCCGTTCAAAACCTTGAGCAGGTGATTTCGGAAAAAATGAATGTATATATTAAGTGCTATAACTCATTGGATAAATCTATTCACAGTAGTATTGTCCGCTATACCAGCTGGGTTAATGATTTGGGAAAAGGCCCTACCGGAAATGAAAGAATTGTTTACGGTATCTATCCCGTCACTCAAGAGAGAGTCACTAATTGCCTGAGTGAAATTAAAAAAGTTGCAGAGATGAAACCAGAACTAAAGGCTATTGACAGTATTGCAGTTAACTACATTGAGTCATCAGCAAAACTCGTACCAGAAATCAACCTACTTGCAGATTATTATGATCAGGAAGATTATAAAGATGATAATTTTTCTAAAGGTAAAGAAAATCATCATCACTTAATGGCGGGTTATCAAAAATTTGAATCCGTATCTGCCGAATTTTCTCAATCTATTGAAAAGATCAGTGACGAACGCCAAATAACCTTCTTACAACATATAGAAAAAGAGAATGGTTTAACGTTGGATTATTATAGTCTGGCAATTTTAATTGATGCCAAACAAATCAATCGAATGATAGAAGGCGATACTTTTGATACGACTCAAGCATTAGCGATGGTCGCTGAATTGCAAAATAAAGTTAAAAGCGCCCTCCCTTTAGTGACAAAACTTAAAAATGAAGGGGGTACTTCCTATATGGGGTATGATGCTCTATTCAGAGAAATTGATAGTTATGTTAAAGCGGCAAAAGAACGTATTCGTAGAGTTAGGGACAATGTTTCTTACACCGATTTTGAGAAAAGGCAGTTAGGTACTAATTCTGAATGGATGGTAGAGGGATCTGTCGGTAAACTGATAGATAAATACAACCGTTTTATTGATCAATTTAACAGATTGTAATTATAACTATATTGCTAAATTAAAATTAACAATGGCTCTGCTTGCTCAGAGTCATTGGGTTATCTATTCGATGGATATAGTTGGTTCATTCGTTTTGTTTTGCACTCAATTAATAATTGAGTGCATTATGATTTTTATTTTTCAATAAATTCAATAATAATTTATTTTATCAAATCATAATTAAGTCTCTTTCCTTTTTCTATTCTACCACTAGGATATACAACCTTTGATTGCTCTTCATTTTCTGAAATAATTATTATTGGCATTTTAGACTCATCTAAAATAGGATTGTAACTAATTTTCCCCTGTTCATTTTCATTAAGTTTTAACTGAAATTTCGTTTCACTAACACCAGTTTTTCCATATAAACCTATTTTATTTGACTTGTCTGGGTATTCAATTAAAAATGGATATATAATTGTATTATAAATAATGTTATCATTTATATATTTTGGTAATTCTTGAATGTCGTCATGATCAATCACAGTTACATTAATGCCAACTCCAGCAGCTAACTCGGCACCTTTACCTAGATAATTCTGATTATTAGCATCTAATGCTAAATTAATAGTTTTAACTTTCCAATCACACCAGCCCCCACCATCAATAGGGATTTTTTTCTTAAAAATTCTTGTGGTTGGATCTGCTGAAATATTTATGTCATTTACGTAATGATGTTTAGGGGTCATGAATACATTATAAGGTGAGCTACTAAAAGAAAATTTAGAATTCAAACATTTATTGGATATGTATTCAATGGTTAATCTAGGTTTAGTGTTCTTAGGTAGAATTCCTTCAAATTCAATCCATTTAGAAGTAGCTGGTGGATTAAATGGTGCTATTTTGTTGATTAATTCATCTTTAATATCTGTAATCGTATTTAGAACTAAATCACATCCAGATAGTAAAGATATTGATAATCCAAGGAATAGTGTTAGTTTAATTTTCATAAGTTTCGCTCATAGTGTACCTGCTTTATTGTTGAAATAAACATGACAAAATCAAGTATATTAATAATTTAAATTACAATTATCTCACATGGTTACAGCTAATTTATTTTTTTTCATACTTAACTTCTCCATTAGGATATTCAGTCCATTTTTTTTTACCATTGTGAAATACCTTTCGGATATCAGAAGCATCCAATTTTGGGCTGTAATTAACATACCCATCATTGTTTGAGTGTAGCTTAAGACGGTATTTATAATTACCTTTAGGAGATAAGAAGGTTATATTAGAAGAATCCCCTATAAATTCTTCATATTCTGTGGAAAAAATAGGTGTGTAATCTATTTTATTTTCGACATTTATTTCACTAGAGTATCGTGATCTATCCATATCGTTAATATATACAGATATAAGTCCACTTTCATAAAATTTTGTATCTTTTTTTGCAAGTGGATGCTGAGTATAAATAAGACCAATAGTTATATTACTTAGTTCCCAATCACACCAGCCCCCTCCATTTAAGGGGATTTTTGTTTCAAATTTATTGCTATCTTTATATTGAACATCCCATTCCTCACTATGATTCCAAGCATCTCTCCCTGTAGGAATAAAGTCGGAGTTTAAATGCATTGCGGTACATGTATTGGATATATATCGAACACTCAATTTTGGTTCAGTATTGATAGGTACTGTACCTGATACAATAATTGCTTGTCCGCTGTTTTTTTTATTTAGAGGGAAATGTTTATCAAGTTTTTTGTTTAAAATCTCATCACACCCAGCCATAAATGGGATTGATGAATAAATGAGAAGAAGTTTTATTAATTTCATATTAAATCAATCCTTATTATACATAATATAATAATTTAAAGCACGTTTTCCTTCCTCAGTATTTTCACTGATTAATAAGGTGGATTCTAGCTGTTGATCCAAACGTAAAAAATATTGGAGCATAGAGCTATTACCGTTATTTTTAAATTTATCTGAATTTATTTTATTACCAGTTATAAACTTCTGCTTATGTTTATTTTCAAATTCTGTTGCATTTTCAAATCTATGTTTATCTTCTTTGTAGGTTGTATTGTGTTTAGGAATACAGAGTTCAAGGATTCTTTTTTTTATGAATTCCATATAATCTCCACTAAGATGATCTAAAATATAAAGTAGATCAAGACGTGTCCTAATTTGTTCAACCTGCATAGGTTGTTTATTTATAGGGAAAAAACCCTCTTTAGCTAATTCTCCTGGTAATAAAGAGGGAACTAAGTACAACTCAGTTTCAGTATATTTCTCACCCAACAAAAAAATATTCTCTTCTATTGTCCGGCCTTTATAGAAATGAATCATTTTTCCTTGATGCAAAAATACTTCTTTTGATTTTGTGTTCTCAATAAATTTTTTTGTTTTTTCAGGAAGTATCATTTCCATTGGAAGTAATATAGCCTCAAGATGGTATCCATCAAAATCCAAATTGTTTTGAAAAAAATAATTATCCATGTCTCTTTCAAAAGGTACTGTTGGGATAGGATCGTTTTTATTAACATGGCGATAGTGAATAATATTATTAATTTCCATCACTGCACTATAGGTTAATACTCTAGGCATTCCGTAAGTATACAAGCAAGGATTATGAATTCTTAGTTGAGCACTATGGAGTAAAGCTAATGCTCCCCCTAAACTGTGACCACAGATAAAAACATTTTTATCTGTGGCTAATGCTTTTATATCTTCAAAGGTGTTTATTTTTTTTGCTTTATCTTTATCTTCATTTTTATTTTCACTTTCTATTTTGATATTATTTACTGCCATAAAGGCTTGCCAGAATCCTTTATGGACTTTTCCTTTATTGAGATATTTTTCAGATAATTGTATCGGTTTAAATTCTAAATCCGTCCAAAAATCCTGCCCTTGCGCCGTTCCCCGCCAACTGATAATTAGATCTTTATTATTAACCACATAAAACAACTGCGTGTCTAACTCTTTACCTGTATCTATAAATTCAACACGAGTATAACGTTCACGAAAAGGTGCATCATATACAATAGGTTGGAATTGCTTCTGTTCAATTTGGTTAGGTAAACGAGATAAGTCTAAAAGTTGGTCTTTAAAGAAATGAAATACAGAACCACTGTATTCTTTTGTTTCATCATTTCCATTATCTTTTGCATTCGCATAAACCAACACTGACATTAAACCCTGATTATAAGCATTCACCAGTGAATACTCTTTTTGATGGTGCAATAACAATAGCCAAGCACGGAAAGGACAAATTTCCAATACATAACGAGTATTAACAAATGCAGCCCTAAATCCGTGAAATTTATTATTTGGGAAGTGATAGTTAGGAAGTTGTTCTTCATTCCAGCTCTCAATTTGAGGTGCTTTATCACAAAGGTCACCAATCTTAACATAGTGATAAGAGTGCCCTTGCTTTTGAGCATCAAATCGAACTTTTGAACCTAATGGCCCACGCACAGTTCTTAATGGCCTGAGTTCCATTTCATCAGCGAGTTTTTGTGCATCAGTCCAAAGTATCACTTGCATTGGTGGCAAATTCTCTTCCCGTAAAAATCCCTCACCATCAGTAACACCTGTACGGATATCTTTTTTATTGCCCATACTCATTAGATTATAAGGTATTCCAATCAATGGCTTGCCCTGTTCATCCACAAGCTGAAATTCAATCCAGTGTTTTAGTGTATTTTGGCAATCAATACAATCTGTCGGTTCTAATTGGCCCATTCTTTTTTTCCTAAATTCGTTTTAAATTTCTTTGCTAGATGCAATCTGTTGGTTATCTGTTATAAAACGTTCAACGGTAAATTTATTCAGATTCTGTTTTTCATCTCTCGCCTGCTTCAACCACATAACAAGACTGTTTTGCAATTGCCCTTCCGGCTCATCCAGTTTCAGTGCCAATTCAGCATTTTCTTCCCAAAGCTGGCAATTTAAGGAGTAGGCCAAATTCTTGAGGGCGGTATCAGTTGCATAACGAGCTTCGATCAAATGCTCACCCAATACAAATAAACTCTCTGCCAACTCTTGAGGGCAGTTTTCCGGCCGGTAATAGCAATGTGGTTCGGGTGTATCAATCATTAACTCATTGACTGGAGTTAAGAGTTCACGCCAATCGCCGGACTGTAGAGCGGGCAGTAAGGGGGTGAAAATACGGTTGTCCATCAGGCGCAGAACCACCACGCGGCCACGCAGCAAGACTTGCTGATGTAACCGCCAGTGCTCTAACTGAAATGACCACGGCAAGGTACTGCGATACCCCCAACCCCAACTGTTATCGCTAAATTCGTGCTTATCCAACAACAGAGCCAATTCCGGCAGGCATTTTGTTTTGGGTTGAATCAGCCACGGGCTTTGTTCCAGCATGGCATTCATTGGCGTCCCGCTGTAGAGCGGAAATGCCTGCTCTGCCCAGCCATTAAGGTAAAAGAGCTGAACAGGGTTCGGGTCGGCCAGATTATTGACCAGAAAATAACACTCCCCTCTGTCCTGATGTGACAGCCAACTTTTCCAATTAGTCGATTCCATTATGCGTCCTCTACTCCGGTGATAACCCAGTTTTCCTCTTGCTGTGCAAGGATGGCACAAGGTGGTTTAGCCGAAAATTCGGTTACCGGGAGTGCTTCTGCCATCGGAAGTTGCCCTACTTGTGCGAGCGGTTCTACCCCCTCCGGAAGTTGCAGTGAAACTCCACGCCCGCTGCCGGCGGAACCCTGCCCGACATTAATCGGTGAAGACAAAATCCCGCCCGGTGTGACTTTGAGAAAACTGCCGCCGACTTTCAGGGTGATTTCTGCCGCGGCTTCCAATACCACCTTGCCGCCGCTTTTCAGGTGGATTTCCTGCCCGCTGTCAATCACGGTGGCATCGCCGGTCTGGATATGCTGACTGCCGGCTATCCGGTGGGAAACATCCCCTTCGGTGGTGATTTTGCGCGAACCGGCGACCTGATGATGGTCATCGGCGAGTATCTCGTGATAGCGGTTGTTGTCGATACGCTGTTTCTGGTCGTGTTTGATATGCCAGAGGGCATCGTTTTCAATCTGGGCGGTGAAATCTTTTTGGCCGTGGAAGTAAATTTCCTCACTGCCTTTCGCATCCTCAAACCGCAGTTCGTTAAAGCCCTTGCCTTTATGGGTTTTGGTTTTGAAGGTGGTGCGGGTTTTCTGCGCCGGCAAGTCCAGCGGCGGGCGGTTCAGGCCGTTGTAGACACACCCCGTCACAATCGGGCGGTCAATATCGCCGTTGAGGTAAGCGATAATGACTTCCTGCCCGATACGGGGAATAGCCATAAAGCCAAAGCCGTTGCCGTTCCAGCCCTGGGCCACGCGTACCCAGCAGGACGCGCCGTCATCGGCTTTGTCATAGCGGTTCCAGTGGAAATGGACTTTTATCGCCCCGTCTTTATTGACGAAGATTTCTTCCCCTTCAGGGCCCACCACCGTGGCGGTTTCATCGCCATCCGCCAGCGGTTTGTAATGGAACGGCGGGCGCCAGTCGGCCAGGCCGTCGATAAAGCTGAACTGGTTGGAAAGCGTGGTGCCGTCGCCACCGTTATCGCCCAGTGCTTCCGGGCAGCGGCCGTGATGGCTGATGCCGACAATCTGCCAGCGGGCATTGAGCGGGGCATGCGGGTGGCTGATGATTTCAAAGATTTTACCCGGCATCAGCTTGATGCAATTACTGCTGCCGCTGCCGGTCTTTTTCTGGTTATCCAGCGCTTCATGGCGGTATTTGAGAAACGGTTTGGCGGCGGCATCTTTCTGAAAACGCCCGTAGCTTTCAAATACGGTATACGGGGTCTGGGTGCCAAAATCGCGGAAGCCTTCGCTGCTGTGCATATGCGAAAGGTGATAGCGCGGGTTGTCATAGTTAAAGTCTTTATGGAGGCTGCGTTGCGGACTCATGCCGACCCCCAGCCGCACCTGATAAATCGTATCGATGCCGTGGGCGGTTTCCGGTTGCGGGCTGTAGGTCAATGGCAGTCCGGCGGTCATCCCCAAATGGCTGTCGCTGAAAAAGGCCTTTTCATCTTCAAACCAAAAGCTGATACCTTCTTCCGCGGCCAACCGGCTGAAAAACCCATAATCGGATTCGCGTTTCTGGGTCACGTACTCCCGGTCTTGGTGGGGGTCGTAGAGTTTTGAATCCGCCCGCACATGATGTTTTTTCATCAAATCCGTCAGGATGGCGGGCACATTTTGCTGATGGAATATCCGGCTTTCCTGATTCAGCGTCAGCCGCCAGAGTGCCGGGCGCACCGTCAGGCTGTACAGGGTTTTATTGCCGTCGGTGCCGACCCAATCCGCGTGGGAGACGATACCGGTGATTTTGCGTTGCAGGTGTACGCCGTGGAAAACTTGCAACACCGCTTCCTGCATCAGCAAAGCCGTTAAATCCACTTCGTCCAGCGGCTTGAACGGATTCAGGGAATGGGTTTTGACCAGCGTCAGGTTCAGGGTAAACAGCTCCGATAATCCTTCCTGCAGGGAAAATTCCCCCACGCTGAATGTCTCGTCGGGCACCCCCGCAACCTGAAACGTAAACCGCAAGCCACTTTTGGCGGCAGGCAGCCTATCAATAAGATTTTTCATCATATCTTTTTACTCCTTGTTGTGATGAGTCAATGGCTTACATCTCCCGGCGCGCGCCGTAGACTTCCCTGAACGCCCACAACGTGCCGCGCGTGTCCGGGGTAGACACATCCAATTTGACGAAGGTGGACTGGCTGATAAAACACGCCATCGCTTCATGGACTAACCGACAGAAGCGGTACATTTCTCCCGCGTTGGCATAACAATCCGGGTTGAGCGTCAGCCCGACCCCGTGCCCGCGCACGGGGCGACCGCGTTTCATGCGGTCAGTCAGGTGCTCTTCCACCCGGACAATGCCGTCGATATGTCGGCGGATATGGCGGCTGAGTGGGCGATTGAGTTCGGGATAAGCGTCAAACAGGCGGAGAAACTGTTTCAGGCTGTCGGTGGCAAAGAGCAACACCGGCGGGCTGGAGAGGCAGGACAGCAATGACCAGCCGGCATTGCCCTGCAACAGGGCCGGATAATCGTCAGAGACCGGGAGGATATTGTGGACGTTGAGATGGGCAGGCGAGCCTTCTTGGGTGACGGTAATGTCACCTGGTTTTAAGGTGCAGGCCTGCGTGTGGTAGCCGAGAAAATCACCGGCCACACGCAGGGCAGGCAAGTGCCCGGCCGGTTTGCCGCGCAGGTCAAAAAAATGCAACCGGTTCGTGAGCGTGCCCAGTAAATCCCGCTCACGCTGGAACAGGTAATAAAATGTGTCCGGCTCCCCCGCTTCCGCCAGTTCAGGGGTTGACGGCGTAAACTGGTCGATGGGCAGATAACGGTAAGGAGAGCCCCGTTGCTGGGTTTCATCGGGTTGCTGCACCACTTGAATATCGTGTAGCCGATACAACTGCACAGATTCACCGAGGGACAAGGGGTAACGATGGTTGCCCTTATCCAACAGCAGGGGCTGGCTGGTCAGGGTTTCCAGATGAATGGCGGGCACACAGCCCAACCTAAAGGCCTCATTGATATCCTCCAGCGGCAACTCACCGTCAAAGCGAAAAATCAGCTCAAAACTGCCGTCGGCATTGAGCGGCACTGCCCGGCAACTGTCGCGGATATCCACCGTCACAAAGTTGGACAAATGGGGCAAGGCATAATATTCCATCAACAATTGCAAGCCCGCATAAGTGCGTTTTTCCATCGGCAAAATGGGGGTGTCGAACAGGTTGTGCCAGCCATACGGAAAACCACGCAGTGTGCGCTGTTCGTCCTGTGTCCTGATGCGCATCTCACAGATATGCTCGTCCAGCCACAGGCTTAATTGCGCTGCCTTCGCATTATCCGTACCGAGGAAAAAAGACAGCGCCCCGCTTTGCCAGACCGGAGAAGAAATGCCGGTCTGGCAAAGCGTCAGCACGATTTCGCTGTGGGTGCCGGTTTTTTTCACCGCCCTGTCCCGCACGATAAGCGGTTCGATATGCAGGGGGCGGCAGGTTTTAAACGTGAGCAACTGCCCGTGAACGTCAGCGGAAACAGGGGTGCCTGCCGGGATATCAAGGGTGCCCTGATGTTCGCCGTCAATGGGCTGAAATTGCATAATGGTTGTGGGCGGAATGGGGCTCAGGGCCGTCGGCCAGATACGGGACAGAATGCCGTGGGTAATTTCGGGGAAATCATCCTCAATTTTATGCCGCAAGTTGGCCATCAACAGGGCAAAGGCTTCAAAAACACGCTCAATGTCCGGATCATGGGCAGCAAACAGAAAATCGGCCAGATGGGGCGAGTCTTTCGCCACGCGTTGAGCCAGTTCCCGCAGATAGGCTCTTTCCTGCAGATACATGGACTCCTGGTTATTTTTCATTGGCTTTCTCTTTTTATCCTAATGTACTGACAAATAACCAATCAGCAGATTAAACTTAAAATTTACATAAAGTCAGCGCATTAAATGTAACAGTGAAGTATTGTATAAAATTATTAATTAATATCTTTAATGAAGTTTAATTTTTTGATGATTTGGGAAGAATCTTAATCGCGGTATCTTGATGCCGGAGAAAATACTAAGATAGGTGTGTTTTGGTCGGCCGCCCTGAAATTCGAGAATCCCTATTCCTCCAAAGTAAAAAATACCCGGTGCACAGTGACAGCCTGTGCAAGAAATCAATAAAACGGACAATAAATCACATTATCTTTAAATCAGGAATGAGGGGGAAGGAATGACGGATAGATATTCAATGAACCTGCTATTACCTTGTTCATGCAGACTGGAAATAAAAGTGGCTACCTATATTGATTCGTATTGATTAAAGCGGCGCGTTGATTATGGCAATGTATTTTATTGCAATGGGCAATGGGCAATGGGCAATGGCAGAAATTTTTTATGATGATGTCGATTATCATTAATTAATTTCTGCCACTGAGATGAGTAAATTTCTCGCCTTACCAGCTATATTCTACGGTTGCAGCAATGCTGCGCCCACTGCCAAAGAAACAGACATAGTCTCTTGAGCACGAAGCAACATAGTGTTTGTCGGTTAAATTACTCACATTTAATTTTACGCTGGCACCTTTTAGCTGAGATGCGGCTTCGCCAAGATCATATTTCGCCATCAGGTCATATAAGGTGTAGGCAGGTACATAGAATTTTTCTTCGAATTCACCGGGCGCACTCCCCATATAACGAACACCAGCCCCCAACGTGAACCCTTTCAGAGCAGTTTGGTTGAAACTATAATTTCCCCATACAGAAGCCATATGTTCAGGAATAGCGGCAACTTTTTTGTTAACGCGTGAAGCAATTTTATCGCTTTTTATTTTGGCATCTGTGTAGGTATAGGCTGCGATCAATTCAATTCCCGGAGTAATCTGGGAGTTGATTTCCACTTCAGCCCCTTTTGAGCCAATTTTACCAATTTGCTCTTTGTATTTATCACCCGGTTTGCGGGTAGTCATGTTTTCCTGCGTGATATCAAACAGAGAAAGCGTTAGCAATGTATTGTGATTTTGAGGCTGGAACTTGATACCAATCTCAGTCTGTTCACCTTTTATCGGCTTGAATCTAGGCTTTGCAGGATCACCTCTATCCAAATTAGGTTCAAAGGATGTGCTGTAGCTGATATAAGGCGATATACCGTTATCAAAGGCGTACAGTAAACCTGCCCGCCCGGTAAAAGCATTATCTTTTTGATTTTGTGATACCTTATCGCGAAGATCATGTTGCTTTGTTTCAGTCCAGTCATAACGGCCGGATAGGGTTAAATTCCAGTTATCCCAACTCAGTTGATCCTGTAAGTAAACACCTAGCTGATGGAGTTTATTTTTATCGTTCGCGAAAGAAAGCAGTGCACTTTCATTGACGTGTACACCCCTGACTGGATTTGACCAATCGAAACTGTAATTCCTTTTTGTGTCACGTTTCCAGTGGATTTGTTTATCTACCCATTTGTAATCCAATCCAGTGATTACGTTATGTTCAAGATTACCGGTTGAGAAAAGCGCTTTCAGCTGGTTATCTATGCCCAGCCCTTGGGATTCATTATATTCACGTTGCGCGAATCGAGTTATGACAGGAGGCTCTGCGCCCTTATCTGCAGAATACAGCATGTATTGAGAGCGATCTTCAGATTTGGTGTAGCGCAGGTTTTGCTGGAACGAGAAGATATCATTGATGTCATGCTCAAAAATGTAGCCAACCGACATTTGTTCCCGTCTGGAGCTATCAAAAGAGGGATCACTCAGATTCATATTGTAGGGCATATAACCTGCATCCTTGACAGGCGTTACGGTGCCATACCGAGGATAAAAGTTACGGTATCCAGCTTTCGGATCGTTCTGATAGCTGGTTAACAATGTGAATGTTGTATTGTCATTAGGTGTCCATGCCAATGCTGGAGCAATAGCGATACGTTCATTTTTATAGCCTTTGACGAACTGTTTCTGGGTACTGAGCACTCCATTCAGGCGATAAAGCACGGAATTATCATCACTGAGCGCCCCACCGAAATCAAAAGCAAGTGAGCCGAGACTCTGGTTTCCTGCTTTCATTTGTATTTTGTGGATGGGTTGTGCCGTTGGCCTTTTACTGGTCATGTTAATTAACCCGCCAGGGCTGGCTTGGCCATATAACACGGACGCCGGCCCGCGTACTAATTCCACCCGCTCTAAAAACCAAGGGTCAATTTGGCCCGTCGTCCCGTTGGCACTATTTACACCATAACTTAAACCATCAAGGAATTTAGGCGCATAACGGAAACCACGGACAATGACTTCATCATGGCGGTTGGAAGATCCACGGTAATTAGTGATAACACCGCTTGAATAATTCAGGGAATCAGCCACTGTCATGGCACCCTGAGCTTCCATTTGGTTGCGGTTGATGACACTGATTGCTTGAGGTGTTTTGATGAGAGGAGTCGTACTTTTGGTACCGGCAGCGCTTTCTGTTTCGACGAAATGTTGTGCCGCGTTGCCCGTATTATTTGAACTGGTGACAATTATCACATCTTCGCTATCACTGGCCGTTTTATTATCTGCCATCGCATAAGGTGATAACAGTAAAGTAGAAGTCAGTATTAAGTGTAACTTATCATAGTTATATTTTTTCTTGATTTGCTTTGTCATTTTTAACGTTTTTTTATTCACAAACTGCACCATGTGTTGCATCTCTCAAAATAGACTTATTTGAATATAAGTTTTTAAAAATCAATTAAGTAACTTAAATCTTATATTTCTCATTATCGTTAAGCTGAATAGTAAGGATTCTTGCCATTCTGCCTTTGGTTGTGAATCGGCAACCTTGCCATTTAATAGTTACGACTAATAAATCTTATGGATCATATTGCAAATAACAATCGTTATCAATATTGTTTGTTAATGATTATTATTGTATCGACAATTTCGATATCAGACGTGTGCATGATTTGCGAACGAATATTTTGAAAGCGAATCTTTTGAAAGAGAGCAAAGGGATGAAGTTACTATTTCAGCCATCAGGTACTGCAGATAATTTGTTAGCCGATCCCCAGGCGGGTTGTGATTCATGGTGGAAACATATTTCGACTTTAGGCACGCCAATCATAGAAGCCGCTATCAACCATCAGGCTAAAACAACATTTTTTTGGCGAGATCCTGATGGGAATGAACAAACTGCAAAGTTAAATCGGGTTTATATCGAGATTAACAGTATTACCAGTTATCGGCTGCCTCAGCCACCGTGTTTACAGCGCTTGCCTAAAACGGATATTTGGTATTGGTCTGTCAGCCTTGATGATGACTGGAGAGGAAGTTACCGATTTATTCCTGTGACTGATGCGTATTTGCCTCCCCACTTTTCTCAAGACATTAAACAAAAAAACCAGCAGCAGCGTGAATGGTGGATTTCGCTCTTTCCATTGTCGACTCCAGATCCGTTAAACCGGCAAAGTTGCCACCGTAGTGGGAATGGCTTGCTTTTATCGGCAATTCATATGCCGCATGCACCCGATCAATCCATATGGGCGCAAGCCGCAATCGCTCCAAGTAATACAACGCAAATTAACCCAAAAAAGCCTTTGCTTTTGGACTGGCATAGTGAGCGTCTCAACAATCAAAGGCGTGTTTGGCTTTATTCCACAGGAGAGGCAACAGAGCATCCACGCCCCCTTATTATTTTGCTGGATGGGTTAAGTTGGGCAGAGAAAATGCCTATTTTTCCTGTGATTGACACAGCAACTGAAGCACAGCAAGTACCAGAAGCAATCTGGCTTTTGATTGATACTATTGATATGTCTTACCGAGAGCAGGAACTTCCTTGCAATCCTGATTTTTGGCAGGCAATTCAGGGCGAGTTATTACCGATAATCTCACAATATGCTGTCCTTAGTGATGATCCGGCGCAAACAGTGATAGCAGGGCAAAGTTATGGTGGCTTATCAGCACTCTATGCGGCACTCCATTGGCCACAACGTTTTGGGTGTGTTCTCACACAATCAGGGTCTTTTTGGTGGCCTGACAGCACCATCGTTCAGCAATTTCAGTCATCTTCTGAACATAAACCGGGCTGGTTGACACAGCAAGTTCTTGATAAAAAAGTCGCTCCTTCATCATTGAAAATCTTTCAGGAAGCAGGCTCCCGTGAAGCCGATATTCATTTTGTGAATGACCAAATGTATGCTGCATTGATAGGGGCAGGGCACCATGTAAATTACCGGGTATTTAATGGTGGACATGACATGCTGTGCTGGCGGGGTGGCCTGATTGATGGCCTTGGCTGGTTACTGTTGTCTGATAAGACAAGTTGAAATGACCAAATTTCCTTCATGCATTTTCACCCGTTTTGAATAACCGAGTATCTTGATATTCAATTGGCTAATGATAACAAACTGGCGCCAACATCCCTGATGGGCAGTTTAGGAAACCTCGTATCCCGCCTATCAACGACAGGCGGGATTTATGTGAGATGACCGGATGGTTGCATTTATTCAGTATCAGTGCATTGGTTGAATTTAATGTGTCATTTGATCCAGTGTTCTTTTTTGTGTCCGTGTTTTCCGCATCCGCCACAATACTTCCAATATGACAAACCACACCGGAGTGCTATACAAAGCAATGCGCGTATCGTAATCAAATATCATGATAACAACGGTAAAGGCGAAAAATATTAAGGTGCACCATGTCATCGGAATGCCCATCGGCATTTTATAGATGGATGCCTTATGCAGATCCGGACGTTTTTTACGGTAAGCCAGATAAGCCAGCAGGATCATGCACCAACTGTAAATGACCATAATCGCGGCAACCGTGGAAACAATGGTAAATAATTTCATGACATCGGGGATAATGAACAACAGGAATACCCCGCTTGCCATGCAAATAGTGGAAAACACCAGACTGAAAACAGGTACGGCACTCTTGATGGAAAGCCGCCCGAATTTACGATGGGCCAACTTTTCAGTCGATAATCCATACAACATTCGAGTACAGGCATATAAGCCACTGTTTGCCGAAGACATGGCCGAAGTCAGCGCCACAAAATTAATCACTGCCGCTGCCGCAGGTAATCCTGCCAAAGCAAATAGTGTCACAAACGGGCTGATTTCCGGTGAAATTTGTGGCCATGAAGTCACGGCAATAATGCACATGATAGAGAGCACGTAAAAAATGATGATCCTGATGGGAATGCTATTGATGGATTTAGGTAAGATTTTTTCTGGCTCTTTCGTTTCTCCTGTGACTGTCCCGACCAGCTCAATGCCGGTAAAAGAGAAGATAGCAATCTGAAAACCGGCAAAGAAACCAAATAACCCATTCGGCAGAAATACGTCCGGCTCCGTCAAATGACGAACAGAAGCTGTCACGCCATTGGGGGAAGTCCAGCCCACAAATACCATGCCAATGCCAACGATAATCAAAGCGACTATCGCCACCACTTTGATCATGGCAAACCAGAATTCTGTTTCGCCAAATAAGCGCACAGAAAAAAAGTTACTTAAACACATCAAGCCTAAAATAAACAGGGCACTTAACCAAAGGTAGCTGTCCGGAAACCAATACTGGATATAGCCGCCACAGACTACAACGTCCGCGATGCAACTGACTATCCAGCTCATCCAATAAGTCCAGCCCAAAAAGTAGCTGGCTTTATCCCCGAGATAATCTGCCACAAAATCAGCGAATGTCCGGTATTCCAATTTAGTGAGCAGCATCTCTCCCATCGCCCGCATCACCATGAAAGCAAAAAAACCAATCAATAGATAAGTTAGAATAATTGAAGTCCCTGATACCGCGATGGTTTTCCCTGTCCCCATAAACAAGCCGGTACCAATGGCTCCGCCAATAGCTATCAATTGAATATGCCGTTTACCTAATCCACGGTGCAGTTTTTGCTCACCTGTGGAGTCCTCCACAGGTGTTTTCGATGAATGCGTCATTAATAACCTCTGCTACTTTCTTTTTATATGACTCGGTTATGTTAACTTTGCCAGTAATAAACCCGCCCTTAGCCCAATGGCAACACGAGCATTAGGAAATAGAATAAAATTGGCAGGAGACGTGATTTGCCAGGATTGATCTTGCTGATTGGCTATCTCAAAACCTTCCGGTAATTCAGTAAAGTTTTTGGTATCTTCTGGAATATTAAGTTGGAAGCTGTCGTGCTGTTTGATGATGGCATCAACGACCTGATAACGTTTGAGAGCCGACTTACTTCTTTTTATTTCCCGCGAACCAGCAATTAAATCCTGCAATGCTTTCGCAATATTGCTGAATTTTGCCAGATCGTTTTGCCCGAAAGGCAGTGCCTTGCCGACTTCTAATGTGCAACTTTCTGCATTGAAATGCTCACTGGTAAAGTTGCTGAACGTCCCGCCCACTGCGTTGTGAAATACCACTGCATCAATATCGCTATTATCCAGCCACTGTAAAAAATCCGCTGCATACTCACGAGTCTGATAAGGCAATAAAGCAAATTGTTCATGGCAAGAGCCGCGGATAGCAGTATGGAGATCGAGGTGCCAACATTTCTTGGCAGACATGACTGCGGGTTCACGAAAGAATTGCCGAATCACTTCTTCCAGCTCCACCGCTCGCTTGGTTTCATTTCCCGACGGGAAATTCTGGTGCCGGCCGCCAAACATGCGATTGAGATCATTATCTAAATAGCGAACACCTGCACGCATCGCCGGCAAGTTGCCGAAAATTACCAGCAGGTTATGCCGCAATGGCAGGCTTCCTTGCGCCAATTGCGACAATAACTGGATAAGTATCTCGATAGGTGCGGTTTCATTGCCGTGTATTCCGGCTGAAATGATTAATGTATCAATCTGTTGATTTGCTGCCCTTTCTTGCGACTGACGTTCTTGCGAAAAGGGAATCAACTGCAAGACACCTTCCGCCAGCCATGATGACTTAATGTTTGGCGGAAACTGCAACGTGCTTTCAATGTCACCTTCAACCCTGTTAAGGTGGCTATCCATCTTTTTTTCAAGCAGTAATGTCAGTAAATCCATCTTATCTCCTGATTAACGCTGAAAATCGTAGATAGAACCCAGCTTGAGAATTTGAGTCAATTCATCCAGAGCTTCATAAACTTCCCGCAACAATTGAGGATCAGCCAAATCTGCCACATACAAAGAGTCACGGTAATAACGCTCAACCCACGTCGTCAGGCGCTGATATAGCTCTGCTGTCATCAAAGTAGCCGGATTCACTGCCGCCAGCTCTGTTTCAGTCAACGCCACCCGAAGCCGCAGACAAGCCGGCCCGCCGCCGTTGTGCATGCTTTCGCGCAAATCAAAAAAATGAAGTTTGTTGATGGGGGCATTAGCCTCGGAAACCAGCGCCTGCAAATAGTCTGAGACATTGCGGTTCTGACGGCACTCTTCCGGTAATACCAGCATCATTTTGCCATCAGGCTGGCTCAGCAACTGACTGTTGAATAAGTAAGATTCGACCGCATCCTGAATGGTGACTTGTTCAGCCGGTACTTCCAGTGCAATCAATGTTTGCCCGAGGCGCTCCATCTTTTGCCTGAGTTCGTCCATGACTGATTGCTGGTTCAAGAATGCGTGCTGGTGATGGAAAAACACGTTGCGGTTGCTGACTGAAATCACGTCGTTATGGAATACGCCGCTATCAATGGCAACCGGATTTTGCTGGGCAAAGACCGTTTTTTCTTCATCGAGCTGATGCAGGCGGGCTACAGCCTGACTGGCTTCCAGAGTCTGCCGTGCGGGATAGCGTTTAGGTTCGACGCCTTCCTGCAAGGATTTACGGCCATACACAAATAGCTGGATGCCCGCTTCACCATATTCACCACAAAAACGATTATGGTTTGCGGCACCTTCGTCTCCCCAATCCGCATGTTGCGGTAAAGGATCATGATGGACAAAACGATCCTTGTCAGGGAAAGTCGCTTTCAATGCTTGCGATGTGAAGGTGCTTTCCAGCGAACGGTGCACCTTGTTGCTCAGGTTTGCTACCGTAAAATGGACACGCCTGTCAGCACTGTCCGCCGAAGGTGAAACCGTTGCTGCGTTTGCTGTCCACATGGAAGAGGCAGAGCTTAGGCTCGACAGCAATGAAGGAGAATAGCGCAGCGTTTTGTTCAATACTTGCTCATCGCTGCCAGTAAACCCCAATTGCCGCAATACGGGAAGATTGGGGCGCTGTTGAGGGGGCAAAACTCCCTGTACCAACCCCATATCAGACAGCGCTTTCATTTTCATCAATCCCTGAAGTGCAGCTTTACGGGGATTGGATTCCTGCCCCTTATGATTCATGGCAGCTTCATTGCCTATTGATAGCCCGGCGTAGTTGTGGGTCATTCCCACCAAGCCATCAAAATTTGCTTCAATTCCCGACATAATCACCTCTATACCCGTCATATTTTAAGATGCATTTATACATTTCGTCTTTCAAACTGCCTCTTTGTTGGCTTCGCTCGTTCACCCCGGTCACATAGTTATCTATGCTCCCGGGGATTCACTCTCTTGCCGCCGCGATGCAACTTGAAATTCATTATGTATATGTTCTCCCCGTGCTGCGGGGAGAACATAAGCTGCTTCCTGCAACTTGAAGTTAATTGTGTATAACATCCTATTTATGAATGGAAAAATTAAGAACGAAAGAAACCAAGCCCCGGAGCGGGTGTTTCAGGCATGACAACATTGTCAGCCGTCAGGGAAGCCATCGGCCAAGCGCAATAATCTGCGGCATAATAAGCGCTCGGACGATGATTGCCCGAAGCGCCAATGCCGCCGAATGGTGCTTTGCTGGATGCCCCTGTCAGTGGTTTATTCCAGTTCACAATCCCTGCCCTCGCTTCCTGCAATAATTTATCGAACAGGGAAGCATCAGGTGAAATCAGCCCAGAGGCCAGCCCAAACCGTGTATCATTCGCGATGGAAATAGCTTCGTCGAAAGTGTCATAACGGATTAGCGTTAACAGAGGGCCAAAATATTCTTCATCAGGCACGCCCTTGACATGGGTGAGGTCAATAATCCCCGGAGTCATAAAGGTGGAACGGGGATCGGGCTGTGTCAGAGGAAGCAGGGAAACCCCACCCAACGCCAGCAATTTGGATTGCGCTTCCAGCAAGCCTTCTGCGGCAGCCAAAGAGATAACGCCTCCCATGAACGGTTGTGGCTCGGCATTCCAGTGCGCAGGAACAATCTGTCGTGCAGCATCAACCAAACGCTGGATCAACACGTCGCCTTTCTCATCTTGCTTCACCAGCAATCTGCGGGCGCAGGTGCAACGTTGCCCCGCGGAGATAAACGCAGACTGAATAATGGTGTAAAGCGCTGCATCGAGATCGTCATAATCATCCACAATCAGGGCATTGTTGCCGCCCATCTCCAGCGCAAGCATTTTTTCTGGTTGCCCCGCCAATACGCGGTGGAAGTGGAAGCCGGTCGTCGCACTGCCGGTAAACAGGACTCCGTCAATTTCACGGCTATCCAACAATGCCCCACCTGTCTCTTTACTTCCCTGCACCAGATTCAGCACCCCGGATGGCAGACCCGCCTTGATCCACAGCTCCACCGTTTTTTCTGCTGTCATTGGTGTTAATTCGCTCGGTTTAAACACCAGCACATTGCCCGCAATCAGTGCCGGAACGATATGTCCGTTCGGCAAATGCCCCGGAAAGTTGTACGGGCCAAAAACAGCCATGACACCGTGGGGGCGATGTTGCAGAATCGCTTTGCCGTCTGGCATGGCGGTTTCGGAATATCCCGTCCGTTGTTCCCACGCTTCAATGGATATCGCGATCTTGCCTATCATGGACTGAACTTCTGTGCGTGTTTCCCACAGTGGCTTGCTGGTTTCTTCACTGATCACCCGGGCAATATTTTCTTTTTCTTGTGTCAGGAGATCGGCAAAAGCCTGAATAATCGCAATGCGTTTCTCAACCGCTAATCTGGACCATGCAGGAAATGCCTTGCGGGCAGCCAGACAGGCTTCGTCTACTTGACGGGCAGACGCGCCATTTGCCTGCCATAAAACCGCCTGATCAACCGGGGAGTGTTTAATGACAGGCAAGCCCTGCCCAGATACCCACTCGCCGCCTATGTAATTTGCTTGATGATTCATTATGAAAACCCTTAACTGAGAAAACGCTTAATAGTGAAACGCTTAAGAGAAAAGAGGTGCAAAGCGTACCGAATCGCCATCATTCACCTGAAGTGCGTCCATTTCTTCGGGAGTCAGCCGAAGTTCATCACTTTCCAATGGTTCAGGGATCTTTAGAAGAAGTGCCTTAAATTCCTGAAAATGCAGGTTAGAAACGATGCACTCGACTCCCTCTTGGGTGCGGGAGACATGCGTGCTCTTTTTGACCTGTGCAAGCCGGCTGGCTTTAATGGTACGAACGTTGTCTATTTCCGCATCCAGAATGGCGCCGGCATCAAAAATATCGACTGCATCGTGATAGGCGAACCCTTCTTTTTCCAGAATGATTCGAGCCGGTATGGTTTTTTCATGCACCTGCCCGATAGACTGGCGAGCTTCCTCTGACAACAAAGGGACATAAATTGGGTGGAATGGCATCAGTTCAGCAATAAATGTTTTGGAACCGATGCCAGTCAAATAATCCGCTTCTGAGAAAGGCACGTTGAAAAAGTGTTGCCCAAGGGAATTCCAGAATGGGGATTCCCCCTGTTTATCCACAACACCGCGCATTTCCGCAAAAATGGATTTTGGGAACAGGTGCCTGAACGCGGAAATAAACAAAAAACGACTTCTGGAAAGGAAGATGCCATTGCGTCCCCCTTGGTAATCGGAATCAAGGAACAACGTACAAAGTTCACTGCATCCGGTAAAATCTTGCCCGACAATCA
This sequence comes from Xenorhabdus mauleonii, assembly GCF_900113945.1. GTDB lineage: Bacteria > Pseudomonadota > Gammaproteobacteria > Enterobacterales > Enterobacteriaceae > Xenorhabdus > Xenorhabdus mauleonii. The sequence goes on from NZ_FORG01000002.1 coordinate 152,602, forward strand.
GCGTTTCAAACGAGTTATAAACCCCCAGCTCACGGGAGGCTCGCACTGATTTGTGCACGCGAAAATTGTAGAAAGGCTCTTCCAGCCCGACCGCAACCTCCAGTGCACTGACACCAACAACACGATGCTTTTCCGTGTCTTCCAGAGTAAACAAAAACCCTTGTTGTGCTCGTCCCTTGGCATCGTTGAAAGAATCAATGCTGCGTGAAATCCGTGCTGCCAGAACATCCTGATTATTTGGTAACGTCGTCAGGCCAACACCAGCACGGGACGAAAGATTAAGGATATCGCCTAAATCTTCATGTTGAACGGATCTAAATAGCATCATGATATCACCTCAAATCAGCTTTATTCCTGTACAAATCGCTTGAGGGCGTTTTCCAAGCGCATGAAGCCATCATCGATATCTTGCTGTCCGATGTTTAATGCTGGAGCAAAACGCAATACATTCGGGCCGGCTATCAATGCAATCAATCCCTCTTCTGCCGCGAGATTAGTCAGTGTTTTCGCCTTGCCTTGGTATTTTTCAAGCAGTTCAGCCCCCAGCAGCAACCCTTTGCCACGTATTTCACTGAATACCTGATAGCGTTGATTGAGTTCGGTCATGCGGCGGATATATTCTTGGTGACGCTCTTTCACCCCTGCCAAAAATTCCGGCTGGTTCACCAGTTCAACAACTTTATTGGCTACGGCTGCAGCCAGTGGGTTACCCCCGAATGTGGTGCCATGAGTCCCCGGTTGGAAAGCGTCAGCGATATTATTTGTGGTTAGCATAACGCCGACCGGAAAACCGCCGCCAAGGCCTTTTGCACTGGTCAGGATATCGGGTTTGACGCCTGTTTCTTCATAGGCATACAAATACCCGGTTCTGCCGATACCGGTCTGGATTTCATCAAAAATCAACACGGCCTGATGCTGGTCACACAATTCTCTCAATGCCTGCAAAAATGCAGGATCAGCCGGAATAACACCGCCTTCACCGATAATGGGTTCAACAATCACGGCGCAGGTTTTATCAGAGATATGAGATTTGATAGCGTCAATATCATTGAATGGAAGGTGGCTAATTTCTTGTGGCAGTGGGGCAAAGTCCTGAGAATATTTCGGTTGACCACCAACAGTCACTGTAAATAATGTTCGACCATGGAAGGAGTTTTCAAATGAAATAATTTCGTTCTTATGGCTGCCATATTTATCCAATGCATACTTTCTGGCAATTTTTAATGCAGCTTCATTCGCCTCAGCGCCGGAGTTACAGAAGAAAACCTTATCCGCAAATGTATTTTCAACCAGTGCTTTTGCTAATTTCAAGACAGGTTCATTAGTGTAACCGTTACCAATATGCCATATATTTTCCATTTGCTGACTTAATGCATTCTTTAATTCATCATTGGCATGACCTAATGAATTAACGGCGATCCCGCCTGCAAAATCAACGTACTCCTTACCATCCTGATCCCATACACGCGAGCCTTTTGCCTTGACCGGGATAAATTTTGCTGGTGAAAAACAAGGAACCATATACTGGTCAAACCAACTTCTTTGGATCGTGTTTGGCATTTGCTTATCCTCAAATAATAGGAGGAAAAAGAAAAATAAACTTATATATCATTGAATGTAATTTTTAATTAATAGATTCATTTAAATTATCTATTACTGTTTCTGCTATTTAAAAAAACAATCCAATTCTTTAAAAAACACATGTATTTAAAACCACATGTTTTAAAAGTTAGTTTTTCGGTCTCAATGACATTTTCGGAATATCTTTCTTATCCTTTTTGATTAGTATTTAATCTCATAATCTCCGTGGAATTTAACAATGTCAACACAATAAAATCACAACAGATTTACTTTATGATGTTTTTCACAATTTAAAAAATTTACCTTATTTTCAATTTATGCATTATTTATGCATAAAAAAATAAACAAATATAAGTATGGAATTGAAGATAATGAAGGCGGGCAAATATTGTTCAATAATTATTCATGATTTTGACTGTAATTTATACCCATCTTATAAAAAATATATTTGCAATTAGCAACTTTCGCTCTATACATCAAAAATAGTTTTTATAATCAAAAGGTTAATCAAATTATTTTACTTTTATAATTAATAAAAACGCCTAAATCATGTTACAGAACCATTTGGTTTTTAGTGGGTTCTTCTTGTTTTCTTTAGCAAATCCTCATCACATCGTAAGTGAGCTGTAAGTAAAGAGTATGTTGTTCACAAAAAAGCACACTGAGGTACGCTTTCCTGCAAAGTGAACCTTCCCTGCAAAACCCTCTCGATGATCAACAGAACAACGATCAACAGAACAATGATCAATAGAACGGCCAACGGCAAATGGAACGACTGTCAGGAAGTTTTCCGAGTATTTATTGACAATATTTATATTAATTACTCAAATCATAGATAGATTATGTATTTCTTGCTCCTTTTAACATTGCAATCTAAATACAAAGAAATACATTCTTTATATTAACCTCATATTTCTAACAAATAATATTGCTTATTAAAAAATATCATGCCATGAAGTTAATCACCGAAATTAATTAAAGTAACTCTTTAGATTGTCTAACGATTTTTTATCACAATAATATTTATTAATATCACCATGATATAAATCACTCTTGCAGTTTCATAAGAAAAAAACAACTATAGTGAATTGTGTAGACAGATATATGAATTTTCATATTAATTATAACCTTCGACAATGGCTTGTTTTTTATGACTCTAATAGCTTATTTATATCGTCAATCTTGGATATTATTGCTTGTATCGACAATAAGCGCATTAATTAGTGGATTTGCCGGTGCTGCGATAGTAGGAATGATCAGCCAAGGAGTTACAGAGACAATAAATCTGACAGGATTCCTGTGGATATTTTTTGGCATCTGTTTTATTTTTTTTATTACTAAAACCGTATCAGAAATCACATTATCTCATTTAGCTCAAGCTACCATTTTTTCATTGCGCTTGAGTTTAAGTAATAAAATTTTACGTGCCCCACTCAAAAAACTACAGAAACTTGGGCGACATGGATTATTGGCGGTCTTAACCAAAGACGTTGATGTATTCGTACACTCTTTTATGTTGGCTCCCAGTGTCTTCGGGAATATCACACTGATATTGGCCTGTTTTAGTTATTTAGCCTGGATATCCTGGCAATTGTTTGTCATTCTGGCTGTACTCAGCCTGTCTTTAATGTACTTATTCTATTTGTGGGAAAAATACCCACTGCGTCTGATGACACAGATGCGTGATCAAGTAGACAAAATCTACCTGAATTTCCAAAGCCTGATTGATGGCAGCAAAGAGCTGCAACTCAATAAACAAAAAGGCAATCTTTTTGTTGAGAAAGTTATCGCACCTGCGGCGAAAGTATTCCAAAAAATCTGCGTTAAAGCGAATTCGAGTTATGCATGGGTTCTTAATGCCAGTTCTGTCGCGTTCTATATCATCATTGGTGTAATAATCTTTATCGTTCCTATTTGGCTTCCTCAAGAACCATCCACCTTATTCACGGTTTCATTGCTTGTTCTTTTTCTGTCCGGCCCTATATCTGAAGTTATCGGTGCAATTCCAGAGCTGAGAGAAGCTGAAGTCTCATTGAATAAAATGCGCCGCCTTGACAGTGAGCTGGAAGAAGCCTTGTCCAAGCAGATTGAAGGCCCTTGCCCATTCAGTAAGCATCAGCCTGTCACTCTTGAGCTGAGTAACGTCGTCCACCATTACACAACCGATAGAGAAGATCGCCAGTTCGCACTCGGCCCGCTGAGTCTGAAGATATCACAAGGCGAAATTGTCTTTATTGTCGGGGGTAACGGCAGTGGTAAAACAACCCTTGCAATGTTGCTTGTGGGTTTGTTTGAACAAGAATCAGGATCTGTTTTGCTCAATGGTGTTCCTGTAACGTCAGAGAATAACGAGCACTACCGCCAATATTTTTCTGCTGTTTTTTCTGATTATCATCTCTTTGAACAATTGCTCAACAGCGATAAAGATGTTACCGAAAAAGCAACGCATTATATTGAATCACTCAATATGGGGCATAAAGTAAAAATTGTTGATGGTGGTTTCTCTACAACCAACCTCTCCGCAGGTCAACGGAAACGACTGGCGCTGGTTTCAGCTTATTTGGAAGACCGTCCTTTTTATCTGTTTGATGAATGGGCAGCCGACCAAGATCCCGTATTCAAACGCCTGTTCTACACAGAGTTGTTGCCTGAATTAAAATCCAAAGGCAAGACTGTCATAGTTATCAGTCATGATGACGCTTACTTTGATATTGCCGACCGGGTCATTAAACTGGAAGATGGAAATATCAAAGAAATAAATAATAAAATTCATTAAGCCATTTAGATAAATATGAATCTCATTATAAAGAGCCTAATAACTTAGGCTCTTATTTAGCTTTATGCATTCAATGAGCTTCAAATTATTAAATAAATAAAAATCATTATACATAATAAAATTTAGCATGCAGAACCTATAATAAAATTAGATACGTTAGAAAAGCATTATTAGAAATGTGAAATAAAAAAATTTAATGTAAAATTATCTAATACCTGAAAGGAATTGAGTGCCTTATTGAAAATGAGACTGTTCTTTTTTATTAGAATGGTCAGCTATTTTTATGTCACTTATTTTGGATGTGTTCATATAAACGAGTATAGATACTTTTTCTAACAGAGCCTTTACAAATAGAAAAATTACTAACGGGAATAGATGCAAATCTATTTCAGGGCGTTAGCTTTTCATTCGTTTCAGCTCAAGTGTGATTTTTTGTTTTATCAGTTCTCATGTTTTTATTTTTAATGTACCCATAAAAAGGGAGCTATAGAATGAATTACCCTGACCAATTGAAATCATTCCCTTTATCGGAAGCGCAAAGCAGCCGCTGGTTTCAATATCAAATTGATCCTAACAAACGCGGTCAAAATAATAGTGCATTTTGTGCCCGCATTAAAGGCTTAACCGCCGAACAGTTAGAAAACGCACTCAATGTATTGCTGCAAAGGCATCCGTTGCTGCGGGCGAGTTTTGGCATCTATAACGGTGAACTGGGCTACTGCATTGCAGACGACTGCAAAATCACACTTACGATACACGATGCTCAGCATCTCAGCGAAGAAGCGCTCCAGAAACAGGTTCAGGATGATTGCTGGCATTCTTTTGATTTATCCCATCCATTGCGGGTTTATGCCAGTTGGTATCAATGCAGCCCACAAGAAAGTGTCATGATGGTGACATTTGATCATCTGGCTGTCGATGGCTGGTCTTACTGGATATTGTTGGATGAGCTTGGTGCTCTGCTCTCTGGGGGATCTCTGGAGCCTGTACCTGAAAACAGCTATCACGATTATGTAGAATGGCAACAAAAATGGTTAAAAAGTGCCGGCGCCAAAAAACAACAACAGTTCTGGCAAAATGCATTGGCGGGCAATTTAGCGGTATCACAGTGGCCTGCTAAAAACGGGACTTCCACCGCTCGCGGGAAGGTTTCTTTATATAAAAAAATCCCTTCTTCCCTGGTGAGCAAATTGCGGGATTTGGCCCCAAAATATGACAACAGCCTGTTTGCCATTTTTTTGGCTGCCTACCAAGTTCTTCTCCATCGTTATACCGAACAAGATGACGTCATTATCGGCTCTATCATGCCGGGACGCGGTCGCGCCCGCTGGGGAAAACTGGTCGGTGAGTTTATCAATCCGGTCGCTTTGCGTAGCCAAATTGATGGCGAAATGCCGGTGCAAGAACATATCTCACTGGCAGCGAAAACTATCCGCCAAGGTATTGAGAATCAAAAATACCCATTCTCCAGAGTACTGGAACAACTGCAGTTACAACGCAACGCTGAAGTGCCTCCGGTTTTCCAGAACGCCATTATTTTCCAGAAAGCCAGATACATTGACGACCTGCCTACCCTTTGGATGGCAGAAGATGATTCGGTAACAATAAAATGGGGCAACGCTGAACTGCGGCCTTTCCCTTATCCTCATTACGCCGATATTCCTGTTCCATTGACTATCAATGTATTGGAAGCCAATGAGCAGATCCGCTACTCCTTTTATTATGATACCGCAGTATTTGATGATGAATTCATCAGCCAGCTAATGCAAAATTTCTTGAATCTGCTGGAAGCAATGACAAATGATGAGCAGCAATCAGTTAATCGTTTGCCTTTGATGGATGAACAGGCACGCCAGCAAGTCCTCCATGATTTCAATGACACATACAAACCTTTCCCGCAACACGCGCTGATCCACCAATTTATCGAGCAACAAGTAGAGCGCAGCCCTGCGGCCACGGCCCTGCTTTGTGGTGATGTACAACTCAGTTACCTGGAATTGAACCAGCGGGCCAACCAACTCGCCCGCGCCCTCATCGAGGCAGGTGTTCATCCTGATGACAGGGTTGCCATTTGCATGGAGCGCAGCTTGGATATGGTCATTTGCCTGCTCGGCATTTTAAAGGCAGGTGCCGCTTATGTACCGCTCGATCCTGAATACCCGACTGACAGACTTGCCTATATCCTGTCAGACAGTGAACCCGTAATAGTATTGTCTCATCACGGCTTGCAGGAAAAATTGCCCGCTACCGACATTCCTGTCTGGATTCTGGATACCCCAGCGGTGCAGGACAACCTGAGGCGTTTATCTGGTGATAATCTGGATGCTGCTCAATTAGGGCTGTCCTCCCGCCATTTGGCTTATGTGCTCTATACTTCCGGTTCTACCGGCCTCCCCAAAGGGGTTATGAATGAGCACCGTGGTGTTGTGAACCGTTTGCTCTGGGCGCAGGATACTTATCAATTAACCGCGCAAGACAAAGTGTTGCAAAAAACACCGTTCAGTTTCGATGTCTCCGTCTGGGAATTCTTCCTGCCCCTGATGTTTGGCGCCCAGTTGGTGATGGCTCGTCCCGGCGGGCACAAAGAGCCGGATTATTTACTGGAAGAGATCGAAAACCGTGGCATTACCACGCTTCATTTTGTTCCTTCCATGCTGCAAAGTTTCCTTCATTATGCTCCTGCCGGCCGTTGCCGTTCCCTGCGACAGATTTTATGCAGCGGCGAAGCGCTGCCTTATACCTTGCAACAACAGTGTCTGGCTCAGTTGCCCCACAGTGAGTTACATAATTTATATGGGCCAACCGAAGCCGCCATTGATGTTACCGCTTGGCGGTGTGTCCCAGACAGCTATATCGGGCAAGTGCCGATTGGCTACCCCATTTCCAACATTCAAATCTATATTCTCGACTCACTCGGGCAGCCTGTTCCAGTGGGAATTGCCGGTGAGATCCACATCGGCGGAGTCGGTGTCGCCCGCGGTTATCTGAATCTGCCCGAACTGACCGCCGAGCGCTTTATTGCCGATCCATTCAGCGCAGATCCGCAAGCCCGTCTGTACAAAACCGGCGATCTGGGGCGCTGGCTGCCGAATGGCAGCATTGCCTATCTGGGGCGCAATGATTTTCAGGTCAAGATTCGCGGATTGCGCATTGAATTGGGTGAGATTGAAACTCGCCTGACCGAATGTGCCGATGTGCGTGAAGCGGTTGTTATTGCGCGGGAAAATGAAGCGGGAGACAAACGGCTGGTCGCTTATCTTATTCCCAATCCTGGTTGCACACTGAATATCTCCCAGTTGCGTGAGCAATTGAGCAAGCATCTTGCTGATTACATGATACCGAGTGCATTTATGATGATGGATGCATTCCCCCTCTCCCCGAATGGCAAACTCGACCGTAAAGCGTTGCCGGCTCCTAATCATGCCGCAATGTCCACCCAAGAATATGCAGCTCCGGAAAGCGAGACAGAAGAGCAACTGGCCGCCATCTGGCAATCATTGCTGGGTCTGGATCGGATCAGCCGCTATGACAATTTCTTCGAACTCGGCGGTCATTCATTGTTGATCTTACAGTTGCAGGCTCAGATCCAAGAAACCTTTGATGTTGAACTCTCCATTCATCAGCTGTTTGCACATCCAACCCTCTGTCAGCTTGAAGAATGCATTATTGACTCTCTATTGCAGCAATTTGATTCAGAGTCTCTGCAAGATATCTATAAATCAAATAGTTAGTTTTTTTACTTTTTTGTTTTAAATGGTGATCAATAAAATGAACAATAACGAGCTTTCATCTTTACCATTAGCTGAACGCAGAAGACTACTTGAGTTAGCCAAATCAGCAAAACTGGCCCGCCAGACCACTCAAAAAACAGAAATCACGCCCCGGGAACATGATGGCGGTGTGCCGTTGTCATGGGCACAGCAACGCCTGTGGTTCCTTGCCCAATTGGATCCCGCAGCACAGACGGCATACCATATGTCCGCGGGCTTGAATCTGACAGGCAAACTGGATTTGGGCGCCCTGCAAGCGGCCTTGGATAGAATTGTCGCACGCCATGAGATCCTGCGTACAACTATCGTGATGGTAGAAGATGAAGCACAGCAAATCGTTGGTGATGCTGCCTGTGGTTTTTCCCTGACAACAGAAGATTTCAGCCAATTATCCTCAGAAGAACAGCAAGCGGCCATTGAACAAACCGCTTATCTTGAGGCGAACCAACCTTTTGATTTTGCCAATGGCCCCCTGTTGCGGGGAAGGTTACTGAAACTTGCGGAAGATAAACATATTCTGCTGCTGACCCAACATCACATTATTTCGGATGGCTGGTCAGTCGCTGTACTGATGCAAGAATTGTCCACGCTTTATCACGCATTCAGCCAAGGGCAGGCTGATCCTCTGCCTCCCCTGACTATCCAGTACGCGGATTATGTTCTTTGGCAGAAAAAATGGCTGCAAGGCGAAGCGCTGGAAAAACAGATCAATTTCTGGCGTGACACTTTGCAAAATGCCCCAGCCTTGCTGGAATTGCCAACTGACAGGCCACGTCCGGCAAAACAAAGCTATGCCGGGGGACGCGTTGATTTGACTCTGCCTGCGCAATTACAGGCCGGTTTAAAAGATCTCAGCCAGCGCCACGGCACCACTTTATTCATGACCCTGCTGGCCGGATGGGCCACTCTGTTATCCCGCATCAGTGGTCAAGACGATATTGTGATCGGTACTCCGGTCGCCAATCGTCAGCAACCCGCCCTTTCTTCTTTAATCGGTTTCTTTGTCAATACATTGGCACTTCGGGTGCAATTGCACGATAACCCCACTGTCAGCGAGCTGTTGGCGCAAGTGAAGCAACAGGCACTCAATGCCTATGCCCATCAGGATCTGCCCTTTGAACAATTGGTCGAAACGCTGCAACCCTCACGCAGCCTGAGCCATAGCCCGATTTTTCAAGTCATGCTGGCAACGAACAATACACCGGGTCAACGGCATTTTGATCTGCCGGGCCTGACGCTGGAAGAACGCCCATTAATCAGGGAAAGTTCTTACTTCGACCTGACATTAACCTTAGATGAAACTGAAAATGGCTTAACCGGTGATCTGGAATATGCCAGTGATCTGTTCGACCACGCCACTATTGAGCGCATGGTCACTCATCTGTATACCCTACTGGCTGCAATGGTGGCAGATGATACGCAATCAGTGGCCGAATTGCCGCTGATGGAGCCACAACAACGCGAACAACTCTTGGTCGATTTTAACGGCCCGACGTTGGCCTATCCGCAGGACAAATTAATCCACCAGCTATTTGAACAGCAGGCTGAATCACAACCTGATGCGGTTGCTCTGGTTTATCAAGATACTCAACTGAGTTATGCGGAACTGAATCAACGCGCCAACCAACTGGCCCACAGTTTGATTGATTTTGGCATCCGCCCTGACGATCGCATTGCCCTATGTGTTGATCGCAGTCTGGACATGATTATTGGCATGTTGGGCATTCTCAAGGCCGGTGCCGGATATGTCCCATGCGATCCTGAATACCCCGCAGAGCGTCTGGCTTATCAATTGTCAGACAGTAAACCTGCGTTAATGCTGACCCAACAACATTTGCAAGCCCAATTACCGAAGACAGACGTTCCGGTTTGGTTGCTTGATGGCGATAGCCACCAGCGCGTTCTGGCGCAGCAGCCGACACACAATCCTGATGCCAACCTGTTGGGACTACAGACACACCATCTGGCCTATATCATCTACACCTCTGGTTCAACCGGTCTGCCTAAAGGGGTGATGCTCGAACACCGCAATGTGGTCAATTTTATCCATGCCCAATACCAGATAAGCCATCCCCAGCCAGCAGACCGCATTTTGCAATTTGCCACGATGGCATTTGATACGTCCGTGTCTGATATTTTCCCGACGCTCTCTGCGGGCGCAACGCTGATCCTGCGCCCTGCGCATATCCGCGTACCGGATGCGGAATTTGTCAATTTCTTGGAACAGCAAAAAATCACCATCATTGATATACCAACCGCATTCTGGCACCAGTGGGTTCAGGAAATGAAAGCGGGTCGCGTGGGATTCAGCCTTCACCTGCGCATTATTATTGTTGGTGGTGAAAAAGCGGAATACCGTCATTTGGTGGATTGGCAATCTCTGCCTGTTACCCAGAATTGCACTTGGATCAACACCTATGGCCCGACTGAAACGACAGTAACCGCAACAAATCTGATTTTGGACAGCACAGAGTTCGCTTCTCTCAACGGCGCCATTCCCATTGGTTATCCGAATACCAACTATCCCATCTATATTCTGGATACACAGGGTCAGCTTGTTCCCATCGGGGTCAGCGGAGAGATTCACATCGGTGGCGACAGTGTTGCCAGAGGGTATTTGAACAGAGAGGAACTGACTGCGGAACGTTTTGTTTCTGATCCATTCAGAGAACAAGCCAATTCCCGCATGTATAAGAGTGGGGATTTGGGGCGCTGGCTGCCCAACGGCACGATTGAATATTTGGGACGCAATGATTTTCAGGTCAAAATCCGCGGGTTCCGCATTGAGTTGGGGGAAATCGAGACACAACTGGCGGCTTGTGAAGGCGTCAAGGATGTGGTGGTGGTTGCCCGTGAGGAAACGGGCGGTGACAAACGTCTGGTTGCCTACCTGATCCCGCAACCCGGTGCTGTTCTGTCCCCGGCTCATTTGCGCGAGCAATTGAGCACTTACCTGATGGAACATATGATCCCCAGCGCATTTGTCATGCTGGAGGAATTCCCGTTAACCGGCAGCGGCAAGATTGACCGCAAGGCGCTGCCTGAACCCGATCGCAGTGCCATTGCCAGCCGTGAGTACGAAGCCCCCCAAGGCGAAATCGAGCAAAAATTGGCGGAAGTCTGGCAATCCCTGCTGGGGCTGGAACAAGTGGGACGCCACGATAATTTCTTTGAGTTGGGCGGGCACTCTTTGCTGACTGTACAGATGGCTTCCCGCGTACGCCATGCCCTCAATATCAAAGTTGATTTGCAAAGTTTATTCACACATCCAATACTATCGGACTTGGCACAGTCTCTGTCTGCGCAAGCACTGACTACCGCCGAGCATTCAGAAAATCTCGCTGAACAACCCGTGATATTGCCTGCCAGCCGGCAACAAGTGCTTCCGCTCTCTTGGCCGCAACAACGCCTGTGGTTCTTGGCGCAACTGGACTCTGCCGCCCAAACGGCCTACCACATCTCCGGCGGGTTGCGCTTAACGGGCAAACTCAATCAAAGCGCCCTGCAAGCAACGCTGGACAGAATTATTGCCCGCCATGAAATTTTGCGTACCACAATCAAAGTGGTCGATGGCATAGCCCAGCAAATCATTGCCGATGCTGACTGTGGCTTTGATTTAACCGTCAAAGATCTCAGCCAGTTAAATGATGCGGAAAAGCAAGCAGCCATTGATGAAGCCGCGCAATTTGAGAGCAACCATCCTTTTGATTTCGCCTTGGATCCTTTGATTCGTGGCCAATTGTTGAAACTTTCCGACGAAGAACATGTGATGTTGTTGACCCAGCATCATATGATTTCAGATGGCTGGTCACTGAATATTCTCATGTATGAACTGACCGCCATTTATCAGGCATTTAATCAAGGGCAAGCCGATCCCCTGCCAGCACTGAAAGTGCAATATGCTGATTATGCCCTTTGGCAACGGCAATGGTTGCAGGGTGAATTGCTGGAAAAACAGGTGGATTTCTGGCGCGATGCCTTGCAGGGAGCCCCTGCCCTGCTCGAATTGCCTACCGATAGAGTGCGCCCCGAAGTACAGAGCTATCGCGGGGATCAGGTAGAATTCGCGCTTTCCCCTGAATTGAGCCAAGGATTAAAGGCACTGAGCCAACGCCATAGTTCCACTCTGTTTATGACATTGTTGGCAGCTTGGTCAATCTTGCTTTCCCGCATCAGTGGCCAACAGGACATTGTCATTGGCGCCCCGGTTGCCAACCGCCAGCACAGTGAGCTGGAACCCCTGATCGGTTTCTTTGCCAACACGCTGGCAATGAGAGTCAAATTAGAAGGCAATCCGACGGTTGCTGCATTATTGGCACAGGTGAAAGCGCATGCACAAGCAGCCTATATCCATCAGGACTTGCCATTTGAGCAACTGGTCGAAGCGCTGAAGCCACCACGCAGCCTGAACCATAGCCCAATTTTTCAGGTGATGCTTGCTCTGGACAATACGCCGGTACAGCAATCTCTTGAGCTGGCTGATTTAGTGCTGGATGAGCTGCCGTCAACCCGCCAAAGTACCCATTTCGATCTGTCCCTTTCCATGACTGATACTGCTAATGGCTTGGTTGGTGAGTTGGAATATGCCAGCGATCTGTTTGAACGTGCCACTGTTGAACGTTTTGCCGGTTATTTGCAAACCCTGCTGACAGCCATGGTTGAGGATGATTCCCTGACCGTGGAAAACCTGCCGTTATTGCAACCGCAGCAGCGTGAGCAGTTATTGGTGGAGTTCAACGACACGGCACTGAACTATCAACAGAATATGTTGATTCATCAACTGTTCGAGCAACAGGCGGAGCGTACACCTGACGCTACTGCGCTGATATTCGGCGAAAGCCAGATGAGTTATGCGCAGCTGAATCGCCATGCCAACCAACTGGCAAGCTACCTGATTGCTTCGGGGGTACGTCCTGATGACCGGATTGCCATCTGTGTTGACCGCAGTCTGGAAATGATCATCGGCATGTACGGTATCCTCAAGGCTGGCGCGGGCTACATTCCCCTTGACCCGGAATATCCCGCCGAACGTCTGGCTTATCAATTGTCCGACAGCAAACCCGCATTATTGCTGACCCAGCGACACTTGCAGGCTCGTTTACCGGGGCAAAATACGCCGGTCTTGCTGCTGGATGATGACAGCCATCGCAATGCAATGGCACAACAACCAACCCATAATCCTGATGCCCATCAAATGGGGCTGCTGCCACACCATCTGGCTTATATTATTTATACTTCCGGCTCAACCGGGCAACCGAAAGGGGTCATGCTGGAGCACCACAATGTGGTGAATTTTATCCACGCCCAGCAGCAAACCAGTAAACCTCAACTTGGTGATCGTGTCCTGCAATTTGCGACCGTGGCATTTGACACATCCGTGTCTGATATTTTCCCAACACTGGCATCAGGCGCTACGCTGGTTCTGCGTCCACCCCATATCAGAATACCTGACATGGAATTTGTCTCGTTCTTGCGCGAGCAAAAAATCACCATCATGGATATGCCAACTGCGTTCTGGCATCACTGGGTGCAAGAGATGATGGCAGGCCGCAGTAGTTTCAGCCCCTATCTGCGCACAATTATCGTCGGCGGCGAAAAAGCAGAATACCGTCATTTAATGAATTGGCAGTCCAGCCCAGAAACACATGCCTGCCGCTGGATCAACTCCTATGGGCCAACCGAAGCAACCGTTATTGCGACAACATTATCCCTGGAAGCATTGTCCCTGAACAATTCAGCACCAGACAGCGATGTATCTTTGAATCTTGAACAGATTGCCCCGAAAAAGAATATCCCGATTGGCTATCCACTGCCCAATACAGCCATTTATATTCTGGATGTGCATGGCCAGCCTGTTCCTCTTGGCGTATGCGGCGAAATTCACATTGGCGGAGCCGGTGTTTCGCGGGGTTATCTGAACCGACCTGAGATGACAGCAGAGAAGTTTGTTGCCGATCCATTCAGCAACCAACCCAATGCCCGCATGTATAAAACCGGCGATCTGGGCTGCTGGCTGCCAAATGGCACGATTGAATATCTGGGCCGCAATGATTTTCAGGTCAAGATCCGGGGATTCCGCATCGAACTCGGTGAAATCGAGGCCAGACTGGTTCAGTGCCACGGCGTTCAAGAAGCCATTGTTCTCGCACGCGAAACTGTGCTTGCCCATGAAATAGATTCACCGCAACAAAAAACAGCGGGGGAAAAACGCCTCGTGGCTTATGTGATCCCCAAAACAGGTGTTGAACTGGTGCCTGCCACGTTGCGTCAACAACTGACCCAGCATCTTGCTGATTACATGATCCCCAGCGCTTTTGTCACGCTTGATTCTTTCCCTCTGTCACCCAACGGCAAGATTGATCGCAATGCCCTGCCAGAACCCGATCAATCAGCGGCAGTAACGCGCGATTATGAAGCGCCGATCGGTGACATGGAAATGACCTTGGCCGAGATTTGGCAAACACTGCTGGGATTGGAGAAAGTCGGCCGTTCTGACCATTTCTTTGAGTTGGGCGGGCACTCCTTGCTTGCTGTTCAGTTTGCTGCCTCTGTCCGCCAGAAATTGGGGCTGGAGCTGCCTTTGCAACAACTCTTTGCCCACCCCGTCTTGGCTGATTTAGCCACTGCGCTCAATGATGCTTCAGTGTCTGCACAAACTTCCATTTCGGTTGCTGATCGCAATCAACCGTTGCCACTCTCTTTCGCCCAGCAACGTCTGTGGTTCCTTGCCCAACTCGAGCCTGCGGCCAGTTTGGCCTATCATATTCCTGCGGTTCTCAGCCTCAAGGGGCAACTCGACCATTCCGCATTCACCGCTACGCTCAATCGCCTTGTTGCCCGACAAGAGAGCCTGCGTACCCGCTTTGTTCTGGTCGATGAGCAGCCTTCCCAGCAAATCGACGCAGCGGACACAGGCTTTGCCCTGACTTACCAAGATTTCCGCTCCTTGGATGCGGCAACCCAGCAACACCGACTTGCTGAACTGGTTGAGCAGGACATGAATACCCCATTTGATTTCATCAACGGGCCACTGATCCGCGGTCAGTTGCTGCAATTGGCGGATGATGAGCATACGTTGATCCTCACCCAGCACCACATCATTTCCGATGGTTGGTCAGTCGGGGTGCTGATCCGTGAACTGGGGGAAATTTACCGTTCCGCCCTTGAAGGACAGGATGATCCCCTGCCTCCTTTGCCTATTCAATACGCCGACTACGCCGTCTGGCAACGCGGATGGTTGCAGGGTGAGGTCTTGGAATCACAGCGTGATTTCTGGGTGAACCAACTTCAGGATGCTCCGGCATTGCTGACACTGCCTACTGACTATCCACGCCCAGCAGTACAGAGCTACGCTGGCGGGCAAGTTGCGGTCAATCTGGATGCGGATTTGCTGGCTTCGCTCAAGGCACTCTGCCAACGCGAAGGAACCACGTTATTCATGTCCCTGCTGGCTGCTTGGGGGATTGTGCTTGCCCGAATCAGTGGTCAAGAAGATATTGTCATTGGTACGCCTGTCGCGAACCGCCCACGGAATGAGTTTTCAGATTTAATCGGGTTCTTCGTCAATACCCTGCCGATGCGAGTTAAGCCGGAATATGACCAGACCGTGACTGAAGTTCTCGCACATGTCCGTGAGCAGGCACTGGCTGCCTACGCACACCAAGATCTGCCTTTTGAGCAGTTGGTGGAAACGCTGCAACCTGAACGCAGCTTAAGCTACAGCCCAATCTTTCAGGTGATGCTGGCTCTGGACAACACGCCAGTCCAAGACATTGAATTACCCGGTTTGTCCGTCTCGGTAATCGAGCAGGATTATCGCAGCGCCCACTTTGATCTGACCCTGTCGCTTTCTGAAAGCGTGGATGGGCTGCACGGAATGCTGGAATATGCCTCAGATCTGTTTGAACATGCCACGATTGAACGCATGGTGGGTTATTTGCGCAATGTACTGACAGCCATGGTTCACGATGCCGATCAAACCGTGGCACATCTGCCAATCCTATCCGCCTCAGAGCGGCAACAAGTGTTGTTCGACTTCAATGCCACTCAAGCGGACTTCCCACAGGATGCCTTGATCCATCAATTGTTCGAGGCATACGCTGCACAGCACCCCGATGCAATCTCGCTTATCTATGAAAATCAAACGATGAGTTATGGGGAACTGAACCAGCGTGCCAATCGTCTGGCCCATCATCTGATTGCCTTGGGCGTCCGCCCTGATGATCGCGTGGCCATTTGCGCTGAACGCAGTCCGGAAATGGTCGTCGGGTTGCTGGCCATCCTCAAGGCGGGTGGTGCCTATGTGCCAATCGATCCCACTTATCCGGCTGAACGTCTGACATACATGCTTGACGATGCGGCTCCGGTTGTTTTGCTGACTCAAACGGCTTGGCTTGAAACTATCGTCAACGCTATTCCAGCCGCGCAGCCTGTATTTGCTGAAACTGAACCTGCCACAAGCATGCCTGTTTTAGTGCTGGATGCCTGTGAAGAGTTGATGGAAAGCCAGCCGAACCACAATCCGGACTCGCAGGCTCTGGGGCTGACTTCACGCCACATGGCCTATATTATCTATACTTCGGGTTCAACCGGAAAACCCAAAGGGGTAATGGTTGAACACCGAAATGTCCTTCGCCTCATCATCAATAGCGGCTTTGCTGATATTGGCCCTGATGATTGTGTGGCCCATAGCTCCAATATTTCATTCGATGCAGCAACGTGGGAAGTTTGGGTCAGTCTGGTTCACGGGGCACGTCTGTTATTGCTTCCGGAAAAAGCCTTGCTGGAAACGGCAGCCTTCGGTCAGCGTTTATCATCCGAGAGAGTGAGCGCCCTATTCCTCACGACTTCTCTGTTCAATCAGTACGCCAGCCTGCTCGCTCCGGTACTATCAGGTTTGCGCTATGTTATTTTTGGTGGAGAACAAGCAGATACTCGCCCCGTAATGCACCTGAGAACAGATTATCCACCGCAATATCTGTTTAATGCATACGGCCCGACGGAAGCAACCACATTTGCCACCCTCTATGAAGTGCCGTTAACCAGAAGCAACAGCGGGAAAATTCCGATTGGCCGTCCGATTGGCAACACCCAGATTTATATTCTGGATCAGAAAGGCCAGCCGGTGCCTCTCGGGGTCACGGGTGAAATGTATATCGCCGGTGATGGTATTGCCCGTGGTTATCTCAACCGTCCGGATCTGACGGAAGAACGTTTCCTTGTCGATCCGTTCTCTGCCAACCAAGAATCACGTATGTATAAAACCGGCGATCTCGCCCGCTGGCTTCCTGACGGGAATATTGAATACGTTGCCCGCAACGATTTTCAGGTCAAGATCCGTGGCTTCCGTATCGAACTGGGTGAAATTGAATCCCGTCTGGTGGAATGCCACGGCGTACGTGACGCCGTGGTTCTTGCCCGTGAGGATGAGCCTGGCAATAAACGTCTGGTTGCCTATCTGGTGCCAGAAGATGGCATTGAACTGGAACCGGCAAGCCTGCGCCAAGAACTCAGTCAGCACCTTACCGAATATATGCTGCCCAGCGCCTTTGTGACGCTTGACGCCTTCCCGCTGATGCCCAACGGCAAACTGAACCGCCAGGCCCTGCCGGCACCCGATCAGGCGGCAATAGCGATGCGCAGTTATGAAGCTCCGGCCAATGAACAGGAAATGGCGCTAGCAGAAGTCTGGCAGGCATTATTGGGATTGGAGCAAGTTGGCCGCCATGACCATTTCTTTGAACTGGGTGGTCACTCGCTGATGATAGTCAGCCTGTTGGAAAGATTGCGCAACCAAGGGTGGTCTATCGATATCCGTACCGTGTTCTCCACTCCGGTACTGGCAGAGATGGCACAAGCGATGTCAATCAGTCTGAGCGGCACGGATTCCTTCATTACACCGCCTAACCTTATTTCTGACGGCTGTACTGCCATTACGCCGGATATGTTGCCTCTGGTTTCTCTGCCACAAAACGAGATTGATCTCATTAGCGCGGTGATACCGGGTGGTGCGGCCAATATTCAGGACATTTACCCACTTGCACCATTGCAAGAAGGTATTCTGTACCATTATTTACTGGAAACCCAAGGGGATACTTACCTTCTGCGCACCCAGTTTGCATTTGATAGCCGTGAGCGCCTTGATGCCTTCCTGACCGCATTGCAGCAAGTCATCGACCGCCACGATATCCTGCGCACTTCGGCTTACTGGCAAGGGTTGGTCCAACCGGTGCAAATCGTCCATCGCCATGCCTCATTGCCGGTCATTGAACACACGCTGTCCACGGAAGAAAATGCCGAAGCGCAGTTATCTCATTTGACTGATTCTCGTGCAATACGGATGGATCTCACTCAGGCACCATTACTGGCGGCTCATATTGCTCAAGATCATGAATCAGGGCACTGGTTGCTCTCCCTGCTGAATCACCATCTGGTTTGTGATCACCTTTCGTTGGAACTCATCTCCAATGAAGTGAAAACACTGCTATTGGGCGAAGATGACAGCTTGCCTGCTCCACAGCCTTACCGCAATTTCATCGCCCAAACCCGCAGTGTGGCACCGGAAGTGCATCAGGCTTATTTCCAGCAACTACTGGGCGATGTGGATGAGCCTACACTGCCGTTTGGGTTGCATGATGTGCAAAACAGTCATCAAGATGAAATTCAGCCCAATGAAATTGTGGAAGATATCCTCACCCTTGACAGTGAATTGGCAAATAATCTGCGTGATTGCGCCCGCCAGCAGGGCATGAGTGTCGCGGTATTGTTCCATGTGGCATGGGCGCAGGTATTGGCACGATGCAGTGGACGGGATGATGTGGTCTTCGGCACGGTTCTGCTCGGCCGGTTGCAAGGCGGTGCCGGGGCATCTCAGGCGCTGGGCATGTTCATCAATACCTTGCCTATCCGTGTTCAACTACAGGCTCGCTCAGTATTGCAAGTAGTACAGGAAACCAATCAGCAGCTCACTGAGTTACTGAATCATGAACAGGCTCCCCTTGCGGTTGCCCAGCGTTGCAGTGGCATTCAGGCACCATTGCCATTATTCAGCAGCTTGCTCAATTTCCGCCACAGTCCGGATGACGATACACAGTCCACCTTGCAGGCTTGGGAAGGCATACGGGTCATCGGCGGCGAAGAACGCAGCAACTATCCACTGTCACTGGACGTGGACTCGCTGACTGACGGGTTTTCACTGGTTGTCCAATGCTATCAGCAAGTCAATCCGGCACGCCTGAATGCGTACATGGAAATCGTTCTGAAAGAGATTGTGGCAGCACTGCAACATGCGCCGGAACAATCGTTCGAAACCATAGAGATCCTGCCACAAAGCGAGCGTACCCAGTTATTGCAAGACTTTAACGATACGGGTCTGGAATATCCGCAGAATATGCTGATTCATCAGATGTTCGAACAACAAGTCTCCCGCACACCTGATGGCATTGCGCTGGTATCGGGTGACACAGAACTGAGCTATGCCGAACTGAATCGCCGCGCCAACCAATTGGCACACAGCCTGATAGCCTTTGGCATACGTCCTGACAACCATGTTGCGCTGTGCGTTGAACGCAGTCTGGATATGATCGTTGCCATGTTTGGCATTCTCAAGGCAGGGGCAAACTACGTTCCGCTTGATCCGGAGTATCCGACTGATCGTCTGGCTTACCAGCTATCAGACAGTAAGCCTGTACTGCTGTTGACCCAACATCACATACAAGAGCGCGTGCCATCAGAAGATATCCCTGTTTGGTTATTGGATGATGACACTTTCCGCGGGCAGGTAGCACAGCAACCGGAACACAACCCTGTGCCTGAGCAGTTGGGGCTTGAAGCCCATCACTTGGCCTACATTATTTATACATCCGGCTCAACCGGGCAACCGAAAGGGGTCATGATTGAACACCGCAATGTGGTGAACTTTATCCATGTCCAGCATCAGGTAAGCCACCCACAAGCGGGGGATCGCATCCTGCAATTCGCTACCGTGGCATTTGATACGTCAGTGTCTGATATTTTCCCAACGTTGGCCGCAGGGGCAACCTTAGTCCTGCGTCCGGCACATATCCGTGTACCGGATCAGACATTCGTGGATTATCTGATTCAGCAAAAAATAACCATCATCGATTTGCCAACCGCCTTCTGGCACCACTGGGTTCAGGAGATGAAAGCAGGCCGCACAGGTTTCAGCCCATACTTAACGACCATCATCGTCGGTGGCGAAAAAGCGGAGCTTCACCATTTGCTGGATTGGCAGTCTCTGCCAGAAACCCAATCCTGTGGTTGGATTAACTCCTATGGCCCGACTGAAACGACCGTGATCGCCACCAATCTGATTTTGGATGACTATTCATCCCCAATCACAACGGCAATCCCGATTGGTCGTCCGAACGTCAATACCCAGATCTATATTCTGGATACCCACGGCCATCCTGCCCCTCTCGGCGTGATCGGAGAGATCCACATTGCCGGATTCGGTGTGGCCCGCGGTTATTTGAATCGCCCAGATTTAACGGCGGAGAAATTCATTGCAGATCCGTTCAGCACGCTACCCGATGCCCGCATGTATAAAACCGGCGATCTCGGATGCTGGTTGCCTGACGGGACGATTGAATATCTGGGGCGCAATGATTTTCAGGTCAAGATCCGCGGCTTCCGCATTGAGATGGGAGAAATCGAAGCGCAATTGCTGGCCTGTGCCGATGTCAGGGAAACTCTGGTTGTGGCCCGTGAGGAAGATGACGGGGATAAACGACTGGTTGCCTATGTCATTCCACAGCCCGGCACCACATTGGATGTCAACAGCCTGCGTGAACAACTCAGTAACCATCTGGCGGGATACATGATACCCAACGCCTTTGTCATGCTGGATGCATTCCCATTGACTGCCAGTGGAAAAGTAGATCGCAAAGCTCTGCCTGCCCCTGATCGTACCGCGATTGCCAGCCATGAATATGCGGCTCCTGAAGGAGAGATAGAGCAACAAATAGCCGTCATTCTCCAGACTTTGTTGAAATTAGAACAGGTAGGCCGTTATGACAGCTTCTTTGATTTGGGTGGCAACTCTCTGTCAATCATTCAGTTAATGGCAAGACTGCGTGATGAATTCCATCTTGAAGTATCTATTCAGGACATTTTTGCTCATTCAACGCTTTTTGAACTCGCTGAACTTATTGCATCAAGACAAATTGAGACCTTTTTCGCACAAGAAGATATCGAGTTGCTGCAAAAAGAATTGGAAGACTTGTCCGAAGATGAGCTGCGTGCCCTGTTAAATGGAGATAATTAATTAAATGAGCAATAACGAACAAACTCTGCTTAAGTTAAGACAAGCAGTACTCCAGAAAAAGATTAAAGAACGCATCCAAAACAGTCAGGTGGCGGAAAAGAACCAGATTGTACCGAGAAGCGCCGATCAAAAGACATTGCCTTTATCCTGGGCGCAGCAGCGCCTCTGGTTTCTGGCACAGTTAGATCCGGCAGCACAGACGGCATACCATATTCCCGGCGGCCTGCGACTGAAAGGCCATTTGGATCAGGATGCGTTGAAAGCGGCACTGGACAGGGTTGTTGCCCGCCATGAGATCTTGCGCACTACGATCGGCGTTGTGGAAGGCCAAGCCCAGCAGATCATTGGTGAACCCAGCTCAGGTTTCTCTTTGGCAATGGAAGATATCAGCCACCTGCCGGTGGCTGATCAGCAAGCCGCCATCGGGGAAATATCCCGGCATGAAACTAACATGTCCTTCGATTTCACAAAAGGCCCCCTGATCAGGGGCCGGTTACTCCGGCTGGCAGAAGATGAGCATGTTTTGCTGTTAACTCAGCACCACATTATTTCTGATGGCTGGTCACTCAATGTGCTGATGAATGAACTGGCAACCCTTTATCATGCATTCAGCGAAGGGCAGGATGATCCCCTGCCCCCCCTGACCCTCCAATATGCTGACTATGCCCTTTGGCAAAGGGCATGGTTACAGGGTGAAATGCTGGAAAAACAAGTGGATTTCTGGCGCAACGCGCTACAGGGCGCCCCGGCACTGCTGGAGCTGCCCACGGACAGACCTCGCCCGGAAAAACAGAGTTACACCGGAGGGCGTGTTGATATCATTCTGCCACCGGAATTAAGTGCCGGATTGAGGGCTCTCAGCCAGCGTCACGGAACAACTTTATTTATGACCCTGATGGCCGGCTGGGCAACATTGCTCTCCCGCCTCAGTGGCCAAAAAGATTTGGTTATCGGAACTCCCGTTGCCAATCGGCAACATCGGGAATTGGAGCCGTTGATCGGTTTCTTCGTCAATACGTTGGCACTTAGGGTTCAATTGGATGACAATCCAACAGTCAGTGGCTTGCTGGCGCAGATCAAAAGTCACGCCCTGAAAGCCTATGCTCACCAAGATCTGCCATTCGAGCAACTGGTTGAAGCATTGAAACCTCCTCGCAGCCTCAGCTACAGCCCGATTTTCCAAGTGATGATGTCAGTGGATAATACTCCGGGACAACAAGATATCGAATTGCCCGGTGCCACAATCAGTGAAATCAATGCCAGCGAAAACATTGCACAGTTTGATCTGTCTCTTTCCATGAATGACACCGAAGACGGTTTAGTGGGTGACTTGGAATATTCCAGTGATCTGTTTGATCGTACCAGCGTGGAGCGCATCGCCAGTTACCTGCAAACCTTGCTGGCTGCAATGGTTACCAATGATTCACAGCGGGTGGAAGATTTGCCACTGTTGCAGGCAGCGCAACGCAGTCAGGTTTTGCTGGATTTCAATGAGACAGATTTCCTGTATTCCCAAGAGTTGTTGGCTCACCAACTGTTTGAACAGCAGGCAGAACAGACTCCTGATGCCATCGCACTGGCGTTTGGTGACAGCCAATTAAGTTATGCA
Source organism: Xenorhabdus mauleonii (assembly GCF_900113945.1). GTDB lineage: Bacteria > Pseudomonadota > Gammaproteobacteria > Enterobacterales > Enterobacteriaceae > Xenorhabdus > Xenorhabdus mauleonii. The sequence continues at coordinate 175,623 of NZ_FORG01000002.1, forward strand.
GAGCTGAACCGGCATGCCAACCAATTGGCGCATCATCTGATCGCTTCTGGTGTACGCCCTGATGATCGCATCGCCATTTGCGCAGAGCGCAGTCCGGACATGATTATCGGCATGTACGCTATCCTCAAGGCCGGGGCTGGCTATATTCCACTTGATCCTGAATACCCTGCCGAGCGTCTGGCCTATCAATTATCCGACAGCAAGCCCACGTTATTGCTGACCCAGCAACATTTGCAATCCCGTTTATCCACTCAAGCGGTAAACATTTGGTTGCTTGATGATGAAAATAATCGCAACCATGTGGCACAGCAACCGCACCATAACCCTGATGCCGATTTGCTGGGAATTAAACCGGAACATCTGGCTTATATTATTTACACCTCCGGTTCAACCGGCATGCCTAAAGGCGTCATGCTGGAACATCGCAATTTGGTGAATTTTATTCATGCCCAGCGCAAGACCAGTGAACCCAAGCCTGGGGATCGCATCCTGCAATTTGCCACTGTCGCATTTGATACGTCAGTGTCTGATATTTTCCCGACGCTGGCATCCGGTGCTACCTTGGTTCTGCGCCCACCCCACATCAGAATACCGGACATTACCTTTGTCAATTTTTTGCGTGAGCAAAAAATCAGCATCATGGATATGCCAACCGCTTTCTGGCATCACTGGGTACAGGAAATGATGGAAGGGCGCAGTGGTTTCAGCCCTTACCTGCATACCATCATTGTCGGGGGAGAAAAAGCAGAATACCGCCATTTAATGAATTGGCTGTCCAGCCCAGAGACGCAATCCTGCCGCTGGATCAACTCTTATGGCCCAACCGAAACGACGGTCATTGCCACCACATTGACCCTAAATCAATTGAATCGGAACGGCGAAGCCGATCCCGAATTCATGGGTTCAGTCCCGATTGGTTACCCATTGCCCAACACCCGCATTTATATTTTGGACACTCACGGGCAGCCTGTTCCCGTCGGCGTAACGGGCGAAATTCACATTGCCGGAGCCGGTGTTGCCCGCGGTTATCTGAATCGTCCCGATTTGACGGAAGAGAAGTTTATTTCTGATCCATTCAGCGAACGGCCGAATGCCCGCATGTATAAAACCGGGGATTTGGGGCGCTGGCTGCCAAATGGCATGATTGAGTACATGGGGCGCAATGACTTTCAGGTCAAAATACGTGGGTTCCGCATTGAATTGGGAGAAATCGAAACCCAGCTTGCTGCTTGTGAAGGTGTCAGTGATGCAGTGGTGATTGCCCGTGAAGAAGGCATGGGAGATAAGCGTTTGGTGGCTTATCTGATCCCGCAGGCCGGTGTCACGCTGAGTCCGTCTCATCTGCGTGAGCAACTGAGCAGCCGCTTGATGGAGCATATGCTGCCCAGCGCGTTTGTCATGCTGGATGCTTTCCCGATGTCCGCCAATGGCAAGCTGGATCGCAAGGCATTGCCAGCTCCTGACCACACGTCGATCGTCAGCCGTGAATATGAAGCGCCACAAGGCGAAATCGAGCAGAAACTGGCGGCGGTCTGGCAATCTTTGCTCAATTTGGAACAAGTCGGGCGACAAGATAATTTCTTTGAATTGGGTGGGCACTCGTTACTGGTAGTCAATTTAATTGAGCAGTTACGCCAGCATGGCCTTTCCCTTGATGTCAGTGCCGTTTTCTCTGCCCCGACGTTGGTCGCCATGAGCGCTCTCATCAGCCAAAATACTGGACAAGACAGCAGCCTGCCGGATGTTCCGCCCAATCTTATCCAACCAGAAAGTCAGGCCATTACTCCCGATATGCTGCCGTTGGTGGAAATGGCACAAAGCCAGATTGACCAGATCATTGAAAGCGTAACGGGTGGGATCCCGAATATCCAGGATATTTATCCGTTGGGGCCATTGCAGGAAGGCATTCTGTTCCATTACTTGCTGGAGCAAGAGAGCGATATTTATCTGGATAACCATCTGGTGGTCTTTGACAGCCGGACACGGTTGGACAATTTTTTACAGGCGCTCCAGCATGTCATTGACCGGCATGATATCTTGCGCAGCTCAGTGCACTGGAAAGAGTTGCCTGAACCAGTACAGGTCGTCAATCGCCGCGCTCCCCTGCCGATCATTGAGCTTGCACTGTCAACAGATCCCTCAATGACAGAAAGCGCTGAAATGCAGTTGCGCCGCCTTGCTGATCCTTACGTAATCAGGCTGGATATTACCAAAGCTCCCCTAATGGCGGCTTATATTGCCCAAGATCCCGCTTCCGGTGAATGGCTGCTTTCCCTGCTCTACCATCATCTGGTTTGTGACCACATCTCACTGGAGATTATATTCAGTGAAATACAAACCTTGTTGCTGGGAGAAAGTCACAGCTTACCAACGCCATTGCCTTACCGTAACTTTATCGCCCAAATCAATAAAGTTCCGCTGGAATCCCACCAGAATTATTTCCAAGCATTGTTGGCGGATGTGGAAGAGCCCACCTTGCCTTTCGGGTTGCTTGATGTTCAGGGCAATAATCTGAATGAAATCGAGGAAGATGTTTTCACGCTGGATAGCGAGCTGGCCCATAATTTACGCGAATGCGCACGTCAGCTGGGCATGAGTTCGGCTGCATTGTTTCACGTGGCATGGGCACAGGTATTGGCGCGATGCAGCGGGAAAGGCGATGTGGTATTCGGCACAGTCCTGCTTGGGCGCTTGCAAGGTGGTGTCGGTGCTTCCGAAGTGCTTGGAATGTTCATCAATACCTTGCCTATCCGCGTAAGGCTACAGGCTCGTACTGTTAAGCAAGCCGTTCAGGAAACGTATCAGCAGTTAAGTGCCTTGCTGGAACATGAACAGGCACCATTGGCTATGGCCCAGCGTTGCAGCGGGATCCCGGCTTCATTGCCACTGTTCAACAGCCTGCTCAATTTCCGCCATAGCCCGCGTGCGGATGAAGATCTGGCGTCGCAGGCTTGGGAAGGCATTCGGGAACTGGATGGCGAAGAACGCAGTAACTATCCGCTATCGCTGGATGTTGATGACTTTGACGCCGGATTCTCCCTGACTGCCCAATGTAATCAGCAAATCAATCCAGCCCGCATCAATGCCTACATGAATGCTGCGCTGGAAGGAATTGTGGCGGCACTGCAAAACTCGCCTGAACAATCAATTGAAACCATCGATATTTTGTCGCTGGCAGAGCGCAACCAGTTGCTGGAAACATTCAACATTACCGCCACAAGCTACCCACAAAATAGCTTAATCCACCAGTTGTTCGAGCAACAGGCAGAGCGTACCCCTGATGCCATCGCACTGATATCTGGCGAAAACCAGTTGAGCTATGCAGAGCTGAATCGCCATGCCAACCAGCTGGCCCATTATTTGATCGCTTCTGGTGTACGCCCAGATGACCGCGTAGCCATTTGTGTTGATCGCAGTCCGGACATGATTATCGGCATGTACGCTATCCTCAAGGCGGGTGCAGGATACGTTCCTCTCGATCCGGAATACCCTGTCGATCGTCTGGCCTATCAGCTTTCAGACAGCAAGCCTACCTTGTTGCTGACCCAGAAACACTTGCAATCGCGTCTGCCAGTTCAAGGCGTCAATGTCTGTTTGCTGGATGACAGTGCCCATCAGGAAAGTGTGGCGCAACAACCGGCATACAACCCCGATGCCAATAAGATGGGACTGCAATCGCATCATCTGGCCTATATCATTTACACGTCAGGATCTACCGGCCAGCCTAAAGGCGTCATGCTGGAACACCGGAATGTGGTGAATTTTATCCACGCCCAACACAAAACCAGTGAACCTCAGCCGGGTGATCGTATCCTGCAATTTGCCACCGTGGCATTTGATACCTCGGTATCCGATATCTTCCCAACGCTGGCATCGGGTGCAACTCTGGTTCTGCGTCCGGCTCATATCCGTGCACCGAATGCTGAGTTTGTCGCTTTGCTCAATGAGCAGAAAATCACCATCATGGATATGCCAACCGCTTTCTGGCACCAATGGGTACAAGAAATGATGGCAGGACGCAGTGGATTCGGTCAATTCCTGCATACCATCATTGTTGGGGGTGAAAAAGCTGAACTTCGGCATTTACTGAATTGGCAATCAATGCCAGAAACCCAATCCTGCCGTTGGATCAATTCCTATGGCCCGACGGAAACAACGGTTATTGCGACAACATTGACGCTGGATAAGCACCATACATTGCCAATGGCAGATAACATCCCGATTGGATATCCCCTGCCCAATACGCGTATTTATATTCTGGATACACAGGGGAAACCGGTTCCTCTCGGCGTCAGCGGGGAAATTCACATTGGTGGTGCAGGCGTTGCCCGTGGCTACCTGAACCGTGACGATTTAACGGCAGAAAAATTTGTTGCTGACCCATTCAGCGAACAACCGGGCGCCCGTATGTATAAAACAGGCGATCTGGGGTGCTGGTTGCCGGATGGCAGCATTGCCTATCTGGGGCGCAATGATTTTCAGGTCAAACTGCGTGGCTTCCGCATTGAGCTTGGCGAAATAGAAGCGCGCCTTGCCCAATGTCCGGGAGTTCTTGACACCATTGTGCTTGTCTGTGAAACAATTCCGGATGATAAACGCCTCGTTGCCTATGTTCAGCCCCAGCCTGAAGCCAAACTGGTTCCCGCTGAACTGCGCCAGCAACTCGCGCAGCACCTTGCGGACTATATGCTGCCGAGCGCATTTGTCATTCTGGATGCTTTTCCACTGACCTCCAACGGCAAAATCGATCGGCGGGCATTCCCGGCGCCGGATCAATCCGCCATCGTGACCCGCAGCTATGAAGCCCCGCAAGGCGAAACTGAAACCGTATTGGCCCAAATTTGGCAAAATCTGCTGGGATTGGAACGTGTCAGCCGCCATGACCATTTCTTCGAATTGGGCGGGCACTCTTTGCTCATCCTGAAAGCCTGCTCTTTGGCAATTGAACGATTAGAGCTTGAGCAAAGCATGATGGCGAGCCTGATGGCAATCACGACAATTAAGGAACAGGCCCGTGTTATCGAACAACGTGACAATAGCGATGTTGGCTCTATGGTCAGGTTGTCAAAAAACACCAATAACACTCCGCTGTTCTTTGCCCCGGGCGCTGGCGGACATGTGCTTTATTTGCAGGAATTGGCTACCAATCTGGCCGGCACTTATTCTGTCTGGGGCATGCAATCTCCTGAGCTGGATGGGCGTCATGATGTTCCGGAACGCCTTGAAGTCATGGCCAGTGCAATGATCGACAATCTCAGGAAGGTTCAGCCAAACGGCCCTTATCACTTGGGTGGACACTCTTTCGGGGCTTGGCTCGCATTCGAAATTGCACGTCAGCTTGTTGAACAAGGCGAAGAGATTGCTTTACTGGCATTGGTCGACAGCGAATCCCCCTTGGAAAGCGTGGCTCAGAAAAGCGAATCAGAATGGTCTGACAGCCGTTGGATAGCAGAATTCGGTAACGTATTTGCCGCACTGGAAGGCGCGGAAGATATCTTCACTGAAGAAGAGTTCCAAATCATGAAAGAAGAAGAGCGGATAGACAACCTGCGCCTTCGCCTGATTGAAGAAGAACTGCTGCCACCCCAGCTTGCTTCACAGGAGATTGAGACTTATTTGCGGGTCTTCAAGGCGCACTCTTTGATGGCTTATCAACCTCAGGGAGAATATTCAGGAAACATTCACCTGTTTTTGGCAAACAACAACCAAGAACATGAAGAACTGGGAACATCTATCGAGAGTTTTATCGATGGTTGGAAAGAGTTGGTCACAGGTGACGTGGCATCACAAACTTTATCTGGCGATCACATTTCCATTATGCGTGATCCTTTCGTGCAAGAATTGGCTTCTGCCATCGCCAAGATTCAATGATAAGCGGTAAATAATAAATAAGGGGCAGCCAGAACGGCTGCCCTATTTTAGATTATTTCAGCACCTTCTCCCTGATCTTGTGGTGCCAAAATAAATTGTTGTTCAATCAGGTAATTTAAATAACAAGAAATTAATGCATCACTAGACGGAGCACACTGAATTCCACTGCCACTGAGTAATTCCGTGGTTAATTGTGTGGCATATTTTGCTCTTTCACTGATGATGCCTTTACTGTAAAACACGCTCAGCAAATCCATGTAAACTGAATTATAGGGTTCGCCATTGCGATATATCCGCTTTTGTAATACTGATTGTATAAAATCGTTATTGTCGATGGTTCGAATGCGATAACCAAATTCACGCAGATAGGCAACAAACTGATTAAAATTAATCGTAGTCTGATTAACCAAATGCAAAGTTTTTCTGTCAAACTTTTGAATATTCGAAATGGCGAACAATGATGCTTTTGCCACATAATCCACCGGCGTTATTTCAAAATCCTCCGGTGAATCGTAAGTCAGCCCTGTTTCCACCAATGATTTAATAATGTCATAGTAAAAACCTTTCACTCTGGTCTGGTACAGAGGATAGCTCCCGCTGCGACTATCTCCCCAAATGTTGCCGGGGCGTACAATAACCCATTTCAACCCCTTTTTCCCTGCACTGTGAATAGCTTGTTCGGCTTCAAATTTGGAGCGTTCATAGCCCATGCCATCGAATTTTTGCCCGACATCCAAATCTGTTTCATGCATGACAAAACCTTGCTGAAACAAACGACTGCCAATAATACTGAAGCTGGATGTATAGAGTAATGGCGCATCAGCCAGCAAACAAAACTCGATAATGTTAAGTGTTCCCTGAACATTAGTGGGCGCTATTTTATTGTAAGAAGAAAGCAGTTTGACGTTAGCGGCACAATGAATGACTCGGTCAATTTTACCTGCCAATTCATGGTAAAACGTGTTTGCCATCCCCAGATATTTTTCAGAGACATCACCCAAAACAGGAATGATGCGGTGCGTATCGGGTTCACACTGTTTCTCCTGATCATAGACAGACAGAATCGTTTTTATCCGTGACAGGGCCTGTTGCTCATCAGTTTCCCGTGTCAGGCAATAAACATTGGCATCCGTTGTCGTCAGTATCTCAAAGAGGAGCCTTCCTCCCACGACCCCTGTCACCCCTGTAAGCAGTATATTCCTGAGTTCTGTATTACTGTGGCTAAGCATATTTCTCTCCTGTAATATCCTTCACCTTCCAATCTGGTGTTGGTGGTTTCTGTTCTTCCCGGCCTCCCATCACATCAACAGCGTGTGATCCGAGAACTCACCTCTTGCCATGCGTTACAATTTGGAATCGGTGGGATATGACATCATTAAAATTAAAATCTATTGGGTAATATAGAGCTAACCCATATTTGGTATACATACGCCATAAATTCAGAATTACGCCGAGGCAACAAGAAAGCGACAAATTAGCCGGAAACGAGAGCAGTCAACAGAGATGCAATTTGAAATACGACGGGTATAAATGAGTTTTGTATTAATCATATGTAGCTTACAGAAATACTTTTCCCTGCATATTAAGGCACTGCTTGAAATGCGGTGAATATAGTTCACAATGAAGTACTTCCGATAAATAAAAAGCACGTTACGATACACGCAAAAAAGCCATTATTCACGATATAGCTGATTTCAATTTAAATAACATGATTTATTTTTAATAATACCCATATAGCCTTTCAAAAATAATTAATCTTTATTTGTATTTTATTAAACCCATGTTTTACTCATCCAGTATAAAATAATCATTGGTTATTATTATTGAACTATATTTTTTGCTTGCAGCATTAAAATATTCATAGTTGCAATCACTAAAAAAATTCAATTATTTGCTTCTTAACCCATAATTTAAAGTAAAACCCAATCAATTAACCACCTTAAGCGGTCTTTTATGAAATGTGTTTTACATCACATTTTAATGTAACTCAAAATATCATTTTTACTTTGCTAATTAAATAAAACCAAAATAAAAACCAAAAGTTACCGGAAACAAGAGGCAAGCATAACAAATTGATTTAATTATAAATTAATCAGGATAAAATATGGTTTCCTTGCTAACCTTTTGAAAATCCCAATCATTAGTTATTTTTCGAGATAAAATTTAAGACTAGAATCACATTTTAGATGATAAATAACTTATCACTCAACTTACGATCTCTTTCTCACTACAAACACAATGTACAAAAATAGACTTTACTGGCATTAAACAATGGAATAAAAACAACCATGTTAACCGATAATAAGGGCATGATATGAAGAAGATGGATAATCTGGAATTTAGAATATTACAACTTCTTAGGAAAAACCCCTGTCTTGCCCAAAAAGAAATAGCAGATGCAATTGGGATTAGCCGCTCAAGCGTAGCAGGACATATTTTAAACTTACAAAAAAAAGGGCACATAAAAGGCAAAGGTTATATTTTTTCCAGTGGAAATTACGCCGTAACCGTTGGTGCCTCCAATATGGACATTACCAGCTTTGCTTCAACTGAATTATTGAAAAAAGATTCCAACCCAGGGAAAATAAAATATACGTTAGGTGGTGTTGCACGAAATATCGCACATAATATTGCTATATTAAAAAATGATAGTTATCTTATTTCTGTCTTCGGTGATGATTCATATGGCAAACGATTGTTTAGAGAAACCCAACTAGCAGGTGTAGATGTTAGCCATTCTCATATACTCAATGAGGAAAGAACATCAAGTTATAATTCAATAGTTGACAGTAATGGTGAATTACAAACAGCCGTTAGTGATATGGATATTTTGAAAAAATTTACTCCTGAGCTATTAAATAAATCTAAATCCCTCATTGAAAAAGCTGGGGTACTGGTTATAGACTGTAATTTAACCGAAGATGCACTGGAATGGTTATTTAAAAATTCGGGTAATGTACCCATATTTGTTAATCCAGTTTCATCATATAAAGCCGGAATAGTACGAAATTGGTTATCATATATTCATACTATTCGGCCGAATAAATTGGAAGCAGAAAAAATCAGTGGCGTCAAAATTAATTCAATAGAAGAAGCTAAATCAGTAACATTTTGGTTGCATGAACAAGGTGTTCAGAGGGTTATTTTAAGCATGGGGTCTGATGGGGTTTATTATAGTGAACTCGATTATGTTTCAGGACATTCACCGGCGCCTTCTGTCGATGTTGTCAATACTACCGGTTCCGGAGATGCAATGATGGCAGGGCTAGTGCATTGTACGTTAGCAGGTATGGACTTTAAAGACAGTGTTCATTTTGCACAACGCTGCGCGGCTCTTTTATTGTCTACAGAATCAACTTATTCATTAACCTTATCACCTTTCGCCGTTGGGCAGTTGTCAGCATTCGATTTGTAAAATAAATAAGTATAATGAAATAACATTGCTTATCTTAAAAATAATAAAAAAAATCAGAGTATTGTGGCTAAGGCCGGGCAATAAACCCGGCCATTTTTTAAAAATTAATGAATAAGAAAGGAATTACTTATCTCGGATAGTATTAAATACAGCCATAAATGTTAATAGAATGAAAATGAACTTAAAACTGGCAAACAAGCCCAGTATGGACGCAATTTTGCAGATAAATATCCCAAAATCCTTGGGGATAACGTGCTAAATCGCTTTCTAAAACCGTTGGCTTTTCCCAGCTAATATGATGAAACCCTACTTTTTTAGCAGCGTTTTCATAGTCTTCACGGCTCCAACGATAAAATGTGAAAGGGCTTGGTGGGGTTGTCAAAAACTCTGCCTGATAACGTACACCATTTTTCCAAGGCTCTTCACTCAGAATTTTAAAGCCATAATTATCACAGTTTCCGTTTTTTAATTGATAATCAGGTGAAGCCATGTAAGCAATCAATTTACCAGAGGGTTTCAAATGATCAGCCGCGGCTTGAAACATCGCCTCAAGTTCATTAGTGGATTGCGCATAGTGGAATAAGAAAGCGGCCATGACGATATCAAATCTTTCATCCAATTCCATTGCACATACATCTTGTACATGGAATTCAATGTCATCGCCGTACAGTGATGATTTGGCTTTGGCGAGTTCAATCATTTTTTCAGAGATATCAATTCCGACTACCTTTGAAGCCTCGCGTCGGTGTAGTTCTCGCCCATAATAACCGTACCCACAAGCTAAATCTAACACTGACTTTCCTTGTATGTCTCCGACCATATTAAGTATGTCTCGAAGCTCAGATTGCCGTTGAGCGACCGTATTGGAAAATTTTTCATAATGCTCACCAATAGTATCGTAGTCGGCTTGTTCTTCCATTATTAGAACTCCTGAATATAAATATATTTATTTTTATAAAAAATAATATAAGGGTATAATTATAAAAGATAAAGTATCGCTAAATTATTAGATATAATTTTTTTTGTTATACCAATAATTTTCCACGATAAATCCTGTTTTAATTAAGATAAATAATTTCTAAAAAGATATAAATTCTATTTTATTAACCAAGACTGTTAACATAGAACATATGCTAATTAACAAGGCAGGCACACTTATTGTATGGAAGGATTTTCAGAGTCAGAAAAAATTTAATTTTGCATAATGTGAAATGAACTACAAAAAACAATACTCAGTGTGCTTAATCAATACGTTATTACATATCGCCTTTCAAGTTATAGCGTTGTTGGAGTTAGAGAGGCTCCTTCTCGCAGTTATCATCGTTGTTATAAGCATCTGGTCATCCATGAGCCAAAGGCCTCTCACCGAAGAGAGGCCTTTGGCTAAGCATACTCGTCAATCTTTTGCCATTGATTCGCATCTTGAAATCCAATAGGAATAGTGATAATTGCCATAGACTTCATACTTAACTTAGATAGCTTGTTTAATGACAGTTTTCTAATCAAAAATAAGCTTTTTTCCATCTAGATTAATAAATTATCAATGTTCAGATAGTTCAGTCTGATTATTACGCGCCATCCACAACGAGAGGGCTTTAAGGGAATCTGGGGTAAATTCATCACAACGGGCTGTGATTTCTTCTGGTGTCAGCCAATAAACTGCGGAGACTTCTTCTTCTTGCAACGCGAATGGCCCGTGGGTAACGCAACTGAACAAACCGCCCCACACTCGGCAGTTGTTCTCTTCATAATAAAAAATGCCATGCTCGGCAAAGGGTACGCCGGCAATCCCCAGCTCTTCTTCCGCTTCCCGACGGGCAGAACTGAGCAGATTTTCTCCTATGATAACGACACCACCTGCCGTTGCATCCAATTTTCCAGGATAAAAGTCTTTCGTCTCTGTACGGTGCTGAACCAGAATTTTTCCCATGCCATCATGCACAACAATATAAGTGGCACGGTGCCTCAAATTTTGTGCCCTCATTTGCTGGCGGCTCGCCTGTGCGATGACTTCGTTGTTTTCATTAACAATATCGACCCATTCGATATTGGCTGATCTTTCTAACTCCATTCTAAAAACCTTTAATAAACGATTTATATGCCAGCTTTTGCCCTACCCTCCGCTGTGGAAGGTCAAAAACAGATAAACTGACTAACAATAAAATAGGGAATTCGTAACATCTTACAGACAAACAATGATAATGTAATGCTGTGATATTTATTCTTTTGTTATTACAAGAGGTTATATGATAGATCTATATTATGCCCCAACACCTAACGGCTATAAAATTACATTATTTCTCGAAGAAACCGGCCTTCCTTACACTATCCATCCCATTGATATCAGTGCAGGTGATCAATTTAAGCCGGAATTTCTGGCCATTGCTCCCAACAACAAAATCCCTGCCATCGTCGATAATCAACCTGCTGACGGCGGAGAGCCTATCTCCATCTTTGAATCTGGTGCCATTTTGCTTTATTTGGCAAACAAAACAGGGCAACTGCTCAGCACCAATATTCGTGAGCGTACCGAACAATTGCAGTGGCTGTTCTGGCAAGTTGCCGGGTTTGGCCCAATGCTCGGTCAAAATCACCATTTTAATCGCTATGCACCTGAAGTTGTCCCTTATGCGATTAAACGTTATGTGGAAGAATCACGACGCTTATACAAAGTACTCAATACTCAATTGGAAAAAACTCCTTATTTGGGAGGAAATGAGTACAGTATCGCGGATATCGCCACTTATCCATGGGCCAAATGCCATGAACATCAAAGCATCAATTTAGAAGATTATCCTGCTGTCAGAGAATGGCTTGATAAAATCGGACAACGCCCCGCAACCCAAACGGCCTATAATGATGCCTAATTGCAACTTGTGCAACTAATTCACTTAATGGCAAAATTTTTCACCAAAAAACTTGATACCGATAACAGATAGCAGCATATTTCGCTGCTATCTAAATCATCCCTTGCTATAGTCTGTCATTGACTACTAATTTTGTCACAGGGGGTGACCATGCGTATTTTAATTACGGGGGGAACGGGGCTCATTGGTCATCGCTTGACCTGTCAGCTACTTTCCATTTCCCATTCCATCACCATCTTGAGCCGTTCACCACAAAAGGTGTACTCACTTTTTTCCGATCTCGTTGAGTGCTGGACTACACTCAATGACCAGCATGATCTAAACAATTTTGATGCTGTTATTAATCTTGCCGGTGAACCCATTCTAGACAAGCGTTGGACACCCAAGCAAAAAGAGGAAATCTGTCAAAGCCGCTGGCACATTACCGAGCAATTAAGCAAGTTGATTAATGCCAGTGAAACGCCTCCTGCCGTATTTATTTCCGGTTCAGCGGTTGGTTACTATGGGGACCAAGGGCAGGCGGTGATTACTGAAGATGATTCCCCTCACGATGAATTTACCCATCAACTTTGTAAGCGCTGGGAGCAATTGGCCTTACAAGCGCAAAGTGATAAAACTCGCGTATGTCTGTTGCGTACGGGCATTGTTTTGGCGAAAGAAGGCGGGGCACTGCAAAAAATGTTGCCATTGTTCCGACTGGGATTAGGGGGGGCGATCGGCGATGGCAAGCAATATATGCCCTGGATACATATTGATGACATGGTCAATGGAATCTATTACCTACTGGTATCGACCGAGTTGAACGGCCCATTCAATATGACATCACCTTATCCTGTTCATAATGAGCAATTCAGTGCCATATTGGCAAAAGTGTTACATCGCCCTTGTATCTTCCGCATTCCTGCATTTGTGTTAAAAGCAATGATGGGAGAAGCCGCAACACTGGTTTTAAGCGGGCAGCAAGCGATTCCTAAAAAGTTAGAAGAGGCAGGATTTGGCTTCCGCTATTTCCGGTTAGAGGAAGCCTTGCAGGATGCAGTAAAAAAGGATGTCAATGTTGATTAAATTGACTAAGTAGGAATTCCGGCAGGTTTTGCCCCCTGCCAACGGCTGAAGAGATCTTCCGGTAGTTCAATATCAAACTGATCCAGCACACGATTGACAGTTTGGTCAATGATATCCTGAATATGCTCAGGGCGATGATAAAACGCGGGGACCGGTGGCATAATCACCGCCCCTATCTCAGCCGCCTGTGTCATTAACCGTAAATGGCCTAAATGCAAAGGGGTTTCCCTCACTGCCAACACTAATTTTCGGCCTTCTTTCAACACCACATCTGCGGATCGGGTAATCAAGCCGTCAGTGTAACTGTGTACAATTCCCGATAAGGTTTTTATTGAGCAAGGCAGAATAACCATGCCCAGTGTTTTGTATGAACCTGAGGAAATGCTTGCAGCAATATCACGGTTGTCATGCACGACATCAGCCAAAGCCTGAACATCCCGCAAGGTATAGTCTGTCTCCAATGCCAATGTCTGCCGGGCAGATTGACTGATGACCAGATGCGTTTCAATCCCTTCTAAAGGCTGCAAGACCTGCAATAACCTGACGCCATAAATCGCACCGCTCGCTCCCGTCAGCCCGACAATCAATTTTTTCATGCTTTCCTCTGAGATCTGGGTCTATAACTTGATGATAATAACGATATTATCCTTCATTATATATTTCCAAATTCTCAATTTCGCTCTGTCCGCGGACATTAGTGGCATCATCCTTACGCAGGTTTTCCAAATAATCCAAATAAATCTGGTCAATATCTTTTGTGACATAGATACCATCAAAAACAGAGCATTCAAATTTCTCGATGTCCGGATTCTCTTCACGTACAGCCTGAATGAGATCTTGGAGATCCTGATATATCAGGGCATCTGCACCAATGAGCTGACGGATTTCATCCACTTCTCTACCGTGGGCAATCAATTCATTGGCGTTCGGCATGTCAATCCCGTATACATTCGGGAAACGAACTTCCGGTGCAGCCGAAGCAAAATAAACTTTTTTGGCTCCCGCTTCACGTGCCAGCTCTACAATCTGTTCTGAGGTTGTTCCGCGCACAATGGAATCATCCACCAGCAAAACATTTTTACCGCGGAACTCAGCACGGTTGGCATTCAGTTTGCGGCGAACGGATTTACGACGCTCTTGTTGGCCGGGCATAATGAAAGTACGCCCCACATAGCGATTTTTGACAAAACCTTGCCGGTACGGTTTATCAAGGATATGGGCGATTTCCAGAGCAATGTCACAGGATGTTTCCGGTACGGGGATCACAACGTCAATATGCAAATCTTCCCATTCACGGGCAATTTTTTCACCGAGCTTTTTCCCCATCCTCAAGCGGGCGTTGTATACGGAGATTTTGTCGATAAAGGAATCGGGACGGGAAAGATAAACAAATTCAAAAAGACAAGGTGTCAGAGAAGGATTCTCGTCGCATTGGCGGGTAAATAGTTGCCCATCTTCCGTAATGTAAATCGCTTCTCCGGAAGCTACGTCACGCAGGAATTCAAAGCCAAGTGTATCCAGGGCCACACTTTCCGACGCAACCATGTATTCATTGCGACCGTCTTCCAAAGTGCGTTTTCCCAAAACCAAAGGGCGAATGCCATGGGGATCACGAAAAGCCACTAATCCATGACCAATTATCATGGCAACACAAGCATAAGCACCGCGGATTCGTTTATGCATTTTCGCAATTGCGGCGAAAATATCATCTGGCGCCAGAGGGAAATGAGGGAATTGTGTCAATTCATCAGCAAAGATATTCAGCAGGATCTCAGAATCTGACGTTGTGTTGACATGGCGACGGGCATTTTCAAACAGCAGTTTTTTTAATTCATGTGCGTTTGTCAGGTTGCCATTATGTGCCATCGTGATACCAAAAGGAGAGTTCACATAAAAAGGTTGTGCCTCAGATGCACTGGAACTCCCCGCAGTTGGATAGCGAACATGCCCGATACCAATATTTCCCTGTAGACGTAACATGTGCCGTGTTTCAAATACATCTTTGACCAAACCATTGGCCTTACGTAAACGGAATTCATTGTTACTATTAATAGTTGCAATGCCTGCTGCATCTTGCCCACGGTGCTGAAGCACCGTCAATGCATCATAAATCGACTGGTTAACCGGTGTAAAACCGACGATACCGACAATACCGCACATGTAGTCTTTCCTCATCAGCCAAGCGGAGAGGCGTTATCTCTCCGGCAAAAAACTCGACGCATTTTGCAGGTAGTCAAAAAACCACCTGATGATTTGACTGAACTGTGGGATTAGCTGAGATTGTTGCCAATCCGGGCTTTTGGGAAGCGGGGTAAAAGAATCTGCGACAAATAAAATAGCAGATACGATTAACACACCACGCAATGCCCCAAAGCAGACCCCCAGAACGCGATCAGTTCCCGACAGGCCAGTTCGTTGAACAAGTGAACCAATAACATAGTTAACGACTGCGCCAACAATCAGTGTTGCAATGAATAGAATCATAATTGCAACGCCATTGCGCACCAGTTCATCTTCCAAGCGGGTGAAATACGCCGCCAGGTAAGTATAGAAGTGGCTTGCAACAAAGAAAGCGCAACCCCAAGTTATTAACGAGAGTGCTTCACGAACAAAACCACGGATCAAACTAACCAGTGCCGAGAAGCCAATAATGGCAATAATTGTATAATCAATCCAGACCATATTTTAATCCAAAAAAGGCTCCCGACATTTAAGTCGGGCGCATTCTAACAGAAAACGAAAACGTTTGCGCAGTAGATTTATCACACTAATAAAAATAATTTTTTATGCTCTTACAGGACATTCATGGGAAGTTTTTAACCTCCCATATGTACCAATTTGATTATGGTTTATAACCTTTAACCTGCCCTTGTAATCCCGAAATCTCCTTTAGCTCAGATAAGATAGATTCAAGTTTCTGCTTTGACGCATTCGGGCCTACATAAATTCGTGTCAATTGCCCCTGAATCGGAGAGGCCGGAGAAGTGTATACCTGATGCCCGAAAAGGCGTAATTTCGCCACTATTTCATTCACACTATCAGCATTTTTCAATGCACCAAGTTGAACAACATATGCCACCGCCTGCGGAGCCTGCTCTACGGGCTTGGGCTTGGCTTCCGGCTTTGTTACAGAACGAGGCTCAGACTTATTCTGTGAATTATTTTCCACTTTTTGCTGAGCGGGTGATTCTGTTTTCCCCGTATTTCTCAGATCCTTCGGGATAACCGCTGGAGGTGGTGTCACAGGGGCGATTTCTGGAGGTACAGAATTTTTTGAAGGTACAGTATTTCCTGAAAGCACAGTACCGGAAAGTATATCTGTACCTGATTGTTCCTGGGACTGGTTTTGTGTTTGCATCGCTTCTGCCGCCCCTTCCGGTGGAGTGGACGGCATGTTTTGTGTCAATGGCGGGATAGAGTCAATATTCTCTTCATCGCCCAGTTTTGACACCAATGGAATGGAAGCAAACTGGTTTTCGTTATATTTCTTATCGCCATCAAATATTATCGGCAACACAATAACGCCCACAGCAACAAGAACGATAGTGCCGACCAAGCGATTTTGAAATTTACTGGCCACGTCCCTTCTCCTTTTCCAGAGCCTCCATGACATGAGCAACTGTATGGAAAGAACCACAAACGACAATGATATCTTGCTCTGATGCGTCTTCCATCGCCTGCTGCCATGCTGATTCCACTTCTGCGAATGTCCGAACCTGTGCGACCTGTGTCAGATTCTCGACCAATGCTTCAGCTTCAGCCCCACGCAGTTCGTGCAATGATGCACAGTACCATTCCTCAATTTGTTGAGATAGGCAGGCCAGTGTGCCGGGAATATCTTTATCCCCCAGCATACCCACAACGCCACGGATCTTGCTGCCCGGAGTGCGGGGTAATTCCGCCAGTTTTTGTACCAGATAGCCCGCAGCATGGGGATTATGCGCAACATCCAAAATAACCTGCGGCTTCTCCCTGACAATTTGGAAGCGCCCCGGTAGCTGGGCATTTTGCAATCCTGCATGGATAGCTTTTTCATCAATTGCGCGGCTGACTTTATCATCCTGCTGCAATAGACAATGGATCACGCCCAATGCAGTAGCAGCATTCGCCAATGGCAAATTGGGTAAAGGCAGTTCATTGAATTGCTGATCCGCCGTTGCCCAGCACCAGCTTTCCTTATTTTGTGTGAAATGCCAATCAACACCACGACGGAAGATCTTAGCTCCCAGCTCATCAGCCACTTCGGCTATTGAGTGTGGCATGTCTGGTTCACCGATAACCGCAAACCGTCCGCGACGAAAGATACCCGCTTTTTCACGGCCTATCAGTTCGCGATCTGCTCCGAGCCAATCAATGTGATCCAGTGCAATGCTGGTAATTGCCGCAATATCCGCATCCACGATATTTGTTGCATCCAGACGCCCGCCTAGCCCAACTTCCAATATCACAACATCCAGATCAGCCTCTTTGAAGAGCTGTAGCGCAGCCAAAGTGCCGTATTCGAAATAGGTTAATGAGATATCGCCTCGCTGAGCTTCTATATCCGCAAAGACTCGGCAGAAATCTTGTTCTGTCGGCTCTTTGCCCTGAATGCGTACTCTTTCGGTATAACGCACCAAGTGTGGCGAACTATATACGCCAACTTTAAGCCCAGCGGCCAAAAAAATAGATTCAAGAGTATGGCAGGTTGTTCCTTTGCCATTAGTACCTGATACCGTAATGACTTTTGGCGCAGGCTCCAACAAACCCAATTGTTTGCCGAGCTTACCTACGCGCTCAAGCCCCATATCAATGGCCTTGGTATGCAGGTTTCCCAGATAAGAAAGCCACGTCATCAATGGCGACGTGGCTTGAGGAATTTGCAAAATATCAGACATCGTCTTTATTAGTGTTGATGTTTATATCAGCCTCAATATCAGCAGGTTCAACGACAATTTCTGTCACTGGCTCTGCTTTTGTTCCCGGCTGTGGTTGATGAGTCATCATTGCAAGCAGGCTGGCGATTTTATCACGCATTTCTGGGCGGCGTACGACCATGTCAATCGCACCTTTCTCCAGTAGGAATTCACTGCGCTGGAAACCTTCCGGCAATTTTTCACGCACTGTCTGCTCAATTATGCGAGGGCCGGCAAAACCAATCAGTGCTTTAGGTTCAGCAACATTAATATCACCGAGCATCCCAAAACTTGCCGATACCCCACCCATGGTTGGGTTAGTCAAAACGCAAATGTATGGCAGGCCACGATCTTGCATTTTTGCCAGCGCTGCGCTGGTTTTTGCCATCTGCATCAGTGACATCAGTGATTCTTGCATACGCGCACCGCCACTGGCAGTAAAGCAGACAAACGGGCAGTTATCTTCCAGAGCCTGTTCAACCCCGCGAACAAAACGCGCTCCGACTACAGAGCCCATTGAACCACCCATAAAGTTGAACTCAAATGCGCCTGCTACTACGGGCATTTCATGCAATGCCCCTTTCATGACTATCAGGGAATCTTTTTCCTGAGTTAGCTTTTGAGCTGCAACCAGACGATCTTTGTATTTTTTGATATCGCGGAATTTCAGGACATCCTTCGGTTCCAATTCGCTACCTAATTCTGTGCCAGTGCCTTCATCCAAAAATGCAGCCAGTCTCTGGCGAGCTGAGATACGCATATGGTGGTCACATTTAGGACACACCTCCAGATTACGCTCTAATTCAGCACGATAAAGTACCTGACTACAACTATCGCATTTTGTCCAAACCCCTTCAGGTATACTTGCCTTGCGGGTTTGCATAATTTTGCTTTTATTTAGAATCTTTTCAATCCAGCTCATTAATGAACCTTTCCGTCTGAATCTGGCTAATGCCAGCTTTTGTTTTACGTGCCATTAAACCACAATGCTATTGCCGTGTGGATAAAAAACTGCTCGAAGCCGTTAACGATAGCTTTAACTATCTACTACTCATATTGTCTAAGTATGCTTACTACGTACGATCTACTGCCTACTGCACTTATTTGCTATCTTGTTGCTATCTTGCTATCGACTACTTACTCGCTATCGACGACTTTTTTCGATGCCGCGCGACGATGACGCCAGACTTCTATGACGCCAGGAAGTATAGAGATAAAGATAATTGCCACAATCAACAGTTTCAGATTTTGCTGTATGATCGGCATATCTCCGAACAAATAACCAGCATACGTGAATAATAGCACCCAGATAAATGCACCGATGACATTATAAGCGGCAAAATGCCGATAAGACATTTTCCCCATACCTGCAACAAACGGTGCAAATGTTCTAATAATTGGGACAAAACGAGCCAAAATTATGGCCTTTCCACCATGTTTTTCATAAAACTCATGGGTCTTGTCGAGATAACTGCGGCGGAAAATTTTTGAATTTGGGTTATTAAATAGTTTATCGCCAAAAATGCGGCCGATGGTATAGTTTAATGCGTCACCAATAATTGCAGCCGTAATCATTAAGGCTACCATTATATGCACATTAAGATCGTTAGAATCTAATGCAGATAGTGCACCCGCCACAAATAACAGTGAATCTCCCGGTAAAAATGGCGTAACAACTAACCCCGTTTCGCAAAAGATAATCAGGAATAAAATGCCGTATACCCAATCACCATAGTTGGCAACCAACTCCGCCAAATGTGCATCTATGTGCAAAATGAAATCGACAATGAACTTCGCAAAATCAACAAAGTGAGTTAAAAACTCCATAATTCTCCTCGTTATGACCGAACATCCCTGTCACATTTTGAAAATGTCAGATTAAATCATCAGCCAAAAATAGCGGCCCCATTATGGGTTTCGGTAAATCAAAGTGCTCAGGATAATCCACTGCAACTAAATACAAGCCTTCAGCTTTAGCGGTTGCTGCCGCTTTTGTCCTGTCTTTCAGGGCCAGCAGTTCTGCCATCCAGCCAATATTCTGATTACCGCAGCCAATTTCCAGCAAGCTACCGACGATATTACGTACCATATGATGCACAAACGCGTTCGCCTTGATATCCACGACAATATAATGACCATGTCGGCTAACATTTATATGCATCATATTGCGCCATGGCGAATTTGACTGGCATTGCACCGCCCTGAAAGAAGTAAAGTCATTTTCTCCCAGTAAGCTCTGTGCCGCTTCATGCATTTTTTTCTCATCCAGTGGATAGTGAAAATGCGTGACGCCCTTCGCCAATACTGCCGGACGATAGCGATGATTGAAAATCACATAGCGATAACGGCGAGCGGTTGCACTGAAACGAGCATGAAATGCTTCATCCACCGTTTTGACCCAACGTACCGCAATAGCCGGCGGTAAATGGGTATTGACTCCCATTGTCCACGCGGCATCTTTACGCTGTGCAGAAGTTTCAAAATGTACAACCTGCCCAGTGGCATGCACTCCCGCATCAGTTCTGCCCGCACAAAACACTGAAATTGGCTCATTCGCGACTTTTGAAAGCGCTTTTTCCAAACATTCCTGTACGCTTTTGACTTCCTGTTGACGCTGCCAACCATAATATCGGCTGCCATCATATTCAATCCCCAGTGCAATTTTCACTTTTTTTGCCTCTGGCACAGACTGATTCAGATCTGTACCAGGCATTAGTAAAATTGCTCCTGCATCAGTTTTTCTGCGACTTCAACTGCCATCAAAGCACCGCCAAAATGAATATTATCGGCAACCGACCAGAACTGCAGCATCTCCGGCATGCCGTAATCATTACGCAGGCAACCAATGCTTAGATTACTATTACCTGAAGCATCTGTGACCTGAGTTGGATAATCACCCTCTTCTGAGACCTGAATTTCTTCAATACGTTCAAGTTCTCCACGAGCTTCTTCTATGCCAACCGGACGCAATGTCTCCAGATTCACCATCTGGGCAGTGCCATAAAAAACTGAAGACTGCACACAACTCACAGACACAGGCAAGCCATCATCCTGCAAGACCTTGCGGATTTGATCAACAATACGGCGCTCTTCGCGCACTGTACCTTCGTTATCGGGTAATAAAGGCAGTAAATTGAATGCCAGTTGTTTACTGAAACGGCCTTCATCCGGAGGGATCCCGTTCAGCAAGCGGGCACACTGCCCTGCCAATTCATCAATTGCCGCTTTACCGTGTACGGAAACCGGCAATATATTTGTCAGATGTAAACGAGAAATACCCGCAGCATCAATTAATGGTTTAATGGAAGTTAAAACCTGACTTGTGGAGCTATCCGCCACAGCAACAATATTGCGGTTACGATAATCCGCCAATACGTGTGGGTTAACACCCGGAACAACCAAAGGCACATCCGGCTCGGCGGCAAACAGGCCGCTGCTGTCGATCACCAGACAACCTGCGTCTGTCGCTTTTTCAATGTGTTGAGCCGTGGCCTCCATTGTCGCAACAAAAAATGCGAGTTGCACTTGTGACCAATCAAATTCTTCAGCATCACGGACGGTGATGTTTTTGCCATTAAAACGTTTGATTGTTCCAACGCTTTGCTCACTGGCAAGAAGATGCAGTTCACCAACCGGAAATTGGCGCTCCTCTAATAACGCCAATACTGCTTCGCCTACTGCGCCTGTTGCACCCAAGAGCGCAATATTCCAACCTTCAGACATGTTGGTTTTCTCCACTTCTTTCATTTTTCTGGCAGGCAGGGATCCCTGCCTACATTAAATCACTTTAGCGTTAAACCCGATTTGGGAAAGTAATTGAGCACTTTTCTCAGAATCGCAATGCACCGTCAAAGACGACCATTCCCGACGTTCGGAATAATGTTTACGCAACTGGTCAAACGCGCCTTCTTGCCCTGCCACTTGACGCAGGGGGGCATCATCACGGCGCACATCATACACTAAATGCATCAAACGCTTCAGAACGCTTTGCGTTACTTCACCCTGTATAGTCACCTGGCTAAAATCAGGCTCAGGCAATAGTTCGGTTAATTCTACCTTGCGCGGCTGGCCTAAAAATGCACTATAGGCTTCAAAAACTTGCGTGGTTCCCCGGGCTTTGCCTTCCAAGGTATAACCAGCAATATGGGGAGTGCCGATATCGACCAAGGCCAGCAAAGGCAGTGAAAGATTAGGCTCTGGTTCCCAAACATCAAGCACTACCCGTAATTTTTTCCCGTTTTGCAGTACGGACAATAACGCTTGATTATCAACGACCTCACCACGACTGGCATTAATTAAAATTCGATTGTCCGGTAACGCAGAAAGTAATTCTGCATCTGCTAAATGATAAGTTTGATAAGGGCCTGATTGATTAAGAGGAGTATGGAAAGTCAGGATATCCGCTTCCTTGACTAATTTTTCCAGAGGCCAAAATTCGCCTTTATCACCACGGTCAGCACGAGGAGGATCGCATAATAAAGTTTTCACGCCCAGAGCGGCAAGCCGTTCAGCTAAACGCCCTCCAACATTGCCAACACCGACAATACCGACTGTTTTATCTTTAAGCTGAAATTGATCTCGTTCAGCCAACAACATCAATGCAGAAAATACATACTCAACGACAGCGATCGCATTGCATCCCGGCGCTGCGGAAAAACCAATCCCGGATTGCGCCAACCATTGTTGGTCAACATGATCCATCCCAGCAGTGGCCGTTCCCACAAATTTTACCGAGCTGCCTTGCAATAAAGATTCATTGACTTTAGTGACAGAGCGTACCATGAAGGCATCTGCATGTTCCAATACACCCGCAGGCACTGGACGCCCCGGAATTGCCTGTACTTCACCCAATTGCTGAAAGAGTTGTTCAGCATAAGGCATATTTTCATCAACCAGAATTTTCACTTTTCTCATCCAACGAATTAAATGGGCGTGATCTGCTATTTTGCCACTTTATCTTTATAAAACCTACGGCAAATGTAACAGAGCTTTTTTGCCTCATTCAGTCCTTCAAAATCCGCTCCGACAAAACGGGAGCAGATGGATAAAATCGGCAAATCTGTGTGATGAAGTCATAAAGTAATCATCAAAAAAAATCGCTATATTACAAATGGTTAAAATATGAAAGTAAGATGGGATGGTTATTATCCTATATAAATTAAACTCGCTTTTATGGTCAAAAATAATACTATCAGAGTTATTTTTAATCTGTTAGATTATGTTTATCAAAATATTAAAAAAATAAGGTGATAATGTTTATGTCATATATGATATACGCGTCGTACTTCAAGGTGCATGTATTATCATCCCGCGTCGCGGGATGATAATACATGCACCTTGAAACTTGAAATTAATAGGGTACATATCTGACTTTAAATGGTAAGAAGCAAGGCTTAATATCAGCAGGATGTTCAACTCCGGATTCGATAGGAAATCGGTATCAAAACGGACATGAGGATCAAATACAAATACTTAGTCTGAATCATACAATTACACGAGAACAAAATGTCAGTCATCAGCCCATACAATTTATTAAACCCGTAGATAAAGCATCGCCATTATTAGCGATGGCTATAGACTCTAATGAATCACTGGATGGTAAGTTTATTTTTTACAGAACCAGTCAGACAGGGCAATTAGAATTGTTTTATGAAGTTAAAATCACAGAAGCGACTATTACTGATATTTCTTGTGTATACCTACATTCTATCGATAATTTCGATGCCATGCCACATGAAAGGATTTTTCTGAATTACAAATCCATATCATGGAACCATATGACAGCCGGAACATCTGCTTATAGCATATGGGAAGATAGAACCTATTAATTAAATAAAAAACATGCAAGAATGATCACCACCTCTTATAAATGGGGCCTTTAATTTATAATAAAAATAAGCATATTCATTTACACAAAGACATATCCTTTACATATTTATTAGGTGCTATCCATGATGATTTAGAACATGTAACGTAATTTTCATCTTTTAGTTTAAAATCAACATAAAAAGAAAAAAACAAACTAAAAACAAACCCTACCACAGCGAAAAAACCAAAAACACTTCCTATATAAAACCTACAACATTTACATAAAACTGATTTTATTTCTTCTCATTTATGGCTATTTTCACTGAGAAAAGATTTCCTTATGCCTACTTAATTTTTTGCATGTACAGATTTAAAGTGAATCATTCGCCAGAATCAAATTTAAACGATATAATGATCGCCATAACTATATCTCACTATTGAATAGCCTGCTCAATGAAAAATCTATTGTTCCCCCTTGTTGCTGTATTAATCTGGTCAATTAATTCTGTTGTCAGCAAAGCCGCAACCACTGTTATTGAACCGGCTGCCATAGCTTTCTACCGCTGGTTCATTGCCCTTCTTGTGTTAACGCCGTTTGTTTTGCTGCCTGTTCTGAAACATCGGAAAATGGTCGCTAAATATTGGTGGAAGCTATTGATTCTGGGCGCCTTGGGAATGGTACTGAACCAAAGCCTTGCGTATTATGCCGCCCAGACAATCAGCGCAACACTTATCGGTATTTTCACCTCATTGATTCCACTGTTAACGGTGATTATCAGCATCTTTGCCTTACGTGTTGCCCCTACGGTAGGCATCATATTAGGCACCCTGCTCTCTTTATTCGGCCTGGTTTGGTTGGTCAGTAAAGGAAACCCGGCTTCATTGTTGGAGCATGGCATGGGTATCGGGGAAGTGATGATGTTTATCGCGGCCGCTTCCTATGCTTTATATGGCGTAT
Organism: Xenorhabdus mauleonii; assembly: GCF_900113945.1. GTDB lineage: Bacteria > Pseudomonadota > Gammaproteobacteria > Enterobacterales > Enterobacteriaceae > Xenorhabdus > Xenorhabdus mauleonii. The sequence continues at coordinate 200,502 of NZ_FORG01000002.1, forward strand.
TAACCAAACGCTGGGCAATTCCATTGCCCAATTGGCAATCACTTTATGTACAAATCGTATTTGGTGTCTTATTGCTTCTGCCCAATTTCATGATGGTAGAAAATAAGCAGTTAACAACGGATAATATTTCACTTGTCCTGTTTGCCGCGATCCCAGCATCAATTATTGCACCTTATCTGTGGATTCAGGGTGTGATTCGCATTGGCGCAAATATGACCTCTATCTTTATGAATCTTGCCCCCGTATTTACTGCCATTATCGCCATCGTGGCCCTTAATGAAAAAATGCACAGTTATCACCTGATTGGAGGAGTTATCGTACTGGCCGGTGTGATCATCGCCCAACAGTTACGTACTTCGCCCATTCGTAGAAATTCGGAATGCAATTCTAACCAGTAACCCTCCCAGCGTTTGACTAGGTAGCAGCTGGAGAGTACTGCCATGATACAGGCTGATCTCATTGACGATGGTCAGCCCCAATCCTGCGCCTTCCAATCCAGCAGCGTTATCCAGCCGGTTAAATGCCATGAGTGATTGCCTGATATTTTCCTGCGCAATACCCGGCCCTGAATCATCGATTTCAAGACAACAATATTTTGTATCCGATGTCACTTTTACTCTGCCTGTCACAATACCCCGTGGAGGGGTGTATTTAATGGCATTATCCAGCAAGTTAGCACACATTTCGGCCAGCAATAGAGGTTCACCTTTAATCCACAGGGCATCTTCACCCTCGTAACCCAAATCTATCCCCTTGTGTTCAGCCTGCTGTAACCGGGAAAAACATGCTTGCTGCAATAATTCCACAATATTGACTGGCTGATAATTTTGTATGGCTTCTTTCTCATGTATTTTCAATTGTGATAGCTGCAATAAACTATCAGTTAACGAAATCATGCCATCCAAACTTTTGTTTATCGCAATCAGTATGTTTTCCCGCTGTTTTGGATCTTGCTCATTACTTGCCAGTGCAACTTGTGTTTTTAATACAGCCAGCGGTGTTCTGAGTTGATGAGATGCATCTGCACCGAATCGTTCTTGCCGTCCAAGCATCAATTTCAACCGTTCTATATATCGGTTGAAAGCCTGAAGTAATGGGGAAAGTTCAGACCACGGTAAAATATCTGGCAATGGAGTCAAATCATTGGCCGGACGACGGATCATAATGCCCGAAAGTTTTCTCAGTGGCTTGAGTAACTGCTTTAACAAGATATAAGCGAGCAGCAATGTCAACAACACGCCGACAATCTGGTTCATCAATGAAGAAAGCAGAAGTTGCTGAACCATGTCTCGGCGGGAAATCACTGTCTCTGCCACCAATATCAGCGCCATTCCCATTATTCCACCTTCGTTGATGGGTTGGTACAGCGCCACTACACGTATCGGCTGACCTTGATATTCCGCATCGTAAAAATATGCCAGCGCGGTGTACAACGGTGAGCGCGGAATGTGTTGCGGGATAAGGGGAAGATTGTTGTAACCGGAAATTGTTTTACCTTCTGGTGAAATAACTTGATAGTAAAAACGATCATTCGTATTGCGTTCAAAACTATCTAAAACAACATAAGGTACATCAACAACCAAATGGTTATCTTGAACGACCAATCGCTCAGCAACTGTTCGCGCTGAGGCAAGCAATGCTCGGTCATAAGCTAATGTGGCCGCATTCGTTACATTTATATATTGGCTATACACAGAAGCGCCCCCCAGCAGCAGCAAGGGAACACCAAAGAACAACAATAATTGATGGAACAACGATCGCGGGATTTTAAAGAACCTCATGGCTCCTGCCGCTCCAGCCGATATCCCAGCCCACGCAATGTATCTATTCTTACATCACTATTAAGCAGTTTTTTCCGTAAACGGTGTACGTACAATTCAATGCTTTGGAGGTTTGCATCCACCGATAAAGAAAACACTTGTTCAAACAGTTGCTGCTTTGAAACAGGACGCCCCCGGCGGTGAAATAAGGTTGTTAAAACTGATAATTCTCTGGGAGTAAGCGCCATCGGCTCATTATTCAGCAAAAAATAACCGTTTTCTTCATAAGACAATGAACCAAACTTCGATGTCGCTTGCAACATGCCCGCTCCACGGCGCAATAATGCTCGAATGCGAGCTTCGAGTTCCTGAAAATCAAAAGGCTTGGTCAGATAATCATCCGCACCTGAATTTAATCCCCTTACGCGATCCGCCACACACGATTTAGCAGTCAGTAACAATACAGGTAAATTTTGCCCTCTCTTACGTAACCGGGATAACAGAGAAATACCATCCAATCTCGGTAATGCAACATCCAAAATCAGCAAGGCATAATCTTCTGTCAACAACAGCTGATCAGCCACAATCCCATCTTCCGCTAAATCAATCACAAACCCAGAATTGCTCAATGCCTTTTTTAGCCAATGTGACAAATCCGGGTGATCTTCAACTAATAAGAGGCGCATACTAAAAATATCTTCGCTGTGTTACGAACGCATTCAGTGAGTTTCATGCCGCAATTCCATAAATTCATATCAAAATCTGCCTAAATAAGGCTCTTGCTAACAAATATATCTGAAGGATTAAATGGAGATATTGAACAATTACAATATTAGCACTCAACGACTGTTCGTAGGTTCACAAAAATAAAATAAAAAACAATTTAGTAACACTAAGTGCGAAAAATTCAGAAAATTAAGCGATGAATGTCACATCTGGATAATTTTTATTGTTAATGAAAGGTAATTGAAAGGTTTCACTCCTATAAGTAAACATGCGTTAGAGATTAGACAATTCTTCCCTGTACTGACGCTATGTGAGGAATCAAGATGAAAACATTAAAAACATTATTAACCGCGACAAGCCTGATTTTTTGCTCCCATGCTTTTGCAATCGACGCCCCCAACAAAACTGAATGCATTGCTCCCGCTAAACCCGGCGGCGGATTTGATTTAACCTGCAAACTTGTTCAAGTTTCATTATTGGATACCAAAGCAATCAACTCTCCAATGCGAGTCACATTTATGCCTGGTGGCGTCGGGGCAGTTGCCTATAACGCCATTATCGCTCAGCGTCCTGCTGAGCCGGGCACCATTGTGGCTTTTTCCGGAGGTTCTTTGTTGAATTTGGCCCAAGGGAAATTCGGTCGTTACAACGTGAATGATGTACGCTGGCTGGCAAGCGTCGGTACAGACTACGGCATGATAGCTGTGCGTCATGATTCTCCTTATAAGACGTTGACCGATTTGATGGAAGCATTCAAGAAATCGCCTGACAGTATTGTATTTGGTGCCGGTGCTTCCATTGGCAGTCAGGATTGGATGAAAACCGCATTGCTGGCCAAAGAAGCCGGTATTGATCCCCGCAAAATGCGCTATGTCGCATTTGAAGGAGGTGGGGAACCTATCACTGCCCTTTTGGGAAATCACATTCAGGTGGTTTCTGGCGATTTAAGCGAAACGTTACCTTATCTTAATAGTGATAAAATCCGCGTCCTTGCTGTTTATGCCGACAAACGTCTGGACGGGGAACTGTCAAAGATCCCTACTGCAAAAGAGCAAGGCTATGACCTTGTTTGGCCCGTCATTCGCGGTTTTTATGTTGGACCAAAAGTTTCTGATGAACAGTACCAATGGTGGGTGGATACCTTTAAAAAATTGCAGCAAACCGCAGAATTCAAAAAACAGCGCGAGTTGCGTGGATTATTTGAATTTAATATGACAGGTAAAGAGCTGGACGAGTATGTGAAAAAGCAAGTTGTCCAATATCATGAAATGGCCAAATCCTTTGGTTTAGCAAAATAACAGGAGGGCCATCATGAGCGATCGTATTTTTGCCTCTGTATGGCTGGTGCTATGTGGGATTGGATTATTTATCGGCAGGGGTATTCATAGCGAATATAGCTATGAGCCTCTGGGCCCCCGTCCATTTCCGATCGCCATTATTTCATTAATGGCACTCTGTTCAATACTGTTGCTATTCAAAAAACCTGACCCCATTCATTGGCCAACACCACAAGTGCTACGTCGCTTAATTTTGTTGATCGCCTCACTCGCCATTTATGCATGGTCATTTGAATGGCTCGGTTTTCCTCTGGCAACAATATTATTGACCATCAGCGTGGCATTGCTATTTAACGCAACGCTCACTGCGGCAGTGACTTCTGGCATATTTCTTGGCATTTCACTGTTTTTTGCTTTCGATCGACTATTGGATGTCACGCTTCCTGTCGGCATTTGGCTCAGTTAAGGAGACAAAGATGGATACTTGGTTATATCTGAGTCAAGGGTTTGAAGTGGCCTTGGTTCCCAAGAACTTAGTCATTGCCTTAATTGGCTGCTTTATTGGCACTATTGTGGGATTACTGCCTGGCCTTGGCCCTATAAATGGGGTAGCTATCTTGCTGCCGCTGGCTTTTGCATTAAAACTACCTGCTGAATCCGCCTTAATTTTGCTGGCAACGGTCTACATTGGGTGTGAATACGGAGGTCGGATTTCCTCTATTTTGCTAAACGTACCGGGAGATGCCGCAGCCATCATGACTGCGTTGGATGGCTATCCGATGGCAAAACAGGGACGAGCCGGAGTCGCCCTTTCTATCTCAGCCGTCAGTTCATTCTGTGGTTCACTTCTCGCTATCACAGGCATCATTTTATTTGCTCCTCTGTTAGCAAAATGGTCTTTAGCATTCGGGCCTGCTGAATATTTTGCATTAATGGTTTTTGCTATTGCCTGTCTCGGCAGCATGATGAGCCAAAATCCGGTGAAATCATTACTGGCGGCATTGATAGGCTTGAGCTTGGCTACTGTAGGGGTAGACTCAAATACGGGGGTTTATCGCTTTACTTTTGATAGCGTCCACCTCTCCGATGGAATTCAATTTATTGTTGTTGTGATCGGCTTGTTTTCAGTCAGTGAAATTTTGCTTATGCTGGAGAAAACATCTACCGGGCAAAAAGTCATAAGCAAAACCGGGCGCCTACTGTTCAACCGAAAAGAAGCCGCAGCTTGCGTCGGGCCAACATTGCGCTCATCAGTAATCGGTTTTTTTGTGGGGATCCTCCCCGGTGCAGGGGCGACTATCGCCAGTGCAATCACTTATATGACGGAAAAACGACTCAGCGGAAACAGCGATTCATTCGGCAAAGGGGATATTCGCGGCGTAGCAGCGCCTGAAGCAGCCAATAATGCTTCCGCTTGTGGCTCATTCATTCCAATGCTCACTCTTGGTGTACCCGGTTCAGGTACAACAGCGGTAATGATAGGTGCTCTGACTCTTTATAACATCACCCCAGGCCCTGCTATGTTTACAGAACAACCAGAAATTGTTTGGGGTCTTATCGCTGCGTTGTTAATTGCCAACATTTTGTTGCTGATTATGAATATTCCGATGATTGGGTTATTTACCCGCATGTTGAATATTCCGACATGGTTCCTTGTGCCATCTATAGCGATTATTTCAGCAGTTGGAGTCTATGCAGTTCACAGCACAACATTTGATCTTATGTTGATGGTTGGGCTGGGTGTTTTCGGTTACATTTTGCGGAAAATGAACTTCCCTATGTCACCGTTAATACTGGGATTCGTATTGGGCGAAATGCTGGAACAAAATTTACGTCGAGCATTATCTATCAGTAATGGCAATTTTGAAATTCTGTGGAGCAGTGTTATCGCTCAAGTTTTACTGATTCTGGCAATATTAGTGATCGTCGTTCCACCCGTTCTTCGCATGATTAATAAATATCGCCACAAAAAATCTTAATTTCATAAAGAAAATAGCCAATCCATTTATTCAATGGATTGGCTATTATACCGCTTAACAATTTTTTGAGTTATTTATGAATACTTACGCATCACCAGGGAAGCATTTGTACCACCAAACCCGAAGCTATTGGACATTACCGTTTTTAGTTCTTGTTCAGTAGGTTTGGTGACAATATTCATGCCCAACGCTTTTTCATCCAAGTCGTTAATATTGATACTTGGTGCAATAAAACCATGTTCCAGCATAAGCAAACTATAAATTGCTTCATGAGCGCCAGCAGCCCCCAATGAGTGCCCTGTCATCGCTTTTGTGGCAGAAATGGCGGGGGTATCGTCGCCGAAAACTTCTCTGATGGCTTCCAGCTCTTTCAAATCACCAATCGGTGTGGAAGTGCCATGGGTATTGATGTAATCTACGCCGCCTTCAACACTGTCCAGTGCCATTTTCATACAGCGCACAGCACCTTCTCCAGAAGGAGCGACCATATCCGCGCCATCTGAGTTTGCACCGTAGCCAACGATTTCAGCATAAATATGTGCGCCACGAGCCAGTGCGTGTTCTAATTCTTCAACAACAACAATTCCGCCGCCGCCTGCAATGACGAATCCATCTCGGTTTTGGTCATAAGTACGGGATGCACGCTCTGGCGTTTCATTATATTTAGTGGAAAGTGCTCCCATTGCATCAAATTCACAAGCCATTTCCCAACTTAATTCTTCACCACCGCCAGCAAAAATGACATCTTGTTTGCCAAGTTGGATTAATTCAACAGCATGGCCAATACAATGGGCAGACGTTGAACAAGCTGAGCTTATGGAGTAGTTAACGCCCTTGATTTTAAAAGGCGTTGCCAAGCAGGCAGAAACACCGGAAGCCATTGCGCGTGTAACCATATAAGGCCCAACACCACGCAATCCGCGGGCACGCATGCCATCAGAGCCGGCAACTTGGTTATATGGCGAACCGCCACCTGAACCGACAACCAACCCGGTTCTGAGGTTAGAAACTTGATCTTCGGACAAACCTGAATCTTTAATGGCTTCGTCCATTGCCAGATAAGCATAAACAGATGCGTCACTCATGAAACGCTGGATTTTACGATCGATTAAACCTGTTGTATCCAACTTCACATTGCCCCAAACATGGCTGCGCATTCCTATTTCTTTAAATTTTTCTGAGAAAGTTATCCCGGAACGGCCCTCTTTCAGAGATTCCAGCACCTCTTTCTGGTTATTACCAATACTAGAAACAATACCCAGACCAGTGATCACTGCACGTTTCATTACTTACCTCATCAATATGTTTACCTGCGGGATTTCTTCTCTCGCACTTTAGCGTACACTTGTACGCCGAACAAGTCCGATCAGGTTAAAAATTCACAGAAAAATTGATCTAGACTCTGTTGTGAACTTCTGCTGCGGGTGGTGCAACTCAATGAAGACCGTTAAAATCACTAAATTATCTTCGCTAACAACACAGGCATTATTGTGAAACACAGTGCTATCAACAGCGCAACCCTAAGCTGGAATGAACAAGGTACTCCTATTTCAACACAGTTTGATGATGTTTATTTTTCAAATCAAGATGGTTTGGAAGAAACCCTATATGTATTTTTAAAAGGCAACAATTTTCCTCAACGCTTTAATACTCATAACCGAGCAAACTGTGTTATTGCAGAAACGGGATTTGGTACCGGGTTGAATTTCCTGACGCTTTGGCGAGCTTTTTCCCTTTTCAGACAACAACATCCTGAAGCGCCTTTAAAGCGACTTCATTACATCAGTTTTGAAAAATATCCATTAAAACCAACAGATCTGAAAATTGCGCATCAACGCTGGCCGGAGCTTCAGGCGTTTTCTGAACAATTATATCAGCAATGGCCTTTACCGCTTGCGGGTTGCCATAGATTAATTCTCGATAATGGTGCCATCACTCTGGATCTTTGGTTTGGAGATGTAAATGAGCTATTACCAGAAATAACTTCAAACCTGACCGGAAAAATTGATGCTTGGTTTTTAGATGGTTTCGCACCGTCGAAAAATCCACAAATGTGGAGCGAACAACTGTTCGCTGCAATGGCAAAATTTTGTCGTCCAGAAGGCACTTTTGCAACTTTTACATCTGCCGGAATGGTTCGACGGGGATTACAGGAAGCGGGCTTTACGGTCACGAAGGTGAAAGGATTCGGACGCAAAAGAGAGATGCTGACGGGGGCTTTATCACCATGTACCGGCTCCCCTTCCTTAGCTCACTCTCCTTGGTTTGCTCGTCAATCGGCCACCCAAACCGATGATATCGCCATTATCGGTGGTGGTATTGCCAGCGCACTAACCGCACTTGCTCTATTGCGACGTGGTGCAAAAGTCACGTTATATTGCCAAGATGAACAACCAGCCCAGAATGCATCAGGTAATCAACAAGGTGCCCTCTACCCCTTACTGAATGGGCTGGACGACCCATTAGAACGTTTTTTCACATCCGCATTTACTTTTGCTCGTCGTCAGTATGATCAATTAATTCATGAAAATGTATTGTTTGATCATCAATGGTGTGGCGTTAGTCAATTGGCTTATGATGAAAAAAGCGAACATAAAATTGCCAAGATGCTGCAAACTTTGTGGCCGGAAGAAATTGCACTTGGTATGGATCGCCAACAATTAAGCCATGTAAGTGGATTGGATGTTAATTATCACGGCATACACTATCCACAAGGTGGATGGTTATATCCCGCACAATTGACTCAAGCTGTAATCCAACTTGCAACACAACGTGGAATGCAAATGTATTTCAACCACAAAGTTACTCGGTTAACTCAGCATGAAAATGGTTGGCAATTAGATATTGAGCATCAAGAAAAACCGTATTTCAAAAATCACCGGGTTGTTATTATTGCCAACGGCCATTGCATGGCCCAATTCGAGCAAACCGAAAAACTGCCCGTCACTGCTGTACGGGGGCAAGTCAGCCATATTCCAACCACAGACACTCTCAGCAAATTGAAAAGCGTGCTGTGCTACGATGGATACATGACGCCTGTGAATCCACATAATAAATATCACTGCATCGGAGCCAGCTACCAACGCAATCAACTGAATACGCAATACTCTCCTATCGAGCAGCAGGAAAACCGAGATCGTTTACTAAAATGCTTTCCTGATGTTGATTGGGTACAACAAGTGGATATTTCTGAGGAAAAATCTCGCCAAGGTATACGTTGCGTTATTCGGGATCATATGCCAATGATTGGAAATGTTCCTGTTTTCAGCGAAATTATGGATAAATACGCAGATCTATCCCAGCATATCAATACTGGCAATCATGTTGCAGAATCCCCTCGTTACCCCAACTTGTTCGTTATCGGGGCATTAGGCTCCCGTGGTTTATGTTCTGCGCCTTTAAGTGCTGAATTGTTGGCCAGCCAGATCTTTGGTGAAGCTTTGCCGCTTGATGATGAAACTCTGGCAGCTTTGCACCCAAACCGATTCTGGGTTAGGAAACTCTTACGCGGTAAAGCTGTTAAAGCAGAAAAACCTTAACACAAGGTATTGTTTTACCACCTCTGAGTTCTAGGTAGAACTAACAATAACTTGCTATTTATGAAAAGCATCAGGCAATTAATACCACGCCTGATGCATATTCCAGTTATTTCATTATCAAAAACCAAACTATCCTTCCTCATGCACATTGAACGGAAATTTCATTGCGCAACGTTGTTCCTGAGTGAAACCGTAATCAATTTCATTTTGTAATATTTGTTGTAAGGCTTCCGTGATCTGTTGAGGTTCTAGAATATTAAACCCTAGTCGTTGATAATAAGGAGCATTCCAATCAACATTGCGAAAAGTCGTCAATGTAACCGCAGCAAGATGGCGTTGCTTCGCAACTTGGATGCCCTTCTCAATTAATGCTTTTCCAATTCCCTTTTTCTGCCAGCTTTGATGTACAGAAAGCTCCATAATGTGCAGCCCATCATCCAGCGATGATGCCAAAATAAAACCAACAGGCTGAGAACTCTCATTAAGCGCAACCCAACTATTACCTTGTGAAATATAATCCAGATGTTGTTGTACGGTTTGAACATGCCCATCAGCGATCCAAGCTAATTCAGGTATCAGACGAAACAACTGTGCAGCGGAATATTCTATTATCGGTAGTTGGCTTACATCTGCTTTTTTTGTTAAACGAATAGAGATCATAGTATTCAAATCATGAGTTTCATGGCTGCAATGATAACACCAGAAAAACCAAACATCATTGTTACCATCCATTTAGTTTGAGCTGTTATTTGATTAGATAAATTTTCATGTAACGATGAAATTCTTTTATGTATAGATGAAATTTCCTGACGCACTAATACCATTTCATTTTGTTTCACCATTTCACTATGTATTGATGATATTTCATTACGTATTGATGATATATCATTACGCATTGACCCCATGTCATCATGGATTAACACGATATCACTTTTCAATGCCATCTCGTTACGTATCGACGATATATCATTACGCATTGACCCCATGTCATCATGGATTAATACGATATCATTCTTCAGTGCCATCTCGTTACGTATCGACGATATATCATTACGCATTGACCCCATGTCATCATGGATTAATACGATATCATTCTTCAGTGCCATCTCGTTACGCATGGATGACATTTCATTACGCATTGACCCCGTATCATCACGTAATGCCATATCTCCACGAATGGAGGAAATTTCTTTATGAACCTGAGTATTAATCGTTTCAATATCTGATTTTGTTGCATAGTTCGATTTTATGACAGCAACATCTACTTTTATTTGTGTGACATCTGACTCCAAGTTTTCAATTCTTTTTTCTAGTGTCGTAATCATCTCTTTTTTTCCATCTCTTATTAAGTAATTGGAATTAGTAGTAGCAGGCAACAAAAGCACTTGTTCACTGACTGCATAATATCCATATTCACCTTGGGCAGAATTGCTTTCCTGCTTCATCTCATCTTCTCCTGAAGGATCCCATTCCAATTTTAACTTCGCTAAGAATAACTAATCTTTCCCTTTAATATATTTGTATTGGCTCTATGATCTCTATATCCACCGCCTTTCACGTTGTACTTCTGCTGGCTGCGATGCCACTTAAAATCCATTATGCATAGCCTCCTACTGCATAATCTGAGCTTATTACTTACTCAAGTAAATACAATTTTTAATTGCACTCTATTTATTTGTCTCAACTTATCATTAAAGGTTATTTAAATCATCAGCCATTCCACTAATACTGTCATTAAAAGAAAAAACATATTTATTTTAAACCGATAAATTAACATTTCATATATTACATTAACATCTTATAGAAAAAAATCCCAAAAAATAAAAACAAGTGGCATTTAATTCTTTAATGTTTAGCCCAATAAAACCAAATGAACTAATGCTAAAATTATTTGACATATAATTTGAATCGAAATTATTGAACTTAATCATATGTTATATAGGTTTAATTACCATGTAACTTTACTGCATTTTTACTATAAAAAGATCAATAAACATCGAGCTCTTGTGAGTTATTCTAATTTTTGAGAACCATTACGAACTTTTTTGTAATCATGAGTAAGCAATTGCGTAAAATAAAAAATAAAGGGCTATATAAATAGCCCTAAAAAAATATTGTATCTACCACAGTCAATCAGGCTGTTGCGTTACCCAACAATTTTTGCCATGTTGCCAAAACCAGCACTTGATCTGGTGGAGTTAACTCACCTGCCTTGATTGCTTTATTAACACTTTCTTCTACACGCTGATGGAGCTGTTGGGCTGTCGTTGCGCCTTCCTGCTCTAATTCAGCAACCGCAAGTGTCAAATGCCCGCGTAGGTATCCACCAGCAAATAATTCATCATCACTGGCATGTTCAACCATATCATCAATTTGTGCCAGAATGCGTGTTTCAAACTCTGCGAGCATTGTGTTTCCTCAAAATCAATTTCAATTAGCAAACGTATCTTCCGGATAAGGAAAATGTTCTGCTTTTAATGGAGGCGTATTGTAAAACGATTGCAGAGCTTGAATAAAGCGCGCTGCACGTGTGGGTATTCCATTTTCAAGGTATTGCATGATTTGTGCATGGACTTTTCGATGAAAAGTAATGCGATCCGGTTCAAAATTTCCTTCCAGATTGTCACAACTGACATTAAACGGAAAGCCTGCCGCTACACAAAACAACCATTCCAATGATTGTGGTTTAATTTCTACTTTTTCAAACTCTGCCTGTGTTTGAGCATCACGCCCATCAGGACAGTACCAGTAACCGAAATCAACCAATTTGCGGCGCTCTGTACCCGCAATGCACCAATGCGAGATTTCATGTAATCCACTTGCATAAAAGCCGTGGGCAAATACAATTCTGTTGTAGCCCACGTCACTATCTGCCGGCAGATAAATCGGCTCATCATCACCTTTTATTAAACGGGTATTACAATCATCGCTAAAGCAATTATCAAAAATTTCAATCAGTTGTTGATAATGATGTGCAATCATGTGTTAGTGCAAAATCCTAAAATTAAAAATAAAATGCCAGCCAAGAACGGATAGTATCTCCGTGCTGGTCATAGAGAAGTTTGATGCTCATCAAAAAAGAAATTGTTACCAACATCGGGCGGATAAGTTTTTGCCCTTTACTCAGTACCAAACTGGCCCCAAACCGCGCACCAATCATTTGCCCTATCAGCATCATAATTCCTACTAACCATAGGACTTGCCCGCTAAGAATAAAGAACGTCAAAGCGCCGGTGTTGGATGCGAAGTTTAATACCTTGGCATGGGCTGTCCCTTTTGCCAAATTGTAACCACAAAGTATGACATAAGACAGCGCGAAAAATGATCCCGCCCCCGGGCCGAATACCCCATCATAGAAACCAATTCCGCATCCAGCAAAGCAACCAAATGCGATTGGTCCAATCCGATGTAGCCGATCTTCGACTCCAATCCCGGGCATCAGCAGAAAATAAAGACCGATGATCATCACTAATATCGGCAATAAGTAACGCAGAAAGTCCGGTGATACAAATTGGACCAGCAAAGCCCCCGACATGGCACCGATAAATGTCATCACAATCGCAAAACGCTGGGATCGCCAATCCACGATCCCACGGCGAATAAAGTAAAGACTGGCTGAGAGCGAGCTACCGACCGATTGTAGTTTATTAGTCGCCAATGTCTGGACAGGAGGAATACCTACCGATAACAAGGCCGGAATGGTCAATAACCCTCCCCCACCTGCAATCGAATCAATAAATCCTGCAATCACCGCTACCAAAAAGAGAATACAGTAAATTTCCAAACCCAATGACGTCCATTCCATTATTCATTACACCAATGGTTTGTTATAGGAAAAATGATTTATTCAACACTATGTTATTTCTCAAGACCATATTATCTCTCAGGACCCTGCTGCTTTTCAGCATTAAGCAGAGATTCGGTCAAGTATCCAAACCTGATTTACCATTGTGGAAGTGGTGGCGCCACATCAGCACATTGCGCTCTCTGACGAAGTAAATGATCCATCAACACAATCGCCATCATTGCTTCTGCGATAGGTACAGCACGAATGCCAACACATGGATCGTGTCGACCCCGGGTCACCATATCCACTTCTTCCCCTTCGCGGTTGATGGTTTTGCCGGAAACCATAATGCTGGATGTCGGTTTCAAGGCAATATGTGCCACAATCGGCTGGCTACTGCTGATCCCACCTAAAATACCGCCAGCATGGTTACTGGTGAATCCCTGTGCTGTGATTTCATCCCGGTTTTCGCTGCCACGTAAATTGACTACGCCAAAACCCTCTCCGATCTCAACTCCTTTCACCGCATTGATGCTCATCAAGGCGTGGGCAATATCTGCATCTAGACGGTCAAAAACTGGCTCACCCAATCCTGCTGGTACATTTTCCGCAACGACAGTCACTTTCGCGCCAATGGAGTCGCCCTCTTTTTTCAGTGAACGCAACAATTCATCCAGTTTGGTCAGCTTGCTCGCATCTGGGCAAAAAAATGGATTTTGTTCAACAAGATCCCAATCTTTCAATTCGCAATGGATATTTCCCATCTGGGTCAGACACGCGCGGATCAGAATGCCATGTTTTTCAAACAAATATTTTTTGGCAATTGCTCCCGCAGCGACACGCATGGCTGTTTCACGGGCAGATGAACGTCCACCACCACGATAATCACGCAATCCATATTTCTGTTCATAGGTATAATCGGCATGGCCTGGGCGGAAAACATCTTTGATTGCACTGTAATCTTGTGAACGCTGATCGGTGTTTTCAATCATCAGGCCAATGCTGGTTCCCGTTGTCATACCTTCAAAAACACCAGAAAGAATGCGAACCTGATCAGGTTCACGGCGCTGTGTCGTATAGCGGGAGGTTCCCGGACGACGCCTGTCTAAGTCGATTTGTAAATCAGCTTCTGTAATCGCAATGCCCGGTGGAACACCATCGACAATGCATCCCAATGCAACTCCGTGAGATTCACCAAATGTGGTGACACGAAAAAACTGCCCAATACTATTCCCAGCCATTCTTACCCTGCCATCATTATTTATGTGTTGAAAAATAAGATCGAATAACAATAACTCACCCAATGATTAAAGCCTATCTTATTTCAGCAATTTTATTTGACTTTCGTGTCATAAAACTTCTGCTTTAACCATTGAGTGGTATGAAAAAATATTAATCTTTGAACTGCTGGAAGTATTTATGATTTTCAACAAGTTGCTGACGAGTCAATACAAAAACACCATCACCATAGTTATGATCGAATTCTATCCATTTGAATGGGACTTCAGGATATTGCTCAATCAGATGCACCATACTGTTACCGACTTCACATACCAAGATTCCATTTTCCGTCAGGAAATCAGGGGCGGTTGCAATAATACGGCGCGCCAACGCTAATCCATCAACGCCTGCTGCCATAGCTAGCTCTGGTTCATGGTGATATTCTGTAGGCAAGTCATTGATGTCTTCCTCATCCACATAAGGAGGGTTAGTCACAATGATGTCGTATTTCACCGGTGGCATATCACGGAATAGATCGGAACGAATCGGGATGACACGCTGGGAAACTTTATGATTTTCTATATTTATTTCTGTCACAGCCAAAGCATCTGGAGAAATATCAACAGCATCCACTTCAGCTTCTGGGAATGCATGGGCGCAGGCAATTGCAATACAGCCGCTTCCCGTACAAAGATCCAAAATTGTCGATGGCTGATGTGAGATCAACCCCTCAAATTTTTTGTCAATCAAATCGTTAACCAGTGAGCGCGGGATCAAAACTCGCTCATCGACATAAAATTCATGGCCGCAGAACCAAGCACGATTTATCAGGTAAGCAACAGGAACGCGATCATTAACACGACGCAAGACAAGTTCTACGACGCGCTGGCGCTCAGTTGGTGTCAGACGCGAAGCCATCATTGAATCTGGAATATCCAAGGGCAAATGCAATGTAGGAAGAACTAATTGCAAAGCTTCATCCCACGGGTGACATGTAGTATGCCCGCAATAGATATTCGCTTCGTTAAAACGGCTGGTCGACCAACGCAACACATCCAGAATGGTATGCAGTTCAGCAACAGCTTCATCCGCTAAGATCTTATCCAAAAAACACCTCCAAACAACAAAAAAGATATAACAACGCGTTAGTTTGCCATGATCCCGAACACAAATCAGCTT
This sequence comes from Xenorhabdus mauleonii, assembly GCF_900113945.1. GTDB lineage: Bacteria > Pseudomonadota > Gammaproteobacteria > Enterobacterales > Enterobacteriaceae > Xenorhabdus > Xenorhabdus mauleonii. Next base: position 215,970 of record NZ_FORG01000002.1, read on the forward strand.
TCTTAGCACAAGAATTGTCTTAGGACGAAATTGTATTAACAAAACATCGAATTAAGAAAGAAGTCGCCTTGGGAAAAATGAAACTATTGAAAATAAAATATACAGAGAGGAAGGTAAAAACCACCCTATGTGGATATAGGGTGGCAGCGAAATGGCTAGCGATTGACTGTTTTTTTCACCCATAAATAATAGCTGATGGTCAGTAATGCTATCCATATTCCCCCTACATACAATGCAGCCCGGGTCTTGGGGAAATATCCCAAGACAGCAATAACAAATGCCATAAATGCAATCGTCAGAAGGGGAGCAACAGGCCACAGTGGAACAGGGAATTTAAGGTTTTTGGCTTCTTCTGCTGGCATTTTACGGCGCATCGTGTACTGTGCCAGAAGAATCATCAACCATACCCAAACGGTTGCAAATGTTGCTACAGAAGCGATGATGAAGAAAATTTGTTCTGGCCATAAGTAATTCAAAACGACGCCAAGCAATAAGATCCCTGACATCACCATAACCGTAACCCACGGTACTCCATTTTTAGTGAGCTGAGAAAAAGCGGCGGGTGCCTGTTTTTCCTGTGCCATACCATACATCATTCGCCCTGCACCAAAAATATCACTATTGATCGCAGAAATTGCCGCGGTGATTACCACAATATTTAAAATATTCGCTGCTGAATCAATTCCCAAACTGGAGAATATCTGCACAAATGGGCTGCCATTTTGACCGACTTGATTCCACGGATAGATACACATCAAAACGAATAGCGTCAGAACATAAAATAGCAAAATACGGAATGGAACTGCGTTAATTGCTTTGGGGATAGATTTTTCCGGGTTTTTGGCTTCACTGGCCGTAATACCAATGACTTCAATACCGCCAAATGCAAACATAACTACCGTAAACGAAGCAATTATCCCTGCAATGCCGTTCGGCATAAATCCGCCGTGTTCCCATAAGTTTGACAGCCCCGTGACACTTTCGGCTTCCTGACCAAAGCCTTTCATCATAAGGAAAAAACCGCCGACAATCATGGCAATAATCGCAATAACCTTGATGATGGAAAGCCAGAACTCCATCTCACCAAAAACTTTGACATTACATAGATTGATCGCGCCAATGAAGAAGACAATGCTGAGCACCCAAATCCATTGTTCAACATGGGGAAACCAAAGTTTCATATAAATGCCGAATGCGGTGACATCAGCAAGGCAAACGACCAGCATTTCAAAAACGTAAGTCCAGCCGGTCATAAAACCCGCCAGAGGCCCTAAGTAATGGGTTGCATAATAGGAGAACGATCCGGGTGCGGAACGATGAACAGCCATCTCCCCCAATGCGCGCATGACCATGAAAACCGCCGCGCCGCCAATCGCATAAGCCAGTAATACTGCCGGCCCTGCGGCCTGTATCGCGCTCGCTGAACCATAAAAAAGCCCCGTGCCAATTGCCGATCCCAGTGCCATAAACCGAATATGTCGAACACTTAAGCCTCGCTTAAGTTGTGAAGTGTCTTGCATGATTTATCCTTATGTCTTTTATTATTAGATTGAGAAAGATAAATGTTACGATAAGGCCGGTTTTACCCGGCCAAAAACGATGTGATTGTACTTTAGTTTGCTAAAATTTTCCCGGCAGGCAACAACGCAGAAAGTTGCTGCTTAGCCAGCAGTTGAATGGCATCATCAATATCCGGCGCAAAAAAGCGGTCTTTATCATAATACGCCACTTTCTCACGCAAGATATGACGTGCTTTTTCCAGTATCGGGCTACTTTGCAACCCATGCCGGAAATCCATGCCCTGACAAGCCGTTAACCACTCAATTGCCAAGATGCCACGCACATTATCAGCCATTTCCCATAAGCGGCGACCTGCGGCTGGTGCCATGGAAACATGATCTTCCTGATTGGCAGAGGTTGGCAAGCTGTCAACACTGGAAGGATGTGACAACGCTTTGTTTTCACTTGCCAGCGCTGCCGCAGTCACCTGTGCAATCATAAAACCGGAGTTTACACCGCTGTTTTCAACCAAGAATGGCGGCAACTGGGACATGTTGCTGTCCATCAACAAAGCAATGCGACGCTCTGACAAAGATCCTATTTCTGCCAGCGCAATAGCCAGATTATCCGATGCCATGGCAACGGGTTCAGCATGGAAATTGCCGCCAGAGATCACTTCATCTTCTTCCGCAAATACCAGCGGGTTATCAGAAACCGCATTAGCTTCAACCATAATCACGTCAGCCGCGTGACGGATTTGAGTTAAGCATGCGCCCATCACTTGTGGCTGGCAACGCAATGAATAAGGATCTTGAACTTTCGCGCAGTTTTTGTGGGATTCAGAGATACCACTTTGTTCTTCCAATACCAAACGGTAAAGAGTAGCTACATCAATTTGGCCTTTTTGACCACGCGCTTCATGGATACGTGCATCAAATGGCTTGCGGGAGCCTAGTGCGGCCTCAACTGACATTGCACCACAAATAATGGCTGATGCAATCAAGTCTTCCGCGGCAAAAAGCCCTTTCAAGGCAAAAGCGGTTGAGGTTTGTGTTCCATTGAGTAATGCCAGACCTTCTTTTGCTACAAGCGTGATAGGCTTGAGTCCTGCTTTCTCCAGCGCTTCTTTTGCCGGCAGCCATTCACCACGATAACGGGCTTTTCCTTCACCCAGCAATAATAAGCTCATATGTGCCAATGGTGCCAAATCCCCAGAAGCGCCGACCGAGCCTTTACTTGGAATGCAGGGATAAACTTCTGCATTAACCAAAGCAACCAATCCCTGAATAACTTCCAGACGAATGCCAGAATAACCCCGGGCTAGGCTGTTAACCTTCAATACCATAATCAATCGGACGATTTCGTCCGCCAAAGGCTCTCCCACCCCTGCTGCGTGCGACATAACTATAGAACGCTGCAACTCTTCCAAATCTTGTTCTGCAATACGGGTATTCGCCAACAAACCAAAGCCGGTATTAATGCCATAAGCAGTTCGGTTTTCACTGATGATGCGATTAACGCATGCAACACTGTTTTCAATCGCGGGGAAGCATTGCTCGTCCAGACGGATGTGAACAGGATGCTGGTAAATATGGCGTAATTCTTCAAGCGTCATTTTTCCGGGACGGATAGTTATATTTTTCATATCAATGACACTCCTTATTTTTCATTAATCATTGGCAGGTTAAGTCCCTGCTCTTTTGCACATTGGATAGCCAGCTCATAACCGGCATCAGCATGGCGCATAACTCCCGTTGCCGGATCGTTATGCAAAACACGGGCAATTCTCTCCGCGGCTTCATCAGTACCGTCACAAACAATCACCATGCCGGAATGCTGTGAAAAGCCCATGCCAACACCGCCACCGTGGTGCAGGGAAACCCATGTCGCGCCACTGGCGGTATTCAGCAACGCATTAAGTAATGGCCAATCAGAAACCGCATCGGAGCCATCTTGCATAGATTCCGTTTCACGGTTAGGACTGGCAACCGAGCCGGAATCCAAATGATCACGACCAATCACGATCGGTGCGGACAGTTCCCCGCTACGTACCATTTCGTTGAATGCCAATCCCAATTTTGCGCGATCTCCTAATCCTACCCAGCAAATACGCGCAGGCAGGCCTTGGAAGCTGATGCGCGCTCTCGCCATATCCAGCCAGCGGTGTAAATGGGTGTCATCGGGTAACAGCTCTTTGACTTTGGCATCAGTTTTATAGATATCTTCCGGTGAGCCGGAAAGAGCAGCCCAGCGGAATGGCCCGATGCCACGACAAAACAGGGGACGAATATAAGCAGGGACAAAACCGGGGAAATCAAATGCGTGTTCAACACCTGATTCTTTCGCCATTTGGCGAATGTTATTACCATAATCGAAAGTAGGTATGCCTTGTTTTTGGAAAGCCAGCATAGCTTCAACATGCACAGCCATTGAAGCTTTAGCCGCTTGAATCACGACGTCAGGTTCAATTTCGGCACGGCGGCAATACTCTTCCCATGTCCAGCCTGCCGGTAAATAACCATGTAAAGGATCGTGAGCACTGGTTTGGTCTGTCACCATATCAGGGCGGACACCACGACGAACCAGTTCAGGCAAAATCTCTGCCGCATTACCACATAATGCGATTGATATTGCTTTGCCCTCTTGGGTATAGCGTTCAATGCGCGACAGGGCATCATCAAGGTCAGTCGCCTGTTCATCCACATATTTCGTACGCAGACGGAAATCAATACGGCTTTGCTGGCATTCAATGGTCAATGAAGTCGCCCCCGCCAACGTTGCGGCCAATGGTTGAGCGCCTCCCATGCCACCCAAGCCAGCGGTCAGAACCCAGCGCCCAGCCAAGTTGCCGTTGTAATGTTGGCGGCCTGCTTCCACAAAAGTTTCGTAAGTTCCCTGAACAATGCCCTGACTACCAATGTAGATCCAGCTACCGGCTGTCATCTGGCCATACATTGCCAGTCCCTTGGCATCCAGTTCATTAAAATGTTCCCACGTTGCCCAGTGAGGAACTAGATTTGAGTTGGCAATTAAAACACGTGGTGCGTTTTCATGTGTTTTGAAAACGCCTACAGGTTTCCCTGATTGCACCAGCAGAGTTTCGTCATTTTCCAGATTTTTTAAACTCTCAACGATTTTCTCATAACATTCCCAGTTCCTGGCTGCACGGCCTATCCCACCATAAACAACCAGTTCATTCGGATTCTCGGCAACATCAGGATCAAGATTATTCATGAGCATACGGAGTGGTGCTTCTGTCAGCCAACTTTTTGCTGTGAGTTGTGTTCCTCGGGGAGCTCGAATGATGACGTTGCGGAATTTATTATTTTGTATCGTCACGGTTTTACCTATTTTGTTGTTATGAATTTTTCTAATTGTATAGTTGTATATACATGTATATTCAATAGGCAAAAATGTGACTCAGGTAAAGTTGATCATTTGGAGGGTGTTATCATTCACTATACATATCAATAAGATGATAACGATTTATTCTATAATGCTCAGGCTAATATTTTTACTGGTTTTGTGTTTAGAGTCACATTTGATTTACATTATTTTCACAATGATTAATAAAAAACCTCTTTTATCCAAGAAGAAAAAAGAGGTTTTTTGTCCTGTCAGGCAGCTCAAGAGCTAAAATGTCCCTTTAATTTATATCGCTGCCCGGGAAATAATAATTTCGCGCTGGAAACAATAAACGCTTTCGACCAAGTTCGGCGACTGATTAGCAAACACGGCGTATTGGCCTCAATTTGCAGTAACCGGCAAGAGCGAATATCTCCCGCAACAGCTTCAACAATATGTTCGCCTTCTGTCAAAGGCGCTACTTTTGATAAATAATCATGGGCAGTTTGCTGGCTGAAATCTTGCTGCAAATATTCCGGTGCTGCCTGCGCATTGACATAGCGATCTTCAATTTGCACAGGTACCTCGTTCTCATAGTGAACAATAATCGAATGATAGATTGGTGTACCCACCGCAATGCCAAATTCCGCTGCCTGCGTTATATTGGCTTCCACTTCAGATAGTTTCAGCACCTTGCAGCTATGCTGATGGGAGCGTGAAGTAATTTCATCTGCGATACTGTGGATTTCAAACAAAGCGGATTGTCCCTTTGGCTCAGAAACAAACGAACCGACACCTTGCAGGCGGAACAAAAAACCTTCAGCCGTAAGTTCACGTAATGCCCTGTTGGCCGTCATGCGGCTGCAATGAAATTGTTTGACCAACTCCGCTTCCGAAGGAACCCGATCATGCGGTTTCCATTCCCCTGTATAGATCTTCTCAATAATCGCTTGTTTGAGCTTGGCATACAAAGGTGCCGGTTTGGCAACTGTCTCTGGTAAATCGGCTGTCACAATTACTTCCCTCAACGTTTTATCCATCCCACCAGATTATCCATTCCACCAGTGCACCAACTGCCATGCAAGGCGAGCTGCTGCTTTTCCTCCCATTCCCTGAATATCATGCAAAGGATTAAGTTCGACCAGATCTACAGCCTGCAACTTTTTGCTCTGACAAATAAGCTGAATTAATGGCAAGAGTCGGTCTAGTGGAACCCCTAACGCCGCAGGCGCTGACACTGCGGGCATTTGCCAAATTGGCAACACATCCAAGTCAATGGTCATATAAATAATATCGACTTGATTGATGATATCTTGTAATTGCTGCTGAACTTTGTCCAGCATGGGCTCGACGCAATGTGTATCCCAAATAATGGTGACATCAAGGTGATTGGCCTCATCCAACAATGCTTGGGTATTCGAAGCCAAGCTCGCCCCAACACAAGTGTAATTAAATAAGCGCTGTTGCTGCTGGCAATAATGGGCAAGCTGGCGAAATGGAGTACCGGATGTGGGTTGCGGCGAATTTCTCAGATCCAAGTGGGCATCAAAGTTGATAATGCCGACGCGCTGGGTCGGAAATGCACGATAAACTCCCATGCCATGGGCAAATGCCGTTTCATGCCCTCCACCAAAAATGAGTGTCTTCATCTTTTGCTGCTGGCATTGATAAACCGCATCACTGAGGGCACCTTGCGCTTCACTCAATTTCTCCGGGTTCGCGCGAATATTACCCAAGTCAACCAGTCGATCATGACCATCATAGCTAGCCAAATTAGCCAATGACTGACGCAAATAATCAGGCCCTAACTTTGCTCCCGGACGGCCTTGGTTGAGCTTTACGCCTTCATCGCATTCAAATCCCAACAAAGCAATATGGTGAGGATATTCTTCCGGAGGGAAACGGGCGGGTTGCTGTATTACTTGGAACACACGCAAGGCATTATCTGCTTCTGCAAGATCATTGCGCCCTTGCCAGATATTTTCTGATATCGGATGCCATAAATTCATGTTCTATTCCTTGCCACTTAATTAATGTTATTTAGATGAGCATGACATGTCATTTCACCGCGATAAATACGATGAACCAGTGGGTTGTGCCCCAATTCGTATAAAATATCAACCGGGTTTTCAGCATCCCAAACAATAAAATCAGCCATATAACCTGCTGCCAATTGGCCGTGGCTATCTCCCCGACCTAATGCTCGCGCGGCATGGATAGTTACCCCCTGCCACGCTTCCTCTGGTGTTAAACCAAACTGCACACAGGCCATGTTCATAATCAGACGCAGGGAAGTAAAAGGACTGGTTCCCGGATTGAAATCCGTCGAAATCGCCATTGGGATCCCGTATTGACGCAATAACTCGACAGGCGGGCGTTTGGTTTCCCGCAAGAAATAAAATGCCCCCGGCAGTAACACGGCAACCGTCCCACTATCGCTAATGGCTTTAATTCCCTTTTCATCCAGATATTCAATGTGATCCACTGACAAGCCCTGATATTCAGCAACCAGTTCACTTCCGCCTAAATTAGAGAGCTGTTCAACATGGCCTTTTACGGGAATTCCCAAACGTTTTGCTGCATCAAACAAGCGCTTGGTTTGATTGAGATTAAAACCGACGGTTTCACAAAACACATCTACGGATTCAAATAGCTGCTTTTGCCAAAGAGCAGGGAGGATAATATTACAAACTAAATCAATATAGGCATCAGGATCATGTTTATATTCAGGGGGGGTCGCATGGGCAGAAAGTAGTGTCGGGCTGATTTCGATGGGGTTTTTCTGTGCCAATGCCCGCACAACATTCAACTGTTTTTCTTCATTCGCCAGATCCAAGCCATAACCCGACTTCATTTCGATTGTTGTCACACCTTCGGCCATCAAAGCATTAAGGCGTTTTTGTGCAGCAATTTCCAATTGTTGGGCTGAACTATTACGGGTTGCATTAACAGTAAAATTAATACCTCCACCCTGTGCGCTAATTTCTTCATAGGAGACGCCATTTAAGCGCTGTTCCCATTCAGATGCCCGATTACCTCCAAAAACTAAATGAGTGTGGCAATCGATTAATCCAGGAGTGATTAACCGTTTTTCTACATCAATGATTTTACATTGGCCCGTTGAGACACTTCCCGTCGGTAAAATGGCTAAGATCTTTTCATTCCGAGTGATTAAATCATGTTGCTCTAACATGCTGTAATTATTTTTACCATTAATGCGGCTAATGGCAGGGTTCATTGTGGCAAGTCTGGCATTGCGCCAGATAACATCGGTTTCTTTCAGTTCAATCGACATTATTGTCATCCTGTTATTTGTTCTTATTAATATCGAATCCTCATGTTGTATATACATTTATTTTATAACCAGACATGATTGTCAAATCATTTCGTGAATAGCTTGTTTTTTAAAACAATATTTACAAAAAATATTTCTTCAAACCATAGCTTCTATGACCCTCATCGCCTGAGATTATCCACTAATTTTTTTCTAAGCGAAAATTTTGATAGTGTCTCAGGCACTTGATTTTTTGTCTTTCTTGAACGAAATTCAGATTAGTTTATTTTTTCATTTCAATAATATACTGGCTACTTCCTGTCAGAGAAAACTTCATCTTGTATGTGTTTGTGATAAAAAGCCCGGCCTGCTCTGCTATTGATTCAAATGCGGGTTGACTCCGGGATTTTCCTGATACAGCAATATCCATATATAAGTCAAACGATTCTGAATCTGCATCACCGGGTTCTTTAACCATCTCGATAATATATAAAACAGAATCTTTTCGCATTGCTTGATGAATATTACTCAAAATCTCAACAGATTTATTATCTGGCCAATTATGCAAAACATTTTTCATGCAATAAGCATCATATTCTGCTGGAATAGTGGAAAAGAAATCCCCCTTGATAAAGGCCACACCTTCTGATTCTTTTCTATCAAAATCATATAGATCCATAACATGACATTGAATGTGTGGATAGTGCTTCTTTATATCTTTTGCTAAAGCGCCCTGGCCTCCGCCGATATCCATGATTGAATAAATCCCATCCAGCGGCATATTTTCAATAATATGCTCGCTCATTATATCAGTGGCTTTTGACATCAAATCGTCAAAAGCTACTTTAAGTGCCTTATTATGTTCATGGCTAACATAACCAAAGAATGGTTCATGATGGCTAAGTTCAAAAGCTGATTTTTCGTTCATCTCATTTAGGGATGTGTAGTATTGTGACCAAGCGTTCCAATTGGCTGGATTTAATTCGAATTTTATATTTAATGTTTCAAAGCTATTTTGATCACCGAGTGATGCGCACTGCTCAGTAAGGTAAAATTTATCTTCCTTTTTTATTAATACATTAAGTGAGTGCAGGTAATCTAATAGCCGAGAAAATCTTTCCTGAGAAACTGAGCATAATTGGGCAAGTTGTTCCGCAGTTTTCCCATTTTCATTGCTTAAATATAAAGGAGCTTTGCTTTCAACGAAAGCAAACAGTGCAGCAGATTTACGATACGCCATGATCATTTCCACTAACATTATTTTTCCTTATCAAAATATTATAAAGAGAATAAGCCAAGTTTAAGCCGATTTATGTTAACAACACATTACTTTAAATTAGAGAGCATCTAAATACGATTATGTATTAGAGGATCATATTAAATTAATTTTAAAAAGCAGGTTTTAAAATTTGAAAGTAATCATTTAATTAATGAATAAACAAGTTCGCTTTTCTCGAATAAGGGTATTAAAAAACGATAGGCAGCCTAACAGAATGTGTAAATTCTCGCAAAATATATATTGTCAGCATATGCTCATTTATGTATTTTCATACGTGTTAAACTGGATTGAGGTTAAGACGGAATGGTGGCAAATAATGCCATTCAATATGAATTGAATCATGTGTCGATTCAAGTGCTTCTTTTCGGAATAAAGTCAGGTTAATTTTCACGTTTACTAACATCATGAAAATACAAACAAAATATCTTCAATGGCGAGAAGTGCATCACTTCCATTATAAAGAATATTCACAACTGATAAATGTTATCATGGCCTTATCAGCGGGTTTTTCCGATCCAGAAAAAATGCTTTCTATTTTTACTCTTATCATTATTTCTATCTTTTATTTTTTGTTACAAAATTAATAAAAAATGAAAATAATTACAATCATTAAATTATTAAATTATTAAATTATTAAATATTTACTTACCTATCGATTTAACTATCCAAATAGAATGGGAAAGCCTGGGTTTTTAGTCAATTCATGAATTGGCTATTTACTGCGATGAATATTCAAAGTTATCTGGGGAGATTTTTATTTAAGGGCATGGGTTTCTGTAACAGGAATCAGTGTGTTCTAGTAATTATAGTGGGGTTATCAATTAATATTATATCTTAAGAGGTTGATATGGTTTTATTTTATCAATTAAAGCTGTGTATGGTAAAACTACAAAAGTCCGTATATGCCCTCCTCTTAATACACGTCAAATGACAACACAGCAGCAAGTAAGCAAATCCCAAGTTACATAATTACCTCTATGGCTGAGGATGTAGGCATAGCGATAGAGCTGAAACTTGGAATTTGGAAAATCAAAGAAATAAACCTAGAAAGTCTATTTCGTACTTTCTAATAAGAATGGAATATCAAGCATGTCTGTAAATACAATATATAGCACACCAAATGAATCTACCGTTCACCCTGCCCCAACTGCCACTTCTATCAGTGACCTCTTATTGCGAGCAGTACAGCAAAATCCTCATTCTGGCCTCCGTTTTATTTCCGGTAAGAAAGCTAACGAGAGTAAATGGGTTACCTATCCCGAATTATTAAAAGAAACACAGCAGGTACTGGGTGGATTGCGAGCTCATGCATCTAAACCTAATATGCACGTTATTCTAATCCTCGAACATGCTCACGATTTTGCTCCCGCCTTCTGGGCTTGTATTCTTGGTGGATATGTTCCCTGCCCTGTTCTTCCAATTCGTAATGATCCTGAACGCTGGGAAAAACACCTTAACCATGTCAGTTCTCTGCTCGGAAATCCATTGATAATCTCCACCAAAACATTGCAAAGAGAATTGATGGGGATCGCTGATGCCATTGATATGAATGAACTACGCACGGCAATGCCGGATGAGACAATCTATCAAGCCAACCTTGACGATCCTGCCGTATTTATGCTGACTTCCGGCTCGACCGGTAATTCAAAAGTTGTAGTGCTGACACATGGGAATCTGTTGTCGTCAATGGAAGGGAAAAATGAGCGTCAGCGCCTGACGGCGGAAGATAGCACATTAAACTGGATCTCTTTCGACCACGTTGCTGCTTTTTCAGAAGCCCATTTATTGCCTTTATCTGTCGGTGCGACACAGCTCCATGTTTCCCCTGCGACCATTCTCGCTGAGCCTTTGCTGTTTCTGCGCCTGATCAGCGATTATCGCGTTGCGATGACTTTCACTCCCAATTTCCTTTTAGGTCAAATTAATGCTGCATTGCAGTCAGGGCGAATAAGTGCTCTAGAACTTCAAAACAAATCGTTTGATCTCTCCTGCTTGCGACAAATCATTTCCGGCGGGGAAGCTACGGTGGTTGAAACAGGGAAAAATTTCCATCAACATCTTGCTCCTTACGGGCTGGCAAACAATGTCATCTGGCCTGGATTTGGCATGACAGAAACATGTGCAGGCTCTATCTATTCATGTGAATTCCCTGATATTGATGCAGATAAGGAGTTTGGATCACTGGGTTTTCCGATTCTTGGCCTGAAAATGCGTGTTGCCAATGAAAACATCCCCCTGACACAAGCCGGTGAGGTAGGAGAACTACAGTTACACGGCCCGATGATCTTCACTCGTTACTATAATAATGAAGAAGCAACTCGGGAAGCATTCACCGATGATGGCTGGTTCCGCACCGGTGATCTTGCTCTGATCGAAAATGGGCGTCTGAATCTGGTCGGAAGAAATAAAGACAGCATTATTGTGAGCGGCGTGAACTATTTCAGCCATGAGCTTGAAACTACACTTGAACAGCTTTCCGGCATTGAAAAATCATTTGTTGCAGCATTCCCGACACGGCCTGCGGGCAGCGATACCGAGCAACTTGTTGTTGCGTTCTCAGCTTCATTTCCACATTCCGACGAGAATCGACTATATCAATTGATCACGGCTATCCGCAATACCACCATCCTGCTCTGGGGATTTCGTCCTACACTCATTTTGCCTTTGCCGCCAGACGCTTTTCAGAAAACCAGTCTGGGCAAAATACAGCGGGCAATTATGCGCAAGCGTCTGGAAACGGGTGTGTTTGCCGATGAAATAAGCTACATCAAACAAGTGAGTGATAAGCAGACGGGGGGTTATACTCCACCCGCCGGGGAAGCAGAAGAAACAATTGCCAATATTTATGCCGAGCTATTTGGTCTCGACACCACTCAAATAAGCGCCACAGAAAACTTTTTCGAGGTGGGAGGCACTTCCCTCGATATCGTCAAACTGAAACAAGCTATTCAGCAGCAATTCAACATCAAAGATGTCCCGATCGTCACACTGATCCAGAATCCAACAGTACGCACCCTCGCGACTCGCATAGCTTCTCACGGTAGTGGCAGCTATGATCCGGTGGTTGCCCTTCAAACCACCGGCAATAAAACACCGCTTTTCTGCATCCATCCGGGCATTGGTGAAATTCTGGTTTTTGTTAATCTTGCAAAATATTTCATCAACGATCGTCCTTTCTACGCATTGCGTGCCCGTGGCCTTGAAGAGGGAGAGGATCATTTCACGTCATTTGAAGAGCTGATCAATGTGTATCTTGAAGGGATCCGCTCGCGTCAGCCCCACGGCCCGTATGCCATCGCAGGATATTCTTATGGCAGCCCTGTTGCTTTCGAAATTGCCAAGCGGCTTGAAGCACAAGGGGAGCGCGTGGCTTTTGTTGGCAGTATCGATATGGCGCCATTGCTGATGCATCAAATGGCCGCAGTTGATGGAGCCGATATCGCCACCACACTGGCCTTTTTCCTCTCCTTGGTTGACAGAGAACAAAAAGATGAATTACCAGCCGAAATCCGGTCAGCCGCAGGGAACCAAGATCCTTGTGAATATATCCTGAAAAACGTGTCATCTGAGCGCCTGCAAGAACTGGATTTAGATTTAGAAAAATTCAAGGCCTGGGCCACACTAACCCAATCATTATTGAATGTGGGGCGTTCATATGCGCCGACGGGTAATGTTGAATCAATCAGTGTGTTCTATGCTGATCCCCCTCGCGGATCAAAAGAAGAGTGGCTAATTCACCTCAAACGCTGGGATGATTTTTCCCGTCAGCCAAATAATTATATCCCGGTAGCAGGCGGGCATTACGATCTGATGGGGCCAAAACATCTGGCAACATTTCAGGCGGTTTTGCGTAATGAACTAGATCGTGCGCTGGGTGATAAATAACGTCGTCAGAGGCACCCAATAAATAATTGGGTGAAAAAATACACATGAATATTCATATGGAAGCAACACTGGCCATTGATGCCAAAAACACAATAGGGGAAGGGCCTCTATGGGATGCCAGAGGAGAACGTCTTCTCTGGTGCGATAATGCACATGGTATCGTGCAGGAAGCCCGGTCGGACAACAATAAAGATTGGTATATCAGCAGGCATTGGACGTTAAATCGCTATATCGGCGGTGCTGTTCCCCGCCAAGATGGTGGAATTATTGTTGTTGCCGGTATTGATATCTTAGCGCTGGATGATAACGGTCACATCACACCATTTGCTCGGCTTGATGCAGACCCAAAAAAAGTACGGGCGAATGATGTAAAATGCGACGCTCAAGGCAGGTTGTGGGTTGGTACGCTCGGTAATGATGTTCTCACCTCTTCCGGTGACGTTATTGAAGGCCAAGGGAGTCTCTATCGCATCGATCCTGATGGAACAATCACGACCATACTGAGCCAAGTGACCCTCTCCAATGGGTTGGACTGGAGTCCTGATGGAACTTCTTTCTATTATGTTGATTCGCACACACTGGCCGTGGATATCTTCGATTTTGATTCCGATAAGGGAACACTCCACAACCGTCGCTGTTTTAAAGCATTCGCCAAAGGTGAAGGAATACCAAACGGTTTAGCTGTTGATCAAGAAGGAAATATTTGGCTTGCTTTAATGGGCAGCGGTTCAGTACACCGTTACTCTTCCGCAGGGGAATTGATAGGGAAAGTCCGGATATCCACGCCAGCGGTCACAAGTTGTACATTTGGCGGTATTCACGGTGATCATCTGTTTATCACAAGTGCAGGCAGAAAATTGCCGGATATTACCCATCATCTGTACGGTCTTTCTCAGGAAGCTGTGGAATACTCAGCCAAAGCACCCGGAGCAGGTGGGCTATTTATTTGTCAAACCAATGTTTCAGGACCAGCTGCAACACCGTTTGCAGGTTAACTGAAACTGGACAGAAAGTATAAAAAACCCAGCTCCGTTTAAGAAAAAAGAATGAAGTGCCTGAGGAATTGCATTAGCGTTACACACACGCAGAATATCTCGGGCCACTTCAAGATTTCAGCGGGCGCGCTCCAGCAGCTTCTGATGCTATCAGTAATTTTTTACTTTTTATTCATTTAGTTATTCGCCATTTCTACGTTCAGCGCGGCTGAGCCAATCCCGGAAATAATCGAGACTGCATTGCTGTCAGTCAGAAAAGTGAAACAATGGAGCCAGACGAACATGCAGTGGCAAACGAGCAAGTAGTGAGAAACAAGTATCATATAGTGAGAGAAGTTTCTGCTCCCAAAGATTGGTAGGTTAGCGCATTGAACACTTCATCGTATTTTCAGGCAAAATATCTGAATTATCATGCCCCAATGAAATCTAGGATTGTAGCACTAAGAAAAATTACAAAAAATCGGGTACACTTACCAAAATTTGTAAGTAAAAAACCGAGTAATGAAGAAAAAAAATCTACTACTAAATGAAGAAGACGTTAGCCTATTCCGAACGTCAGTGGCAGGAACCCGCCGCATTGTACACGATACGGTGTTACACACCCCAAAAAGAAAAAAAATTAGCCACGTTGCTTCTGAACGTCTAATGCAAGAACAGGTCGATGCCAGTTACTATTTTTCTGATGAATTCCAACCCAATCTCGATACAGAAGGGGCAACCCGCTATATCAGAGAAGGGGCCAATCATTATGAATTGAAAAAATTGCGTCGTGGAGATTATCCTCCCGAACTGTTTCTGGATTTGCATGGCTTAACACAACTGCAAGCCAAACAAGAGATTGGCGCCTTAATTGCGGCCTGCCGCCGTGAGCACGTATACTGCGCCTGCGTTATGCATGGGCACGGTAAACATATCCTCAAGCAACAAACACCATTATGGCTTGCCCAACATCCTGATATTATCGCCTTCCACCAAGCTCCTAAAGAATGGGGAGGTAATGCTGCATTACTTATTTTGGTCGAAATGGATGAATTTACCCGACGTTGATTTATTTTCTATTCTGGGGCTTTTAAAATTTTGCATATTTCTTTAAATATCAATTAATAACAATAATTACCTACTTTATTATAATGATTTCATCATAATATTAATTATATTTTTTATCGTTCACGAGAAGTTAGATATTGGAATAGATACCAATAGCGATGATATAAAGAGAAATCATATATCAAAGTACGAGGATTTTGGAGTGAGCATAATTTCTTGGCGTGAGATTAGGTGTATATTCATTTAACTTTAAGGCGCTGCTTTGATTTTTAAATTAATAATTAAAAATCAACAAGATGAGTTATATCCCCTCATGCATCTTCAAGTTTAATGCGTATAGTATAAATTTAACGATTAGCCAGGGTGAAATAATAATTAGTGATTTGCCAGTACTTACGCTCTCTTCGCTTCCGAGAGAGCATAAGTACAAATTGAAATACGACAACTATAAATCAATAAAAGTGATAAGTGTTGGGTTCTGGAAATCGCCGTCTGCCTATTGGTTCGTACCAATTAAAATTTCGTTCCTGATGTCCTACCTTAGGTTCCTTCTCAATGAAAGTGTGTGTGTTATAAGTAGTTGGAGTCTGTTCAGACCAATACAGATATACTTCGCCAGTGGCTGCTTTAACAGGCTGTCCTATGGCATTCGCAAACTCTTGCGCAAATCCCGTTGCTCCCGAAAAACTACTCAGCAATCGAAAACTTTTTATGGAAAATGCCCACACAAGATAAGCAGCACAGATATCAGCCAATTGTTGAGCACTTAGATCTTCAGCATTTATGTAACCAGGATAACCCCCTCTAAAAATACGGGGTTCAGAATAAGGATGAAATCCTATTAAGTTGCATCGAGGTCGCTTTTTTTGTTCTTTGGGGTCATCGAAAAAGTAGAGAAACCCACCGTACTGAACAGAAAAAGGACGAGCACATCTTTGATATTGCTCGTTTATCGGTAGTGAAAAAAATTCATCAGGTATATAACTGTATCTCATGATAAATCCCTCTCTAATATAATTTAACTCAACAAAAACACTAATGATTTATATTTTCACAGAATTAAATACAAAAAAGGAATCCGTAGTGAACCATATAATCCTATAAAATTAAATACCTTTGAACTTACTGATTCTTGCAAGCCGATGTTATACACGTATCATCTTCGAAGCTTTATCTTTAGCTCGCTGCACTCAGTCACATAGTTATCTATGTTATTGAGAATTGATGAAAATCCTCTCCACTTCTAACAGAAATCCAGCCTGTGGCTAGGGAATTATGAGTAATATTTTGTAAACACTTCATACTCATATTTCCACCTGTCACACTCTCTCAGAAAGATAAATTTTTATTAATTTTCATTAGGTTAAATTAATACTACTGATACATATAAGTATGTTTTTGGTTCCTACCATTCAAAATCTGAGCGGTAGCCTCAGACACCTACCGCTTTTTTTACTTGCATGAACAACCCATTCTTAACCTATACGCGTCGTACTTCAAGGTGCACGTATTATCATCCCGCGTCGCGGGATGATAATACGTGCACCTTGAAACTTGGAGTTAATAGGGTATACATGCATAAGCACCATGAAGAAGTTGCTCGAATTACACCAGTAAAAGGCAACGCTTGCCGAGTAAATATATCCACTACTCACCAAAACTGAAGGTGGAAAACATTCATTTATTTTCGTATGACGTCAGGTTTTCTCTACTATTTGCTACTAATCGTTCGCTGTTAACTGTTCCGGAGAGGTTTGCCACAGAAGACGACCTTTCTCTGTTTTATGATCCAGTTCCACACAAGCAATACTGGATGTAGCAAACATTGGGGGAATTTGCCCAGGGACAAGTTCAGAAACCAAATAGCCAACTAATGGTAAGTGGGAAACCACCAGCACAGAGCTATGTTCCTGCATCGCCAAAACTTGTAAATAACTGGCGACCAACGCCACATCACCCGATGGCGTTAACTCATTTAACACTTGCTCACTGTCTGGCAATGCCAAATTCTCACGAACAGCCTTTAAAGTTTGCTCTGCTCGGATGTAAGGACTGACTAAAACACAATCAATATCAGGCGATTGTTGCGAAAGCCAATGAGCCATTTTCTGTGATTCTTGGCATCCCCGAGGAGTCAGCTCTCGTGTTGCATCACTGGGAGAATCTAAAGCAGCTTCACCATGACGCATAATAAAAATATACATAATTCACCGTTTAGTTGATGTCAAAACAGACCTAAATATCTGCCTCTATATACGATCTATTCCCAATGGATTTCAAATTACAGCGTAACAGCAAGAAAACCACCCCTCCCCCGAAAACATAGCGGTCTATGTGGCTGAGATCAGTGAGCGTAACTAACCAAGCAGCAATTTGAAAAACGACGTAGGTCTTTCAAGACATTATCTGCTTTTATGCAATAAAATACAGCCTGATACTATTGGAATAGCCTATTGTTTTCACTCATTCATAATAGAAAGAAAATAATATTATCGTAATGCTTTTTGATAGAAAAAATATTAGTGAGGGCTAATCGGTATTTTCCTCTAATGCATTTTCCTTTAAAACAGCGAGAAATAAAATGATTACTTTTACCATCATGCCAAGCAATAGGTTAACAGTTATACAATGAAGTTATTTCAATAATTCTGGATGTTATAACCAGAAAGAAAAATAACAATAACTTATTGATTTTAATAGTAGATCATCATTTTCTTCTGTGAAGAAAATCAGAATCCTCATAAAAAAATTAAAGCCGTTACAATCTGATAACAGATTATAACGGCATCATTTATTTCAACTATCTATTTTAATAAAACATATTTCGTTTTTTCCATGTGCCATTTTCCACGCACTGTTTTTCTACGCGTTATTTTCCTCTACGCACTAATTACCGACGAGCGATTACCTACAAGCTATTACCACGTACTGCTGGCTCCCTCCACGGCTATTGGCTCCTGTACTCCCCTGAAAGCTTGATAATCAGTTAAGCTTTCGGGGAGCCGTTTCCTTGCCGTCACGCTGCAACTTGAAATCCATAAGCTATATATAAACTACACATAAACTACAGTCAGTTAGTCATAGAATTTCTTTTTCTGTTCAGCCAGTTGGACTAACAGCTCGCAAGGTGCAAATCTCTCCCCGTGTTTTGCTTCCAGACGACGTAAAATCTCTACGACTTTATCACTGCCAAGTTGATCCATATAACGGAATGGTCCCCCCAGGAATGGCGGGAAACCGATGCCAAATACAGCACCAATATCGCCATCTCGCGGGCTTCTGACAATTCCTTCATCCAGGCAACGAACAGCTTCATTCAACATGAGCATCACACAACGTTGGGCAATTTCAGCCGGTAATACATTTACAGCCGGCTTAATTTTTAATAAGGAATAAATGGATACATCCACTTGTTTGGATTTCTTACCAAATGACGCGAACATTCCCTTTTTACCTGCGTAAGAGTAGAAACCACGTCCATTTTTCTTACCCTTGCGATCATCTTTTAAAATTGTCTCCAAAATTTCTGGTGCGACAAATCGATCCCCCAATTGCTCTACCAATATCGGAATGATCTTAGTGCCTACATCTATGCCCACTTCGTCCAATAAATTGATCGGGCCAATAGGGAAACCGAAATCCACCAACGCCTTGTCGATATGTTCAATCGGCTCACCTTCAACCAGACAGTAACCCGCTTCATTAATGTATGGCGCCAAAATTCGGTTGACGTAAAAACCGGCTTTATCTCCAACAACAATTGCCGTTTTTCCTTGCTTCTTGGCCAGAGCCACTGCCGTTGCAACCGTTTTTTCACTTGTTCCTGCGTGTGGAATAACTTCGACCAACGGCATTTTGTCGACAGGGCTGAAATAGTGCAGGCCTATAACTTGCTCAGGCCGAGCTGCAATTTCAGCAATCTTATGGATTGGCAATGAAGACGTGTTAGAAGCAAAAATAGTGTCAGGATTAGTATTATTTTCAATTTCTGAAACCATTTTGCGCTTTAATACCAAATCTTCGAACACTGCCTCAACAACTATATCCGCTTGCTTAAATCCACTGTAATCCGTGGTGCCTGATAATAAAGACATCTGACGAGAACGTTCACCGGGTGACAAACGGCGCTGTTTGACCCGCTTGGTAAGGAGATCCCATGTATATTTTAGTGCCTGATTGATGCCCTTTTCACTGATATCCTTAATACGGACAGGAAGCTTTCCTCGCGTTATCGTGACATTGGCAATCCCCCCGCCCATCAAACCACCACCCAAGATCCCAACTTGTTTGATTTTAGCCGGTTTCTCTGAAGAGCCAGTTTCATTCTTTAACGCGGTTGAAGCAAAGAACAGGCTCCGCAACGCAGCTGATTCTTGCGTCATTACCAATTCGCCAAATGCTCTGGCTTCAGCTTGAAAACCTTTATCTAAACCTTTTTCCAAGCCAGTACGGATCACATTGATGATTTTCTCTGGTGCCGGATAATGTCCGTGGGTTTTTTCTCGTGTTTTTTTCTGTACCATGTGGAACAGCAATGGCCTACCCAAGGCACTCGCCAACATACGCTGTGACCACGCTATTGGTTTACGCTTGACAGCCCCTTTCTTGACGTATTGCACAGCAACATCCAGCAAAATGTCCAAAGGAACGGCATCATCCACAACACCAAGCCGTTGTGCCTGTTTTGCTTTGAGTTGACGGCCTGTCAGTATCATATCCAAAGCAGCACTGACACCGATCAGACGAGGCAAGCGCTGGGTTCCGCCGGAGCCTGGCAATAGCCCAAGCTGAACTTCCGGCAAACCAAGGCGCGTCTTCTCATCCAAAGAGCAGACACGCGCATGGCAAGCCAGCGCAAATTCCAATCCACCACCCAGGCAAGCACCGTGGATCGCGGCTACAATCGGTAAGGAATAATTAGCGATCTGCGTAAATAATTTTTGGCCTTTTTCAGCCAACGCTGACGCCTCCTCCTGAGTTTGGGAGTTTGCAATCATGCTGATATCTGCGCCCGCAATAAAAGTATCCGGCTTGCCAGACACAATCACTAATCCTTTCAAACCGGAAACTTGTTTTGCTTTATCAAATATCACTAAAAACTGTTCAACAAATTCAGCTTTCAGCGTGTTAACTTTCTCATCGGGTACATCAATGGTGACAATGCCTACCTTATCGTCCCTGACCGAAAAGCTGAATACTGATTGAGTGGGTTGCGCCGTTGACATGATAGTTTCTTTCTCAGCCTGAGCCATTATTCCACCTCCAATACCATTGCTGCACCCAAACCACCCGCAGCACAGGCAGTCGTTAACCCAAGCCCGCCCCCACGGCGACGCAATTCATTCAACGTTTGGGTAACCATTCTGGCTCCTGTTGCAGCAAATGGATGCCCATAGGCAATCGAGCCCCCCAATACGTTGAATTTATCCATATCGACTTCACCAATTGCATGATCTCGCCCCAGTTTTTCGCGGGCAAATTTTTCACTGGCAAACATTTTCAAATTCGTCAATGTCTGGGCAGCAAATGCTTCATGCATATCAATAAGGGTGAGTTCGTTTAATGTGATACCGGCCCGATCCAACGCCAAAGGCGTCGCATAAGATGGCCCCAACAACATGTCCTGCCACACATCAATCGCAGAAAAAGCATAACTGCGTAAATACCCCAGTGGAGTCATTCCCAATTCTTTGGCAACAGATTCGCGCATCAGCATAACTGCTGCTGCGCCATCAGTCAGTGGCGTACTATTTGCAGCAGTAACGGTGCCATGTTTACGATCAAAAGCCGGGCGCAATTTGGCATAAGAAGACAAGACTGAGTTTTTGCGAATGTTGTTGTCTTCAGCCATTGCATCCCGATATGGCGGGAAGTGTGGCGCTACCACTTCATCATGTAAAAATCCTTGTTCCCAAGCCTTGGCTGCCAATACATGAGAACGATGCGCCAGAGCGTCCTGATCTTCACGGCTGATATG
Organism: Xenorhabdus mauleonii; assembly: GCF_900113945.1. Lineage (GTDB taxonomy): Bacteria > Pseudomonadota > Gammaproteobacteria > Enterobacterales > Enterobacteriaceae > Xenorhabdus > Xenorhabdus mauleonii. The sequence goes on from NZ_FORG01000002.1 coordinate 237,272, forward strand.
ATAGGTTTTAGCCATCTGCTCCGCTGTATCGCCCATTCTCAGGCCGGTGGAATATTCAGCAACAGCAGGAGAAACAGGCAATAGATCACGTAACTTCAATCGGCTGATTAGCCTTAACCGTTGAGATAACGTTTTGGCTTTATTCATGTCGACTAATGTACGGGCCAATGTCTTGGTTACGCCAATTGGCAAAACGGATGAAGAATCGGCTCCTCCTGCGATGCCCACATTGACTGTACCTGCCATAATACTTTCAGCCACATTTGCAATCGCCTGAAAACTCGTAGCACAGGCACGGGAAACACTATAGGCATCAGTATTCACACTTAAACCAGCACCTAAAACAATTTCCCTTGCAATATTCGGAGCTTCCGGCATTTGAACAACTTGCCCAAATACCAACTGGTCGATCTTCTCAGGCGATAAACCACTCCTGATAACCAGCTCACTGACGACCGCTTTTCCTAAATCAACAGCCGGAATACCGTGGTAGAAAGTTGCCTGTTTCGCAAAAGGAATGCGCAACCCGCTGACAATAGCAACACGTTCTTTTTGCTGTGTTACTTTTGTTGAAGAACGACCCATAGCAACTCCTGACAATAATTATTAATTAAATCAATTGATTGATTAAAAATATTTACTCACCTCAGAAGAGGTCAGACCTGATGGAGCATTGTTAACGCAATGTTGGTAAATAGCAAACAGGAATAGACAAAAAATGCGAGCAAGCGCAACTTTACGTCACTTATAATTTATACAACTTAACTGGGAAATGTGTGCGGGAATATAAAAAAAGAGTATTATTTACAATCGTTGACAACGGTTTCGCCTTCGTTTGAAATCATAAAACCGTGAAAAAACCGTTGTTCAAGGTAGATTAGCGTAATCCTAGCTGAAAAATCAGAGCTTCTGCCTGACAGCTAAACATGAAATCGGCAGATAATTGCATTCCACCATCAACCGAAACTATTTCATGCTGTATAACGCATGGATCAGATTCCACTGCTTTAGCTTTTTCTGTCAATGTATTAAGCATCAGTTCTGCTTCCTCTTTACTGGAAAAAACACACTGAAAAGAAGCTGTACAATCTTCGTTATCAATAACGGTTCCTACATCAACACAACAGCAAGCAGCAGTCTCTTCGGCGTTACAACGGTTAATCGCATCAGACATTTTTTATTTCTCCAACAATAAAAACTTTCTAATAATTGTACGTTGCTCTAGCTGTCGATAACCAGTATTTGCGCTACTTGCGATCATTTATCTCACTATTTGTTGATCTCGCCCCGCCAAAAGTTTGCGCGTTTACACATGATTAACATTAATTGTCTATTTTTTGTTAAGCAAGTCCCAATTTAGCAATCATATTGGTTATATTTTAAAAACATTCTTGCAACATATTCCGGTATCAGGCCTATACTTCGTACACTGGTCTGATTTGTCATTTTGGCAAATCAACTCTACAATCCCGCGCTCTCAGCTACTTGAGTAGCATGTTAATAATAATTAAACAAAGAGGTTTTGGTTATGAACCAGAAAAACCTGTTTACACGTTCAGCATTAGCAGTGGCGGTTGCAATAATTTCATCCAACGCTAGTGCTGCGGGTTTTCAATTGAATGAGTATTCAACATCAGGACTAGGTCGTGCATTTTCTGGGGCTGGTGTTGTTGCAGACAACGCTTCTGAAGGCAGTCGCAACCCAGCGGCCATGACCCTATTTAATAGCCCATCGTTTTCAGGTGGTTTAATTTACGTCAACCCGAGCGTTGATATTACAGGTAATTCCCCTGTATCCGGCAAAAGCACCACTGCCAAAAACATTGCGCCAAATGCTCCAATACCAAACCTGCATTTCATTACTCCAATCAACGATCAATGGTTTGTTGGTGCATCAGCGACTGCAAACTTCGGTTTGGCAACCAAATTCAGCAATAACTACACCGCAGGCCCAATTGGCGGTAAAACCGATCTGAAGTCCTTAAACTTCAACTTAAGCGGTGCTTACAAATTTAATGATCAATTCAGCTTTGGCTTAGGCCTGAACGCGGTTTACGCCGATGCTAAAATCACCCGCCATATGGGTGAAACTGGTCCAGCGATAAATAAATTACTGCATTCCGAAAAAGTACCAAACAATCTTTCACCAACCTCCGAAGCTGCTAAGCTGGAAGGAAAAGATTGGGGTTATGGCTGGAATGCAGGACTCTTGTATCAATATGATGAAAACAACCGTTATAGCCTGACTTACCGTTCAAAAGTCAAAGTTAAGTTTAAAGACGGGGATTACCGCAGCGATTTGCCACATATTCCAGGACTCTTTGATAACGGGACTAATGGCAAAACAGTTAAGGGCAGACTGGATCTGAACTTACCTGATATGTGGGAAATCTCAGGTTATAACCGCGTTGCGCCACAGTGGGCAATTCACTATAGCTTGCTGTATACCGGCTGGAGCGAATTCAAAGAATTAAAAGCAGTCAGATACGACACAGGTAAAGTTGCATTCCAAAAACACGAAGGTTTCCGCGATGCTTACCGTATTTCACTGGGTACCACTTACTACTATGACGATAACTGGACATTCCGCACCGGTGTCGCATTCGATGAAAGCCCAGTACCGGCCAAAAACCGCTCTATCTCTATCCCTGACCAAAATCGTTACTGGTTTAGCGTCGGAACCACTTACGCATTCAATAAAGATGCATCTGTAGACGTCGGTGTTTCCTATATGCACGGTAAGAAAGTACACGTCAGTGAAAAACTGAAAGATGAAGGCATGTCTGCACCTTTCAATACTCCATATGAGTTCGATGCCAAAGGAACCGCATGGCTGTATGGTGTGAACTTTAACTATACGTTCTAAGTTAAATTTCAGTCGAATGCTTTGATAAAAAAGGATAGCGGTTGCTATCCTTTTTAGTTACTCGGTACTCAAAATTAATCAATTGAGTCCAATTCATCCTGAATGCTGGCTGCATTGGGATTTTCTTCTGGCTGCAGCTTACCGCCATTCGCCATAAAATCGTGGCGCTGAAAATATGCATCGCGCATCATTAAATAAGGATCGGCGGAATTCTTCAACAAGCCGTCGGAATCAAGTAAACGCGCACGGGTTTCAATACCCTGAACCATCCACTTACCCACCGACATCCAACCAGTAAGATAACTCAGAACGGGATAAGTCATATCCGCAAAATTACCGCCTTCATCACGCAGCGTAAAACTGCCATAACCGGGTAGAACAACATACGGGCCATAACCCACATCATAATACCCCAATGTACTACCAAAACGCGCCGGATCATCTTTTGCAAGATTAGGATTCGCCATTGATGCCACATCAATAAGCCCTCCCATTCCCAACAATGTATTCAAAAAGAAACGGTTAAAATGTTTTGCGCCCTCATGGATATCCCCACGCAAAAAACTGTTAACCATACTGGCTGGTTCTTCAAGATTGCTCATAAAATTACCAAGGCCATTTCTTGCAGGCATTGGTAAATAATTACGCCAAGCTACAGCAACCGGTCGCAGAACATAAGGATCGAGAACATCGTAGTTAAAGTTGAACATTGCACGGTTAAAGCCTTCCAACGGGTCTGACCGCCCTTGATTCACCGTATTCGATGAACTGGCACACCCCACCAGTAAGACTGCTGTAAGAGCAACCCCGCTCAAACGATACTTCATATTGTTCTCCATATAATCATTTTTAGACATTAATGCTCATGCTTACCGATTTCATGCTTACCGGCTCTAATATACCCACTATGTTAAATATACTGCCAATTTTTCATGAATGGTAATCAAAAAGAGTGGTGATTATGTAGGCAAACAGTTCGACATCCCTTATATCAGGCAAAAAAAACAAGTATACTTAGCTCCTGTTGCCCCCTTAGTTAAATGGATATAACGAGCCCCTCCTAAGGGCTAATTGTAGGTTCGATTCCTGCAGGGGGCGCCAAAATCAATTAACCTCGCATTACCTCACGTCATCCATACAAGAAACCTTATTTAAACTATAGTTACCATTACTGAGTATTACCCTACCAGTAAAATGTGGACATCGGTTTGAATGCCTAAGACAAACCCTATCTCCTTCTGATAGAGAAGATTTGTTTCTTTTTATGTCAAAAATAGGGAATAAGATTTGGCGCTTTAGATACCGTAAAGATGAGAAAGAACAAACTCATGTTATTGGTCCATATCCGGGAGTTTCACTGACTTACCGCTCGATTAAAACATGCTGAAGTTCAGTTTGTCCTTGTTAATGGCGGAGACCTCACACCTATAACACCAAAACAGAAAGAAAGTGAAACTATAGATACATTTACTGCTATATAAAGAATGGTATCAATTCAAACGAACTGTTTGGTCTGAAAGGTACGCAAAAGAGTTACAAAGTATGTTTCAAACCGATATTCTGCCAAGTAATGGTCACATGACAATGGAAGAAATAGAACCAATGGTTTTACTCGGTGTGATCCGCCAATTTGAAAAACGTGGTGCTATGGAAAGGGCGAGCAAGGCAAGGCGTAGGTGTGGAGAAGTGTTCAGGTATGCGATAGTAACAGGAGGAGCGAAGTATAATCCAGCTCCAGATCTGGCTGATGCTATGACTGGATATATGAAGAAACACTACCCATTCCTAACAATAGGCCAAATTCCATCCTTTAATCAGGCACTATCTTCATATTCCGGCAGTATCATCTCGAAAATAGCTACTCAAATTCTACAATATACAGCTTTGCGTACTAAAGAACTGCGTAGTTTAATGTGGAGCAATATCGATTTTGATAACAAACTAATCACTATCGAACCTGAGATAATGAAAAACCGTAAACTGCACGTAGTGCCAATGTCGAATCAGGTCATTAAGTTACTTAAAACTCTAAAACCAATAACCGCTCCTATTTCCGATTTTGTTTTTGCTGGTAGAAATGACAGGAAAAAATCAATTAGCGAAAATGCCGTTCTGCTGGTAATCAGGCAAATTGGTTATGATGGGATTGCTAGCGGATATGGGTTCCGACACCAATTCAGTACGATTCTCAATGAACATGGATTTAGCCACGATCTGATTGAGCGTCAATTGGCGCATGTTGACCGTAATAATATTCGTGGCATATACAATCACGCCCAATATCTAGAGCAGCGCCGAGAGATGATGCAATGGTTTACTGATTACATTGACAACATATCAGGGCAAAATGAATAGAATAGCCACCTACAAACATTTTCTGATTTGAAATCGGAGCAGCAACCATCTTCTACACACGGAATAACCCCGTACCTACCTATACAATGATCTCTCACCCTCCATTGGAGGACGGGAAGTTATCAATGGGTTATCCAGCTATGATGGAAATCACCATACCCAAGGTGTGATATCCCACTTTGGATGAAGGGGATCGCTGAGAATATTAACGATTTAAAGAGGATAATTCTCCTATTTAACGTAACCATTTGATTTTACTTATTTCTGTCAGAGAAGCGGAATTAAGAAGGGGCAAAGAACTGGAATGAGGGCATATTCAGGGTGCTGGAGGGGGATGATGATTGTAGCTTTGTCTATAAAATCTGCCATTTAAAAATACAACACAGTGGTAATGGGGAGTGCTAAGATTTTTAAAAATCCTAAATTCTCGGGGTAGCCTATTCTGCACATATTGCCACCCATCTAATGCTGATCTATACCAGACAGAATTTGGACCACAAGTTGTGACAATCCTCCCCATGTACGCTCTTACAAAAATATTGGGCAAAAAAAGAGATAACTGGGAGCCAAAAGAGGTTGTCCACGGAGGGTACCTGCGAAGAGCGGGGATTATTACCAAACTATCTTCATAAGGATTAATATCCGCAGATCTGCATATAGCTAGCCGAACACTGTATAAATCACTCACTACTGTCCACCGTCTAATGCGTTGCGCAATATCCGCTGCATTATAACGGATATCATTTATTTTGATCTTTGGTATTCCATCACGAGACCTACCCCCATGGCAGACTATCGTTAAGCGATTTTTACTTGGTTCTTTCCGGTGTGGCTCTTCAAATGCATATGCATCTGGATATATGAAAATTAATCTCATCTTAATGCCCTCCCTTTCAGGAACACTATCAACTCTACTTCCCCTGCGTGACTATGTAAACTTGAAACTAACCCAAATCTTGCACTTTCTGCCCCCTATTCCACACCGAATCCGCCGGTATCTGCACACGGACATCCAAGCGACAGCCTTCGGGAATATCGCAGGGTTCGCCATCCGCATAGTAGACCTTTTCACCGTCCACGAGGGCTTTAATCCGTTTGTTTTGAAAGCGCTCCGGTAAATGACTGTGCTGATAATGGCAGGTTTTAATCGTGATGCTGCCGTCCTTTTCCACCCGGTCATCAATGTAGATAAGTTCAAGCCCGTTGTTATTCTTCGGGGAAGAGATGCCGCCGTGGTCACCCCACGCCCCATCCGCGTTATAGCCAAGGATACCGTCTATCTGATAATGGCCGGTGCCGAGTTTGGTGACCGTGGCCCCTTCCGATTCGTCGTTAGTGATGAAGGTGCCGTCGGGACGGTTTTTCCGGTATTTATAGCTGCTGCGATGAACCCCGAACACGTGGCAGAGTGTGGCCACAGGATAATGCGCTCTGAGTTTCCCGATTATCGAGAATTGTTCAGGGAGTCTGACATCAAGAGCGCGGTAGCCTTTTTTAATATTTCATTTTCCATTTCAATACGTTGGAGTTTCTTCTTAAGCTCTCGTATCTCAATTTGCTCCGGGGTGATAGGGGATGCTTTCGGTGTTTTGCCTGCCCGTTCATCCCGCAACTGCTTTACCCATCGGGTCATAGTGGAAAGCCCGACACTCATGGCCTTAGCAGCATCCGCAACAGTATAGTTTTGATCCACAACTAACTGAGCAGATTCACGTTTGAATTCTGCACTGAAATTTCGTTTTTTCATTAAGGCACCTGTATTGTTCTGAGGTGAGCATATCACCTCTGTTCAGGTGGCCAAATTTATTAAACCACTACAATATAAAGAATGGTATCAATTCAAACGAGCTGTTTGGTCTGAAAGGTACGCAAAAGAGTTACAAAGTATGTTTCAAACCGATATTCTGTCAAGTAATGGTCACATGACAATGGAAGAAATAGAACCAATGGTTTTACTCGGTGTGATCCGCCAATTTGAAGAACATGACGCTATGGAAAAGACGAGCAAAGCAAGATGCAGATGTAGTGAAATGTTCAAATATGCAATAGTGACAGAAAAATTTTCTATTTCTGACAGCAGGCCAGATCTCCACGTTTAATCGTTCCCCATCACTTTGAAATTATCACTCATTGAACTTAATCACATAATAAAAATATCACCAATGTTATTTTATTTTCTATTATGAATGTAAGGTCACTAACAGTCTAACCATATGAGGTAACTTATTATGAAGCTTAATGAATGGCTAGCTAAAAGAGTGGAATTAACTAGAAAAAGAGAAAGTGAGGGAAAATTATATGGTGACCAATGGGTTGCAAACAAGCTAAAAGCATATAAACAAAGCGAAGAAGACAATGATCCTCATAATAAACTTAATATTCTTCTGTCTCATAGATCCAGAATGATAGGAAGCTCACTTTCAATCCGAGAAAATAAAAAACCACAAATTCCCGCTAACCAGAATTGTGTTTATTTTTTGATAAAAGTTGACGAGGAATATCACCTACTTAATAATCCAATTGAAAAACGCTACACGGATAAAACAAATGATGCGTATAAAAAGAATAAAGCACATGGAGAATATCTTTTTGTTATTACTCGGGGAGATCCTTGTAATGTGCGCTGCGCTAAAACTTCTCGTGGTGGCAATTATCATGGGAATGATGCAGTTCAAGGACATACATCAATAAGTTATAGAGAGCCGGTGATTCTTGCAGGAACGTTAAATTTTACTAATGGTAAGCTAATAAGTTGGACAAATGCTAGCGGGCATTATCTCCCTCCACCTGAGCAAAGATACTTATTGGTACCTTATATTAGGAAAGAGATACTCCCTGATAACAAATTTAGGAGAGTTAGTTTTCATACATCATTTTAGTACACATTAGCCTTTTGCCGTTCCTTAATGAAATTGATAACTCATTGGCAACCCGCAACTTCCTGCGAGTTCTGGATAACCCGAATCTTGCACTTTCTGTCCCCCCATTCCACACCGAATCCTTCGGGAATATAATAGGGTTCACCACCCGCATAGTAGGCCTTTTCACCCTTCACGATGACTTTTATCCGTTTGTTTTGAAACCGTTGAGTTAAATGCTGTGTTGACAATGGAACGTCTTAATCGTGATGCTGCCGTCCTCTTCCACCCAGTCATCAATGTAGATAAGTTCGAGGCCAGTGTTGTTCTTCAAGGAAGGAATACTCCATCCACCCCAGAACTATTTACTCTGGGGTGATAATTTGCTTTCTTCTATCTGCCTTATAGCCTGTTTATCCAGATTGCACTGTCCAATGATTGTCAGTAGCTGCTCATTCAAAATAAGGCGGCACTTCAGAGTACAAGGCTTCATTACAAAATGAATTTATTCTATTTAACTAACTTCTCTACGTCTTCTTCGGCTACTGGGCTAATGCCAAACAAAAAAGCACAAACCATACCTATAATGTAACCGACAATTTTACTATTCAGTAACTTTGACCATATATTCATCTTTAACCTCTTACGTCTTTTCGTAAGCATATTGATGCTGAAAAAGTAGTTATGATTATTATCACAATAGCAGTAATTTTACGATAGTAAAACAGCTTTTTAAATTACACATAATTGAAGTGAAGCAGTATTCATTGGTTACTACTGAACATACGTATCCATCTTCAACAAAAGACCCATTATAAATCAATAAGATATTATTAATTTAACAGCAGCTTATGCGGCTCTGATGCACCGTATCAAGTCCACACCCTCCTTTTGTTACCTTGAAGTCACTATCTATTTTCCTACAATGTTATACCGTTATTATTATTTCTTATATTTGGAGTTACAGGGCCTTAAGGCTACTTCAAGTATCAGTTTTTTCCGAAGGATTTTACGCCAGTTCTGAATATTTCCAAATAACATCGCAATAAATGATAGTATTGAGCAAAATAGCTGCTTTACCTCATTTTGGATACTAAATATCCGCAATTTTAATTTGTAGCCTGATGTATTCTATTCAACCAAAAAATTAACCATTTGAATTAATTGAAAAAATAAAAAATTGGTGGCTTGGCCAAACAAAAAACTGCGTTTTTTCCAGCAAATAATAAAAATATCATGTTATTGCTGCCTGTTTTTAGCTATAGTTTCCACTATCATAAACTATAAAAATTGTTTTATTTCAAGTAACTGAATATGAAAATAGCTATATTGCGCCGAAATGGGCTTGGTGATCTTGTCTGCACTCAACCATTAATAAAATTTCTACAAAAAAAATACCCAGGCGCTGAGATTAATTTATTTATCAATCCTGATAATATTGAACTCGCCCATTATTTGGCTCCTGACATAAATATTAATATCATTCCCAAAGGGAATAAATATTTATCTATTTTAAAAACTGCACTAAAATTCCGCCAAAAGAAATTCGATATAGCTATCTCAGCTAAACCGACTCCGATGAAACTCAATAATTTGTTTTTATGGCTATTAGGTGCTAAAAAACGTTATGCTGTTGTTTCAGAGAGCCAATGGCATTCTAAATTAATTAACCAACCAGTAAGCAAAAAGCAAGTTAATGGCTATCATCAGGCATTAAAGGTATTACGTATATTTTCATCTAACGAAACAGAACTATCACCGTCTCTTCTTCCATCCATTACTCTTGATAAGAAAAATCATAACAGTAGCATTAATTCTCCTACTGTTTTATTTTCTGTTTCTAACAACAGAAAAAACAGCCTGATAAACAATGAACGGCTGGATTTAATAGCACAAAAAATTCTTATCCGTTATCCAAAGGCAGAATTTATTATTTCTTCACTCAATAAGGATGTTTTTTTAGCTGAAGATTTAAAATCACGCATAGGAAAGAATTGTAAGATTGTTATATCTTCTTCTTTAGAATCGTTTTTAACTTTATTGAACGATATGACCTTGATTGTTGTTGGTGATGGGGGAATATGCCATTTAGCTGCCGCTTTGCAAAAAAAACTGGTCGCCCTTTATGGAGTAACAACTCCTAAAAATTGGGCACCTTTAGCAAATAAGAATAACTGTATCACATTATACGATCCTGAAAATGTCAATAATATTGAATTAGATAAAATCTATAATTCTATTTTTTCTTTGCTTGAAAAAAGTAATATCAATTAAATAATCCACAAGATTAATTTGCCATCTTTTTAGATGGCAATATTATTTATTTTTATAAAAAAACAAAAAGCATAACAATTGAAATGATTAGCCAATATAATTATTTTTTATTGAATTAAAATCTCAAAAAAAATATCTTACTCGGACGTTGACTGTACATAAAAACAGTATAGTATTAAATGCAGATTTATTAAAAATATCTATGTCATATAATATTAATTATAAGTATCAACTGATACTGGGTAAGTCTATTTTGGAGAAAATAACATGACAAAAATAAGTTTGCATGAAAATATTCAAATATTTCGCCAACTCCATGAAGAAGGTAAATTGCTCTTAGCCAATTCATGGGATGTTATGAGCACCCGTATAGCAGAACAAAATGGCGTAAAGGCCATAGCAACAACCAGTGCCGGTATATCTTGGAGTTTAGGTTATCCCGATAATCAATTAGCCGATAGAAAAACGATCATTAAAGTGCTTGATTTGATCATTTCTAACACTGATCTTCCTGTTTCTGCTGACATAGAAGATGGTTTATTAAGCATTGGTGAAAATATGGAGCATCTTGTTCAAGATCTCTATTCCGTCGGATGTGTTGGTATTAATATTGAAGATTCCAAACTGGGTAAATCACTGTCGATTGAAGATGGAGCCGCACGTATAGCTGCGGTTCGTGCTGCCGCAAAAAAAATAAATTATGATTTATTTATCAATGCCCGTATAGATTCATGGCTTCGCGGTGAAAGTAGAGATCATGAGCATTTCATTTCCCGCGCTAATGCCTATCTTGCAGCTGGTGCAGATTGTATTTTTATTCCCGGTTTAATCGATTTAAAAGCCTGCCAAACAATCAGTTCCCAAATTAATGGCCCATTGAATATCATGGCTCTTCCAAATGGCCCTAGCGCAGAAGAGTTTTTTAATGCTGGCGCAAAACGAATTTCAGGGGGTGCCTTTTTTGCAGAGCAGGCCTATGGCTTTACCCAATTTGGCATGGAAACTTTTTTGACAAAAGGTGTTTTACTGCCTAATGACCAAGTAAAATTAAATTATATGGATTTAAATAAATTACTTTCCCATAAAAAATAATGCCATACCCCACTTATGCAAAAAGTGGGGTAATTATAAAGAGTGATGTTTATAAAAAAATATGTGATCTATTTTGCAATATCTGAATTTTTATTAACAGATAATAGAAAAAAATTTCTTGAATGGGCATGAACTTTAGCAACATAATCTCTTTTCAAAGAGATCTATGTTTCATTGGAAACTAATCTTTTGAGGATAGGGTATTTTACCTGAATGCGGGTCTTAAACATCAGATAGCGAAATCTGGTATGAGTCAAACGTTAAATTCTCAATCTAAATTATTAGATAATCCTTGTATAAGCTGTGGGGCTTGTTGTTCATATTTTCGTGTTTCATTTTATTGGGCTGAAGCTGAAGATGGCGGTGGTACAGTTCCTGTCTCCAGGACTGAAAAATTAAATGATTTTATGCGGTGTATGAAAGGCACAAATGAACCACGCCCACGTTGTATAAATTTATGTGGTGAAATAGGTAAATCTGTTTCTTGTTCTATCTACCATAATAGGCCCTCACCTTGCAGAGAGTTTCCCCAAGCCTGGGAAACCAACGATTATAATGAGAATTGTGATCGTGCCAGAGCAGCCCATGGCCTTCCTCCCCTGCCAAAGCCCCAGACATAACTGTTGTTTCACTCAATGGAAATTCGTTAGTTTCATCACAGAATATTAACTTTTGTGTATCTATAGTTAACAATTCTAAAAAATCATTACAGCAGAATAAGTTATCGCTGTGCAATTTATGAACTCTTTCATGAAATTATCAGGATGAAAAAGAATGTCTGCTCATGTCCCTACAGACTATACCCCACAAAATTGTGAATCTTTACCAAACTACCTTGCAAAAAAATTACCGGAAACTATTTCACTTGGAGGCCTACCTGAAAGCTGGCAAGTACAAGAAGTGGGTGATGGAAATCTCAATTTAGTGTTTATTGTTTCAGGCAAGGAAAAAACAATTGTCGTAAAACAAGCTCTGCCCTATGTGAGAGCCGCAGGTGAATCTTGGCCGCTTTCTCTTTCCCGTTCATATTTTGAATATAATGCTTTGCTTGAAGAGAATAAAATTGCCGGAGTATATGTTCCTGATGTCTATTTTTATGATGAAGATATCTCGCTCTTTGCCATGGAGTATTTATCTGATCATATCATCCTGCGCAAACAGTTAATTGCCGGAAAAAAGATCCCTTATCTTGCAGAAAATATTGGAGTTTTTCTTGCCAAGACATTATTCCATACCTCAGATATTGGAATAAGTGGCAAGGAGAAAAAAGAGCTCCTAGCTCTCTTCACCAATAATCATGAACTTTGCAAAATTACCGAAGACCTGATTTTCACTGAGCCTTATTTTAAGGCAGAAAGAAATAACTGGACTTCTCCCCAACTCGACGATGAAATCTACGCTATTTGGCAAGATAGAGCGTTAATTCAAACAGCCATGCAGTATAAATATCAGTTTATGACAAATGCACAATCGTTACTGCACGGCGATCTCCATTCCGGCTCCATTATGGTGGCATCAAGCTCCGTAAAAGTGATTGATCCAGAATTCAGTTTTATGGGGCCAATGGCATTTGATATTGGTAACTACATCGGTAATTTGTTGATGGCCTATTTTGCCCAACCGGCTTTACGGGAAAATAGCGCGCAATGTTCTGATTATCAGGCATGGCTTTTGGAACAAATCGAAACAACATGGTCGGTTTTTGAACACAAATTCCGCCAATTGTGGAATGAAAAAGAGAGCGGGGATGCCTACCCAATCAAGCTTTATCAACAAGGCGAGTTCGATTCATCGTTTCTGAAAGCCGCACAGGATGAGTTTTTGTCCACTTTATTTAAGGATACGCTCGCCTATGCCGGATTTGAAATCAATCGACGCATTATTGGTTTTGCCGGTGTTGCCGATTTCCAACAGATTGAAGACCAAAATCAACGTGCAGCTTGCCAGAAAAGTGCACTGAAGTTAGCTCGAGAATTAATCGTTAATCGAGAGAATTACCCTAATTTTTCTCTGATTAAACGCTATATAGCACAATGTTAAGAGGCTGAAATGAAAATTAATGGTATCCATTACCGTTCTGTTTGGCTTGCTGATGATGGTCATACCATCGAAATTTTCGATCAGACCAAACTTCCTTTCGAAGTACAGATAATTCAACTGCAGACAATGCAAGATGTCGCCACCGCCATCAAAGAAATGTGGGTACGGGGAGCACCCTTGATTGGTGCAGTTGCCGCATATGGCATGGCCCTGGCTATGCGTCAGAGCAGTAATGATGAAAATCTACAGCACGCGTACGATACATTGATTAAAACCCGACCTACCGCTATTAATTTGAAATGGGCGCTGGATAGGTTATATCAGGCACTGGAAAATGTTGAATATTCGTTACGTGAAGCTATCGCTTATCGCATCGCCAATGAAATCGCCGATGAAGATGTGGAGCTGTGCCGCAAAATAGGTGAACATGGTTTAAATATCATACAAAAGTATGCCGCACATAAGCCCGCAGGCGAACCAGTCAATATTTTGACTCATTGCAACGCAGGCTGGCTTGCAACTGTTGATTGGGGAACTGCGCTGGCTCCGATTTATATGGCACATGATGCAGGGATTAACGTTCATGTCTGGGTTGATGAAACCCGCCCACGCAATCAGGGTGGATTGACGTCGTTTGAATTAGGCTCACACGGTGTGCCACACACTCTCATTGCTGATAATGCAGGAGGTCATTTGATGCAGCACGGCAAAGTCGATCTCTGCATTGTCGGTACAGACCGTACCACTGCCAGAGGTGATGTGTGCAATAAAATCGGAACTTATCTTAAGGCATTGGCGGCTAAAGCCAATCAAGTACCTTTTTATGTTGCCCTTCCTTCACCAACACTGGATTTTACCGTTTGGGATGGAGTGAAAGAAATTCCGATCGAGGAGCGAGCTGGGGAAGAGCAATCCCATGTATATGGAATCAATCCTGAAGGTACACGGAGTTGGGTAAATACGGCGCCACAAGGAACAACTTGCGGAAATTATGCCTTTGATGTCACACCTGCTGAATTTATTAGCGGATTGATTACAGAACGCGGGGTTTGTGAAGCCAGCGCAGAGGGGCTGCAAATGCTTTTCCCTGATTTATGCAAACAGCAACCGTAATGGCTATGCAAGGTGACACTCATGAATAGAGAGCAAATCGCTCAAGAGATTATTGATACTTGTCTCAAAATGAATGCACTTGGATTGAATCAAGGGACATCCGGCAATATTAGTGCTCGCTATCAAAATGGCTTTTTAATTACTCCCAGCGGTATCCCTTATGACAAGCTGACACCTGATCAAATCGTGTATGTAAGCGATAAAGGGGAATATGACGCTGGCAAAGTACCTTCAAGCGAATGGCATTTTCATCTGTCTTGCTATCAAGCCCGCCCTGAGCTCAATGCTGTTGTCCACAACCATGCAGTTAACGCAACAGCCGTTTCAATTCTCAATCACGCCATTCCTGCCATTCACTATATGATAGCTGTCACGGGCACCGATCATGTCCCATGCATTCCTTATGCTACTTTTGGAACATTTGAGCTGGCTGATAGTGTACAAGCAGGGATCAAGCACAGTAAGGCGCTATTGATGCAGCATCATGGCATGATCGCCATGGAAATCAATCTGGAAAAAGCACTGTGGCTGGCTAATGAGATTGAAATTTTGGCGCAACTTTATTTGAAGGTGCTTCCAATCATGGAAAAAGTGCCTGTTCTTTCTCAAGCCGAAATGCAACGGGTTTTAGAAAAATTCAAGCGCTATGGATTAAAGACCAAATAAACCGAAAATCCCATATTGGAGAGCATTATCTTAATATTATCAGGAATGCTCTCCATTTTTTGTGAAGGGCATTTTTTGGCAAATATTTCTAATTACCAGACTGGAAATCATGCAGGAATAATACGTCTATATTTCGCTAGCAGAGATTTCTACGGCCAATGTAAAAACCATCAATTTTATTCATATTGTGCCGTTTTGAAGAAGGCTGGCGATATTTAGTTAAGGTGAGGTATTGCCAGCAAATAGTTATCTATGTTGTCATTGGGTTATAACAGTGACAGATTATTGCATAATAAATAATCTGATCATTTTAAAAAAACGAGTAATTAAATAGGACGAATCAATGACATTAGAAACGATAAATAATAATGGATTGTTTGCTGGTAAAAAAATAATTGTTATTCACGGTTACACAGCGTCACCTGCATCACATTGGTTTCCCTGGTTGAAAGAAGTTCTTACCGCACAAGGGGCGGAAGTGGTAATCCCAGAAATGCCTGATTCTTCCTCCCCCAAGCCTGAGTCATGGGCTAATGCACTAATGAATATCGCCGCCGACATAGACGAGAATACCCTCTTGATTAGTCACAGTCTTGGCAGCATTACAACATTGCGGCATTTGGAGGCAATACGTTCAGAATCCCTGCGTATTGGCGGATATATTTGGGTTGCTGGATGCGACTCATCTCAGAAGACCTTGCCAGAATTAGATGCATTCTTCACTAATGAACCGCTGGATTATTCTTATCTGCGCGGTTTGACAGAACACCGTGTCTCCATCATTTCAGCCAATGATGAAATTGTTTCTCCCCAATCTTCCTATGCATTGGCTCATGCGTTGCAAACGGAAATTATAACAATTGAGAATGGTGGACATTTTCTTGATAGAGACGGCTTTACCCGTCTATTGCCCGTTTATGATGCACTAGTCGCGATGGTGTCAAAATAAATAGATGGTACTTTTCAATTATCCAGTTTCTTATGCTTAATCTGGATAATTGAATGTTTAAATGTATCTTCCGCGGCGGAAGTCACAGAAAAACAACTCACTGTTTAAAATTATTTCAAACAATCAATTTAAAAAATAATTAGATTAACTTAGGAAACTACAGGGAATAAATATAGGGAGATATTTAGATGAAGTGGTGGGCGATACCAGATTCGAACTGATGACCCCCTCCTTGTAAGGGAGATGCTCTACCAACTGAGCTAATCGCCCACTTCATATCGGTCTTACCTAAATGGTGGGTCGTGCAGGATTCGAACCTGCGACCAATTGATTAAAAGTCAACTGCTCTACCGACTGAGCTAACGACCCAATTAGGTAATTCTGATTTTTATATCTAAATGGTGGGTCGTGCAGGATTCGAACCTGCGACCAATTGATTAAAAGTCAACTGCTCTACCGACTGAGCTAACGACCCAATTAGATAATTTTGATTTTGATATTTGAATGGTGGGTCGTGCAGGATTCGAACCTGCGACCAATTGATTAAAAGTCAACTGCTCTACCGACTGAGCTAACGACCCATTCTAAATATCGATGTGATACTGCGAAACAATCTAATGAAGTGGTGGGCGATACCAGATTCGAACTGATGACCCCCTCCTTGTAAGGGAGATGCTCTACCAACTGAGCTAATCGCCCACTTCATGATGACTATAACGACATCTATACCACTGATTTATGATTGGTGGGCGATACCAGATTCGAACTGATGACCCCCTCCTTGTAAGGGAGATGCTCTACCAACTGAGCTAATCGCCCAATCATAAATTTTACTTCTTTATCAAGTACTTATCACTACGGTTATCTTTGCCATATTAATTACAGATTATCACTGCAATGTATGGTGGGCGATACCAGATTCGAACTGATGACCCCCTCCTTGTAAGGGAGATGCTCTACCAACTGAGCTAATCGCCCCGTCGTGATGGAGTCGCATTATAGGGATAGTTCGAGGTGAGTCAACGGTTTTTATTACGAAAACTATCGTTCGTTGTAAAATTAAACAGAATGAAACAATTATAATCACGCCAGGGTAGCATTTAATCAACGTCTTTTAGCTTTTCTTAATAACCTACCGTTAACGCCATTGAGGAATTGAAGTCCAGTGATAAAATACCCCCCACTATTGTTACATCAATCATCCAAAACGTTATCTAAAAAGAGAAACGTAATTAAGGCAATTCCTGATGAGTAAAATAAAAACCCGTTTTGCACCAAGTCCAACTGGCTATCTTCACGTTGGTGGTGCACGTACCGCTCTTTATTCTTGGTTATACAGCCGCCACAATAAAGGTGAGTTTGTTCTTCGTATTGAAGACACCGATCTGGAGCGTTCCACTCAAGATGCTATCGACGCAATTATGGACGGGATGAACTGGTTAAATCTGAATTGGGATGAAGGCCCATATTATCAGACCAAACGTTTCGATCGTTACAACCAAGTTATTGATGAAATGCTGGAGCAAGGTACCGCTTACCGCTGCTATTGTTCCAAAGAACATTTGGAACAACTGCGTGAAACTCAAATGGCAAATGGTGAAAAGCCACGTTATAACGGGCATTGCCGTGATAGTGATTGCCAGCACAGTCATGATGAGCCGCATGTTGTGCGTTTCCGCAATCCACAGGAAGGTTCTGTTATTTTTAATGACAGCATCCGTGGTCCAATTGAATTCAGCAACCAAGAACTGGATGATTTGATTATTCGTCGCACCGACGGTTCACCGACTTATAACTTCTGTGTGGTAATTGATGACTGGGATATGGAAATTACCCACGTTATTCGTGGTGAAGACCATATTAACAATACGCCACGTCAGATTAATATCCTGAAAGCCCTTGGCGCTCCAGTACCAGAATATGCACACGTATCCATGATCCTTGGCGATGATGGCAAAAAACTGTCCAAACGCCACGGTGCGGTCAGCGTAATGCAGTATCGCGACGACGGTTATCTGCCAGAAGCTCTGCTGAACTATTTGGTACGTCTGGGCTGGTCACATGGCGATCAAGAAATTTTCACCATTGAAGAAATGACAGAATTATTCAGTCTGGATGCCATCAGCAAATCCGCCAGTGCATTCAATACTGAAAAACTGCAATGGTTGAACCATCATTACATCAATACCCTGCCAGCAGAAAAAGTTGCTGTGCATTTGGCATGGCACATTGAGCAGCAAAGCATTGATACCCGCACTGGCCCAGAGCTGGTTGATTTGATCAAATTGTTGGGCGAGCGCTGCAAGACACTGAAAGAAATGGCCGGGTCTTGCCGCTACTTCTATGAAGAATTTGCAGAGTTTGATGCTGATGCGGCGAAAAAACACTTGCGCCCTGTTGCCCGTCAGCCTCTGGAAGTAGCCCGTGCCAAACTGGCAGACATTACTGAATGGACTCCAGAAAATATCCATCATGCCATTCAGGCAACCGCTGACGAATTGGAAGTGGGTATGGGTAAAGTTGGTATGCCACTGCGTGTTGCTGTTACAGGTGCAAGTCAATCACCGAGTGTTGATGTAACAATTCATGCCATCAACCAAATCCGTTCTTTGGCTCGTATTGATAAAGCACTGGCTTACATCGCTCAGCGCGAAGCTCAATAAATCGCCATTGCATAATTTGGCATAACATAATAAAGGCACTCAATTTATTGTAGTGCCTTTATTTTTATCACTTAAATTAATCATTGCTGGCTTTTTCAGCATTTACACAATGAATATTAATGAACCCATTGACAGAATTCTCCGGGTCTCATATGATTCGCCCCGTTCTACAGGATTTTGATTTGGGGCTATAGCTCAGCTGGGAGAGCGCTTGCATGGCATGCAAGAGGTCAGCGGTTCGATCCCGCTTAGCTCCACCAAATACTTGTGATTTCCAGTCAGTATTTGGTTATTCAAAATCTGAACCACATTTGTGGGGCTATAGCTCAGCTGGGAGAGCGCTTGCATGGCATGCAAGAGGTCAGCGGTTCGATCCCGCTTAGCTCCACCAAAATAAAACCCCCTGAAAACGCCTGTTTTCAGGGGGTTTTATTTTGGCTGACATATTGCCGTATTTATTTTTTACTAATATACTTTCCTTTGATTTTATAAGTTTGTTATTTCATTGCACTTATAACTAAAAATATCTATCTATTTTGATGTAAGCTAGCCTCATTCAGTTCCAGTACCTACCCCTTTATATTTTCGTTAACAAACAATAAATCTGAAAATTAGCAGAAAAACTTGCAAAAACTCTTTTATCTTAAATTCCGGGAAAAGCAATGTAGCAATAAAATCCAATAAGGATAGTTATGCAAAATAAAACTTTGTTAAAAGAATTAAAATACCTATTTTTATTATCAACACCGATCATAATAACTCAGTTAGCTAGAACAGGGATGGGTGCTATTGATGCGCTCATGTCAGGCCATTATTCAACGATTGATTTAGCAGCCGTTGCTCTGGGAGGGAGTATTTGGTTCCCAATTTTTATATTGGGGCACGGTGTTATTATGATGCTGTCTGCTGATGTGGCAAAATACAGATCCCACAATAATATTGAAGAAATAAAAGAATGTGTAAATAACTACATATCCGCCTCGTTTCTTCTATCAATTCCGATTATTATTTTTCTATTCGCTGCTGTACAACTTCTATCTTTCATTGGTGTTGATGAAGAAGTGGTGAATATTACAAAAGGTTATATTACAGCAATGGCTTTTGGGGTCCCTGGGCTGATGCTATTCAATGTATTTCGTTCATTACTGCAAGGGTTGGAAGATACAAAAATAGCCATGTATATTTCCTGCCTCGCTTTTGTGGTTAATATACCTGTCAATTATGCTTTCATATTTGGCAAGTTTGGCATGCCTGAGATGGGCGGTGTGGGCGCTGGAATTGCAACAACCCTGATCAATACGCTTAGCGCCATTGCCCTTATCTTGTATTTTTTATATAAAAAAGAATATAAACAGTACCAATTTAAGCTTTCTTTGAAGTTTAATCAGAAATTGAAGCAATTATTTTCAGTGGGTATTCCAAGTGGAATGGCTCTTTTTATTGAAGTGCTTTTTCTTGATATCATTGCATTTGGTGTCGCTACCCTTGGCCCTGTTTACATCGCTGCAAATAATATCACTATCACTGTGGCATCCTTAATGTTCACTGTGACGGGTGGGTTTTCTACTGTTACAACAGTAAAGGTTAGTTACCTCAATGCCAAAAGGGATATCCAATCGATATTCCGTTTTAGTGCTATAGCCACTGCAGCGGCTGCATTTATAGCGTCTGTGTTATGTGTTCTTTTTTATCTATACCCCTACTCTATTATTAGTTTGTATACAAAAGATATTCTGGTGATCAATGCAGCCATGAGCATTGTGATTTTTTTATGTTTTTTCCATTTATTTGATGCTTTCCAGTACATGCTATCGGGTATTTTTCGCGGGTTACATGAAACTAAAATAGTATTCTACGCGCCCATTATAGGTTATTGGATTATCGGTATTCCTTTAGGTTTTATCCTAGGGTTGACAGATATCATCACAGGAAAAATGGGGCTGGTTGGTTTTTGGTACGGGCTCGTTTTAGGTTTGATTATCAATGCGATAATACTCTCCATAATATTGAAGATGAAATTTAAAAGATTAGCCAAATAAGTAGTTACCAGAGCCTATTCAGTTTTATTTGCATGGAATAGGCTCTTCATTTTTTTGTGGTTACTGCCTGCGTGTGTTGTACTTATTGTGCCGTATAACCACCATCAATCGCGTAATAAGCCCCTGTTGTAAATGAACTTTCATCCGATAATAAAAATGCCACGGTTTTAGCTATTTCTGCTCTGGTTGCCATCCGCTTCATAGGGTGGGTATTTGCCATCCATTCTCTGACTTCCGCAGGTAAAGTTTGTATATGCGGCGTATCGACATAACCCGGCCCAACTGCGTTGATGCGGATACCTTTATCAGCAAACTCCAAGGCAGCTGAGCGCGTTAAACCAAGTACACCATGTTTAACTGCCGTGTAAGGGGCAATGCCGGGAATTCCCACTATGCCATTGGATGATGAAAGGTTAACAATTGCCCCTCCTCCGCTTCGAAGAATGGCTGGTATCCCATACTTCAAACCGAAAAATGTGCCGCTGAGATCGGTGTTAATCACATCGTTCCAGTCATCGATGGAGTAATCACAAATATTGACGTTATGCGGCCCGGTAATACCGGCATTATTGACCAATAAATGTAATCCACCGAACGTTTCTACCGTACTGTCAACTAATGCCTTGACTGAAAGGTGATCCCTGACATCTGATTCCATTGGGATGACATGCTGCCCTGTCGGATCCATCCGGCGAGCCGTTTGTTCCACACTGGTAAACTGGCGGCCCGTAATAATGACCGTAGCTCCCCGCTGATATAATTCTTCTGCAATCCCCTCGCCAATTCCCGTTGTGGCTCCTGTAACAACCGCAATTTTTCCATCAAAATAATTCATTGTGCCCCTCCGTATCTACCGTGCTTTATCCATTCAACGTTTAGCGTCCAATTAATTACTTTAAATATTAGTGCAATATGCATTATGAATAGTGACGAAGAAATGAAATTTCAGGAAAAATTTCGGGCAAAATTTATGTATTGGCGTTTTTTAACGGTTTTACTAACGATTCCAGTCCCTCAATTTTGATAGCCAGCGTCATTTCCATTAGTGCCCCCAGTTTGCCCTGCGGAAATTCCCCTTTTCTGGCAAACCAAAGTAAATATTCTTCCGGCAAATCAATTAGCATACGCCCTTTATATTTGCCAAATGGCATGGCTGTATTGGCGATTTCCAGCAAGTTTTCTTTATTCATTGTACTAGCCTCTCTAGTCTGCAATACAGGTTACTTTCATATAAAAAATATTTTCACATAAAAAAAGTGGCATCCGCAAAGACACCACTTTCTTTCATTCTAACCGTACATTACGGAGTAGAAATTAAATGCTCATTATCAGCCCTGTAATTGCAGCAGACAAGAAGCTGACCAAAGTAGAACCAAACAGTAACTTCAGACCAAAACGTGCAACCGTATTGCCCTGCTTTTCGTTCAATCCTTTAATGGCGCCTGCAACAATACCGATGGAGGAGAAGTTGGCAAAAGAGACCAAAAATACGGACAAAATGCCTTTCGAACGTTCGCTCAGTTGACCCGCAATTTCTTGCAAGCTTTGCATCGCCACAAATTCGTTGGAAACTAGTTTGGTCGCCATGATACTGCCCACTTTCAGCGCTTCATCACTTGGAATACCGATGAGCCACGCCAGCGGATAAAATACATATCCCAGGCATTCTTGGAAAGTAATACCAAATACTAAGTGAAATATGGCATTGATACCCGCAATCAAGGCGATAAAACCAATCAGCATCGCAGAGACAATCAAGGCGACCTTGAAACCAGCCAGAATATATTCACCCAGCATTTCAAAGAAACTTTGTCCCTCGTGAAGATTGCTCATCTGGATTTCTTCTTCACTCTCAACTGAATAAGGATTGATGAGCGACAGAACAATAAAGGTACTGAACATATTGAGAATCAATGCCGCAACGACATATTTCGCATCCAGCATCGTCATATAAGCGCCCACGATAGACATGGAAACCGTAGACATCGCCGTCGCAGCCATTGTATACATCCGGCGCTCAGACATTTTGCCCAGCACATCTTTATAAGCAATAAAGTTTTCTGATTGTCCCAGAATCAATGAGCTGACTGCATTAAACGATTCCAGTTTGCCCATCCCATTCACTTTAGACAGCACAGTCCCTATCGCTCGGATGATAATCGGCAGTACTTTGATATGCTGCAAAATACCAATCAGGGCAGAGATAAAAATGATGGGGCACAATACATTCAGGAAGAAAAACGCCAGATTCGCTTCCATCATGCCACCAAACACAAAGCTGGTGCCTTTCGCTGCATAAGACAATAAATGGACGAATAGATTGTCAAATGCCTTAACAATCCCCAGACCCGCATTAGAATTCAGGAAGAACCATGCCAGTAACAGTTCAATGACAAGCAACTGAATAATATAGCGAATCTGAATACCTTTTCGGTTATTGCTCGCAAAAACAGCTAAGCCCCCTATAACAGCTAATGCGAGAAAAAAATGAAAAATATGAGACATAAAAAGAACTCCAAATGTGACGCCGCGCAAATTTATAACTGTATTTTATGTAACGCGAAGCAATAAATTTTGATTATTATCACATTAAAATACTATTTAAGCGGCTATAAATTTCTATTTAGCCAACCCGATCACATTTTCTCCCTTCACATGATTAATGTGAAACAAATTGACTCAGTGAACAGATTGGCTAAACAAAGAAATTATTCACCCAACAAACGAATCATCTCTTCTTCATCAATAACCGAAATACCTAATTCATTGGCTTTAGCTAATTTAGAACCCGCAGCCTCACCAGCGATAACCAAATCTGTTTTTTTCGAAACGCTTCCTGTTACTTTTGCCCCTAAAGCAGTTAACTTATCTTTAGCCTCATCTCTGGATAAACGGTTTAATGAGCCTGTCAATACCACTATCTTGCCTGTAAATGGGCTATCAATTTCGTCCAAAGGCAGGCTTTCAGCGGATTCCCAATGGATGCCAATATTATTGACCAAATCTTCAATGACGGTTTGATTGTGCGGTTCATTGAAGAAATTCACAACATGGCTGGCAACAACCCCCCCCACATCCTGCACGGCAACTAATGCCTCAGTATCCGCCGCACGCAATTTTTCCAATGTACCAAAGTGAGAAACCAGATTGGCAGCCGTCGCTTCACCAACTTCGCGAATGCCCAAAGAATAAATAAAACGGGCAAAAGTGGTTTTTTTAGCATGCTCCAAGGCATTAATGACATTTTGGGCAGATTTAGGCCCCATTCGATCAAGGCCGGTCAATATCCCAGCGGTAAGACGGAAAAGATCGGCAGGTGTTTTAACATATTCTTTATCTACCAACTGCTCAATAATTTTTTCGCCCATGCCATCAACATCCATGGCACGCCGGGAAACAAAGTGCTTCAACGCCTCTTTGCGCTGTGCTGCACAAAATAATCCCCCGGTACAGCGAGCTACCGCCTCACCTTCAACCCGCTCGATTTCAGAGCCACAAACCGGGCAGTTCTCAGGGAAAAGTACTTCCTGACTTTCAGCTGGTCTGTGTTCGCTCACAACACCAACTACTTGCGGGATAACATCCCCAGCCCGGCGAATAACCACCGTATCACCAATGCGTAATCCCAAACGTTCAATTTCATCTGCGTTATGCAATGTGGCATTGCTGACTGTCACTCCCGCAACTGATACCGGCTCTAAACGCGCAACAGGTGTAATGGCACCGGTACGCCCTACTTGAAACTCAACATCACGGACAATCGTCATCTGTTCTTGGGCCGGAAATTTAAAAGCGGTTGCCCAACGTGGCGCTCTGGCAACGAAACCCAATTTTTCTTGTAGCTCAAGGGAATCAACTTTGACGACAACCCCGTCTATATCAAAACCCAGTGTTGGCCGTTGCTGTTCAATGTCATGGTAAAAATCCATTACCTGCTGGGTTCCCTGACACAATTTCACCTTGTCACTGACAGGCAAACCCCACTGCTTAAATTGCATCAAGCGCTCATAATGGCTTTCTGGCTGCTTACCATTTTCAAAAGCCCCGCCCTCAAGAACACCGATTCCATAACAGTAAAAAGTCAGTGGGCGCTTAGCTGTAATACGTGGGTCAAGCTGGCGTAAGGAACCCGCTGCTGCATTGCGAGGATTGGCGAATACTTTATTGCCAGTGCGACGAGCTTCCTCATTGAGCTTTTCAAATCCGGCTTGCTTGATGAAAACTTCACCGCGGATTTCAACACGATCGGGAATATTCTCCCCTTGTAAACGCAGAGGGATCGCATGAATGGTGCGAACATTGGCAGTAATGTTTTCCCCTGTAGTTCCATCACCGCGAGTCGCAGCCTGCACTAATTCGCCATTTTCATACAGCAAACTGACAGCCAGGCCGTCCAGTTTCAATTCACAGCAAAATACCAAATCCCGATTATCTTTAAGGCGATCACGAACACGTTTGTCAAACGCCAGATAGCTTTCCTCATCAAATACGTTATCCAACGACAACATGGGGATCTCATGGCGGACTTGCTCAAAAGCCGTTAATGGCGCAGCCCCGACGCGTTGGGTGGGAGAATCTGCCGTAATCAAATCCGGGTGCTGCTCTTCCAATGCTTTTAATTCACGCATCAAACGATCGTATTCTGCATCAGGGATCTCTGGCGTATCCAAAACATGATACAAATATTCATGATGGCGTAATGTTGTTCTTAGTGTGTTGATTTTTTCGATAATATTTTTCATGAATTCTCACCAGAGATGAAAAAACCCCCGACTGGCGGGGGCTTAAAACTTAAAAGAAGGATTTATTCACTGATGTTGAGCGTATTGCGGATACGCGCTTTGTAGAGTTCGATCATCTGAGGTGTAAGCATCTTGCGGTCACCATCCAGAACTACTCCCCCCACATCAGCAGCGATGCGCTGTGCTGCCTGCAACATCAATTTAAAATTCTGATTGGAATCGCCGTATGAAGGCACAAGCATAAACATGGAAATACCGGGTGTGGTGAAACCGGTCATTTGCTCCGGATCGAACGAACCGGGTTTTACCATGTTAGCCAAACTGAACAATACAGCACCACTACCTGACGGATGAAGGTGACGATGGAAGATATTCATGTCGCCAAACCGGAAACCCGCCTGCAAAATACTTTGCAGCAATACTTCACCATCAAGCTCTTGACCATGATGGGCAGCAACATGCAATACCAGCACCGTTTCTTTTGGCGCTTTTTCAGCCTCAACCGGCGTTTCTGCCTCCACTGCATTTGGCTGCTTTCCAGCCATCAAATCATCAGCGGAGTGCTCCCTGAGCGATTTATCGTCAACATCCCCAGCAACTGGTGCGCCTTTCGATTCAACTTGCTCAACAGGATCAAATAACCCAAGTTGCGGTTCATCCTGCTGCTCATCAACAACATTAACTTTCGCCTTTGCTGCTGATTCATCAGGTTGACTTCTTGCAAGTAAAGGATCAGAACCCTCATCAGGTTCAGTCACTGGTGATTCAGATGCACGACGTTCGATAACGGGCTCTGCACGATGTTCAGTATGCGGCTTGCCCGATCTCTGCACATGTGATTTTGGCTCATTATCAAACAGTTCATCGCCATCACTATTTTCCAGCTCTTCCTGACGCTCCTGTTTATGACGTTTAACTGGGCGATCACGAAAGAGTGATGAACGCTCTTTACGGCTGGTCCACAACCCATGTAATAGCAAAGCTATTATGGCTATCGCACCAACAACGATTAATATCAGACGCAAATCCTGCATCATTGCTATCTCTGTTGTTTAAATTAATTGCCACTACGGCGGAATATTCTTTAGATAAGAGTATTTGCCAAATAAGACAAGTGCAAGTCTCTAAATACTTTTCTTACCATAAAGAGATAATCAAACTGTTTTTTCGGATGTTTTTTACACACAAAACTACTGGTCAGTAGAAAATCCTGCCTATATCATACCGTCTCAAACATATAGGAGAGAATAAGAAAATATGACGAATTCGACAAAATCGCCAAAACATTTGGGAGGATTTCATTATATTGCGCAAGGATGGCAGCTTATAACCCGTCCTGGCATTAAGAGATTCGTTTTATTACCCTTGCTGGCTAATATGTTATTGCTGGGTGGCTCATTCTGGTGGCTATATCAGAAATTGGATGGCTGGATACAATGGACCCTCGATAAAATACCAGACTGGATGCAATGGCTAAGTTATTTAATCTGGCCACTGGCCGTTATTTCTATTTTGCTGATTTTCACCTATTTTTTCAGCACACTGGCCAATTTTATCGCTGCCCCTTTCAATGGATTGCTGGCAGAGAAGCTGGAAGCCAGTCTGACAGGCATTCCGGCTCCAGATACCGGCGTCATGGATTTACTTAAAGACACTCCCCGTATTTTAAAACGTGAAGTGGTGAAAATTATTTATTATATTCCCCGCGCGATTGTCCTATTGTTGCTTTACTTTATTCCCGGTATTGGGCAAACCGTCGCACCGATACTTTGGTTTATTTTCAGCGCATGGATGCTGGCTATCCAATATTGTGATTATCCATTTGATAATCACAAGGTTAGTTTTGCCACCATGCGTACCACTCTAAGACAAGATAAAATTGATAATCTCCAGTTTGGGGCTGTTGTGAGCGTATTAACGATGATCCCTATCGTGAATTTGTTCATTATGCCCGTAGCTGTCTGTGGCGCTACTGCAATGTGGGTTGATCGCTACCGCGCCCAGCATGCCTTAACTCACAGAAGCCCTAACTAAAATTTCTAATCTTCTTAATACTGAATTTATCAAATAGCCCCCTGACAAATAACAAAAATGTCAGGGGATAAATTCCAACTTAAAAATAATACGGAACAATAGACATTGGGGTTGACTGATTTCATTGTAAATTATGCTTATTCTGTCCTCATTTTATGGGCCTGATTTATTGACCAATACCAAAATTCCTGCATGGCTCATACCTTGCCTGTGTTTCCATCCTTAGCATATTAATTGGTTTCCTTTTCTGAAATCGCGCCTTGGCGCAAGGCGATATTTTCGCTATCGAATAATTTCAGCTACTGCAACCTTTTGCACCCTTACGCTGACTGTAGAGCTACTTGGCGAATCTGTAAGCCCGATGATGATTGCAGTAATTATCGAAATTATTCTTTGTGCTGCCGACTCAAAGAAATTTGCGAAGAAATGTTTAATTAAATGATTTAATTAATGATGTCAGTTTCTCTATCGAACGGATTTATTGGTCAGCGCTGGGATTGGGTCATCGGATAATATGTTGTATTTTGATGGTTGGTTTTCTAGACAGATAAGAGTGTTAATCATCAAAGATGATTAACAACTTATTAAAAAGAGGGACTGATTGTGGCAAAGAAAGGAAAAAAGCTTCACCATGATGCATTATTCAAACATTTTTTAACACATCCAGAAACAGCGAAGGAATTTTTATCTCTTTATCTGCCTGAAGAAATTCGGTCATTGTGTGATTTAACCACACTGAAACTGGAGCCCAGTAGCTTTGTAGACAGACAGTTACGCCAGTTGCACAGTGATGTCCTGTACTCTGTTGATACAGAACAAGGGGATGGTTATATTTATTGCCTTATTGAACATCAATCCACTCCCGACCCATTAATGGCTTGGCGGTTGATGTATTATTCTATGTCAGCCATGGCTGCGCACCTTAAAAAAGGGCATACTGAACTTCCTTTGGTAGTACCTTTGCTGTTTTATCATGGTGAGGTGAAACCTTACCCTTATTCAAATCGATGGCTGGATTGTTTTACGTTCTCTGAACAAGCCTCTCTTGTGTACAATCAGCCGCTTCCGCTGGTGGACATAAGTGCGCTCAGCGACGAAGAGATCTTGACGCACAAGAGCATTGCCTTGATGGAGCTAGTACAAAAACATATCCGCTGCCGGGATATGTTGGAATGGGTTCCCCAATTGGTGGCGCTTTTGAATGCTGGTTATAATACAATCGAACAGCGCAATATTGTGTTAAGCTATATTTTATCGAATGGGCATACGCTGGATCTCTCCCAATTTGTCCATCAACTCATTGAGCAATCTCCGGAGCATGAAACAATGTTGATGACTATTGCCGAACAGCTTGAACAAAAAGGGCGTGAAGAAGGCCGAAAAGAAGCTAATCTGGAAACGGCTCGCGCATTATTGAGAAATGGTGTTAGCTTGGACATCATTATCACCAGTACCGGACTGAGCCGGGATCAAATTGAAACGTTAACGCATTGATTCCCCCCTCTCCCCAATGAAAATGCCGATCTAGAGTATCGGCATTTTTATCCTCACACTCTCATCATAAATAATCTAAAGAATATAAAACGATCATCAAATATTCTTTTATATAATAAGAATAGATTGAAACCTTATTTCCATAAATAAGATGTTAGCGTATGGTTAAACAGTATTTAACGGTATTTTAGGGGCAATCGAACAATGAGCAAAATTTATGAAGATAATTCGTTAACTATTGGCCACACCCCGCTGGTACGCCTGAAACATTTCTCCGATGGCCACATTCTGGCAAAGGTAGAATCCCGTAATCCCAGTTTCAGTGTAAAATGCCGCATTGGCGCCAACATGATTTGGGATGCAGAAAAACGCGGTATTTTGTCTAAAGATAAAGAATTAATTGAGCCAACCAGTGGCAATACTGGTATCGCACTTGCCTACGTTGCAGCCGCCCGTGGTTATAAACTGACATTGACCATGCCAGAAACCATGAGCCTTGAACGTCGCAAGCTATTGAAAGCGTTGGGCGCTAATTTGATACTGACTGAAGGCGCAAAAGGCATGAAAGGTGCCATTGATAAAGCCAACGAAATTCATGACAGCGATCCCGGCCGTTATGTACTTCTACAACAATTCAGCAATCCAGCAAACCCAGAAATCCACGAAAAAACGACCGGCCCTGAAATTTGGGAAGATACTGACGGAAACGTAGATGTTTTTGTTGCTGGTGTCGGAACCGGCGGGACTATTACGGGTGTTGCCCGCTACCTGAAAAACACACGCGGCAAGCAAGTCACAATCGTTGCGGTAGAACCAGAAGATTCACCTGTTATCAGTCAAACATTGGCAGGGGAAGAACTTAAACCAGGCCCGCACAAAATTCAGGGAATTGGTGCAGGTTTCATTCCTGATAACTTAGATTTAACATTAGTTGACCGCGTATTTAAGATCAGTAATGAAGAAGCGATTAAAACAGCACGCGAAGTTACTGAAAAAGAAGGCATTCTTTCGGGCATTTCTTCCGGTGCAGCCGTGGCCGCAGCCGTCAAATTATCGCAGGAAGATGAATACAAAGGTAAAAATATCGTCGTTATTTTGCCTTCCTCCGCTGAACGTTATCTCAGTACGGCGCTATTTTCCGATTTATGATGTGATTAAAAATCACGCTAAGTGATGTTTCATTATGATGCCAAAAAAGCGCCTTAGGGGTGCTTTTTTGTGCATCAGATCAAAGTTTAAAACTTTCTTAGATGATTTATTCAAGTAGCTTTAGTATTTAACCAGTAATTATTTTGATGCACGAAATTAATCTCCACGCTGGAGCCTGAAAGGCTATTTAACTCAGCCATTACTCAGATAGTGTGTATTAACACCTAATCAACAATTGAATGCATCAAGTTTGTTAATTTTTTGATAACGATTAATATACCCGCCGATAAACTTCAAGTGGTGATCTCAACGGAACAACGGCTTGAGTTTGACAGGGTATATCCTTTGTTCATTATCAATTTAACGATTGTACAAGCTAAAGCGAATTCAACTACACTGACTAGGATTCTCTTGGCTTCTCAACGATTATTTAAGTTATTGAGGAAATACTATGTTCCAGCAAGAAGTTACTATTACTGCACCAAATGGTCTTCATACTCGCCCTGCTGCACAATTCGTCAAAGAAGCAAAAGGTTTCTCTTCTGACATTACCCTGACTTCTGGAGGCAAATCTGCCAGTGCAAAAAGTCTGTTTAAGCTGCAAACGCTGGGGCTAACTCAAGGTACAGTTGTCACTATTGCTGCTGAAGGCGAAGATGAGCAACAAGCTGTTGAACATTTAATTAAACTGATGGGTGAGTTGGAATAATTACCTGTTTAATAAAGCCAACTTGTTTCATGCAGTCCATCCCCGGGGCAATAACATCCGGGGATAAGTAGAGCCTCCCCCTTCGAAGGCGCAATGAAAAGTAATCACCCGCAGTAAGGTCACAGAGTATGATTTCAGGTATCTTAGTATCACCAGGTATTGCTTTCGGTAAGGCACTATTGCTGAAAGAAGACCCCATCATTATTAATCAGAAAAAAATCACTCCTGAACAAGTCGAGCAAGAAATTTCCCGTTTTAAGCAAGGCCGCGATAAATCCTCCGCACAATTAGAAATCATCAGAGAAACAGCCGAGAAAAACTTGGGTGCTGAAAAGGCCGAAATCTTCGAAGGCCACATTATGTTGCTGGAAGATGAGGAACTGGAGCAGGAAATTATTACCCTGATTAAGAAAAATCTGGCAACTGCGGATTCCGCTGTTTACTCCGTCATTGAAGATCAAGCCAAAGCCCTCGAAGAACTGGATGATGAATATTTGAAAGAGCGTGCTGCTGATGTGCGCGATATCGGCAAGCGTTTGCTGAAAAATATTCTGGGCATGCCAATTATTGACTTAGGTTCCATTGAAGAAGAAGCCATTCTGGTTGCCAACGATCTGACCCCGTCAGAAACCGCACAACTTAATCTGGATAAAGTTCTGGGTTTCATCACTGACTTGGGTGGCCGTACCTCCCATACCTCTATCATGGCCCGCTCACTGGAATTACCGGCGATTGTTGGCACAACCAACGCAACCAAACAAATTAAAAACGGCAGCTATCTGATTCTGGATGCAGTCAATAATGATATCTACGTAGACCCATCTGATGCCGAAATCGAGCGACTGAAAGCCGCTAAAAATGAATACCTGACCGAAAAAGCAGAACTCGCGAAGCTGAAAGATTTACCCGCCATCACTTTGGATGGGCACCAAGTTGAAGTTTGTGCCAATATCGGTACAGTCCGTGATGTCGCTGGCGCAGAGCGCAATGGTGCAGAAGGCGTTGGTTTATACCGTACGGAATTCCTGTTTATGGATCGTGACGCCTTACCGACTGAAGACGAACAATTCGAGGCTTACAAGGCCGTTGCCGAAGCCGTTGGTAATCAAGCGATTATTATTCGTACTATGGACATCGGCGGTGACAAAGATCTGCCTTATATGAATCTGCCAAAAGAGGAAAACCCATTCCTGGGTTGGCGTGCAATCCGCATTTGCCTCGCCCGTAAAGAAATTTTACATTCTCAAGTGCGGGCTATTTTGAGGGCTTCCGCATTTGGTAAGCTACGCATCATGTTCCCCATGATCATTTCAGTTGAAGAAATACGGGAACTGAAAGCGGAAATTGCGTTACTGAAAACTCAGTTACGCAATGAAAACAAGGCATTTGATGAAGCAATTGAAGTTGGCATTATGGTGGAAACACCTGCAGCTGCAATCATTGCTCACCATCTTGCAAAAGAAGTTGACTTTTTTAGTATTGGGACGAACGATCTAACTCAGTATACTCTTGCGGTAGACCGTGGTAATGAGCTGATTTCTCATCTTTATAACCCAATGTCACCTGCCGTGTTAAACTTAATCAAGCAAGTGATTGATGCTTCACACGCAGAAGGTAAATGGACGGGCATGTGTGGTGAACTCGCTGGTGATGAACGCGCTACACTGCTGCTTTTAGGCATGGGATTGGATGAATTCAGCATGAGTGCAATATCAATTCCGCGTATCAAAAAGATCATCCGTAATACAAACTACGGTGATGCAAAAGCACTGGCGGAACAAGCTTTAACTCAGCCAACAGCACAGGAATTGATGGAGTTGGTTGATACGTTTACCAGAGAAAAAACCCTCTGCTAAACGAAGCACATTAACCAGAACACGGTCCCATTAAACAATTAGGAGAATATTCATGGGTCTGCTTGATAAATTGAAATCTCTGGTTTCAGACGATAAAAAAAACAGTGGCAGTATTGAAATTATCGCCCCATTATCCGGTGAAATAGTCAACATTGAAGATGTGCCAGATGTTGTCTTTGCCGAAAAAATTGTTGGTGATGGCATTGCGATTAAACCCGCCGGCAATAAAATTGTTGCTCCCGTTGACGGCACCATTGGTAAAATTTTCGAAACTAACCATGCGTTTTCTATCGAATCTGATAGTGGCATTGAACTATTCGTCCATTTTGGTATTGATACCGTTGAACTGAAAGGTGAAGGCTTTAAACGCATCGCCGAAGAAGGACAGCGGGTCCAAAAAGGCGATTTGGTTTTAGAGTTTGACTTAGCATTTCTGGAAGAAAGGGCTAAATCAACCCTGACTCCTGTTGTTATTTCTAACATGGATGAAATCAAAGAATTATCTAAGGTCAATGGATCTGTCGTCGTGGGTGAATCTGTTATTATGCGCATCAAAAAATAACAGCTCACCTTAAAATTAAGTAGACGATTCATACATCGCTACTATTTCACCTTTTATAAATGTCGAGTTGCGTCGAGGCAGCGAGGGAGTGAACCCCGGGAGCATAAATAACCGTAGGTTGATAAAACGGTGACCGGGGTAAACGAATACGGCCAACAAAGATGCAACTTGAAAACCACTGAGATGTCCATTTTTCTGCTTATTTAGTCTGAAATCTTTTCATTTCACATCATGGCCGTGTGGCTGTGCTGTTTTATTTATCATCGAACCCGATCACAGAACTCAAACATATTCACGACTAAAATAGCCGTTTCATGTTTCCACATTGACTTTTCTTATTTATTTGCTTAGGTTAAAAAGCAAACCACTTTTAAAAGACACTCTCTATTTTGTTATACATCTTATTCAAGAGCTTTATCAGAAGGCTGTGCTCCGTGCATGTTTCACGATGAAGTGATGCTCGGAGATAAGTGATCCAATCTTCATCAAATACACAAAAATACTCTCAGAACAGGTTGATACCCTACAGATTTCAGGTTGCATCGAGACGGCAAGAGAAAGCCCCCAAAAGCGACTGAAAGACAGCGGATGACATCGTTTTTGAAGGTATTGTTTTTTGAAGGCGCGGCTTTTGAAGACATCGCTTTTGAAGACATTGTATTTGATAACAAAGATAGAGAGCTGGCCGGTGCGGATCTTCCATCACCGGCCTTTTTATATCTGAAATTCAGATACCCCATTTCTTATACACAATGGATTTCAAGTTGCATCGCGGCAGCAAGGGGGAGCACTCCCGGGAACATAGATAACTATGTGACCGTGACCGGGGTGACCGAACGCAGCCAACAAAGCGGCAGCTTGAAAGACAAAGTGTATATTATTTAAGACGAGGGGCCGGTATTCATATCGGCCCCTCTTTTTTTTGGGATAAATATAATGAGCCTTTTATTTGTTAAAGCCCTGAATTATCAATTGCCAGATAAATGGTTATATCGTGACGCCAATTTTACTCTTAACCCTAAAGAACATATCGGGGTCACAGGAAAAAACGGCGCGGGGAAAACCACTCTGCTGCGTTTACTGCAAAATGAAATTACGCCAGATTCTGGTGAAATTTGCTGGCAGCCAAACGCCAAAATCGGCTATTTAGACCAACACGCTCATATTGATCATCACTTATCGATTCGGGATTATCTCAACACAGCATTCCAAGCCTTGTTTGATGCTGAACGTGCCATGATAGAAATTTATGAATCACCAGAAAAAAGCATGGACGAGAGTTACTTGAAACAGGCTGCTGAATGGCAAACATTACTGGAAAAACATCAATTCTACAGCCTGACGCACCGTATTGAACAAGTTGCCTTTGGTTTAGGATTGGATGTCTATGGGCTAGACACCCCGATTGGCAACCTGAGCGGTGGTCAACGTCACAAAGTCATGCTGGCTAAATTGCTGCTGGATGAAGTCTCGGTTTTGTTACTGGATGAACCGACTAACTATCTTGATTCTGTGCATATCGAATGGCTGACAAATTATTTACGGGCTTATTCCGGCGCATTTTTGGTGATTTCTCACGATATCGCCTTTTTAGACCAAATCACTCATGGTATTTGCGATATCGAACATTGCAGCATAAAAAAATACAAAGGCAATTACAGTAAGGCGATGGCCCAGAAAACGTTGGAGCAGAAAAATATCGTCAATGCCTTTGATGCTCAGCAAAAAGAGATTGCCAAGCTAAAAGCATTTATCGCCAAAAATGGAGCGGGAGTCAAAGCGAAGATTGCCAATGGGCGCAAAAAACAACTGACAAAAATGGATATAATAGAAAAACCGCAACATGATGTTGTTATTTCAGTTCAATTTGCCGCATTGCATCTCAATGCCCAGAAAATAATTAACACTCATGAACTGATTATCGGCTACCAAAACCCATTGTTACCTGCACTGAATCTACATATACAACGAGGGGAAAAAGTCGTGATTGCAGGTTTTAACGGCTTGGGTAAATCCACTCTGTTGAAAACGTTGCTTGGTCAATTAACGCCATTATCAGGGAATATTGAGCTGGCGCTGGGGATTAAATGGGGTTACTTCGCGCAAGATTTGCACTGGGATTATCCGGAAAGT
The DNA here is from genome assembly GCF_900113945.1 of Xenorhabdus mauleonii. Taxonomy (GTDB): domain Bacteria; phylum Pseudomonadota; class Gammaproteobacteria; order Enterobacterales; family Enterobacteriaceae; genus Xenorhabdus; species Xenorhabdus mauleonii. Next base: position 272,866 of record NZ_FORG01000002.1, read on the forward strand.
ACACCGATTCAGATGGTGCGTTCCGCCAACGCTTCGCTGAATGATAAAACCGCCCGGCAACAATTATCCCGGTTTCATTTATCAGGCAAAAAGATGGAACAATCGCTATTGCAACTGAGCGGTGGTGAACAAACCAAAGTGAAATTGGCGATGATAGCCGCGTCTCCGAGCAATGTGCTGATTTTGGATGAACCGACAACCCACTTGGATACCGCCATGAAAGCGGCCCTGAAAGAGGCGCTGATTGCGTATTCAGGAACCGTTGTCTTGGTATGCCATGAGGTGGATTTTGTAGAGGGTTGGCCGGATAAAGTGATAGATATGAGTAAATTGGGTTCTTACAACGCCGTTTGATAAATGTGAGAGCAGAGTTGGGACTGCGGTCCCAACTCTCAAATGAATAACACCGGCAAGCCAGGTTGCCTTAACCTGATGCGATTTCTGGACGATTAATATGTATAAAATCCCTTGCCGGATTTGCGTCCCAAATAGCCCGCATCAACCATTGTCCGCATCAGCGGGCAAACACGGTACTTGGAGTCCTGAAACATCAAGTAAAGAACATCAAGGGAATTAACTACCGTATCAATGCCGATTAAATCCGCTGTTTCCAGCGGCCCCATTTTATGGCCGAAACACCCTTTGAATATCGCATCCACATCTTCCGGCAGGGCGACACCATCTTGCACAGTGAAGGCTGCCTCATTCATAAACAAATGGGAAATCCGGTTAGAAACAAAGCCGGGGCCATCTTTCACCACAACGGCATTTTTACCCAATATGGATAACTGTTCCAAACAGCGTTCTTGGGTTTGTTCAGACGTATTCAGGCCGATAATGACCTCAACTGTTGGTTTCAAATACACCGGATTCATAAAGTGCACCCCAATAACCTGAGAGGGAGAGCGGTGGAACGAACCCAATTTAGTGATGGGAATACAGGAAGTATTTGCTGCCAATACTGCGTCGGGAGCAATAAATTCCGCCATCCGCGCATAGAGAGCTTGTTTCAGCTCAATATTTTCAGTGATGTTTTCCACGATCAACTCACAATCGGCTATCGCCTGCAAATCCTGCTGCCAAACGATATTTTGCAGAATCATTTCAGGTGTTTTTCCTTTGGCGAGCGGACTGAATAACGGCGCATAATTCGCGGTTTCCATAATACGCTCTTTGCTCTGTTCACAGGAAAGCCCATTTTTTTCGATAACAACCACATCATGCCCGCGCAGAGCACAATCGAAGGCCAAGCTGGAGCCAATATTGCCCCCGCCCACTACAGCTATTTTCATTTTTGACATAGTGACTATTTTCTTATTTGCGTGTTAGCGGTTGTTAATACCCACCCTCATCCGCGCTATTGCATTATTGGCAATAACGTGAAATTTATCGGGCACATATCGGATGAATTTCCAGTTGCCGTCATGAACGCGGCAACTGGCAAAATGAAAGGAAAGATTTCAAACTAACTGCATAGAACTGGCTGGTTGACTCATTGAGCGATTCATGGACGGAATCGCTCATGAACTGACTAGGTATCAAACATCACTCAGTTTTTCGAATCAGGGGAAACCAGCTCCCACTTACCAAACAATGTTAACCCCGAGGCTTTTGCCAACGCCACAGATGCGGAGTTATCGAGCTGGCAGCGATACTGGGGTTCATGCCCTTGAGAATAGGCAAATTTACTGATAGTGCGCACCACCTTACTGGCGTGGCCCTTGCACCGGAAAGACGCCTGCGTCAGCACACCAAGATCGGCGATTTTCGCATTATCCCAAGGATACATACTGGCAGCACAAACCAATCTGCCTTGATCAAAAGAGCCGAATACCGCCCAATGATCCAATTCCACATACGCATCATCCAGATCTTGTTCTGAAACAGCAGATTGGAAATCAGCGAAAACCTTCTCATCTCCCCCTTCTTCCAGCTTACGCAGATCACCTTCCAGCTCCTCTTGCAGCAAGATGTTCTTTTCTGCTTCAGAGAAGTAAAAAATATAATCGGCACCGTGCAGCGTAATTTCTGCTTCACTCAGTTTCTGGCGGAAAATCGACTCAGACATCGTTTCCTGATGATAAAGCCCCGCTTTTTCAGCCATCTCTGGCGTCATCACTGCCAGCACCCGACCATCCGTCGTTTCCAGAACCATAAGCCGATCACTTTCTTCCAGATTGGCGTTAGTGGCGATAGTGAGCACGTCATCACTATAAAGCACATCCCCATTTAACAAGGGAGCTTGCCAAAAATCCGTTATCGTTTTTGAAAATAAAGACATACTTCTTACTCGCTTTAGGTGAAATATCCCCTTCGTCTTTCAAGTTGCCGCTTTGTTGGCTGCGTTCACGCACCCCAGTCACATCATTGCCTATGCTTCTGGGGTACATTCTCTTGCCGCCGCAATGCGGCTTGAAATCCATTGGGTATGGGTATCTAGAAAAAGATCGCGTCTCCCGCACAGCCCGCATCACTCACGTAACCTGTTCAAGAAGGCGCAATATGTCATTATCCATCAATGCATCACGTTCAAATCAATGCACAAGACAGACAATCAGATTGTTCATTTCCCATTCAGAAGTCAAATGATCATTAATAATGAAACAACCGTTAACCATTACGTCATGCTAGAAAGAATATTACGCTGATAAATGCGCTCGAATTCAGGAACAGCCGCAATCGGGGCATTGGCTATCCAACCGTGCCCCCGCTGGCTTTTGAAATCAAAATAGTCGCGGTATTCCGCATTGGTGAGAAAATTATAAGTTAAAGAAATGCTGGGCGATAAAGTATGTACTTCATGGGACAACCCTTTCGGGATCAGCATAATTTCCCCCGGCAACAGGTCAAATTGCCAGATACGATCTTTCTGCCGGCCCTGACGGGCGGATTGCTGCATAATCGATGAGTCCACCGATGGCGATAAATCAGCGTGCCCTTCTGCGGTATTCCTGACCACATCTTCCAGTGATTCAGAAAAAATCCAGCCCGCTTTTCGACCGACCACTTGGCACAGCACCGCATTGGTTCTCATGCCATCGACATGCAAGCGAGTACATGCTCCCGGTGCGGAGAAATAAAGTCCCCAATCCTGACACATACGCTTGTTGGGATGAAGGGAACCAACCTGAACCCAAGGGATCTTATAACCGCTTTCAGGCAGAAAATAAGGCCGTTGCCAATGATCCTGAATGCGTTGGAACGCCAGAAAGCTAAATGAATCCGTTTTTACCCGATGACCCAATCCCCACGTGAATAACAGATGTTTAAGGAATGAATCGTAGGTGTAACGGAGATAATCCAGATCATTGCCCATTTCGCCCAATTCAACCGCAGGCAATGAGGCGATTTCCTGTAAATAAGTACGCAACTCAACGTTACTTTTCGGTTTAAAGCCCGCATCCTGCAACTGCACGGACATGTTGCCGAATTCCTTGGCAAAGTAATCAAAATTCCAGAGTTGCTTTGCCTGCCAATCCTTCAAACCATCCGCCACAATCACGGGTTCTTTTTTCATCAAATAACGTTCACTGAACTCAGCGACCGAAATACCCGTGACTTTCTCCACCGTTTGGTATTCCGCTGATTCAAGGCGCACCAATGCATCACGGCTCTCCTTCTCTCGCTGTATTTTCTTGCTGCGCCGATAAATGCTGACTTCTTCGTGAGCCCACATTGCAATATCACCGAGCGCATTCCAGGTTGTGCCGAAAAAACTCATTTTTTCCCCCTAAAAATTAAACTCTGAATCGACATCCTGATCATTTACCTGAGCGGATGCCATTGATGCATAGCCATAATTGAGATTTGTAAGCAGTTCCTTTATTGCCGCATCAGGATCTGCAATGACTTCATCTATCAACGTAAAGAAGTAATCAAATACGGCCGCCATAGTTTCTTCACTGAACATATGGCGACGGAATTGAAGGGTACAGTCAAAAGCATGTTGGGTTTCAGACACATCCATCGCCAAATCGAACTTGGCGGTCTCCAGCGTCAATTCAAGCCGGGAAAACGCATTTCCCTCCTCAAGCACATTTTCCCCTGCGAGCTCATTCCCCCCGTTCAGGCTCAATGGCAGATAACCGAATATCACATCAAACAACGGATGTTTCCCCTGACGGCTCTGGAAATCACTCTCCGCACTGAGATCTTCCAGCAGTGCACTCATCGGATAGGTTTGATAAGGCACACTTTCCGCCCACTGAGCATTCAGCTCCAGCAAATAATCCGCCATCGTGGCCTCTGCCTCTGGCTCCATTTTCAGGGCCAGCATATTGACGAGATAACCGACCAGTGCCAATTCTTCCGGCTGCATGCGCCCGGTGACCGGAACACCCAGCAAGAACGAGTCAGTTCGGGCAATTTTCGTCATCAAGACACCAAATACCCCAAGGAAAAAGATAAACGGTGAGAGGCCAAGCTCATCACAAAGTTGTTTTACTTCCGCACTGGTTTGCAATGGAAGGCTTTTATCCACCGTGATCCCGTGATGATTTTCGGCATCGTTACGCCAATCCCAGCGATAATCATCCACCACCGGTAATGACAAGGGTGCCGGCAGAGGCAACAAATTGGCGAGCCAGTAGGCTTTATCTTTCCGTGCCTTATCTTCACTGTCGGTATCCTGCCTGTAGCGCCGGTAGGCGGCGAAACTATACTCCGGAGCAGGAAGGGTCTGTCCCTGCAACAAACGTCGAAAATCTTCAGTCAGGATCCCCAGAGATACGGCGTCACATACAATGTGATGGACAACAATCAACACTTGGTGAAATGGCGCTGAACCAGATCCGGTGATAATCAGGGCGCGGATGGGCAACTGGTTATGCAGGTCGAAAGGCATATTGGCGAACTGTTCGAAGCAAGCTAAATTATCGTGCTCCGTTTCCCCCGTGTCACGCACCGATACACTCACTTTGGCATCAAGCTGGGGCAGCATCATCAAATCAGCGCCCTGTCTTTCAAACAGGCACTTCAATACCGGATGCCTGTCAACCACCCGCTCGATTGCCCCTGCGATGGCAGCCGGACTGAATGAAAGCGGGCATCGAAATGCGATTGGCATGTTGTAGCTGCCATTGGCAAATGTTGTCTGGTGGATATACAGCAAATCCTGATCTGCGCTGGCGATAATCGGCCCGGACAAATCAACGGACGGTAAAACCGGATGGAAGGTGCTCTGTTCACTGGAAAACTGCCGTTCAATCTCACGGATGGTGGGTTGGGCAAAAAACGCTTGAATAGCAACGCGCTTACCGAGTTTTTTATACACTTTCTCTGCCATCACGATAGTTTTCAGGCTATCCCCTCCCAGCTCCATAAATTTGTCATCAATCCCCATGTTATCGACGCCGAGAATGTGACTCCAAATTGCCGCTATTTCCTTCTGCACCTCATTGACTGCCGGCTGATAAACAGACGTCAGCGTGTTTGGTCTGGGTTTCAATTTGATGCGGTTGACCGTTTGCGGCTTGCTTCCTCCATTGGCTGCCCGCCGGCCTCCCCAAGCATACAATCTGTCCATAAATTGCCCTGCGGAGAATATTTTCTGGTTTTCACGATCGTATTCACGCAAGCTGCGTTCGAACAGGGCAGGAAACTCCGCAGCAGAAAGTGCAACTTCATTTACCCCCCAAGTCAGTTCATTCCCCCGACGTTCTCCGTCAAAATGAACCGTTTCCCAGTTCACCACAATCCAACGGGGGCTTTGCGGCCGCAGGTTTTGTCTTCGCGCCCAACCATCCAGAAACAGGTTCGCTGTAGCGTAGGGGGCATGCGCAATCCCGCCAAAAAATGCCGACATCGATGAAGTAACAAAGCAATATTCGACCGGCTTGTGCTCAAAAATCTTGTGTTCAAACACCTTGGCAAGCACTTCCGCCACTTGCGCTTTCGGTCTGAGTTGCGCGTGATAATGACCCGCATTGAGCTGTGCCAATGGTGAAAACGAATCGCCATCAGTCACCCCGGCGGCATGAATAACCGTGTGAATATCCCCCAAACGCTGGCGAATAGACTCAAACAATGCCAACGCCTCTGCTTCGGTTTCCAGCGCATAGGGGAAAATTTCCACTGCACCGGCACCTGCTTCCCTCAGTTCAGCCTGTAAGCGTTGCATCGCCGGAGTTTCTGCGCCCTGACGGCTGACTAGCGCCAAGCGCCCCTGAAAACGCTGCGCTATTACCTGCGCCATTGCTTTGCCCATTCGGCCACCTGCCCCGGTGATGACATAGGTTTTCCCCATAAAATGGGATTCATCCACCACCTCGTTTTCTTCAACATCAGGGCAGCGGAAATCTTCCACGAACAACCCTTCGGCACTCAGTTTAAGCGGGCCATGCAGTGATGTTTGCAACAGTCTGGTCAGTGAATTTCTGATCAATGGATCCGGCAACCAATGTGCATTGGGGGTCAATTCGTTTGTATGCTGCAAATTCTGTACATTCTGTAAATGCAGAAATGCGCAAGTAATACCGGGGATCTCTTGCGGCATAACCAGCGCCAATGCCTTAAGTGCCGCTTCCGTCAGGGATGATTCCGCCAAGTCGCCGTTATCCCTGACCATATCCGGCAAAACCAAATAAATATGCACGGACGTCAAGGCAGAAAAATCCGTTTCCGCCAGCGCTTTGCCCCATTCAGATAAAATGTGCAGCGAATCTGCCGCAAAAGAAAAACTGTTCGGCGGAAAGGCAAGTGACAACACCAGAGAGGAATTTTTTGGCTGCTCACCAGACAGTGCTGTCAGTGCGCTCCGAATTTGCACCGGGCAGCGCATATCCAGTCTGGTCACTGCAACCTGATTGTTATCGACCCAATCATTTGATGTCGCTGCCAGAGATTGATCAAGCAGTAAGACAGCATGGGAATTAGCCTCTTTTGGCGCCAGTTTCGGCAGGCGAACTGATTTCCAGAATGGCAGCAATAACCCTGACGCATTTTTAGATAAGTTTTTGCCTTCTGGCGTTGTAATGAGATTGCCGATTTGCATCCAAGTTTTGTCTGTAATATGCCCCGTGCCATGTTCTTCACGCAGGAAAGCATATCCGGGCACCTCCATGAGAGGCTGCCCTTGGTAAGCAACTGACAATATCTCCGCAGGCTCTTTGGCCTGGCCGGAAATCCAATGCGTGACCGCCTGTTTACTCTCTTGTTGAAAATCGGGTTGTTGAAGGCCAAGCGGCAAGAAATCAAGGCACAGCGCCAAAATATCCCCGTCTTCCCCCATGTCCAGATAAGCTTTAATTTGCTGCATCAAAGTAAATTTTGAATCAGCCACAAACATCACCCGACATGGGAAGCTATGCCGTTTGCTCAGGGTATGGGATAACGCGGGCAAATCCAGATGGGTTTGTAGCACCAGCCACCGGGATACAGCTTCCAATTGCTGCGCCAGTGAAGCCTTATTTTTCGCGGAAAATGGGAAGAAGCAGACTGAGGCGGCCGTCTCCCCATCCTGCGAAACCGTATCATCCAAGCTCAGGGGAACATTATTCAAGGGAACATTAGCGTTCGGAGAAAGATATTGTTGCAGCACTACATGCGCATTGGTTCCGCCAATGCCAAAACTGCTCACCCCGCCCGTCCTCAATTTTCCGGCTTGTGGCAGCCACGGTTCCGCTTGTGTGTTGATATAAAACGGGGATTGATCAAATTCCAGTTGCGGATTCGGATGCTGGAAGTGCAGTGTCGGCGGAATGATGCCATGCCGGAGCGCCAGTACCATTTTGATAAAACCAGCAATGCCGGCGGCTGAATCCAAGTGTCCGATATTGGTTTTTACTGCGCCCAAGGCGCACTGATTTAATGCTCCCGTGTTTTTATCGGCCACTTTGCCTGCATTGAAAACCTCGCGCAACGCCATGAATTCAATGCTGTCACCCAACGCTGTCGCTGTGCCGTGGCATTCAATAAAATCCAAATCTGCGGCATCCAGCTCTGCCATTTGCAACGCAGAACGGATCACTTCCGCCTGCCCCTTCACACTCGGCGCGGTATAACCTACCTTGCGGGCGCCATCATTATTGATGGCAGAACCTTTGAGGATTGCCCAAATAGGGTCATTATCTGCAATCGCATCCCCTGCCCGACGCAACACCACCGCCCCCAAGCCACTCCCGAACACACTGCCGGTTGCATCTCGATCAAATGCCCGGGTCTGCCCGTCTTTTGAAAACAGCATGCCATCCTGATAAAGATGACCATTTTGTTGCGGCAACAACAGACTGACACCCCCAGCCACCGCAAAATCACATTCACCACTGAGCAGGCTTTGCACAGCCTGATGCACACTGACCAAGCTGGTCGAGCATGCTGTCTGGAGAGTAAAACTGGGGCCTTCCAGTCCCAGTTTCCAAGAAATCAGCGTACTCATGGCATCTTTATTGGCTAATTGCGAAGCCAAAAAACCACCGACATTCTCAACCTGTTCCGACAACATCGCCTGCATTGTCCATTGCACAGTACTGCGGGCGCCCAAAAACAGCCCGATATTGCGCCCCCGCTTGTCCGGATCAATACCGGCATTCTCCAACGCGTGCCAGACACACTGCATCATCAAACGGGTTTGTGGATCTAAAAGCGCGGCCTCTGCCTGACTATAGCCAAAGAACTCCGCGTCAAAATAATTCGCCCCGGCCAACACTCCATTGACCGGCACAAAATCGATATTGCGTATCTTGCTGATATCATGCCCTGCCTGAACCAGTTCCTCTTCCGTAAAGCGAGAGATCCCCTCCTCGCCCATCAACAAATTCCGCCAAAACTCGTTGCTGTCTTCAGCCCCCGGAAAACGACCTGACAACCCAACCACTGCGATATCCAAATCTTCTCTTATTTCTGTATTCATGATCCCTTACCTTGTTCTAAGCCTGTACTCTCAGTTACATAAAATTGTCAGGTGATAATTGCTTAATAAATTCAGCGTGACTGCCGCGGCAACGGTGGACAGCACAATGAGCAGAACGACGCTCTTCCAGTTGCTGCGTCAGTCCGGCAATGCTTTCGGCGTCTGCGTCATCAGAAAAAAACATCTCAACGGGAATAACGGGAATAGAATTCAATGACAGAGCAAGTACTCGCTCATAGAATGTTTGGCTTTCAAGGAGTTGATGCTGTAGCCAATAATGGTGCCACTCTTGGTAGAGAGCCGGAGATGCCTGCCGTAATGCCCCGGCATCAATATCAGCCCCTATTTCACGACTGATTCCGGCCTGATGATTCATGTCGCGGAATGCCTGCATAAAATCCGCATACAATACATCGCCGTCAAATACATCGGTTTTCAGATTTGGATCGAAAAACACCAGCTTATCGATTCGCTTCAACAAATCATCTTGTGCCAAAGACATCTGTGACAACAATGCGGCCAACATTTCAGCACCAAGGGAATAGCCGCCCAACCAAAGTGGCCGTGACGAGGAATTTTCCTGTGCTTTCAGATGTGACGCCAACGTGCTCAATAACATCGCTTTGAACGCTGATTCAGACATGTCTTCAGTGACAGCCGGCTGAACTGTCAATACAGAAACCGTTACCCGACCAGCCAAATTATTCGCCAAAGCCTGTAACTCCACCAATCCCCCTAACGCGGGCGGCAGCAACAGCAATTTGGGAAGCGCCGGAGCATCCATGTTCAGGCAGCGCTCCTCCATCTGGGCATCAGGGGCTACAGCAGGATTGCTAACATGGCCTTGCCGTGATTGGATTAATGACCACTGTTCACCAAGGGTGGCATGGCGGAATACATCGACAGGACTGAACATGACATCAAACAAAGTTTCCAACTGACTGGCCAGACGAACGGCACTCAGGGAAGAACCCGATATCAGGAAGAAATCAGAATTCAGTGTCAGCGCACCTTTATAGCCCAGACATTTTCTCCAGCAATCCATCAATTTTTGCAGGTTTTCATCTGCGGCCGGATCTTGTTCTCCCTGTATTTGCTGCTCACTTTCCAGCCATTGATGAAATAAAGCCACAATCTGTTGTCTGTCCATTTTGCCGACATCAGTACGGGGTAAACTTTCTACTGAAAATAGTGCCGATGGCAGGTGAGAACGCGGATAGTGACGAGCCAAATATTGTTGCAGACCAGATTGAATATGTTCCTGCCCTGCGTTGCTTTCGCCTTCAATCGCCAGCACCAAACAGGCTTCAGGCGTTCCGGCAAAAGCCACCGCCGCCCCCGCCGCAATAACACCCGAATACTGTCTGGCCCGATTTTCCAACTCACCCAAGCCAATAAAATTGCCGCGAACTTTACAGCTGTCATCCATGCGCCCCTTGAGATAAAACAGGCCGCTTTTGTCCGCCATCACCAAATCACCGGTACGGAAGAAAAAGCCCTGCTCATCCTGACCAAATTTACTGGCGGTCAGAATCGGATCTTTCAGGTAGCCATGATGTTCAAAGTCACCATAGATAACCAACTCTCCCCACTGACCGGCGCGGAGTCGGATGCCATTTTTATCAACAATGGCAAACGCCACATGCTCAAAGGGGGTTCCGATGGACAGCGCGGTATCAGAGGCCAGCCGCGCGCAATCGACCATAGAAACAGCGATGCACGTTTCCGTCGGGCCATAACTGTTCCAAATTTGTGTCTTGTCGAGTAATTGATCGATATCTCCGGCAACCAAGAAATCACCACCACTGATACACACCTTGGGCAACGGCCCCAGATCTGGCATACGGTTCCACGCGGAGAAAAGCGCCGGGGCCGCAGAAATGACATCTGGACGATAACGGCGCAAAAATTCGTTTGCTTTGCGCTCATCCAATAGACTGTAGCGATCGGCAATAACGCTCGTTCCCTGCAATGCCCAAGCCAACAGGATTTCTTCAATGTGGCCATCAAAACTGGGAGAGAACTGCTGAACTACGCGCACGCCCTGCTGTGCATGTGCCTGCGATTGATTTGCTTGCAGCGCCTCATTCAGCGACAGCCTATTGATAAGGGAATCCACATACTGCGCCGCTGTATTTGCTGTGACACAAATCCCTTTTGGCCGTCCGGTCGTGCCGGAGCTATACAGTATCCATGCAATGGGATTGTCCTCGCAGGATTTGGCACTGTGAAAATCACGCCAATCCATCGCCACCGTTCCGGCTCCTGCACTGATATCCATATTCACCACCAAATCCGGTTCTGCGTGGTGAATGACTTCTTTAATGCGTTCTTCCGGAGTCTCTATTTCCAACGCCAGATAGGTTGTATGTGTCAGCAAGCAGGCAGCCAGAAACGCCTGCATCTGGCTGCCTGCCCAGCCAAGAATGAGGGCCTTGCGTATTGAGGCTGTATTCAGCATCTGGGCATAAGAGGCAGTTAATTCAGCAAATTCTTCCCACGTGACAATGTCTTCATTGTCAATCACGGCCGGACGCTCGCCCAATGTCCGGAACGCAGCCAACAACATGGCATTGATAGGTGTGTACGATGCGCGTCGTTGCACCGGACGAAACGCTTGCTGCTCTTCTGCGCCGGGCGCAATTAATGTATTGACCTGCAACGCAGAAGGAGAATGATGCAGAATCTGCTGCAAGATAGCCTGATAGCTGTTTGCCATCGCCGCCAGTTGCGGTTCAGAGAAGACATCAGACTGAGATTCCAGAACCAACCGGCAACTGTGTTCAGAATGAATGACGGAAAGATTGAGCGGGCCGTGCACTTCTTTCGCCAAATCTTCCTTATCCAGTTCCGCATATATCCCTGTGCCCATCTCATCTGCGACATCCATGTAAACATAAGAAACATTCAGCAGTGGGTTACTGCCGAACACACGTGGATCGCTGCTCAACAATGAGAAGGCTTCTTCAACCGGATAAAATAAGTGCTCCGCGGATTGCCATTGCTCATCCGTCAATTGTTTGACCAATTGCTCAAAAGAACCGGCAGGTTTATCAAAACGAAATGCACAGGGAAAGAGGGAGACGAACATACCCACCGTATCCAGTGCGTGTTTTGGGCGCAATGCATTGGCGACGGAGATGGAAAACACATCACTGCACCCCTCACGGGCGACAGTAAGTCCCCATACTGACAAGAAGAACATGGCCGGGGTGATATTTAATGTGTAGCACAACTGCTGTACTGCGACTTTATCCTCGGCCGATAAATCCCAAGACATCAACCCCATATTCCAGCCGGCGTCTACCGCACCATGCCCGAATGGGTCAAATTCCAGGCCAGTCATATAATCTTTCCAGAATGCCTCAGCCTGTTCCCAGATAGGGTGTTTGCGGGCTTCCGCCAATGCCGTGGCATAGTGTCTGTAACTCAGTGCAACGGGAGGGAGCGGAATTTGCTTCAACACGTGTTCAAATTCTCTCAGGAGAATTTCCAGTGAAGGCTTATCCACCAAGATATGATGGATTTGCAACTGCAAGCAGGCTTGTTGCGTGTTCACATTCTGCAAATGCCCTCTCACCAGCGGGCCTTCTTCCAAATCGAAAGGCTGCCCCTGCACTTGCTGCCACTGTTGCAGATCATCAAACAGTACCTGCTCCACGTTCAGTGACGGCAATATTTCCGCATAGGGAACGCCTTCATCGTCGATGCGATATCGGCTGCGCAAAATATCGTGGCGATCCAACAACGTCTGCAATGCCTGTTTTGCCGCCTCCGCAGAAATTGCATCTGATAAGGGAATTTCCAACGGCAACTCAAAAACCCGTGATTCCGGGTTCAGCCGATACTCTGCATAGAGGCGGGCTTCTTGGGCTGACAACACCCCACGCCCATCAGTTGAAATCGCAGCAGGCATTTCCAGCAAATGCCAGAAATTATCTGCCTCGTCCCTTTCATCGCCGGCACTATTTCTGTCGATAAATTCCGCCAGCATTTCTATCGTGTCGTTTTTGAAAAACTCCGGCAACGTCATCTGTGAACCAAAATGTTGCTGGATATCCACCAGCACCTTGACTGCCCGCAACGAATGCCCGCCCAGAGAGAAAAAGCTCTTCTTCACTGACAGCGCTTCAACCTCCAGTTCCAAATGCTGCCCCCAACACGCCGCCAGCCATTCTTGCGTGGCCCCAATGGGGCGGGCATTTTCATCGCGAGCCATTGTGCCAAGCCTCTGTTTCAGTGCTTGCCTGTCCAATTTACCCGTGCTCGTCAACGGCAATTCCGTTATCAGAACAATTTGGCTCGGCACCATATAAGCCGGCATCCGTCCCAGCAATGCTTGTCTGATATGCTGCTCATTCACCGACGGCCCCGCCGGAACAATAAAGGCGCCCAGCAGCGCGTGTTGCCGTTTATCTTCCAGGCTTATCACCGCCGCTTCGGACACCATCGGCAGATCCAGCACATTTTTTTCGACAGCATCCAACTCGATGCGAAAACCGTTTACTTTCAGTTGGCGATCGCGCCGCCCGAGAATTTCGATTTCACCCTGCGTATTCCAGCAGCACAGATCCCCGCTGCGATAATATCTCCCTGTCAGCCACTCCGTATTCAGGTTGATAAATGCCTTCTCAGTCAGATCGGGGCGATTGAAGTAACCCGCGCCGACACCAACGCCCCCTATCAGCAATTCCCCCTGTACTCCAACGGGGCAAAGCTCCAATGTATCGGGAAAGACCACGGCACATTGGCACCCGCCAAATGGCTTGCCGATCGTTATTTTTTGGTCATTGCGCACAATGGGTAAATAGGTCGTGAGGACGCCTGTTTCACTTGGGCCATAGACGTTAAATAACTGGTAATTATTCTTCTGCAACGTCCGGAGGTTTTCACCGCCAAAATAGAGTTGCTGCAATGAAGGAATATCCCCCAACTCCATAATATCTTCGGCAAATACGGTCGTGGTAAACAGCAGGTCAATCTGTTTTTCCCGCAAGAATTCGACACATTTTTTCGCATCGATGCGGGCGTCTTCCGGAGCAATGACCAAGACAATGTCTTGCGTCAGAAACTGAACGCACTCCAGTACGAAATAATCAAACGAATGGTTGGAGACAGAGGCAATGCGTGAACCCACTGAGCGATACAGCTCATGCATCTCCGCACTGATATTGAGCAATGCCCTGTGCGTGTTGAGACTGCCTTTCGGCTTGCCTTCACTGCCGGAGGTCATGACAGCACACAAAGGCGCATCGGGGCTGACGGATTCCCCTTTGCGCAGCAATTCCGTCAATGACGCCGAATGTGAGATATCGGCCATTGCTGCCAAAGAAGCGGGCTGGTACTCAGGCAGCATAATCACCCGACATCCCTGCTGGCGGAAAAATGCCGCCAGTTGGGAATGCTCTTCCTGCAACAGTACCGTTTTGGTCTGCTGCAATGCGATGATATCCAATAACTGCCTTTCCGGAACGCTATTCGACTGTATGCAAAACGGCTTGCCAATACGGATGCACGCCATCGCAGCAAGCGTGATCTCAACGCCCTTGGCACCGACAATCAGCACACAATCCCCCAACGAGGCCCATTCAGGCAATTGGGGATCCAGCAGCAATCGCTCCGTATATTGTGCCAGTTGCCGAAAACTCACGCTTTGCTCATCCACTTCCAGACAGTGCCTGTCAGCCCTGTCACGGATAGAGGCAGTGATCGCCTGTGCGACATTTTGATATTGCGGTGGTTGCATGGGTTGCTGCGCGGATAAAGCGCGCACCCGTTCTTGTTCCTGCGGCGTGATCCACTGCATGGATGCAAGCGGTGCAGCCGGATCAGACACCATGCTGCCCAACAAGAGAATCAAGCGTTCCATCAACAGCTCAATTAACTCAGGAGCCACAACGCAGGGATTAAAACGCACATGCAGTTCAGTTTTTTCAGGGCGGGCATGGCACCAGAGACTCAATGAATAGTGCCCGGCTTCCATTTTATTCCGGATCTCTTCATCAAATCCGCCCGCCACAAAAGGCAACTGAGTCTCCGAATAGCCCACCAGCACTTGAGGTAACTGGGAAAGGGCAGACGATGCCGTCTTTGGCGGCAAACCCGCTGTTAAAGCAGCGACCTGCTTCCATTGGATAAGCTCATCACCAAACCAGGTTTTGACTGGTTGTTCCGCCCTGTTTTCCGTCAGGTTCCATTTGGTCGGGACGAGATAACCGCCCTCAATTGAGGGATGGTTTCCCGCCGCTCCAGTTTCCCCCAAAATCCACAGCAAGCTGCTTTCAGGTTCATGACAATGCAAAAATGCGAGATATTTTATGCAGGCAGAAAACAGCGACAAACGGTGCAGCGGAGAAGCGGCCGCCATAGTAAAAATTCTGTTGTTAAGTTTTTCAGGCAGAGGGAACGGGAGAGTGACGCAATCCGTCTTTGATACAGACTGTGCCGCCACAAAAAAGGGGCACCCCTGATATTCCGTATCCAATTGTTGCTGAACATACTCTTTTAATGCTTGTTTTTTTGCGTTCATCGCAATGGGATCATTAGTGAACATTTCTCAATTTCCTATTTGATTTATACCCTATGGATTTCGAGTGACATCGATTTCAAGTGACAGCGAAGCGGCAAGGCAGTGCTCCCCCAAAGGCGCAGATGGCCGTATGTTTAGAAAAACAATTCTGTTTAGGAAAACAATGGCGGCGAGCGAGTGCAGCCAACAACGAGTCAATTTGAAAGGCGACGGGTATATTGTTTTGCCAACCGGATTTCTCATCTCACCCGACATTCAGCGCGCTTTGTAAAGTCGCGCTAAACAGGGTTTCCCAGTTTTCTGTATTGTCGGTCACGTTGAATGAGAGTGCTTCCAGGTGGATATCAAAACCCTCAGCATGTTCGGCAATCTCACATGTCAGGTTCCAATGTGACTGGCCGGTTGAGATATTGGGCGTTTCCAGTTGCCGGCAAGGTGTTCCGGCAATGCAGCCGTCAAATCCCTCTTTTTGGAAATAACCGAAAAAGGCCGCCGGCAACAATGCTTGTCTGGATAACACCGGATACTGTGCTGACAGTTCTTCGGCATCAAACAGGTAATGGCGGCAGGCCTCGCGTACCGCGTTGCTCACAGTGTCGAAATCCTGTCTTGCCGATCCGTTGGCATCGCCCTGTAATGTCATCCGCACAGGAAGCACCGTCATCAGTGGAGCGATGACCGTTTGCTGCTCCGGTCTGTCCCTGCCGTGAAATATCATTGAGGTTAGTTGTTCCGGTGAGGTGAAAGAAGCATCGGAAGGCGAATTGGACGAATAGTCGGAAGATAAATTGGAAAAAGAATTCAAACCAGATTCCAACTGCGCTTTAAACCGTAAAAATATCGTCATGAAGAATTCGGGCACACTGATTTTCAGGCGCGATGTGAGCACTTCAACCTGTGCTTTATGCCCGGCATTCAGGCTTATCCGCCAAGAACCCGTAACAGCGTGACTGCCCGCAATGTCGGCAGGAGGCTGCCAATCCTGTAATTTCTCCCGCCAGAAATTCCCGTGCAATTGTTTCAGGGCGGCAAACTCGCTGCTGTAGAACAGGTCAGCATAAGTAGCCAAGCTGATAGCAGAGCTGTTTCCCAAGGTAATGGCGTGACTTGCAGTACTTTCAGCCGCCAATTCGCTGCATATTTGCATCAATCCGGAACCATCAATGCAGGCATGGGAAAAATCCAGCAATAACACAGGATTCGGTTCAGCAACCACCCATCGGCTGCGGACATTCATTCCATCTTCCAACGAGAAAGGACGGACAAAATCACGCAAATCCTCTTCCAGTGAACCGAGGCTCTGGCGTTTCTCCAGACGGAAGACAAAGCGCTTGGCTGGCTGCAAATACAATTCATCATCGAGCAGAATAAATTTCGCACTGAGGCTGGCGTGGCGGGCGAGGACTGACTGCAATACATTGCGCAATTGCTTAAGATCAGGCTCTGCCTCGAACGACAGGGCAACAAAGCTATTGTTGCTCAAATCATGGGGATTGAGTTTCAATGCCTTGTAAATAGCTTTCTGCGCAGGCAATGCCCGAATCATCTCCGCAGAAACTGATTCGGCAACAATCAAGGAATCCGAAGATGCACGATCTTGCACGTTACTCAGTTCCGCATCGATAAGCGCCGCCTGCGAAGCCAGATCCAAATGGCTGACCAATGCATTCAGCAGCACTGACACACCAAATTCTTGATGTATCCGCATCATGAGCGCCACAGCCAATAATGAGTGCCCGCCGGCTTCAAAAAAGTGGGTCTGGCGACCGGGAGGATTGATGTTCAACAGTTCCGCCCACAATTGGGCCAGCCGCGTTTCCGTTCCCGCACGGGGAAGTTCAGTCTCCTCACCCGGTGCACCTGATATCACTGATGCAGCGGGAAGCGGCAATGCTTTACGATCCAGCTTACCGTTGGCGGTCAGGGGAAATGCCGCCAACCAAATGATATGGGATGGAACCATAAACGCCGGCAAGCACGTCTGGAGATGCGCTTTCAGCGCTTGATTCAGGGCTTCCGGTTGTTTGTCCGCCAAATGCGTGTCCGCCGGATCCGTAACAGAAGCAGGAATGACATAAGCGACCAGACGGGCATCCCCCGGCGTATCTTCCCGCACCAGCACCAGACACTCTTTTACACTGTCGTGTGATGACAAGGCGGCTTCCACCTCTCCCAATTCGATACGGAATCCCCGCAATTTCACCTGAAAATCATTGCGCCCCAAATATTCAATATCGCCATTGGGAAGATAGCGGGCCAGATCGCCGGTGCGGTACATCACGCCATCCGGTGCCGGGCCAAAGGGATCTTTGATGAACTTTTCCGCAGTCAGTTCAGGTTGATTGAGATAACCACGGGCAACCCCGACGCCGGCAATATGCAACTCGCCCACTGTTCCCACAGGCAATGGCTGGCCATAGGCATCCAGAATATAGAGCTGAATATTGTCAATTGGCTTGCCGATGGGAATGATGCTTTTTCCAATGCCCGCCTCGGCAATGCCGCCAGCCGTCTCCTCCATCGCCTTCAAACTGCAATTCCATGCACTGACATCTATTGCAGCTTCTGTCGGCCCATACAAGTTATGTAATTCAACATTGGCAAACTGTTCATGAAAGCGCTGTACACTGCGTGCGGGCAGTGCTTCGCCACTGCAAAACACCCGTTTCATGCAATGCTCGGCACCAAGGGAAGCATGCGCCAAAAAGACGGACAACATGGAGGGAACAAAATGAAGGGTTGTGATTTTTTGCTCCCTAATCAGGGCGCTTAAGTAAAGGGGATCTTTATGCCCTTCGGGTTTCGCTACTGATAAACGGGCACCAAACATCAGTGGCCAGAAAAACTCCCAAACGGAGACATCAAAACTGAACGGTGTTTTTTGCAAGACAACATCATCTTCCCCCAGCGCATAAGCCTTTTGCATCCACACCAGACGATTGACGACACCACGGTGTTCATTCATTACCCCTTTCGGCCGGCCAGTCGATCCTGAGGTATAAATCACATAAGCCAGATGGGAGGAGGTCAATCCCGTCTCGTCGGTCGATAAATCATCCGTGTCTTGCGCAGACCACTTGGAGATGTCTTCATTCAGGTCTATCAGCGCGGCACCTGTCTCGGTGGCATAGCCCGCCAGTAATGTACGCACTGTCTCTGAAACCCCGCGATGGGACAGCACGGCACGGGGAGCGGCATCGTGCAGCATGTAATCGAGCCTGTCTGCCGGATAATTCGGGTCAAGGGGCACATAGGCTCCTCCCGCTTTGAGCACTGCCAGCAACGCCACAACCATCTCGATGCTGCGCTCCACACACACGCCCACCAGCGCATCCGGGCCAACACCCAACTCAGTTCGCAAATAACGGGCCAGTTGATTCGCGGTTTGGTTCAGTTGCCGATAGCTCAAAGCATGACATGGCGCGCGACCTTCTGATTCAGTGCCTTCAAGTGCAGCACCATCAAATGTGACAGCGATAGCGTCCGGCGTCCGTGTTACCTGTTCTTCAATCAACGCATGGAGACACGCCTGCTGTGGGAAATCAGCACGCGTCTGGTTCCACTGATACAGCAACTTGTCTCTTTCCTGTGCAGGCAGTGCATTGATGCGGCCAATCCTTCGCTCCGGCGCACTTGTCAGCGCAGCGACAATGTCTGACAACGCGGTCTGCAAGTAATCGCCAATCAACTCCGGATTAAACCCTTCCCCAACTTGGGTATTGATGACAAAATCGCTGGCAAAATCATCCACATTGATGGAAACGGGATAATTCGTCCGCTCCATAACGCCGGAATAGCGGATGCCTTCCACGACCGATGGATTCACCGCCTGAAAAGGATCTGCCGAAGGAACATTGCGCACTTCGCTGTGGCGATAATTCAGCAGTGAGGTGAACAATGGCGTCCCTGCGGCGGCTTGCACAGATTTTTGGGCCAGTGCCAGTGATGCCTGTTCATGCCTGACCAATTGCGTCAGGGTATCCTGCGTTTCCCAAAGGCATTCGAGCACAGGCAAATTCCCCAACCGCATGCGGATTGGCAAGGTATTGATAAACTGCCCCATTACATTGATGGATGCCTCACCAGCAAACAGGCGTCCCAATAGCACCGTACCGAAAACCACATCATCTTGTCCGGTCAGGCAAGAAAGCACCTTGGCCCAAGCCAGATGGAAAATAGCAGCGACACTGACGCCATGCGTTTTAGCCTGTTGGCGGATCTGGTCATTCAACAGTTGCGGCAATGGGCGCCACGCTTCCACAATTGTGTCATTGCCTTTTAATGTCCCTCTTCCCAGAGCATTAGCGCCGGAATCGTTGCCCGCCCCCAATGGGGCCGAAGCCGGTTCATAATCCTGCAACAAGCCAGCAAAGAACGCCTGTTGTTCTTCCGGATGCACCATGTTGAAAAGCGTAACCATCGTCTGCCGGAACGATAAAGGGGAAACCTCGGCCAGTGGCTGCGAAAGCAACTGTGCCTCAATCTCAAGTTGCATCATCTCAATTGTTGCGTGATCTACCGTGATATGGTGAAGCAAATGCAGCAATACCCATTCATCCTGTCTGGCGTCATAACAGTAAAAACAGCGCTGCAAAGGTGCCTTGGTCATGTCAAAGCGCTGCATGGCAGGATCACAGTATTGTTTCAATGCAGCCACGGGCTCATCATGCTCTGCCGTCAATGGCAGTGCTTCCACGACCAAATCAGCATCCCGCCAAACCACCTGTACCGGCTGGGAAAGGCCTTCATAATGGATGCTGACACGAAATGCATCATGGCGGGCAATCGTGCGGCGCAGGACGTCAAGGTAAGCATGCAGCAATAACGGATTGCGAAAACGGGTCACTTGCCAAAGTACATAGGGATCGCCCCCTGAATCAGCAAGGGAGTGATACAAAATGCCTTGTTGCAGCGAACCAAGGGGATAAATAGCCTGAATATTGGCAGCGCCACCGGGGATCACCGCAGATAATGCCTCCATTTCCGCCGGACTCAGCGGTTCCCACGGGAGGGGATTTTCCACCCCGTCGTGAGCCTTGTCAGCGGCATGTTCCTGCCGGAACGCCGCTTCGGGGCACGGCTGCAATTGTTCAGCCAGTTCAGACAATACCGGATATTGATATAGCGTCTGCGCATCCACCCTGAATCCACGGCGGCGCAATGCCAGCATCACATTGACGGCGAGAAGCGAATGGCCGCCCAAACTCAAGAAATGTGAATTCCGGCCAATTTTTTTCACGCCGAGCATTTCACTCCATACCTCAGCGACAGTGTGTTCCAACGCTGTTTTTGGCGGTTCAACGTCTTGTTGCATCAATGCATCAGGAGAGACAGCCGGGAATGCCTTGCGGTCAATCTTGCCGCTGGCGGATAAAGGAAAGTGGTCAACGATAACTATTGCGGCGGGACACAGGTAATCCGGCGCGGCATCCCTGACAAAACGCAGGATGCTCTCTTTGATTCCATCCTGCGATTGGCGTTGCAAAGCCCGTTCAGCAACAATGACAAAACCAACCAGCCGTTTTTCTGCTATTTCTTCTACATTGCCCTGTGGCAGATTCCCCTTCTGTGTATATCCTCCTTGAGCCACGACAACCGCATCTCGTACAGCGGGGTGTGTCATCAGCAGAGCCTCAATTTCCCCCGGCTCTACCCGATGGCCGCGTATTTTGACCTGAAAATCGATCCGGCCAAGCACATTCAGCAAGCCATTTGTCCCCCATTGCGCCAAATCACCGGTTCGGTACATGCGTTTGGATGTTTCCCCATCCACCGCAATATCGACAAACTTAGCCGTGGTCTCTTCCGGGCGTTGGTGATAACCGTATGCCAATGGTATTCCGGCGACACACAGCTCTCCGGCTGAACCGTCCACAATTACCTGGTTCTGATCATCCAGCAGATAAATTTCAGCATTATCGATCGGCGTTCCAACAGAAGGCAGCGCAGGCCAATGGTCGGCGTCTCCCTCTAAGGTATAAGCTGTCACAACATGAGTTTCTGACGGGCCGTAATGATTGTGCAGGCGGCACTGGGGCAAGGTATGGAAAAATTGCCGGATGGCCGCAGTAATCACCAATTGCTCCCCTGCGGTAATGACATCAATAAGATTCGCAGGATAACAATCTTCAGACACAGCGGCCGAGGCCAAACTGTTTAATGCCACATAGGGCAGAAATATCCGTTCAACCCGTTGCTCAGACAAAAACGACAACAATGCAAGCGGATCGAGCCGCAACACATTGGGAATCAAGACCAATTCCCCTCCGCTGGACAGGGTGGAAAAAATCTCCTGAAATGACACATCGAAACTTAACGGCGAGAACTGCAAGGTTTTTTTATGGGCATTGCCGCCGCCAGAACCCTCACTTTGATGTGTATTCTGCCAAACCAGCAGATTCACCAACGCCTTGTGCGGCATGCGGACGCCTTTGGGGTTGCCGGTTGAGCCTGAGGTATAGATAAGATACGCAAGGCTGTCAGGCGTGCATGTTGCCGATAAATTTTCTTCGTCGGCAACATCCGCCTTATCCTGAGCCTGATAGGCAACTTTTGTTTGGGTAACGTCATGCTGATCCAGATCGATACAGCGAATCGAGTCGGGCAGCAAGGAAATAGTATCGCCGCGCGCAATAACCACAGACACGTTAGAATCGTGCAAAATATAGGCTTGGCGCTCTGCGGGATAACTGAGATCAACCGGCACATAAGCGGCACCCGCTTTTAAGACGCCACAAACCGCAACAATCGTATCAATGCCCCGATCCAAGCAGATGCCCACGGTTGAAATGGCATCATCAGACATTTCATTACTATTACTATCGCTATTCCTATCGCTTCCGAACACCTCCGTTTGCCCGCGATGGCGCCCAAGGTGATGGCGGCGCAGGTAATGTGCAAACCGGTTCGCCCGACGGTTCAATTGGTCATAAGATAGCGTCTGATCACCGAACCGAACGGCAATGGCTTCCGGTGTTTTCATGACTTGCTGTTCAACCAATTGATGAACAGTATATTTATGTTGCCCTGATAACAACGACTTCTCACTCATGACTCATTTCCCTCAACTCTCTGTAACCTGTCCTTGGATTTCGCCAAGGGTGAAAAAAACAGGGCGATGGCGTTAACAAACAAAATCAGCCCCGCAGCTGCAACAGGCAGGCTTAAAGGCCCCCACACCCACAAACTTGACCATCCCAATCCCAGCAACAATCGCGGCACCAAAGCCAGCAACGCGATGAGCGCCACATTCAGTACGATGAAATGGATAGAAAGGTGTTTGATGAAATAGTCATAATTGAATTGTTTTTTCCCGCTCTTGTACTGATAAATAAACGCCAGTAACAAGAGTGCGCCCCCCAGCCAAAAAATCACCGCCAGCACAGAGGACACCCAGTCGTTCATGTCGATAGAAGGATTTTCCGGCAGGAGCTGCGGGGAAGCGCCACGCAAGTATTTGAATATAGACTGCCCCAACGCCATGATTTGAGGGCTGTTACTGTTTCCCAGCAAAGTAACGCCGACACCCGCTTCCGGATCGAACGCAACATAGGCGGCTGCGTTGGGATTCTGCCCTGGGTGGCTCCAGTGCGTGGACGCGTAACCAAGGACGTTGTCGGTTTCCACATCCCAGCCATAAGCGTAACCTAGTCCCCCTTCTCCCGCGTAAGGCCGTTTTGCTTGTTCCAATGCCTTATATAACGCAGACAATGAGTGACCTTCCTGCTCCAATGGCAAGCGGTGCAACAAAAACTGCAACCAGACTGCCATGTCCTGCGGCGTGCTGAGTACATAGCCTGCGGGCGCATTTTGCCAATACCGGGGAGCATCATAGGGTAATGCTGCCATGAAACTGATCTTATACCCCGGGATGCGCGTCGATTGAGAGGTTTCCGCCACCGCATTTTCTGCTGGGGCGCTTCCTTCAACCACCGTGTGCTTCATGCCCAAAGGCAGAAACACTTTTTCCCGCAATAACGTAGCAAAAGAGTGCCCCGTTGCCCGTTCAGCCACCAAACCGAGCAGGCTGTAATTCAGCGTGGCGTATTCCTGATGGGTACCGGCCGCATGGGTCAGGGGAACATTTTTAAGCAACTCCGGCAATTGTGATAATGCAGACTGATTAGTATTGGGTTGCAGCAAATCAAGGGTATCGCTTGAAATACCGCTGTTATGGAACAACAGATTCTGTATCTGAATGGAGGAATAGTTCATTTGGAGATTTTCCGTCAGTTCCGGTATCCACTGAGTAATCAAATCCTCCCGATTCAGCACCCCTTCCTGTTCAAGCAACGCAATCAGCAACCCCGTGAAAGCCTTGGAAGTCGAGGCCAGTTCAAACATTCCCTCTTCTTGCTTGCCCAAACGCAGGGTATACACTCTATTGCCGACCACCATGCTTAACCCGCCAGTGGGTGCCTGTACGTTATCCCAGTTCTGCTTTAACTCATCCGCTATTTTCTCCAGATCGATCTGTTCTCTTTCGACCGATTGTTTTTCGATCAGCTTTTTTTTGAACGCTTGTTTTGAACTGATCGATTGATTTGAACTGCTCGATTCACTTGAACTTACTGAGCTTGAATTGTCGGCACCCAAACTAACCTGTGCCGGGCTGACTGGCTCCGGATTAATTTGTTCCGCGTGCCCCGCTAACCCAACCCACATGGCAGCAATGAAAATACCTATCCGGATATTTCGATAATTGGTCATTGGATCTACTCCCTTATTCAGATTCACTGCTTACTCAGAAGCACTGTCCCGTAGCTTGCGGCGAGCCTGCAATGAACGCCGTTTATCCCCCAATCCGGGCTGCGGCATTGGCGATTCATCTTCGGTAGCTGGCTTGTCTGCAAATTGTGGTGAAGCCAGTTCCTTGCTCAATTCACGCAACGATGCTGCCTTAAATAACAAAGTCACGGGGATATCGCGCTCGAGCCGTTGCTCCAGCCGTTTGGCGAATTGGATGAGATCCAGCGAAGTGGCCCCCAAAGAGAAGAAGCTGGCATCCACGTCCACACCGTCAATCCCCAAGAAACCTTCCAGCATGATACGGAGCGATTTAAGCAACTCTTCCGCATTCGCGCCTTTCAGGGATTGTTGGACGCCATCATGGGTGACATTCGGCGCATTCAGTGTTGAGTCGCTGCTGAACAGCATTTGTTGAGTATGGCGCTGTTTTTCCAGCACAGAGCCAATGGGCAGTTTAGAGACCGCAACATAGGATAATGAGGTTTGGCGAACCAATGCTGCCATCGCCAGGGCTATCTGCGTTCCTTCAGCATTAGACAGCCCTTCCGCCCGCAGTTTTTCCACAAAGCTGCGTTCCTGATTGCGTTCATCCATCGCAATGGCAATCTTGCCGATATGTTTTCCCTGAGCCATATACTGGAATGCCCCAGAAATTTCGTTGGCGGGATAGATTTTCGTCGGTAGAGGTTTAAGCACTTCTTGCGCCAGTAAATCGGTAACCTCTGACCACGCTTCTTGATAGGCTGGATGTTCCGCTCCGGCCTGTACTGCATGGAAGCTGCCCCCTTCGGCAAAAATCGACAGACCCAATTGCCAGTTTTGCAAAATGTCCCGTAATCCCAGCTCCAAGAAGCGGCCCTGTGGTGCCAGAAGCGAAACGCTTTCTTCCAGTAATTCCCCTGCCAATGCGTTTAGGATCACATCAAACGGCCGCTCCCCCAACTCACGGCGGAAAACATCCCCGAACTCCCGTGTTCTGGAATTTGCTGCGCCTTTAGCGCCCATGCCCATCAACAAACGGCGTTTTTCTTCGCTGCCAGCAGTCACCCAGACCTCCGCGCCCAAGTAGAGAGCCATCTGCATGGCGGCCATGCCTACGCCACCTGCCGCAGAATGAATCAAGATGCGTTGCCCTGCTTTCAAATTGGCCGTATGTTTCAAGGCAATCCAGGCTGTAGTGAAAGCAACAGGAATGCCCGCAGCCTGCTGGAATCCCAAGATTGACGGGATGTGGGCAACAACATGCTGCGGCATCACGACGTGTTCCGCCAAACAACTATGCCCTGCACACATCACGCGATCTCCCACCTGAATGCCGGTGACATCCCGCCCGACCCGCGTCACGATCCCTGCGGCTTCCTGACCGAAAGTCATTGTTGGATCAATCGGCGCCGGCAATACGCCAAGTGCTATCAAAACGTCCTTAAAGTTAATTCCTGCCGCCTTGACCTGAATTTCCACGTCCAGAGGGCCGGGGATTTTGCGGGCTTCAAGCTGTGTCACAAAGGAAAAATCCGCATTGCCTGTTTCACTGTGCTGCAAACGCATGACGTGGTGCATTGATGCAGTTTGCTCGGTCGGGATTTGTTCGGTCGAAGTTTGTTCGGTCGAGGCTTGCTCCAGCAAAACCGCAGAGGCATCAACCAGCAGCAGATCATTTATCGTCACCAGCAAGGTATCTGTCTGCGAGTAGATATTGACCTGCAACAATTTATTGGTGCCGATATCCTGTATCTGCACATGGCTTTTCACATGGTCGCACATGGGGGCAAATTGCGTGAATCCGCCGATTGAAACAGGGGCAAACTGCACATCATCATTTTCTGGAGAAGCAATCAATGTCGCCGTATCCAACAACGCAACATGCAGGCCATTGGTTTCGGCTTCCCCTTGGTAGGCGAACGGAAGCTGCAACTGGTTCAGGATTTCATGTGAGGCGGTTTGTGCGGCTGAAATAACTTGATCGACCGAAATAACATTGTGCCAGCGCGGGCCGAAAGTCAGCGCTGCTTTCGGGCTGACGCCGATATTATCCGCTGCACGGAACAGGTTCTGGAGAGATGATTCAGGCAGCGGCTTAACCGTCGGGAGAGTTTGGTTATCGCACGGGGTAATTTTACCACTGGCATGTTTATTCCATGTCTCACGGGAAAATTCACCGCGACCCGAGAAAATCTCAAACTCACTCAAGCCAGCAGCAAACACGACAGCGGCATCAAGGCCAATATCGTCATTTTCTGCGATCGGATCATTAACCACGATCTGATCATCAACGGCCATTTTCTCATCAGCGACGATCAGGGGTTTTTCAATGGTGATCCCCTGCAATGAGAAAGCAGACATTGCATCACCACGCAATTCGCCCGCAGCCCGATGCGCAAGCGCTACCATTCCCATTGCCGGCATCACGGTGGTTGATTCATCAAGGCGATGCTCATCCAACCACCAGTCATTTTTGGCATGCAGTGGATAACGCCAGACCACAGCTTCAGTGGCGTCATGCTTCTGCGGGTGCTTGAGCGCCTGATCCAATTGCTGCGCAGAACGCGTTGCCATGCCGGATTCTGCCCAATCATCCCATGCGATGGCCTGTGCTTTGCCGCCGTTGCTGCGCACTTGTTCTGCATAGGCTTCCAGACAGGCGTTGCCGGCAACATAAGCAATCTGCCCAATTTTTTCTTTCGGCAGTAAGTTGCCCAGGCTGGAAAACAGCAACAATGCCGGATTACCCAACCGCTTTAAGTTGTCGCAGAAGAAACGGGTTCCGGTGACTTTGGGAGCCAGTGTCGCAAGGGATTCGGCCTCGGAGCGCATCTGCAACATGGCGCCTTCACCCCGTCCGGCGGTATGGAATAGGTAATCGATCCCTACCCCTCGTTTTGCCAATTGGAATACCGGTTGAAACGCCTTTTCCAGAGAATCACTCAGCCCAAGATCCGCGTGCAGAAATTCAACCCGGCTCCCTTTGGCTTCAAGATCCTGCGCCCATTGCAACAATGCCGCATGGGAAGAGCCATTTTCAATTTCAGTCAGCCACTCTCTTCTTTTCGGCAATGGCTGGCGCATCAACAGCAACAAGTTGCAGTGATAGACCCGCGCCAGATATTCAGCAATCGCTGACCCCATGCCGCCATTGGCTCCCGTAATCAGCACCCAGCTATTTCGGCTGATATTGGGCAGGGTTTGAGCCACAGGCTGTTTTTGCACCCGTGACGTGATGCGGCGGCGCCAAAAACCCTCTTCACCCGCATTGTTATTACCGGAGCCATTGTTTCCATCACTATGGTTGTCGGCATTTTTCTGGCGGAAACAGTAAAATTGTCCGCCCTGCCAGCCCTGTTCTCTCCACGGCTGCAACCCA
This sequence comes from Xenorhabdus mauleonii, assembly GCF_900113945.1. Lineage (GTDB taxonomy): Bacteria > Pseudomonadota > Gammaproteobacteria > Enterobacterales > Enterobacteriaceae > Xenorhabdus > Xenorhabdus mauleonii. Next base: position 300,352 of record NZ_FORG01000002.1, read on the forward strand.
CGAGCGGCACACTCTGCATCCGGGCTGGCTAAATCAACGCAAAGTGTCGCGATATTGGGATACTCTTCCGGCAGGATCAACAATGGCCCCTGAAGCTGATTTTTTTCCGCGTTCAGTGTTTCTGTGCCATTCCATGCCGCCATTTGTGTTGCGGGGAAAAACAGCCGCATGTCCGGCACGAGATTTTGTTCTGCGCTCCATCTTGCTAAAGCAGTAGGCAACCAGAATGCCCAGAATTGAGCCTGTTGTGTGTTTAAATCATCCAACAATCCGGTGATGATCACATCCATCGCTTCCGACGTCTGTAATCCTTGCTGCACCAGCCACGCCGGCAATTCTGTATAGCTATTTGCAAAATCACCGCCGGACTCTTTCATCCTCTCGATATACGCATCCATTTCGATAAACCGCAGTGTGTCGCCGTTCAATCCCAATGCGCCAGCCAGTGTGCGCTCTCTCTCCGTGACCTGTTGACAAATTATCCACGTTGCCGGTATTGCATCCCGCTTGACGCTGTTCTCCGGTGCCGCAACGCTGACTTTTTCCCATTCAAATCCGTAATAATGTGAACCGAAAAATAGTGATGAAAGTTCAGGTAAAGCGGGGGCATTCGCTTGCGTAGTCCGCTCTGGCGGCAAGCAAACCACCCGCTCAAACGCGTGCCCGGGTAAGTGCAGTTTATGCCGGGGTTGCGGGGAATTATCGGATTGCCGGAAATTGTGGAGCCGTGACCACTCGATATTGCCACCATGTGTCCAGGTTTTGGCAATAAACTGCAATACCGAACTCACTTCTTGATCCGCGCCCTCTGCCCCCAGCGTAGAGGTCACTCTTTCTCCGCTAACATGCAGCCACTTGCGCGTATGTTGCAATAAATCCGCGCCAGTGCCGATTTGCACAAAAAGTGCATCCGGATTATCTTGCGCCATGTTTTTTAACGCCGCGCCAAATTGCACAGGCGTGAGTATTTGCTTGATCCAATATTGCGGATCGCTCATTTCTTCAGCGGCGAGTTTCCGGCCCAATGTGGTTGAGTAGACCGTGCATTTGGCAGGTTTCAGATGATAGTTTTTCAACAAATCACCAAACGCTTTCGCAGCCGGTTCAATCATCGGGGTATGAAAAGCATGGGATACCGGCACTCGCTTAAAGGTAAAACCGTTCTGCGTTAACCAATTTTCCGCATCAACCGCCAATTCCCTTTCGGTCGCCAATGCCCACGTATTTGGGCTGAGTTCAGATATGCACCACAATTTGTCCGGAAATTTGCCATCAAACGCTTTTTTCATGGCGCTGTTTTTTGTGGGGCGATAGCTGGCAGCAAAGGCAGCTCCCTTTGGCATGGCCTCCATCAATTGCGCCCGGGCAACCATCAATTCCATGCCCTCTTCGGGAGTGAACACGCCCGCAATCGTCGCAACCGTAAGCTCACCCATACTGAACCCGCATAAGGCGGCAGGCTGGCAACCCAGTTTCTGTAACCAAATGCCCAATGCCACCTGCAAGGCATATAAAATCGGCTGGAGATGATAAGTTGACAGTTTTTCCGGTGGTTGTTTAATCCATTCAATGACAGTGTCTTTATCCACCGATAAAAGCGCCGCCGCTTTATCCAGCAACCCCAGATATATTTCCCCAAACTCTGGGTATTCTGCCGCCAAGCGCAGCCCCATCCCCTGCGATTGCGAACCTTGTCCCGAAAAGAGCCAAGCCTGCCCTGCCATGATTTCGCCAGCGCCATCCATCAGTGACCAATGGTCAAGCTGCTGTTTCCACTCATCACTATTCTGGGCAACGAAAGCGGCGCGGCTCTCATACGCGAGCCGGTTTTCCTGCAATTGGCAGGCGATGGCGGACAGATTTGGCGTTTCCAACCCATCTTGATTCGTATTGGTCACATCAAGGTGATTGGAATACCCTTTCACCAAGGTCGCCAGTGCCAGCGGTGATTTAGCAGAAAGCGGCAGGATTTGCAGTGGTTCACTGCCTTCTGCCCGTTCCGCTGTGTTTTTCTCTTCATGGACGGCTTTTGGCGGCTGCTCAAGCAAGACATGAACATTCGTCCCGCCAATGCCGAATGAGCTGACACCCGCCCGGCGGATTTCTTGTTGCTGCGGCCAATCAGTAGCTTGGGTCGGCACCCAAAAAGGCGTTTTATCCAAATTCAGGTGAGGGTTCGGCTGATTGAAATGCAGCGATGGCGGGATCTTGCCGAAGCGAACGCTTAAAGCGGCTTTGATAAGTCCGGCTATCCCCGCCGCCGCATCCAAATGCCCCATATTCGATTTAACACTTCCCACCGCACACCGAAATTGGTTTAGCGCCTCCGGAGTCAACAGCTCTTGCGCTGCTTTGTTCAGGGCTTGAATTTCAATGGGATCACCCAACACGGTTGCTGTTCCATGTGCTTCAATCATTCCCAGACTTGAAAACGGAATATCTGCCAACTGATAGACCTGCGAGATAACTTCCGCCTGCCCCTGAACACTGGGGGCTTCAAAACTCACTTTTCTATCACCATCGTTGTTCATGCCGGATTCGACAATCACCGCATGGATGGGATCGCCATCCGCCAATGCTTCCTCCAGCAGTTTAAGCAGTACAACCGCAACGCCATTGCCATTTACGGTGCCCTGCCCATCATCGGCAAACGTTTTGCAATGCCCGTCCGGTGACAGGATCATGCCATCTTGGTGCAGGTAGCCGCCCGCAACGGGATCGGTAATGCAGGCCCCCCCTGCCAGCGCCATCTCGCACTCTCCCGCCAACAGCGCCTTGCACGCCAAATGTACGGCAGATAATGACGTGGAACAGGCCGTTTGCACATGTACCGCAGGGCCGTTCAATTTCATGCGATAAGCAATTTGCGCCGCAAACGAAGCCGGATCGTTGTAATTGCTGACATCGAACATTTCCGAAATATCCTGACTGACTCCCGAGAACTGCCCCAATCGGGTCAGGTTCAGCGTGGAGCCGATAAACACACCGGCATTTTTCAATGATTCACCGGGAGTCATTCCGGCATCCAAAAAGGCGTTGTAACTGACTTCATGCAGTACGCGAAGTTGTGGATCCATTTTGCTGGCTTCGCGGTGTGAGTAACCGAAAAAGCCATAATCAAAACACTCAGTATCTTCAAGGACAGCTTTGGCAGGAACGTAATTGGGCTGGTCAATAGTTTCCGGGTTTGCCCCGGCCGCCAGCAATTCTTCACGAGAGAAAAAAGAGACTAATTCCTGCCCTGCCAACAGATTGCGCCAAAAACTTTGCCAATCGGGGCTTTGGGGAAATTTGCAAGAAATGCCAATAATAGCAACTTCATTACCGGTATATTCACGCTTCATGATGCTGAATTTCCTTTTGCTTTACGCCGTCTGTCCGCCAGTCTGTTTTTACCGGAGCGGGCTGACGACAAAGTGGATTCTTGGGATGGCTGATTGCCGGAATCGGGGTGAGTTCTCTCAGGAGCGGCATATTCAGGCGACAGGCAGTTTTGCTTGAGCCAGCCTGCAAAGGCGGCAATGGTCGGGTATTCAAATAAGGTTGCGACACCAATATCCAGATTGAATGCTTGTTGCATCTGGGATTGCAGCGCGATGATTTTGATGGAATCACCCCCTGCATCAAAGAAATTCACATTGGTGGCAATGGCCTGAATATCTAAAATCCCGCACCAAATATTGTGCACCTGAGTTTCAATGGGATCGGTCAACGTTACCGGTGCGGTGGCAGACTGCGCTTGTTGCCATTCAACTGCACACGCCCGCAGCCAGTTACGGTCGACCTTGCCCGTAATCGTGCGCTGGAAGCCGTCCACGATCACAATAAGGGCAGGATCCCACGATGCCGGAAAATGGCGGCGGATATGTTCCCGCACGCAAGGTTCCAATATTGCTGCCGATTCGCGGCTATCGATAAAAAGGTGCCACTGGCGCTTTCCTGCCTGCGCTGCCGGCAGCAGATAACAAGCCTTGACCTGCGCCAACATTTCGACAGTGCGTTCCAGTTCCCGTGGTTCAATGCGAACGCCGTTCACTTTGACTTGATCGTCAATCCGCCCCAGATAATTAAAACCGGATTCATGGGAAAATGTGGCGGCATCCCCTGTGCGATAGAAATATGGTGCAAGGTTCCGCTGCTCAGGGAGCATTCCCGCATTCATCAAATGATTGGCAGGCACGAAATATTTCGCAGACTCAACCGGATTGGTGGTGTAACCGTGGGCGACAGCCCGCCCGCCAACCCAAAGCTCCCCACGGATACCGGCCGGCAATGGGTTGCCGAATATATCCGCGCAGTAAGCAATCACATTTTGGATAGGCCAGCCAATGGATACTGCGGATGACAGTGTTTGTCTGGCGTTGAGGCAATCCACGGTAGTTTCGCTCGGGCCATAGTGATTGCTGACGGCGTAGCCCTGCTGTAACAAATCATCCCTGAGACGTTTCGGCAGCTCTTCTCCCCCGAATATCCACAGCCGCATGGCCGGAAAAAAGGGCGCTCCCTGAATCAATTGCGCGATGGCCCCCGGAATAAAATCGACCAATGTGATGGATTCATTTTGCAGCAGATCGATAAATGCCTGCCTTTCCAGCAAGACGTTAGGTGATGGGTAAACCAGTGTGGCGCCGACGGCAAGGCTGGCAAATAAATCTTCTACGCTGGGATCAAAATTGAGGTCCGTTAATCCCAGAACCCGATCTGCGGATGTCAGGCTGGTTTCTTCGATAAACCAATCCAACAGGTTTGCCACCGATTCGTTGCGAATGGCGATGCCTTTAGGCGTGCCGGTCGTTCCCGATGTGAAGATAAAATAAAATTCGTCTTCTGGCAGGCGATGGTTCAAGCGAATAGGATTCAGGGGTCTTTTTTCGGCTTCGCGGGTCAATGTCTCAATATCCGGCGATGCAGAACCGGACGATGCAATACCGGATAATTCAGTATCAAATGATTCAATATCCAGCAATAAACAACATTCAATGTCAGCACCCAGCTCCCGCTTCAACGCTGAGTTGGCTAATACCAACCGGCACCCCGCCAACGTCAATAACTGTTTTCTGCGTTGCAAGGGATCTTTGGGATTGAGGTAAAAATAGCTCCCGCCACTGAACAAAATTGCCAAGAGAGCCTGCGTGGATAACCGCCCTTTTTCAAGGTGAACAGCTACGCGATCGCCCGGAATAAACCCCGCTTCCTGTAAGCGTGCCTGCAAAATGGCAATGCCCGATAACAGAGTGTGATTGCTTATCCTGTGCTGATGCTCTATCAGGCTGATGTCTTGGGGATGGTCGTTGAGGCGCTGATACATTCGCAATAAGAACTGATTGATATCAGGACAATTCTCTTTGATTTGCCCCACAATCAGTGAGCTGTCAGGCTCTGTTGAGGAAGGAAATACCAACGCCCTATTTTCAAGCAGTTTTTCTGCGGGTTGGTTGAGCAAGTCCGTTGCCAACGATTCAAACGCATTGAATACTCTGGCGACTGCGGCAGGATCACCTTCATAGGTTTCTCCTGCGCTTAATTCAACATGCCATTGTTCGACGCCAGAAACTGTCAGGGTCAAACCAAAGTGAGTTGTCTCTTCACTGTGAAAATCCGTCAGAAATGCCCCGCAGTTTTCATCCCGCAATGTGGCATCAATGGGATAATTATCGAAAACAACAATCGAGTCATAAAGTTCGTCGCGGGTTCCGGCTTCTTCCCGAATAGTCAGGGGCGGTGTTTTTTCATGCAGTTGGGTCTGCTGCAATATTTGAAAAACCGATCGCAATGCCGTTTGCAGATCCCACTGCCCATTGAGTGCAAGGAGAAGCGGCACTGTATTGGTGAACAACCCCAATGGTTGATGATCAGCATGCTGGCTCAATGCCGCTCCCCTGCCAGAAAAAGTGCAACCAAAGGCGACTGTTTTTTGGAAGGTGAATTTGGATAACGTCATTGCCCAACATAAGTAGATGAAGCTGGCCGGTGTCACCCCTGCCCGGCGGCACAGTGTTTCTATCTCAGCCTTACGTTCCTTGTCCCACAATGCGCTCGCCTTGTTGCCTTTCCTGCCCAAGTCATCATTGTCTTGCTTCGTTGCCGTAATGGATTCAGTTGTTGCAGCATGCTCTGATGGCCGGAACAGCGGCTCATCCAGCAATTTGGTCGTGGCAGAATCTTCCCCGTCCGGCAATTGCCGAAATTGGCTTTGCCAATATTCCCGGCTGACCATCAACTCTTCCGGACTCAATCCCTGCCAAAGTTGCTGCGCATATAACCGTGAAGCCAGCGGGACTATTTTTTGCTTACGCAGCCCTTGCACCCACAGGGAAATCAGTAATGAGCTGCTCCAGCCATCCATCAAAATATGGTGGAAGGAGAAAGCAATGCTTAATGTACCTGCTTCAACATCATGAAAAACCACGATGCGAAAGACTTCGCGATTCAATGCAAATGGAGTCGCTTTCGACTGTGCCAGCCAATCAAGGCAGCGCTGTTTCATCGGCAGTGATGGGGCGGCGGAATCAACACGGGTATATTCCAGTGAAACCCGCGGCAAGGCATAGACGAGCTGGTGAGGGATCCGAATGCCTTTCCAGACAAACACCGATCTCAAGGCTGGTTGCGCCTGCTGGATCTGGTGCCATACTTTCCGGATCCCATCTTCTTCGATGTCAACGGATAGGCTGAATGCCACTCCAATGTGATAGGCGCTGTTGCCGTCTTTCAGGGCATGAAACAGTAAGCCATTCGCCTGCGGTGTTACCTGTAGCAATTCTTCAATGTAGTTATGAATATCGTAGTTATGAATATCGCTGTGATTTGCAGTTGTCATCATTAATGCCTCACTGCATCAAAGAGGCTCTGTAACTTCGCTTTTTCCATCAACAGGGGACGATTGCCGCTAACTTCAAGAACGTCCAGCCACTGCTGTGCCATTTGATGGAGAAAATGACACTCCTCAGTATTCAGGCGTGAACCTGTGATCCTTTGTCGGGTTTGCTCCCTGATGCGATGCAGTTGCTCGATTGCCTTCGGTTCCGTCATGGCCGGCACTTTTGAGCTATAAAGATGGAAATGGCAATAACGGGAAAAACGCTCCAACCGGCTCTCTTCGCTATTCAATTCCTGCGCGAATGTGAATAATTCATCGGGTTCACACAGGGAACGCATCGGCAAATTTGTACGTTGGGTGAGGTAACTCAAGACATTTTTCGGTGAAATTTCCAAGTAGCGGGTAACGCCTTTTTGCGCAACGTATTGCAAACTTGGCAGCCACTGCACCGGAGAGATCAGATGCTGCAAAATCGACGATTTCAGGTTTTCTACCTGTAACTCGCCCCCGGTGACATTACAAACCAAGCGGGAAAGCGGAACATGTTGCGGAGCGCTATCCGGCAAGAAATCAAGCAATACGGCTAATTTCTCTTTTGCCTCTGCCATCAAAGGCGAATGAAACGGGCCGCCAATTTTCAGTGGGAAAACCAATCCTCCCAGCGTTTCCATACGGGGGGCAAAGCGCCGGATATCGGCCATCTCACCGGAAATGGTGACCTGGTCAAATGCATCAACGGCGGATATATAAATCTCTATCCCTTCATCTGTGCGGGCTTTTTCCACTTCCTGAATCACAACATCGGCAGGAATGTGCAATACCCAGAACATGTCCCCCTGCTGGAAATCGCGCGCGCAGGCTTCCACCACTTCAGAGCGGATATTGACGATTTTGGTCAAAGTCGCCAGATCAAGGTATCCGGCAGAACAGAGGGCGGGATATTGGCCCAGACTGTGCCCCATCATAAATTCAGGCACCAGCCCCCCATGCCGCCGCAGGATGTTGGCGATGGCGACGGTAGTTGCTGTCAGTGCCAACTGGGCGATGCGTACTTGTTTCAATGAGTCATGCCGCTCGCCGTGAATGACTTCATGCAAGTTGACCTGAGACAAATCCGACACTTCGTCCAAACAAGCCCGGTATTCAGGATAAGTTTTAAATTCAGCAAACATGTCCGGCCGTTGAACACCGACACCGGGAAATAAAAATACGGTTTTGGCTGAGTCGAGAGCGATTTTCATGCTAAGGCTCCATGAATAATGAAATCGAGCTCCGCTTGTGAGAGCTGACAAAAAGGGAAATCCGCAGGGATCAGTGATTGATTCAAACCGTGTTCTGTCGGCCTGTCATGTTGTTCAAATTGGTCATGCTGGATAGCGCCCCAGCTCAAGAGCTTGTCATTCAGTTGAGCTAAATAACATCTGGCTTCCTCAATGCCGGCACCCGCAATTCCCAGCCTCAGCTCAACAACAACAGCGCCTGATTCACGGCAATCACGAATGAGCACGTCGAAATCAGCGGTGCTTTTTTCATCGGGATGGCGGAAACCGCCGGAAAGCGATTGAACCAAGCTAACATTGCTCCATGCCCCGATGCCATCCAAACCCAGGCCAATATCATTGATACAGATAAGTGGCCGTCGAGCTGCGGCATTCAGCCCCAACTGTTTTTGCCAGTCGGCAACATCGGCATATAAGCGATGCTTCAACGTTTGCAACAGGCTGAAAGGATGATCTGAAGGAACATCAAGATCCAAATGGTGGAAGCCAGTAAACCACCCCACCGCATTTGCCATCTCTGCGTTCCAACTGGTGGGCATCTCAGTTTTGGAAAACGCGGCGTTGGATACGCTGGAAAAAAAGCGCCCGTGATTTTCAAACAACACGCTGGGCTGTTCCGGCAGCACACCGTTATCCTGCAACACGGTCAGCAAAGCAGCGGCAATTAACTGTGAGCGATCCGCTTTAGCGCGCAGCGCCATGATGCTGATATCGTCACAGGAAATGAGCATCGTCAGAGTGATTGGCGCCATGGCAGGCGGGCTGTCATTGCGCGGCTCCGGTGTTGGTTCTACGTCCAATTCGTGCCCTTTGCGCCATGTCTGCTCAAACCACATATTCCCAAGCCATTGGCCCCAAAGGAAAGCGCCCTGCTCAGTCTCCACGCTGGCAATAATGTCGTTTTGAGAAATGGTTCCACTTAACGCCTGATCCAATTCATCCAACAAGAAAATCCATGAATGCACATCGCAAATGAGATGATGGCAAACCCAGATCAGATAGCGTTTGTTTGCTGCCGGATCAAAAACCACTTCATGCACACTCGGCTGAACATCCAGACTGACGCGCTCTTGTAATTGATTAAGCCGGTCTTCAAGGGACTCACCTTGCGCCAGCATCGTTCCTTGTTGATTTTCTCCACTCTCTGGCAAGGCGTGTTTCGGCGGTAAAAAATAGAATTCGCTCAAATCTCGATTGGCTCTCAGGGCGAAAATTGGGTGCCTTGTTTTGATGGCGGCGATTGCCGCATTGATATGTTCAACCAAGAGATCGGAAGCCAGTTCAAGCACAACCCCTTGCTGGAATCGATCTGCATAATTAAAGTTCTGCTGCCGGAACCAGCGCACGCTGGGTAAATATTTCAGCCAGTCCGCCGTTAACGCTTTCCGTGCCGTTAATTCATTCGATGTACGCGCATTAGCTGCGGTATCGTTTTGTTGCGCTGCGCTGGCTGTTTCTAACACGGAACCCAATGAGTTTGGGCTTAACAGCGCAGGCGTCCCGACTCTGATACCCTCTTTTGCCAGTAGTGCAACCAAGCGGATTGCCTTGATGGAATCCCCTCCCTGTTCCAGAAAAGAAGCGTTCAAATTGACAGATTGCGGCCAAATTGGTTTGAGAAATTCAGCATTCAACCACGTTGGAAGTTGATAGGCTTTCGCTTCTCCTTGATTTTGTTCATCGGCTATGGTGGAGGTTGCAGAGAATCGAGCCTTGTCGCCCGACGTCCGGCTTGCTGTGGCGACCGCAGTCAGTACGGCCATATCCACTTTACCGTTAGAATTTATTGGCCAAGGCTGTACCGTACAGTACAAGCCGGGCAACCAAGCCTCAGGAAGGCTGCTTTTTAAGCCGCGCTGAAAATCGTGGCTGTCATACGGCACAGGATGGCTGCTGCACAGGACGAGGATCTCCTCACCCGACATTTCATCCATGACCAGTTTCAGTGCTTTCAATTGCCAACCGTGATCATTGTCGTGCCCAAGTTGGGCCAATGTATTCTCTACCGCTTTTTCAATTTCCGCCGGATGGATCCGGTGTCCGCGGACTTTAAATTCATCGTCGATACGCCCAAGGCAATGGAAGATCCCCTGTTCATCCTGCAAACCCAAATCCCCGGTGCGATACCAACGGTGCTGTTCATTGCCGCTGTACACAAATTTTGCGTCGGTCTGAACGCTGTCGTTGAGATACCCGTCCGCCAGAACAGGGCCGCCAATCCAAATTTCGCCGTGGAATCCTTTGGGCATGCATTGCCCCCAACGGTTCCTTATCGATATCTCGGCCCTGCCCAGTGCTGTGCCGATGGGAGTAATGGGCGGTAACGCGGTGTGGGCGACATCATTGAGGAATGGCTGGCTCAGGGGATAGATGCAACACCCGACGGTTGCTTCCGTCGGCCCGTATTCATTGATAATTTTGCTGCCTGACGGAAAGAACGCCAGCGCCTTGCTCACCAGACTGGTAGGTAAATTTTCACCTCCGACAATAAAAGTCAGCGGATTTTGCCTTGCGGAAGTGTGTTCGATAAGTAAAGCAAGGTGGGACGGCGTGCATTTAATACCTGTCAGCGATTCATCAGCGACAAGATTGTGCAATAACTCGGGGTTATCACGCATGTCCTGTTCATGGATTTGCATAAATCCACCGGACAGAACCGGAACCAGAATTGCAGTTTGTGTTAAGTCAAATCCAAAAGAGGTAAATAACGGGACATTGAACGGCGTCTCGCCGGCATAAGCTGTTTTGGCTGCCAGTGCGTAGTTTGCCAATGCCACAGGAGAAATTGCCACGCCCTTGGGTTCTCCGGTTGAGCCGGAAGTATACAGAATATAGGCAGGATTGCGGGAAGCGGGTTTTGATTGCATGTCAGAATAGGGTTCGTTCTCAGCCCAATCTTCACTCCCTGCATATTTTTCCGACGGCATCCCTTGCAGAGCCACCGGCAAGAGCGGTAAATGCAGTGCCTGTGCCAAATCCTGATCCGCTTCGGTGTAAATGCACAGGGCTGCCCCCGAAGCACGAATGATCGTCAATAATCGGGTTATCGGCGTTGTGGTCGGACAAACCGGAATAACCGTCACATTGTCAATCAGGCAGGCCAGATAAGCCAGTGTCGTTTCAGGTGTGCGCCTTCCCAAAAGCAAAACAGGAGCCTGCTCTGACAACGGTTTTGTTACCCGGTGCAACTGTTGTTGCAACTGCGCGCTGAATTGACGGATCCACAGCAACCCTTGACGATAAGTCAATCCGTCAGATCCTGACGCTAATTTAAATAGCCGATTGTCAGCATAACGCCTAAATGCTTGGGATAAATGTTCTCCTATCGGTGTTGTGGGGCTGCTTTCAGCGCTAGCGGGGACTTGGCCTTGCCCTATTATTTGCGGGGATTCGTTTATGCTGTCTTGATTGAGCAGTTCACCGATGGCTGCGACCGCATTTTCTAGAACCGTTTGCAGAAATGCCTGACACTGTTCCAGTGACCATATCTTGCGGAAATCCGCTTCAAGCCAAAAACAGTTTTGGTCAAAACGGTCGTGGATATGAATGGTTGCAAACAGCGACTCAACGGCCTGAGTGTGGTCAATATGCATTTCCCCACCGGAAACAATGCCTTGAAATTCATCGATTTGGTAGGAGACACCAAAAGCCGGAATGATTTTCTTCCAGTCTGATGAGGCAAATTCGTTCCAACGGGTAGCCGGAGTGTAACGTGAATGTACGATGGCTTTTTGCAGTTGAGCTTTCAGTACCTGATAGCAATCTGCAAGTGTTGTATCCGCTTCACGGAATACCGGCAGCAAGATAGGTGCCACCGACATGGATATCGTCCGTTTTGCCTCTTCGCTCCAGCGGTTGACAATGGGTGCCTGCAATAAAACACCATTGCTGTCTTCAACCATCATTTGTGTGTAGGCAACGGCCGAGAAAAATAATCTGAAAATTGAGCCACCACTGTTTTTAAAACGGGATAACAGCGTGTTTTGCTCATCAGTGATGAGTACTTTTACCCGTCTGGCGCGGGGTTCTAATCCACGATAATCACCTATCGGATAGCGGGCGGAAATGTTGCCGGCATTTGTTGACGCCTGATCGCCAAACAGGCTTTTCCAATACGCAGCATCTTTTTCAAAACGCCGGGAAAGCTCATACTGCCGTTCTTCTTCAATATGCAAAGAAAATAAAGGAGATACCGATTGCTCAATTCCGTCTTCCGCCTGCTCCAAGGCTTTAACCAGAGCATCCGTCAAAATGGCCAGTCCGGTGGCATCCGTCAACGCATGGTGTGCCTTAATAAACCAGCCTAATTGCCCTTGCTTGAAATGAACCGCAAAAATTTGTATCGGTATGAGAGATAAATCATCTGCGATTAATAATTGGCGATTGGCCCAGTGTTCAAATGCCTGATCAGGATCGGGATAGTTGCTGAAATTGACTTTCACCACTTCTGATTGCACAGGATCATGCCGATAGCCATGCCACTTGAGTTCTACCGGTTCACTTGCCGATGGGGTCGCTTTTACTTCTAGGCCTTGTTCTTCTGTAGCCTTTTCCACAAAACCAATACGAAAGATATCTTGCGTATTGCGCACAATTTCAGTGGCACGAACCAACTGTTCCAGAGACACGTCGCCATCCAGACGAATAATGCCCCCCAAATAAAACCGATAACCGGACAGATAAAACGCGTCCATTTTGAAAACAGCCTGCTGCGACTGGGTTAATTCAAAAATCGATTCATGCATGGCTTGAACCCCCGCTTTGACCGAAAAACAGATCCCGCAGATTTTGGGCGATCACTTTCCTGTCAAGTTTTCCGGAGCTGGATCTCGGCAACTGCTGCGCCTGCCAATAACGCATGGGCAGCATGTAGGCCGGCATTTGTGTGGAAAGATATTGCCGGATATCCTGCTGTTGAAGCTCTTCTTGCCCTGCCACGATGGCAGCCACCAGCCATTGCTGCTGCTCGCTGTCTTCAACGACACAGACAACCGCTTCCGTAATCTCCGGATAATTGAGCAGGTGATGTTCTATCTCGCCCAATTCGATCCGCAACCCGCGCAGTTTGACTTGGGTATCCTTTCGCCCCTGACAGAAAAAACCGTTTCCTTCCTCATACCACCCGAGGTCGCCAGTCAGATAAATTCGTTCCTGCAATTCAGGGTGGAAAATGAATGCCTTATCGGTCAAATCCGGCCGGTTGTAATACCCTTCCGCCAGACATATGCCGCCGATAGCGATTTCGCCTGTTTGTGACGCTATTTTTAAGGTCAGATTTTCCGGATCAACGATGTACATCCGGCATCCGGTGAGCGGCTGGCCGATTGGAATGTGCGCTGACGACGTTTCCATACCGGCCTCAGACATATCGTCATTAAATATGCAGTCATAAAAGCTGACATCGATGGCCGCTTCTGTCGGGCCATACAAATTGGTCAACAAACAATGCGAAGTAAACATGTCCTGAAATTGCGTCACCAGACTGGCAAGCAATGATTCCCCACTGACATAGACTTTGCGCAATGCCGGCAAGGGTGATTGAGATTCTGCATGGTTGGTTTGGGGTGCCTGTTCCTGTAATTGCTCCTGTAGTTCTTGAAGCACTGGCTTCAACAAACTGGGAACAAAATGAACCACCGTAATGTTTTCATCTACCAACGCCGCCACAATGCCTCTGGGGAAAGACTCCAGACCCGGTTGCAGAAGATAGTTGCTGGCACCATTTAACGCAGGTAAAAAGAGCTCCCACACAGAAACATCGAAAGTCAGCGCCGTCCTTTACAGGATAATGTCCGCATCCGTCATTTCGCTGTGTGCCTGATGCCATTCCAGCCGGTTGATAAATGCCCCATGATTGACCAGAACGCCTTTTGGTGTACCGGTTGTGCCGGACGTGAAAATCAAATACGCAGGATCTGTCGCCCGCAATTGAAGCGCATCTGAGCCGAACGTGTCTTGCAGGGACTGCTCCGAAAGTGGCAAGGTGGTGATTGCTTCCAGACGTTCACGGCTAATCAGTGCCAATTCAACGCCGGTTTGAGTAAACAGATTTTCCTGTCCCGCATGACAAAAAGCGATGCGGCACTGGGCTGTCGAAAGCATGGATGCCAGACGGGCTGCGGGCGTTTTCATGTCTACAGGAAAGTAGACACCTCCGGCCAGCAGCACCGCATATGCCGCCACCAAAAACTCAGGGCTGCGTTCAAGCCCGATGGCAACGCTATCCCCTTTACGCACACCGCGCTCATTAATCAGGTCATGGGCCAGCCGCTGTGAACGTTGATATAACGTCTCCCAAGACAGAGTATTTCCTTTTCCCCAGCGTATCGCTGGAGCCGGGTTATCTCTCGCCGTACTTTTGAAATAATCAGTAATCAATCGTCCTGTTTTCATGACGCTCTCGTCCTCTGATTGCTGGCTTTTCTACCCGCTGTCTTTCAAGTTACAGCTTGGTTGGCGGCACCTTGAAATTCATTGGGTATCGTTTTTATGGTTTCAGATGTGTTTGCGGCCCGATGTCACCACTGAACGGTTAAACAATAGGGAGCCGTCCGCCGAACAGGAGGTTTGGCTTTTCGGGCCATATTTATGGGAATAATGTGTATGGGAATTAATTTATGGATGAAGCGATACGGGTTAATTTATCTTTTAAAGACTTATTGGAGATAACTGTATCGATTACAGACTTCTTTGCCGATCAGCATTTTTTGCAGTTCATTACTTCCTTCAACAACTTGCAGGATTTTTGCATCCCGATAAAGTCGACTGATGCCATTTTTCTCCTCACATCCATGACCGCCGTGGATCTGAACCGCTTTCGCGGCAGCAATGCCGGCTTCATGTGATGCGAATAATTTGGCCTGAAGGATTTGCTCAAGGGCATCTTCATCCTTGGCTTCTTTGGCTTTTGTTGCTGATAGGCAAATGAGTTGTGAGGCGAGCAAGCTACTGGACATCTCAGCTAAATAACCGCGGATAATGCCCTGATCCGCAAGCAATGTGCCAAAAGTAGTGCGTGAATTAGCCCGATGGGCAGATGCAGCCAAGGCGGCTTGCTGTATTCCCAGCGCTGCCCAAGCCACGCTGATGCGGCCATAATCCAGTGCGCTGTTGGAAATGAGGTTTTGTCCAAATCCGGGTTTTCCGACAATATTTGTCTTGGGAATTCGGCAATCGTTGAAATCCAATACGGCCAGATAGGCACTCTTGAATCCCAGCATATTTTTCTTGGCCGTGATGGTTAATCCCGGCGTGTCCTTGGGAACCAAGACGGCGGTATCCAACCCTTGGTATTTACCGAAGACCAGAAACAAATCCGCTATCTGGGCGAATGTAATCCAGCTTTTTTGCCCGGTTACACTCAACTCATCCCCGGAATCTGTGAATTGTGTCGATAAATTTTTAGAATCCCCTCCCGCTGATACTTCCGTTTGCGCGAACGCCCCGATAATCTCCCCTCTCACCAACGATGCCAAAAAGCGTTGTTTTTGATCTTGAGTTCCCCACTCCTCAATGGTTTTAAGCATCATTGAATGTACATTCAGCAACCCTGTCAGTGATCCGCTGCCTGCGCCTATCGCCATATTCAGCAACCCGAATGTGGTGGCGTCAAAGCCCAAACCACCATTTTCAGATCTTGCCAATCCACCCAGCCAGCCATTCTGCGCCAGTTTATGTACAACATGGGCGGGGGTTGCTTCGGCTAAGTCCCATTCGTCAGCATAAGGCGCAACCTCGGCGGCTGAAAACTGCTCAAATTCGTGTAACCATTCCTGCTGTTTTACAGATAAAAAACGATTAAACATTTGCTGCCACCTTCCTACCCAAAAAATCACAGACTGCTTGGATACTGGAAAAATTGGCGTTATCAAGGTCATCAAGCTCAACCTTAATTTTGAAGTTTTTTTCCAGGAAGGAAATGAGTTGAATGGCGGCCAACGAGTTAACCAAACCAGTTTCAAAGATATTGACTGTATCGCCCAAATCTTGCTTACCTGAAAGTTTGCACAAATATTCAGAGACTAACTTTTTATGTTCAGATGTGTTCATTAAGACTTTCCCTTTACCAGCTTAATTTCATGATGAGACTTTTGTTTGCAGTATTCTTCCGAATGATTGATAGCTTTTCCCAATGCCTTTTTCGTCTTTTTGACGTTACGTAATTGTTAACTTAAGATTAAAATTTATTAGACATAGCTACCGCACGGTGGATTATTCCACCAAAAATAAGAAGTAATTGGAATATATATCTATTGAGGATAGTGATTACATGTAGATTAATAACAAAATGGCGTCTTTTACATAACATAAAATATTATGTGGATTTTTATTATTAGGAAGCCAACTATATAAGGCTTAAAGGTATGTTTTGAAAAATGAAATGCCTTTAAAATAAGGGTTTTCTACCTTTGCTTAGAATTAAAAATGAAACTCAATCAATAAATGATATGTTTTTTTTCTTGTCATCTATCTTTCGATATACAGTCAGCTTATTAATTTTTGTTATTCCCAAACGGCAATAAAGTGCCTTCTGACCCTACGCTTTGAAGCACGATTTCAGCCTGAATGAATGCATGACTACTTAAAATCCTGTATTTGGTTGACGCACAGGTGACCTTCCTTCCTCCAAACTCCCTTGTTAAAAAATAGTGAACTTAGTCACATTAGGATGACAAATTCTCATTTTCAGACTGTTGGAAAAAGCAGTTATTTTTTAAAAATGTTTAATAAAAATACAGTTTTTTATCATACCTACCTGCCACTCAATCTGATTATTCAGATAATCATACTAAATTTCCACATTATTACTTAGCCTGTACATTTAATATTTTTTATGCATTGATTTTAATTTAATCACAAACTCGTTTAGCATCCTTGTTTACTTTTGAAGCTACCAGACATAGGCATAAAAGGATTTCATTGATGAGTGATACAGGAAGATTGGACTGCGTATCCTGCCATCAGATATTCAAGTATTGGTTGGAATTTCAACTGACCGATAATCAAGGCAAGCCGTTGGGCGGTATTCCTTATACCCTGAAAAGCTGGGATGGCATTGTGAAAGCCAGTGGTGTGACCGACGGCCAAGGCGTTATACGGGAAGATAACTTACCGCCGAAGCCGATGATCCTACATGTAGATGCGCAAAAATTAGCGGAACAACTTATTGAAAAATCCCCTGCGGAAATAGTGAAAACAGTAAAAAGGACAGGGAATTATCATCAACTGGTGCCGGGTAACATCAGTAACGCAACGCCGAAGGTGGAAGGCTGGACACAAGAATCTCTGCTCGATTCACGATATTACCCCGATCCCAGTTACCCGGGATTTATCGCAAGACCGAGCCATAACCGACGGCATATATTGGAAATTGCCCGCATTGCCAAACCAGTCTTTGCCAAATCCTGTCTGCAACCTGCGGGTTGTACCGATGCCGGGACGGATACTGAACCGCATACCCATTTTGGTGAAATGCAGGTGATAGAACCTGCTCATGGGATGGTGCCTTTACCGCCTCAGATGTTACTGAGAACAGGAATAGGAGGAGCTGGTGCACTTACTGCGGTAGGTGTTGGCTCTACGATGGATAGAGGCCGTGAATTAGATAAAGAAATCACTCGCCTGCTGATATCCCAAAGCGAAAAAAGCAACGTTGACTTATTCCGTTCTGATTCAGTGACCAGCAATGAATTTGCGATGAAAACCCTTCTGGTAACCGCCGGCATCATGCTGCGCAATTGGTGGGAGGGTAGTGACAATGATTTACTGAGTCTCGAAAATTTACAGGAAATTGCCGACAAAAAAGGAACCGCGCCGACCCGCGTTCGCTACCGCTTTGTAGAAGATGCCCAGACAGGACAACTCACCGCCGTGGGATACCATACCAGTGAGCACAGCGGCATGGAGGACGTGAAAGTCCGACGCGTACAATATAGTGCATCATTCAATCGGTATGAATTTTGGGAAGATGACGCTTCATCTCCGGCATTGGTCTGGCATTTTGATACCGTACCGGATGAATTGTCACAAGATGCTGTTAATCGGTATGTCCCGCAAAATTCGAGTGTAAACACCAAGGTAGCCGTACTTGACCCCAACATAACGGGGCAAACTCCGGGGCTTCCGATACCCGATCAAAGAGATTGGCGGGATGGGGCTTATATCAATCCACAACAAGATCTCAATGAGATTGCTGGAAATAGCACGTCAACGCCGATACCGGATGCGAGGGAGCATGGCTCGACCAAATTGACCTCTCCAGCTCCGGAGGAAAAGGATTTTCGCGATTATATTCTGGTATTTCCTATCTCGGGTGTGCCGGCGATTTATGTTTATTTGAATAGCAACCATGAAGAGGTAGAAAAGAAGGAAGCTCATGAAAAATTAGCTAAAAAGATTCAACAGAAAGTAACAGCAGGAAAAATATCAAAAATATCTTCAGGAAAGGTATCTCATACTGGATATCATGGCAGATTGTCAGATGAGAGAATTCAAGAAATTGTTAAAAACCCTGATGGAGTTTATGCTTCTAGTGGTGGGTACAATAACATTATTTTTGCCAAAGATGGTGATATAGTCGTTTTCTCTGGTAATAAAGCAGGAGCATATAAAGGTCAAGCTATAACTGCATATGGTCCATCGGGTCAAAGAGGTAAAAGTGGTGCTGCTATTTATGGTGGTTTAGAAAATGATCCTGGTTTAGCCATTACAAACGATATGATTATTAATGGGAAGATACCTAAACCGGGCGGTGGTTTTTTATCCCCGGCAAATAGTCTAGATATAGGAGGATAATAGTATGGATAAGATTCGTTGGGAGTTATCCAGATTTAATGTTTTTTTTACAGGAAAGTATAATACTATATATGATGTAGAAGAAGATATTAATACATTATATGGCAGTAGTAACTTTAGTGGATTGGATTCAGTAGATTGGTTTTTGCTTAATAAAAAGAATAATAATTTATCTTTTGTATTATTGAGTGTTCCTTCATCATTTTGTAATGATGAACAAGATTTTGAACAGTTTGAAATTGAGAGATTAATACACTTAGAATTAGATGACTGTATTCATAATTTTGTTAAAAAAGTTATAATGCAGGAAAAAGCTTTTTTTTCTCTAAAACGAAACCAATTAATAGTTTCATCTAATATATCATCTGCATTTTACAAAGTGAAAATCTCTGATGACCTTTATTTTTTATTAAACTCAGAACGTGATTATGTTGGTTTTTTGTTGGAAAATTCAACTGAAAATATTGTTGGTTATTCGAGTCCAGTTAATAATACGTTATTCAATGAATTATTACTACGAATGATGAATCTATGTAATGATAAAGCATATGATGCGATGGATGATCAAGATGAAAAATACTTAATTATGTTAAATGAATTGGAAAAAGATTGTCTTAGCGAACAGCATAGAGATGCTCGAATTTCTGAAATAAGAATATTTATAAAAAATTCAAAATCAACTTTTTATGATATTGATGAAGATAATGATTAGAAAATAGATACAGTTATCCGGGCTTTTGGGCACATTGTGCTATAATAAAATCAGCGAGCTAATGTTGAAATATAAAGGCATCGTTTATTGATTTAAATCATCTAACAGGCAATAAATTAAATTTATTGCCCTGTCATTAAAATATAGTCATCACGCCGCTACAAAAATAAAAAATTGCAATCTAAATATAAGAAACATCAATTAATATCATTAATTTGTTAAAAGTAAATAATTCAAACTCTTCTAATTATAATGCCAAGTTTAAAAAATTTGGGGAAACTAATTACATTAATAATCTATCAACTCAAAGCCTTCATGGTTTTGTTAAAAAAATTTCCAAAAAGTGTAATATATCTTTTAAAAATACGATATTTGTCTGTTGATTTATAAAATTCCCTCCGTGTTCAAAAAGCCTAAAGTAGTATGAAGACAAACTATTATAATTCTCTAGAGTAGAATAATATTTTGTGAGTTATTTTTTATTCAAGGTGATCACAGAGGTGATCACCAAGTGCAAATCTTTCCTAATTAAAAAAGTCAGGCATAGAGATTAATTAAATACCCCTGTAGACAAATATCTGTCCCCCCGATCACAAATCACGGTCACAATGACCGCACCGGGATTTTCAGCCGCAATACGCAATGCGCCAGAAACGGCACCTCCCGAACTGACACCACAAAAAATACCTTCTTTCCGAGCCAATAAACGCATTGTGGTTTCAGCTTCTTCTTGTGTGATATCCAAAATCTGATCCACCAGCTCTTTCTGATAAATACCGGGCATATAAGCCGGAGACCAACGTCTGATCCCCGGAATATGGCTATTTTCTGCCGGCTGTAAGCCTACGGTGTGAACGTTGTTTGATTGAGATTTTAAATAGCGGCTCACGCCTGTTATGGTGCCGGTCGTTCCCATGCTGGAAACAAAATGGGTCACTTTCCCCTGTGTCTGCTGCCAAATTTCCGGGCCAGTGGTATTAAAATGCGCCAGTGAATTATCCGCATTATTAAATTGGTCGAGAACTTTGCCTTCGCCATTTTTTTCCATTTCTTGCGCCAAATCCCGTGCACCTTCCATGCCCAGCGCTTTACTGACCAGAATTAATTCAGCACCATAGGCCCGCATTGACGCCTGCCTTTCAAGGCTCATGTTTTCAGGCATCAATAACTTCAAGCGATACCCCTTCACCGCTGCGAGCATGGCCAGTGCGATGCCGGTATTACCACTCGTTGCTTCGATCAGAACTTCACCCGGCGCGATTTCCCCACGCAGTTCCGCTCGCTGGATCATTGAAAGTACCGCCCTGTCTTTTATTGATCCCGCAGGGTTGTTGCCTTCCAGTTTGACCCAAATTTCCGCATCGACACTTTCCGTAAGCCGTTGTAGTTTTACCAGAGGTGTATTACCTATAAATGTTTCCAAACTTGCCACAGCATTACCTAATTCATATTCATATGTGAATGGATAAACAAATAATCACATTCAGAAAACCGTAGCAATATATTGAGCGAAAAAAAATCCCTGTTCCCCGCATAACGGGGAAACAGAGATGCAGTGGTAATCGTAAATAAAATCAGGCGGATTCAGCCAATCTCATCATTTTTAACGGAGATTCTCCCGCGTACAGGCGTGCTCCTGTGCCACCAATAAAATAATGCTCCCCCCTAACGGGAATTGATGAATCATCCATCCAGACCACAGATAAATAATCATCTCCCCATCCCAGAGGTTGAACAGAGATAAGCGAAAAATGCCCGCGTGGGCTGACTTCCATCACCTGAACCGGCAAGGGAGAAAAAGTGGTCTGCTGACTGTTGAGTCTCATATCCCAAGGACGGAAAAACACATCAACTTCACCTTGATGCAGGGGCTTTCCATCCAATGGGAAAATGCTGCCGCCGATCCAAAGCTGGGAGCCTTTAACCTCACCTTGCAGTTTGTTAACCTCTCCCATAAATTCAAGTACAAATCGGCTGTCCGGCTCCCGCCATACTTGATGAGGTGTGCCAACCTGTTCAATGCAACCCTGCTTCATGAGAACCACCCTATCAGCCACTTCCATTGCTTCTTCTTGATCGTGGGTGACGAATACGCTGGTAAATTTCAATTCTTCATGAAGCTGGCGCAACCAACGACGTAATTCTGTCCGTACCTGTGCATCCAGGGCGCCAAAGGGTTCATCCAGCAAGAGGATTTGTGGCTCGACAGCCAGCGCCCTTGCCAATGCCACTCGCTGTTTTTGCCCACCAGAAAGCTGTGACGGATAACGTTCAGCCAGATGGGACAACTGCACCATATCAAGCAGTGCCATCACCTTGCGCCGCAATGCTTCGCCATTGGGACGCTGGCGGCGGGGAAGCACGCTCAGACCAAAAGCCACGTTATCAAATACTGTCATATGACGGAATAAAGCGTAGTGTTGGAATACAAACCCGACCCGCCTGTCTTTCGCGTGTATCCGACTGACATCCTGCCCGTGAAATTTCAACTGGCCTGCGCTTTGTTGTTCAAGACCCGCAATTATCCTCAGCAATGTCGTTTTGCCAGAACCCGATGGGCCGAGCAGGGCGATCATTTCACCCGATTCAATGTTCAGTGAGATTTCATTTAATATTTGAGAGCGGCCAAAAAATTTACTGATTTTATTGATTTCAATACTCATATTCTGCTCCTGCTCTACTCTGACGGCTCAAACGCCATTGCAATGCACTTTTAATTATTAAAGTGATAATCGCCATCACGGCCAATAAAGCGGCGGCGGTAAATGCACCTACGGTGTTGTAATCCTGATACAGCAATTCCACCTGCAAAGGCAGCGTATAGGTCTCCCCCCTAATTGCGCCGGAGACCACAGACACAGCGCCAAATTCTCCAATTGCCCGTGCATTGGTCAGAACGACACCATACAACAGTGCCCAGCGAATATTCGGCAGGGTCACCCGCCAAAACATTTGCCAGCCAGAAGCTCCCAATAACATCGCGGCCTCATCTTCCTGACTGCCCTGACTCAACATCACCGGCACCAATTCTCGAATAACAAATGGGCATGTCACAAATACCGTTACCAGCACCATTCCCGGCCATGAAAACATTAATTGAATGTCATACGTTCCCAACCAACTTCCCAGCCAGCCATTGGCACCATAAAACAGGAGATAAAGCAGCCCGGCCACAACCGGCGAAACGGCAAACGGAATATCAATTAATGTCAGCAATAATTGTCTGCCGGGAAATTGAAAACGTGTCACCAGCCATGCTGTTGTTACGCCAAAAAGCAAATTGACGGGCACCGTGATAAGCGCGATTAATATCGTAAGCCAGATAGCATGCAACATATCGGGATCGGCAAGATTCTGGATCAGAATGTCCACTCCTTTGGAAAAGGCGGTCAGGAAAATCCACGCTATCGGGATCACCAGCAAAAGCACTGAAAAAAGGATGCCCGTGCCAATCAGTAACCATTTTCCCCAGTTTCTGGAAGAGCGCTGCGTCACTGTGTATTCGGTAAACTCGGTCATGATTGCCCTCCTATCCGTTTACCAAAGCGGCTTTGTAAAATATTGACGCTAAATAGCAGTAATAACGATGCCGCAAGGATAACGGATGCAATCGCACTGGCAGCCGGATAATCAAATTCTTGCAACCGCACAAAAATCATCAGGGATACCACTTCGGTTTGCCAAGCAATGTTGCCCGCAATGAAAATGACAGCACCAAATTCCCCCAGACTCCGCGTGAATGAGAGTACGGTTCCGGCCAGCAACGCCGGTGAGACTTCAGGTAAAATGACCCGCCGGAAAGTCTGCCAACGGCTCGCCCCCAATGTTTGTGCTGCTTCTTCATATTCAGGGCCAAGCTCTTCAAGTACCGGCTGTACGGTACGAACAACAAAAGGCAGACTGGTAAATGCCATGGCAACAGCAATGCCCAGCCAAGTATTGGAGACTTTGATATCAAAATTGCCAAGCCAGCCGCCATACCATCCGGTTGCTGAAAACAGTGTGGCCAGCGTTAAGCCCGCCACGGCCGTCGGCAAGGCAAAGGGCAGATCCATCAAACCATCGAGCAAGCCGCGTCCCCAAAATCGATAGCGGGTTAAAATCCATGCCATCAACATGCCAAAAACCATATTGAACAAGCTGGCAACTGCGGCTGCCAGCAATGTCACCTGATAAGCGGCAACAACTTGCGGATTGGCGATCACTTGCCAATATTGCGCCCATGTCATGCTGGAAAGTTGAAGGGTCAATGCACTCAAAGGCAATAACAAAATCAGGCAGGTATAAAATAAGCTGCTGCCTAAACTCAATCCAAATCCGGGCAAGACGCGTTTGTTAAATCCCAACATTATTCACGTCCTTCTGCCAATAGCTGTTCAAGTGTGCCGCCCGCACTGAAATGAGTTTTCATCGCCTCAGGCCAGCTACCGAATTGTTCTTCCAGACGAAATAGTTGGGTCGCGGGAAAATGGGCTTGATGTGCCTGCATAACATTTTTATCCAGCACCCGATAATTAAAGCCGGCGATAATCTGCTGGGCGGCTGGGCTATACAAGTAATTCAAATAGGCTTTTGCCACCGTTTCCGTACCATTTTTCTGAATATTTTTATCTACCCAAGCTACCGGGAATTCAGCCAGAATATTCACCGGAGGCAGGATAATTTGGTAATTCTCTTCGCCATACTGCTTGCGGATGTTATTGATCTCAGATTCAAAACTAATCAAAACATCCCCCAATTCCCGCTCAATAAATGAAGCCGTTGCCCCACGCCCGCCGATATCAAACACGGTGACATTCTGCAAAAAACGCTGCATCAATTGACGGACTTTCTTGGGTGCATGAGGATTTTGCTGCTGAAAGGCACCCCATGCCGCCAAATAGGTATAGCGGCCATTGCCTGAAGTTTTGGGATTCGGGAACACCAGCGCGACATCATTACGCACTAAATCATCCCAAGTGCGGATATTTTTGGGGTTACCCTTGCGGACTAAAAAAGCCATCGTGGAATAATATGGCGAGCTGTTATTCGGCAAGCGCTGCTGCCAGTCGGCCGGAATGAGATCACCACGGTCATGCAGGATCTGGACATCCGGGACTTGGTTATAAGTGACCACATCGGCCCGCAATCCATGCAGGATAGCCAATGCCTGCTTGGATGAACCAGCATGGGATTGTTTGATGGTCAATTGATCTTGCGGATGTTGTTTATGCCACTGTTTTTCAAATTCGGGATTCAGGCTCGAAAACAATTCTCGACCAATGTCATAAGAACTATTCAGCAATTCGGCAGCCAAGGCATGGGTACTAAAGGTACTGAGACAGCCCCAAAGCAACAGGGCACCCCATCCACCCAATAAGTTATTTTTTAGTGTTACGCTATTCATCCTACACCCTGCCCATCCCGCGATTTGATAACTATTTTTTTACCGATAACTATTTCTCTTACCGATAACAATATCTTCTATAGATAACGATGTGTTCTATACCCAATAGGTTTCAAATTGCAGCGTGACAGCAAGTGAGCAGATCCCAGATACATTAATAACTCAGTTATCGGAAAGCGTGAACATAGCCAACAGAGCAGCAACTTGAAAGATGCAAGGTATACTGTATCCAGAATATTTATAACAAGGTAGCTTACTAAGCCCTGTTTTATATACCGAATTTTTATGAGAAATGATGAAATGCAATAAGATGCAGAAAAAATGTAAGGGGATTAATTCCAAAGGAGAATCAAAGAAACTACAGGCATGTTTGATGAAAATGATGGGAAGAAACACTGAGTGGAAATTAAATAATAAGTAAATGATGGTTCCCCGCCCATCGAGCAGGGATTTACGGCGTCATCATAAAAAATGAATAATGCTTTTAACTATGAATCATGTTGTTAATTAAAAGCATTATTGCTGTTACTGTGGTTGATTTAAGGCCGTGTTGCCAAAATAAAAAACATATTCAATATATTATGACGCTTTCCAGATTATCTTGGAGACTTTCCATTCCTTCAAAATATCGTCCGCAGGCATGAATTCTTTTTGCCCATCCCAAGTACCGCTAAAAACATAGCTCACATGCTGACTTTGCGGAGCGGTGCAAATTACTGTCGGTTGTGCGGAGAAATCATCAGAACGTTGGCATGCACCATATGCCTTGTCATACAGGTCAGAAAAAGGGGTGCCGATCTTTGTTCCCCAAACTGTTTTAATATTTGAATCCAATATATCAATGCGATTAACCTTGCCTTTGTCTAAACCATAAAATTCGAGTTTGACTTGGTTGTCTTCCATTCCCTGAATGATGCTAGTTAATTTGCCGTCTTTAGTTTCCATGCCGCTACGCAGACGATATTTTCCGTCCAACCCTTGCTCAATCGCAGATTGCGTCATGTTCGTCTGCCGACTGATCTCTCCCAAACCTTGATCAGACACTTTCAATGAACTGCCAAACCAGTTAAAAGGCGACAGAGAAGGCCATGAAATTCTCATTGTTCCGGCACAGGCTGTTAACAATAATGAGCATCCCACTAGCCCACTGACCATAAAAATGCGCTGTTTTGAAAATACATTGGATGCAAAAAATTTATCCATCACTGTTTCCTACCTTAGTCTTTGCAAGCTGTTACCTGTTTATCAGACCACACGCTCAGAAAATCATTCAGTTGTGAATATAAAAACAGTTCCTAAACACAATCATTGAAAGAGACGTTAATGATTAAACGATTGCAGAACTGTTTACAAAAAGACACATATTATTTTCATATCACTATTTTTGTCTGATTTTCAACAAAAATGAGGTATTTTATGAACATTTATGTGATAGTAACAGCATTTATAACCGTATTAAATGCCCTATATATGCCTAAAGCATTATGTATATCCAAGGCATTATGCTCGTCCAAATCATCATGCATAACCAAGGTATTATGCAAAAACATATTGTGCAAAAATGCACGCAACAAAGAGCTAACGAAAACGCTCAATTGCCCTGCTCACCATCATAATGTACTGGCCAGCAGTTTATCCAAAAATAAAAGCAGCAATTATTGGCCCGAAAGTAAAAACAACAATGAGCAAAAAATGTGTACTAATTACCAAGTGCCTGCTGGGTGGGTTGTCTTGGCAGGGAAAACTGACGTATCCGCACCTGAAGACTATTATTTGTTTAAAGATGATAAAGGTAATATTCAGGTCAAAATAGTTTCCAATGAAAACGATAAACATCCCTTAATGCAGAAAGACCTGCTTATTATAAAAAACAATTTGTTAAAAAAATGGATATGTTCAATTAACGTAAAGGCAATATAAAAACCATAGATAAATAGCGAAGTGTCACTTAGCTATTTAATATTTACAGTTTTTATATTCCCTGTTGCTGCTTTTATACCACCATCATATAGGAATATATTAATCAACAATTAACCGTTTGCTGAAAATAACATTTTCTTGTCCCCAATAATCATATTCCATTTTTTCACACATACAAATAGTTGCGTCATTTTCTTCTGGAACCATAATCACAATGCTTGGGCACCCTCTCGCCAATAATTTTTTCTCTAGGCGAGAGACCAATGCATTGGCAATTCCCCTGCTTCTGAATTCAGGATGAACTCCCAGATAATAAGCATGACCACGATGCCCATCATAGCCCCCCATCACTGTACCAACCACTTCTCCAGCAACTTCAGCAACCAGAAATAAATCAGCATCATGGGTTAGCTTGCGTTCAATATCAGTTTCTGGATCATCACCAGAATTAATCAAATCACAACGTTCCCAAAGTGTGATGACGGCTTCAAAATCGTCTTGCCGAAATACGCGAATTTCCATCGTTAGCCAGCCTATTTAATAAGCAATTTTATCAGTGTTAATTATCACTGCTTTGATTTTGGAATCAATGTGAAAATGCGTTTACTGATACCCGTGGTATACGGTCAACAGAAGACATAAACTAACCAAAATAAAAGCAGAATTGAATATACCTAATGTTAGTTTCATATCTTGGTACTTGTCCATGATTATCATTTAAATATAAAAATCAAATAATTAATATGTTGCTCAAACTGTATGCTGCTCCCGCGTTTACTGGTGTTTTTTCATTCTGGCAGTAAATTGCGTATGAATTTCGTATAAACAGGTGAATAAATATCTTGAATGCTCATGGCAGCCGGATTCAGCAAGATCAGGGCAAAAAACTTCCCGTTCATCACACGGTGGTTCTGAACATGACGTCGCCCTGCATGCACTAAGATACAACTCTATCAGTATCCATGCGTCATAGGAAATAGCGTAATGAGCCATTATCTTTTCCCAGTCATGAGCCCAAATAGATGGGAATAATAGTAATTTACATTGAGAGAGCAAACTAAACATTAAGGGCACAGCCTAAAATAGTAAGCACCCGCATTGTTTAAATACACGGAGAAAATAACTTATTTATATTGCTTATGATTAATAACCGCTCAAAACATCTCTTGATTAATGTAAAAAAGAGCGTATAAGTTATACGATTAGCAAGTTGGTTTAATAAGCCAATCTTTCAAAAACAATTAATTTTTATATTTTAAAATCAGATAATTACCTCCTATAAATATTAAATCGCAGTTCGCAAGATGAAAATTGCTTATTATTGACCCTGCTCTAACTCACTGAACGAGATAAGATAATAACTATATCTTGGTGTTCCCAAAGTATATATGGAGCATTATATGACAATCACAATTGAAGAAATTTTATACGATGCAATCAGAGAAACTAAATCTGTATTTAAAGTAAAATCATATAATATTGGATATTATGACCATAATATGTTGCCGGCAGAAACCAGAGGTTTTTATGGCGAAAAGGGTAATATTCTTAGAAAACGCGCATTTGATATAATATATGATGATACATTAGGAAAAAAATTAAATTGTAAAGAAATATATAATTATTTAAATAGGCAAAAAAATATTATTTTTGTAGGAAACTGCCTCTTATTAGCAATTTACTCCCTATATTACTTGAAGAAAATCCATAAACACACTTTTCGGTATTTATTTTATAAAATGGAATCAAATCATACACATGATTCACCATTATTAACTTTACAAGTCATTTCCCTTCTGAAACCTTATAGCCATTCATTTGTTATGGTTAGCCCTCCCAATAATAATGAAGAAAAACCCTATCTTGGTATGCAAACTCCTCCCAACCAATTTCCACGGGATGCCTGGATATGTGATCCTTGGGCGGATATTATTTGCCCTGCTATAAGTTATGATGAAAAATGGAAAATTACGATGAGTAAATGGAATTTTGCAGGAAAAACCGTCAATATCACCCATGTTAAAGTTAAAGAGGATACGGATCTGTCTCCACTGGGGAGATATGCCTACACTGCAATACAAATGGGACGTAAAATGATTGTTGATATGATTACAATATATCCTGATGGAAAAACCATCTTGCATGAAGACACTTCATCCAAAAGATGTAACATATTGTAAAGTTCAGAATGAAAGCGGCCTTTGGTTAAACCTTATAAATTATGATATTACATGATTTTAGTATGTTCATTTCAACAACAAGTCAGACACATTATGAACAAGAAGGAAAAACTTATTAAGTTTTTCCTTCTTGTTATATTACATGGCATTCAAAAATAGAATTGAAAAGTAGTATTAACAACTTCTATTGTAAAAATATAATGTTATCCCGCCATTGGTGAAATCTTGTGGTCAAGGTTTCACATTCCTAGGATAAGCATACCAGAGCGTCTGCTAGTACCTACTCTCCTTTCTTTCAATAATGATTGAGGCAGGAACAATTTTATATAACAATCGCGTTTTATTAATCATAACGTCTTTCTTTTCTTCCGCATTGTTCTTATCTTATGTTCTGTTTATAGGTTTGTTCAGTGTTCAATGTATAAGCAATTGTATAAACAAACACAAGTTGATTTCGTTACAAACAAAACTTATTTAAATAATATCAAATGGTTATGCTTTAATTATGAATATACCTAATTTATCTCAAGTGAAAGATTTTTTCCTCTCATTACAGGATCGAATCTGCCAGCAACTTGAACAAATTGATGGAAAAGCAGTCTTCATGGAAGATTACTGGCAGCGGGAAGAAGGTGGCAGTGGACGCAGCCGAGTATTAACCAGCGGTAATGTTTTTGAACAAGCAGGCGTTAATTTCTCTCACGTGATGGGAACGTCATTGCCAGGCTCAGCATCAGCCCAGCGCCCTGAATTAGCAGGTCGCAGCTATCAGGCAATGGGCGTATCCCTGGTTATTCACCCACAAAATCCTTACGTACCAACCAGTCATGCAAATGTTCGCTTCTTCATTGCTGAAAAAGAGGGAGAGCCGCCTGTTTGGTGGTTTGGCGGTGGTTTTGATCTCACGCCTTATTATGGATTCAAAGAAGATGTCATTCATTGGCATACCATTGCCAAAACGTTATGCCAACCATTTGGTGATGATATTTATCCCAAATATAAAGAGTGGTGCGACAGTTACTTTTTCCTAAAACACCGGAATGAACCACGCGGTATTGGTGGCTTATTTTATGACGATTTAAATACACCTGATTTTGATACCTGCTTTAAATTGACACAAGCTGTCGGTAATGGATTCCTGTCTGCTTATTTACCGATTGTAGAAAAAAGAAAAGATATGGTCTGGGGTGAGCGCGAAAGACAATTCCAATTGTATCGCCGAGGCCGTTATGTTGAATTCAATTTAGTTTGGGATAGAGGAACACTCTTTGGCCTGCAAAGTGGTGGCAGAACGGAATCTATATTAATGTCTATGCCTCCATTGGTGCGCTGGGAATATGGTTATTCCCCAGAGCCTGATTCGCCAGAGTCTGAATTATATACTTCATTTCTGATAAAAAAAGATTGGGTATAACAACTCAAGGCAGGAATAGAGATCCAATGGATTATATATTCCTGCCTTTATTATTTATGCCTAATAAAAACATTTACTCCTCTGTTAGATAATTATCAGAACCCTGATAAAAATATTTATTTTTTCATTGGCAAAACCCTGCCATAAAAAATCAATACCTCACCTAATGACTCACTTGTTAATTATGGTTAATATCCAAATCGGGCCCACAAAAAAACACAACATCTATACCCTATAGATTTCGAGTTGCATCAAGGCAGCATGGATTTCCATTCTCGGAAACATAGATAACCAGGTGTTTATAAAAATAGTGACCGAGGTAAATGAGCGCAGCCAATAAAGAAGCAATTTGAAAGACAATGGGGATAACAATAAAGAAGGACATTCTTATGGATAATAATCAAATCAACAAATACAGTCTGATCCCTCCTTTTGTTTTGGAAAAAATCTCTAACGACTGTGATGAATGTACGAGTCAATATGTGTCAAAAACACTAGACCATGTTTATCATTTAATGGATTATCGGCTTGAAGAAGATATGACCCTGCTGAAAAATGAG
Source organism: Xenorhabdus mauleonii (assembly GCF_900113945.1). Lineage (GTDB taxonomy): Bacteria > Pseudomonadota > Gammaproteobacteria > Enterobacterales > Enterobacteriaceae > Xenorhabdus > Xenorhabdus mauleonii. The sequence goes on from NZ_FORG01000002.1 coordinate 331,418, forward strand.
GTAGGCTCTGATAATAAATTAAACCGTACAATTTATAATGCACATAATAAAGAGGACTTTCCTGGAGAAGAGTTATCCCGCAGTGAAGGCATGCCTAAAAACAAAGATATTTCAGTTAATGAAGCATACAAATATCTTGGTATAACATATGACTTCTATAAAGATATTTTTGACCGGAATTCACTGGATAATGAAGGGATGAAGCTAATTGCCACTATTCATTATGGCGAAAATTACCTAAATGCATTTTGGGCCAGAAAGCAAATGGTGTTTGGGGATGGAGACGGGAAATTCTTCAACCGCTTCAGCTCTGCTATTGATGTTATCGCCCATGAATTAACTCATGGTGTCATCGAAAGTGAAGCCAATCTTCATTATAGCCATCAATCCGGTGCATTGAATGAATCGATTTCTGATGTATTTGGCATTATGGTCAAACAGTATGCCAATAATCAAAAAGTCAATGATTCAGACTGGTTATTGGGCCAAGGCCTGCTTGGGCCTAAATTCAATCCAGATAATAGTTCCGATGTTGCTTTGCGCAATTTCATCAACCCCGGAACTGCTTTTGCCGGAGACATCCAAGTCGGCCATATGGAAAAATACCAAGACCTCCATATCACAAAAGATAATGGCGGCGTTCATATAAATTCAGGTATTCCGAACAAAGCCTTTTATCTGGTGGCGACTACGCTTGGAGGATACGCCTGGGAACGAGCAGGAAAAATCTGGTATGAGACCTTGTTGGACAAACGGTTGTCTTCCTCTGCCACATTCGATGACTTTGCCAAGTTGACAGTGACAAATGCTGAAAAGCTATTTGATGATAAGGTTTCAGAGATTGTCAGCAATTCTTGGAAAGAAGTCGGTGTGCTGCTCTAACTCAAAAATCCAAAAAATATTAATAAAATATCAATCAACCCAAGAATACTAATATAAAGATAATTATAAAAATAAACATGAATGGGTTAAGGATGACCCATTATTATATTTACAAATTAACAATCAAAAGGATGAGAAAAATATATTTAAATTAGTGGAAAAGTAGAAAATACCGCTATTTGGATTAATACTTAATTTATAGCTCCCGAGGATAAATATATGTGCCATAGCTAAAAAAGGGGAATTTTTATGCTAAACAATCAAATTAAATTAAATAAATCAGGTATAATTCCACCTTATTTATTGGAATATGTCGTTAACGTTTGCGATCAAGATGATAAGAGCTATATATTAAAAACATTACAGCATGTTTATAATCTAATGAGCAACTATGCTGGAATGGAAATTCCAGTGCCCGGCTATCAACCCGGATTTGAAAAACAATTAAATAGAGATATTTTCAATGCAGAAAATAGCGATCGCTATCCGGGGAAAGTATTGCTTTTAAGTGAAGGCATGGGGCACATTTCCGATAAATCAGCGAATGAAGCTTATGATTATTTAGGTAAAACCTATGAATTTTATAAAGAAATTTTTGGGCGTAATTCCATTGATAACCAAGGCATGAAATTAGTCGCCACTGTGCATTATCAAAGTAACTATATGAATGCTTTTTGGGACAACAACCAAATGGTGTTTGGTGATGGTTACTTACCTTATTTTAATTGCTTTACTTCTTGTATTGATATCACAGCTCATGAGTTAACTCATGGCGTCACTGAAAATGAAGCGAGCCTTGATTATGCTTATCAATCCGGCGCATTGAATGAGTCTATTTCCGACGTGTTTGGGATCATGGTGAAGCAATATACAAACAAGCAAAAGGTGAATGAATCTGATTGGTTAATAGGCCAAGGAATATTTGGCCCCGCTCTCAATCCCAACAATGACCCCAATATTGCTTTACGATCATTCAAAAGCCCCGGAGAAGCAAATCCGAGAGACAATCAAGTTGGGCACATGGATCAATATAAAGACCTGCCTTTTAAAGATGACAACGGGGGAGTCCATAAATACTCAGGCATTCCCAATAAGGCATTTTACTTATTGGCAACGGCGCTGGGCGGCTATGCATGGGAGTACGCAGGAAAAATCTGGTATGAGACATTATTGGATAAGCGTTTATCTCATAAGGCCAACTTTAATGATTTTGCAGTGTTAACCGTTGACAATGCAGAAAAATTATTTGGTAAAGAACTTTCAAGCACGGTGACTCACTCATGGAATAGTGTTGGCATATTACTTTGAAAAAAGTTCCTACTCTTATAATCAAAGGCTAAGGAAGGCCTTTGGTTTTATTTTTTATTTTTTATTTCATTCCCGCCTAAAAAACGCCGTTAATTAAATTTTTCATTCCGCTCTATTTGATATTCATCAATAAAAGTGCATATCTGCCTATCCATTAATTTAATTATTCTACATATTAATACATCACTATAAAAAATTTACATTTTTAGTAGTGACTAATATTGTTGGTTTGGCTAATATTTAAGTTATGGCAAATAGATAAAAACATGGCAACTGATAAAAAAGGTATTATTATGAACAACAATAAAAAATGCAAAAAAAAAATAATTCCACCTTATCTGCTGGAATATATTGCGAATAATTGTGATAGCAATGATAAAAAATGTATATTAAATACATTAGAGCATGTTAATGAGTTAATGAAAAAATCCGTTAAGGAAGATCCTCATCCACCGAAAGACAACTCCATAATTTATAATAAAAAAACACTTCCTGAAACAGAAAATACTTGTTCATCATCAGGTAAGTGAGTTTTGTGCTGAAATCGGGACTGCTAAAATTTAGTTTTCAATTGGCAGCTTCAGCAATCACATTTTTCAATGGCAAGCGAGTGTAACCAACAAAAATGTAACATAAGAAATGACGGTTATATTCCAATTAATAGTTAAGGTAAGGCAACAGTTAAGGGCTAAAAAAATAGCCCTTAACTTTATGTATATATTTTAATTAGCGTTTTTTCATATGTTCCATTAAACGCTTACGCTTACGAAGCTGGGTTGCTGTCAATGTATTCTTCTTGCCTGCATAAGGGTTAGCTCCTTCCTTAAACTGGATACGAATAGGAGTTCCCATTACTTTTAAAGAACGACGGAAATAGTTCATCAAATAGCGTTTATAAGAATCAGGCAGATCTGTTACTTGGTTACCGTGGATAACCACAATCGGCGGGTTATAGCCCCCTGCGTGGGCGTATTTCATTTTAACCCTGCGACCGCGGATCATCGGCGGCTGATGATCATCTTCCGCCATACGCATGATACGGGTTAACAAGGAGGTATTAACACGGCGGGTTGCACTTTCATAAGCTTCCAAAATGGACTCAAATAAGTTGCCAACGCCACTGCCATGCAAGGCTGAAATAAAGTGAACGCGTGCGAAGTCAACAAAGCCCAGACGCAAATCCAGCATATCTTTAACGTGCTCTTTATCTTCCTGAGTCATGCCATCCCATTTATTGACAGCAATAACCAGAGAACGGCCACTGTTAAGGATAAAACCAAGCAAAGAGAGATCCTGATCGGAAATACCTTCACGGGCATCTACCACCAGCAGGACAACGTTGGCGTCTTCAATGGCCTGAAGCGTTTTGATAACAGAAAACTTTTCAACCGTTTCAGTCACTTTCCCGCGCTTACGAACACCTGCGGTATCAATCAGGATATATTCACGGCCATCCCGCTCCATTGGAATATATATGCTGTCACGGGTTGTTCCCGGCATATCGAAAACTACGACACGCTCTTCTCCCAGGATACGGTTAGTTAATGTGGATTTCCCCACATTTGGGCGACCGACAATGGCAAGTTTCAGCGGCAAGGTCGTAGGATCAAAGTTATCCTCTTCTTCCTCTTCGATAAAGGAATCTTGTTCCGCTTGCTCTATCTCTGCCCAATAAGCCGCATTGGCTTCTTCTTCTGTTAATTCAACCTCTTCTGTTTCTTCTTTATCAGAAAAAGGCAACAAGACTCGTTCAATCAGCTGTGTTACGCCACGACCATGAGAAGCAGCGATGGAGTAAATATCGCCCAATCCCAATGAATAGAATTCAGCAACTGAAGTTTCAATATCAATGCCATCGGTTTTATTCGCGACCAAAAAAGTCGCTTTTTCACGACTGCGCAAATGTTTTGCAATTGCATGATCTGCCGGCATTAAGCCTGATCTGGCATCGACCATGAAAAGAACGATATCCGCTTCTTCGATAGCCATCAGAGATTGCGTAGCCATATGTGTTTCTACGCCCTCTTCCGTACCATCAATACCACCCGTATCAATGATGATGAATTCCTGCCCTTCAACCTCTGCCCGTCCATATTTACGGTCGCGGGTTAAGCCAGGAAAATCCGCGACCAGCGCGTCTCTGGTTCGGGTTAATCGGTTAAATAAGGTGGACTTTCCAACATTGGGGCGACCAACCAGCGCAACGATAGGTATCATTTTTTGATGCCTCATGACTAAATGTAAATCGATATCCTACTGAAAGTAAGCGGCCCAATATTGTTCACAACATTGCTTACTCGCTACAACTTTGTTCACTACAATAGTGCTCACTACTGCAAGATACTAAAAAGACGAAACGGCCCCTGTTACTGTCAGCACAGGAGCCGTGTATAGTTTTATGTACAACTTATAACATGTTCTGGAATTAGCGGGTATACAGGTAAACTGTCCCGTCCTTCGCTTGTACCATCAGTTTATCACTGGCAACAACCGGGCGGCTCAACAGACCTGAACCATCCACCTTATGCTGGGCCATAAATTTGCCATCAGTTGTATTCAACCAATGCAAATAACCTTCGCCATCACCAACAACCAGATAGCCATTATACATTTCTGGTGCGGTTAAGTTGCGATGCAAAAGTTCGTCTTGCACCCACAAGGTGACTCCATCGCTCTTGCGCAGGGATAAAACCCGGCTTTCTTGATCAACAATGAAAATATTGTCATCAGTGACAACCATATCATTCACAGAGCCAAGATCGCGTTTCCAGATAATTTGACCGGAACGCATGTCCATTGCCACTAAATTGCCGTTATAGGCAATGGCATAAACCACATTGTTGGAAATGACAGGCGTCATATCAACATCGTTCAGGCGATCAATATCGGTCGTACCAGTCAATTGGGAAATGCGTTGTTGCCAAATCAACTGCCCCTGAGAGAGCAGAACCGCACTGACACGGCCATTATCACCACCCACAATTGCCGCACCATAAGCAGTAGCAGGAGCTGACTCACCACGCACTGATAATGGCGGCGTGTCCATGTTGACTGACCATAAAACCTTGCCATTAGCTTCGTTCAGCGCCTGCAACATACCATTGCCAGTGTGAATCAAAACCAGCCCCTCATCTACAACAGGACGTGACAGAGCTTCACCAGCAACGGTAGATTCCCACGCAATTTCACCGTTGGCAGTATTCAGCGCGATGACTTTCGCTTTTTCTGTACCGACATAGAGATGATCGCCGGACACAGTCAAGCCACCAGAAAGCAATGCTGGCAGATTAGCTGACAGGAGGCCTGTTTTTTCAGCCAAATCAACTGACCACAGCTCTTTTCCACTGTCTATATCAAACGCTTTAACAAGCCCTTTGCGATCAGCAGCGTAAATTGTCGATCCCTGCCAAGCAGGTGACAAGTGAGAATAATAGTCACCAATTCCGTTTCCAACGGATTTATCCCAAACAACACGGGGATTGAATTGATTTTCAATCTTCGGCAACGGTGACATTACTACCGAATCCTGTTCGCTAGAACATCCAGCCAGCAGAACAGAAGCAACCAGCCCAACCAAGAGTGTTTTTCGCAGTTGCATTAGAAGTTGGCTCCCTTAGTTGGATAAATTATTAAGTTTAATTTTCATGAAATCTTTCATTATTTGAGGGCCATCAGCGCCAAGCCCATTGGAATATGCTGCACGCGCACCCGCAATATCGCCTTTTTTGGCCAGAATATCACCACGGATATCTTCAACGGCAACAACCCAACCTTTGCCTTTGATTTGTTCCAGAGTTTTCAATGCAGCATCAGTTTTATCTTCCGCCAATTGAACCCGGGCCAAACGCAGATTGGCAATAGATTGCATGTCGCCATCTTTCGCCTTGCCTGATGCCGCCAGCAAATTTTTCTCTGCTTGAGCTAAGTTATTTTGCTCAACAGCCTGCTTTGCCAGTTCCAGATCGGTCATGACACCGTAAATGTTATTCGTTTCATTAGCGAACGTTTCTGCCGCAGCAATGCTTTCTTTCGACCCTGACACCAGCGATTTGTTCATTTTTTCAAATGATTCGGCTGTTTCATACAATTGGTTTGTCTGATGCCCTTTCCAGTAATTCCAGCCAATCAATGCGCCAATACCCAGAATTAAACCAACAGCAAGGTATTTGCCGTTGGTGGCGAAAAAACGCTTTATCGCGTCTACTTGTTCAGTTTCAGTGGTATAGACTTCCACAGAGTCTCTCTCCTTAGCCTAAAAGTTCGCTCAAACGTGCTGCGATCGCTTGTTGTGACAACGTTTCTTGTTCGCCGTTACGTAAATCTTTTACCGTAACATTGCCGGCTTTAATTTCATCTTCCCCAAGGATCAGGGCAACTTTAGCGCCATGCTTGCCCGCACGAGCCAATTGTTTCTTAAAGTTACCGCCGCCATGATTGGTCATCAGACGTAACTCTGGCAGTTGATCACGAATTTTTTCTGCCAGTATCAGTGCTGATTGCTGACTGCCTTCCCCCAAGGAAGAGAGGTAAACATCTGCAACGGTCAAATCGGCAACAAAGTCAGGATTAACTTCCTGCACTAACAGAACCATACGTTCCAGACCCATTGCAAAACCAACAGCCGGCGTTGCCTTTCCACCCAGTTGTTCAACCAGGCCATCGTAACGCCCGCCGGCACAGACGGTTCCCTGCGCACCCAATGCGGATGTTACCCATTCAAAAACAGTACGGTTGTAGTAATCAAGGCCACGCACCAGACGCTGATTAATGCGATATTTGATACCCGCACTATCAAGAAGTTGGCACAAGCCATCAAAGTGCTCTTTTGATTCGGCATCAAGATAATTAGACAGTTCCGGTGCATCATTAAGAAGTTGCTGAATTTCAGGATTTTTGGAATCCAGAACACGCAATGGGTTGGTATACATACGGCGCAAGCAATCTTCATCCAGCTTATCTTTGTGCTGCTCAAGGAATGCCACGAGTGCTTCGCGATAATTTGCACGTGCTTCCAGTGAACCAATGGAGTTCAATTCAAGCGTAACGTGCTCTGCAATACCTAATTCACGCCACCAACGGGCGGTCATTAAAATAAGCTCAGCATCAATATCCGGCCCTTGCAGACCAAAAACTTCCGCACCCAACTGATGGAATTGGCGATAGCGGCCTTTTTGTGGGCGCTCATAGCGGAACATTTGCCCGATATACCATAAACGCTGTTCCTGATTGTACAGCAGACCATGCTGGATACCCGCACGGACACAACCTGCGGTGTTTTCTGGGCGCAGGGTCAAGCTTTCACCATTGCGATCGTCAAAGGTATACATCTCTTTTTCGACAACATCGGTAACTTCACCAATGGCCCGTTTAAATAACGGGGTCTGCTCTATAATCGGTGTTCGAATTTCGCTGAAACCATAACCTGATAGCACTCGCTTCAGAGTAGATTCAATTCGTTGCCAGATAATAGTATCAGCAGGAAGACAATCGTTCATGCCACGAATAGCCGGAATATTTTTCGTCACGTTTTTATCTCTATTAATATTTCTACGATGGAATGACATCGATTATAAAAGCGAATACTTACAAGGTTCAATCAGCAAAAAAACGATAGCTGCTTACTCTCCGCTTGAAGATCCAAGATAAAAGGATATGCCGGCACATAATTATTTGCACCGGCATGATATCCATCATCATTCAGACAGTCTGTTATTCATCAACCTGATTAATACTAATGCGATTATTAGCATCAAGGATAGCGGCCTTGGCCCGGATCCTTGCTTCAAGCTGGTCTATCATGTCTTTATTATCAAGACGATCTTTCTGACGAATACCATCTTCATAAAATCCACTTTTCGTTTTCGCACCAGTGACACCAAGTGTTGAAACTTCAGCTTCTCCCGGCCCATTAACAACACAGCCAATGATAGAAACATCCATTGGGGTGATTAAGTCTTCGAGGCGCTGTTCAAGCGCATTGACCGTGCCAATGACGTCAAACTCCTGACGTGAGCAAGTTGGGCAAGCAATGAAGTTAATACCTCTGGAGCGAATTCGCAGCGCCTTCAAGATATCAAAACCAACTTTAACTTCTTCCACCGGATCTGCCGCCAAAGAGATACGCAACGTATCACCAATCCCTTCTGACAACAAAATACCCAGACCGATTGATGATTTCACAGCGCCCGCACGAGCCCCGCCTGCTTCGGTGATCCCCAGATGCAACGGCTGGTCAATTTTCTGTGCCAGTAAGCGATAGGCACCTACTGCCAAGAACACATCCGATGCCTTAACACTGACCTTGAACTGGTCGAAATTAAGCCTGTCCAGAATATCCACATGACGCATTGCTGATTCAACTAATGCTTCCGGTGTAGGTTCACCATATTTTTCCTGTAGATCTTTCTCCAGTGACCCACCATTAACCCCAATGCGAATCGGAATATTATTATGGCGAGCGCAATCCACAACCATGCGGATGCGTTCTTCGTTACCAATATTACCGGGGTTAATGCGCAAGCAATCAACGCCATATTCTGCTACTTTCAATGCGATGCGATAATCAAAATGAATATCAGCAACCAGCGGAACATTAACTTGCTGTTTGATGAGTTTGAATGCTTCTGCGGCATCCATGGTTGGAACTGAGACACGAACAATATCAACACCGACACGTTCCAGCGACCGAATCTGGTTGATGGTCGCCTCAACATCAGTTGTCCGTGTGTTAGTCATTGATTGAACCGCGATAGGAGCACCATCCCCCACGGGTACTTTACCGACATAAATACGTGTGGATTTACGTCTTTTTATCGGTGATTCATTATGCATTTTTACATTACTCCCCTACATCCCTGTATTTTGTTTATAAAAATTACAACTATGCTGTGGTGAATAATACACGCTATGCTCAATAATACACACAGGCGAACATGAATTCTTATTCAATGTTCGCCCAAGTCTTTAACATGATAAATTCGCCAAAAGCCAATAATGAGTTTATTTCAATGTCAGTTTGGCTGTTGTACCTTTTTTAATAAAAGTACCGAGATCCACTGGTTTCCCCTGGAACTGGACTTTAGCCCAAGCAGGTGCACCAATAATCAATGAATAAGACTGCTCACCAGAAAACATCAGGCTATCACCTTTATTTTTTATCCCGTTGAACAATGTCTTACCTTTGGCATTTTTGACTTCTACCCAGCATCTCCCACTGAAATTCATAACTAACTCATTGTTAGTTGCCGCTTCAATATTATTTACATCTGTTGCCGAAGTGCTGACTACAGAAGAAATGCTTGCCGCTGAAGAAGTACTCGCGGCAGAATTTGCTGTACCGGCATTAGATATACCAGCATCGGCAGTGCTTGCATTAGCGACAGATGCGTTATTTTCTGCAACAGCACTGGTTGTAGATGGGGTAGCTGCTTTTGATTCTGCGGAAGCCATCGCTGGCGTTCCTGTATTGATTTGTGCTGAAGACAATTTATTTTGGGAAACCTCAACAGGCTGCCCTTCTTTAGCAGGCGCAGATGAAGTCTCTGCTGCCGCTGCTGAATCATTTTCAGTATGTTGAGCACTGGATTGCTCAGCCATTGACGTGAATTCGTTTTGCTGCTCTTTGTGGTTCTGCCACCACCACAGCACAGTCATGCCCAATAGTAGTATGATGACGGCCCATGTTATCTTCATTAACCAGCCATCACGCTTCTTGCGCTTTTTCCCTGATGAGAAACTTTGCATTTGGGAAACCTTGACAGTCTTGACTGGCATTTGTTTGTCCAAGACGCTCAAAATTTCAGCTTCCGGCACCTGAACAAGTTTTGCATAAGCGCGGATATATCCACGAAAGAATGTCGGCGTAATATTGGATGGGATATGATCTTCTTCAATGTCACGAACAGTGGACAGTTTGAGACACAAGCGATCTGCCACATTTTGCTGAGAAAGCTCAAGTTTTTCACGAGCTTGACACAGAATCTGACCTGCTGTCAGATTGGCTTCTTCTGGGTAAGTTTCAGTCTTCATTAGCTAAGGACACTGGTACTGTTCAGGGTTAAAGAATTTACGCAAATTAACTAGAGCATGTAATTTAACTTACGTAGCGAAATAATTTCATACTATCTATGTCTATTACAGAAAACTATATTTATTACAGAAAATTGATGTTTATTACAGAAGATCACCTATCGCAGCTGTAGCTACTCATGCCGCTTTTCGCACTTCCCGTGATCAATTTCTTCGCTTCTGTATACTGCTTTTGTTCACACAGAAAAGCATAATAATGATGCACTACAGTATCATTTCCTGCCGCATACTGCATGGCCGTTCTGTAATGCTGCCCTGCGGTTTCTGGCCGCCCTGCGTACTGCTCATGCAAAGCCATGCCCAAATGAGCCTCTGGGTGGCGTGGTTCTGCCTGCAAAACCTTTTGAAAGTGATAATTGGCAGCCGATAAATTTCGTTCTGCCAAATACGCTTTCCCTAGCCGTAATCGTGTATCTACTGCAATAACCTGCTGACCGTGACGTGCAGAGTGTTCCACACAGCCAGTTAACAGGCTAAAACAAACTATAGACCAAATTATTGATTTCCGTATCATACCATTCTCATTTATAAGAATATGTCAAACTTAAGCAGATTTTTAGCCATTAATCGAGATTAAACAAAAAATTAGATTGTTTTTATCTGAATGGTGTCACCTGCCATGCGTTTTTTCAGTGTCCGTTTGGTTCTATCAATGACATCACCCGCAAGCTGCCCACATGCGGCATCTATGTCATCTCCCCTCGTTTTACGCACGATGGTTGTGAAACCATATCCCATCAGTACCTTGGAAAAACGATCAATTCGGCTGTTGGAACTGCGGCCATAAGGAGCGCCGGGGAACGGGTTCCACGGGATCAGGTTGATCTTGCTCGGGGTATCTTTCAGGCACTCGGCCAATTGGTGGGCTTGTTCAACGCTATCATTGACGTGATCAAGCATGACATATTCCACCGTAACGCGCCCTTGGTTTGCATTGGATTTAGTCAAGTAACGACGAACTCCTGCCAGGAATTCTTCGATGTTGTACTTCCGGTTAATCGGCACGATTTCGTCGCGGACATCATCAGTCGGCGCATGCAAAGAAATAGCGAGTGCAACATCAATCATATCGCCCAGCTTATCCAGTGCCGGTACAACTCCGGATGTTGATAAGGTCACACGACGTTTTGACAGGCCGAAACCAAAATCATCCATCATGATTTCCATTGCTGGCACGACATTGTTCAAATTGAGCAATGGCTCTCCCATTCCCATCATCACTACGTTAGTAATGGGACGGCGGCCACTGGATTTCAGTGAACCGATGATTTTGGCAGCACGCCAAACCTGGCCGATGATTTCAGATACCCGCAGATTGCGGTTAAAACCCTGCTGGGCAGTAGAACAGAATTTACACTCTAAAGCACATCCCACCTGAGATGAAACACACAGTGTCGCGCGATCATCTTCCGGGATATAAACCGTTTCAACCTGTTGATCGCCAACAGTAATCGCCCATTTGATGGTGCCATCGGCGGAGCGTTGCTCTTCAGCGACTTCCGGTGCTTTAATTTCAGCGACTTCCTGTAATTTTGCTCTGAGCACTTTATTGATATCTGTCATCTGCTCAAAGTCGTCATAGCAATAATGGTACATCCATTTCATGACCTGATCGGCACGAAAAGGTTTTTCTCCCATATCGGCAAAAAATTGACGCATTTGCTTACGGTTAAGGTCAAGTAAGTTGATTTTACCGTTTTTCTTTTCAGGTGTGACAGATACAGCGGAAGTTGAAGATGGTACGGTTTCGTTAAGTTGGGACATTTTTTACATCGCCTCGTTGTTACACTTTCGGCTCTGTGCTGATTTTATTTCAACACTAAGTTTCATGCGGTGACTGCCTGTTCAATGTTCATTAGATTCCCGTGCTATCAAATTTCAGCAATAGAAAACGTTGCTAATAGCAAATTTCAGTAACATCAAATGAATTTGAGGGATAAACATCGAAATAAAATAATAAACGCCTCACTAAATTAAATTAGTGGGGCGTAACATTGTACAAACTTTACTGTTTAGATGCTACGAGTAACTGAAAGATTAGTAGCGGGGGAAAATTTCATCATCACTGAAAAAGTAAGCAATTTCGCGATTTGCAGATTCGATAGAATCTGAACCGTGAACCGCATTTTCAGTAAAGCTGTCTGCGTAATCTGCACGCAGAGTACCGGCAAGTGCGTTATCTGGGTTGGTTGCGCCCATCAGGTCACGATGACGCTGAACCGCATTTTCACCTTCCAGAACCTGTACCATAATTGGTCCAGAGGTCATGAATTCTACCAAACCATCAAAGAAAGGACGGCCTTTGTGTTCAGCGTAGAAACCTTCCGCTTGTTCACGGGTCAGATGCAGCATTTTGGCTGCAATAATTTTAAACCCAGCGCTTTCAAAACGGGCATAGATAGAACCGATAGCGTCTTTCTTTACTGCGTTAGGCTTGATAATGGAAAAAGTACGTTCAATTGTCATTCGATAACCTCTTTGGCACTTTCAGCGATAATTCATTTTAATAGTCATGCCCCCCAAACAAAACTGAGGAACAAATTTATCCTGCCATCTGGCGGGAATAAAAATAGGCGTTGATTATAGGAGGAGACTTTCTGCTTTCCCACAAAAAACACAACATTTTATTAAAACTTTCTTATCGAAAATTATAATTTTTTAGCATAAATCACATTTTCTTGTGGTTACATCTGGCGAGTTAAACGCGTTTACGGGTATTCAGCCTTAATTTTGAATAAAACACCTTTACTGTAGCTTCATGCTTTTTGCATGGTTAATTCTATAAAATAATGCCTATTCAGGCGAATGGATCACGAATAGGCTTTCTGATCAAGATCATTGAATTGATTGTTAAAGCGGCCACCTTTCCAGTTTCTTCTTGGCTGATGACAGAAAACAAATTACTGCAACACAAAATTGATTGAGCTGATTTGCCCGCCCAGATCCAACACACTGAGCTGATATTTACCAGACTGCAACAACGTGCTGCTCCATGTTTGATTATTTTCTGTTACTGCAACCTGTTCACCATTCAAAAACCACCATTGCCGCCCGCTGCCTCCTTGCGTTGAAATAGTTAAATCCAATGTTTTTTTACCCGGAATACGCCTCAATATGTCGCCATCACGGATCCCAATAATCAGCAAGGGTATTGCATCCTTTTTCATTGGCGGACATTGAGGGTTGATAGGTGGCAAACGATTTGCCCGTCGTTCCTTGGCTGGTAGCCACGCTTCCAGTGCAATTGGCCACAGGCTTACTGTTTCAGGCTTGCCATCAGGGCAATCAGGTGCAACACGCAAACCTTGTTTATCTACCCATATCTGTTCATTGATCCCCGAAATTCCTTCTTGGTCACTGGTCGATAATGTCGGAGGGACGGTATTGTCCAAAATCCAGCTCAATCGGCGCTGCCGACAATTACTGTTTTCCCGGTATCCCTTTTCCTGAAGCTGTTCTTGAGATGGAACAGTCCCGCTTGGCCAACAAATCGTTGCCTGACTGACACTCGCAGGCCGTGGTTCAACAGGAATGCGCATCGAACCATTGCGCAAATGATCCATTAACAATCCATTGATTTGATTCATGATTGGGATCGCCGTGGCATAACCAAATTGCCCAACGACGGGAGTACCATCAGGCCTGCCAACCCAAACCCCAATGGTATAACGCGCATTCACACCAATCGCCCATGCATCACGATAGCCGTAACTTGTGCCTGTTTTCCATGCCAAAGGCACTTCAGCGGGTAACGTGCTGTCAGGTTGAGGGCGCCCCTCTCCCGCCATAATCCGCCTGACTATCCAGGCTGCGCCGGCAGAAAAAAGTTGCCTGTCCCGTATTTTTTGCTGTGGCATAAAACGTAATGGAGACATTTTTCCTTGGCGGGCAAAAGCGCTGTAAGCCGCTACCAATTCATCCATACGGGTAGCCGTTCCGCCTAAAATAAGCGTTAAGTTCGGCTCACTGCCAAGTGGGAAACGTAATATCATGCCTGCATTGCGTAATTTGGCCGTAAATCGCTTGGAACCATATGCTTCAAGAAGCTGCACTGCCGGTAAATTCAATGACCTGACCAATGCCTCACTGGCGCTAACCGGCCCATTGAAGCCGCTGTCAAAGTTTCCCGGCCTATAATCACTGAAACGACGGGGAACATCCTGCAATAAAGATTCCCCGTGGATCAAACCATCATCCAATGCCATTGCATACAAAAAAGGCTTCAATGTAGAACCTGGTGAGCGCCGGGCACTTATCATATCGACGTGCCCAAAACGGCTTCGGTCTTGAATATCGGCTGATCCAATATACGCTTTAACAGACATATCAGTATGATCGACAACCAGTACCCCGATTGACGTTTTAGCGGCCAGTTGGTATTTCCAGTTAAGAACCATATCTTCCAATTGACGCTGCAAGCCAGTATCAATTGTCGTCTGGATCACTTCCTGCTGATTTTCATTCACCATTCTCCTCGCCAGCAATGGGGCCAGGTGAGGAGCCTGACGTGGTGCCAACCACACATTTTCTTCTTTGATGTCAGCCACTTTTTGGGCCGACCAAACATGATATTGTTCCAATCGCTGCAATACCTTGTCACGGGCAGCCTGAGCCCGTTCAGGATAACGATCAGGGCGCAGTCTGCTGGGCGCCTGCGGTAATACAGCCAATAATGCGGCTTCACCGGATGAAAGTTCAGACGGCGATTTTCCCAGATAAGACCAACTGGCAGCACCAATGCCTTGTAATGTGCCGCCAAATGGCGCTCGGTTCAGGTACATCTCCAAAATTTCATCTTTTGAATAATACCATTCCAACTGCAAAGTACGCCAAATTTGTTTGAATTTTCCTGAAACAGTACGTGGATGTGGATCAATCAATCTGGCAACTTGCATAGAAATAGTGCTGCCACCCGAGACAATTTTCCCTGCGCGAATATCCTGCCATGCTGCCCTTAGCAGAGAAGCCGGATTAATGCCGGGATGCCTGTAAAACCAACGGTCTTCATAAGTCAGCAACGCCTGAAGATATTCCGGCGAAACTTGATCTAAGGTAACAGGATAACGCCAGATCCCCTCGCTGTCGGCAAAACGCCACAATGGTGAGCCATCAGCACCAACCACAACCCGAGCCATTTTGATGTTATGTGCCGGCAACGGCCATATTTTATCTGCCAGCCACATTCCGGTAGGTATCACCAGAAAAATAACCAAAGTCATGATCAGAACATGCCGGTAGATGCGGGAGGACAATTTTCTCATTACAGCGGTATCCGAAAAAAGCGGTGGCCCCTACCTTCACTTCAAGTGATAACTTCAAGTAATAGGGGCCGAGAGTTATTACCGGACTATTTCCAGTGTTGGGTTAGTTGAGCCTACTGCACGCCAATAAGGAACATACATGGATTCAACCTGTGGTGCGGGAATTTGATAAACTCCTGGGGCAACGGCACGGGCTAAATAAAGTAATGTTACTGATTTATAAGCAGGAACGGCCACAGCTGCGACAAAACGATCATCACGATATTCGATATGCCGGATGTCTTCTTTTTGCATCTCTTCAATAGAATATTGCAGGCCTGATGCGCTCTCACCCAAGCTCGCACTACTATTCGCCAAGTTTTGGTTTTCTATTTCCAATCCCGCAGGAAGTAAATCAACAACCAAAGCATCGGGGACGGCTTGAGTTGCACTAATTTTTAGTTTCACAACCACCATTTCACCACTTCTCATACGATCGAAGTAAGTTGGTTTACCTTCTAAATCGAGGTAAGTTCGCTCAATGTTCAGAACATTTGAGTAAGGGGTTGGTGTGTTCAGCGGATACCCCACGACGTTCAGGCGTGAGTACAGCGTACTGTCACCCCTGTTACTGATATCTACGCCCTTCAGGAGTTGTTCCGCCGTTAATGTGTCCGTTAATGCCCTATCATAATTAAGCGGCGGCATTTGCTGGTTAATGGCGGCTTTCCAAGGTTGTTCAGATTCGTTGATGAAGTAACGCCCTGCCAGATAAAGTGCATTGCTTTCTTGGGTTGAGAAATAATGGCGGGTTGTCAGCTCATTGGACAAATCGAGTAATTTTTCATCGCGCTCTTTTAGCAACATCTTGTGTTCTGTCAGCAAAGAAACAATTTGGGCGTCATCACGAATAATACTGCCATAGTCACCCAAACTATGATCTGACTTGCGTGATTTACGTACTCCCAAATCAACAGCCTTATCACCACGGGTATTATCCCCCATGATTTTCAGTGCGATGCCTAATTGAACTAAAGACAAACCACTTCCCGCCATTTCCCTGCGTTCATACAGTTGCCTTAATCCACTCAATGGTGCTTTTTGTTGATTGGCCAAGACTAAACCCGCATAAGCCTGCACCGCGAATTGTGCCGCGGAAAGTGATCTACTGTAACGGGCATCAATAATGCTCTTGTCCTGTAAATAGCGTAATAAGCGATTATTGGCGGCTTTCAGGGCATCAGTTGGAACGCTATAACCCTGCTGGATAGCACGGTACAGAAAATCCGTCGCATAAGCGGTTAACCAAAATTCTTCACTGCCATTGCGATCCCATAATGAAAAACTTCCATTATGACGCTGCATACTCAGTAGATGAGTAATTCCTCTCTCAATGGCGGTCCGACGTGCCTCATCACTTTGCGTTTTGATGCCCAATTTTTTCAATTCAACTTCATTCGAGTAAAGTGATGGATAAAGCCCGCTGATTGTCTGTTCCAGACAGCCATAGGGATAGGCGTACAATTCACGGATATAACGCGCTATTTGCAATGGCGGCCTGCTGGTCAGCAATAGCTGCCCTTCCAAGGTTTCCGGAGCCAGATCAGAAATCGCTGCCGGTGATAACTGCCAATCCTGCCCGTGATGGAGCACATTCGCAAATTGCAGCGTTTTAGCCGGATGTGCCGGACGAACGCCTATTTTCCAGCTATTTTTGTACTGCGTTAAATTTTCATCAGGTAAATTCAGCCCATTGATCGTCAAGAAAATTTCACCTTGCCCAAACCCGTGAACTGCTTTGACAGGGATCTGGAGGGTTGTTCGCTTTCCTTTTTCCAATATGAGCTTCTTGCTTGTCATACCATGTAATTTAATCAGCCCTTCCGCTGCAAAATCCAGCGTCAGTATTTGCGGTTGTTCAGTCAAATTGGTGAGATCCAATGACAGCAGGGATTGATCCCCACCTGCCATAAAACGAGGCAATGACATTTGTGTAACGACAGGGGCTGCAACAATGATTTTACGTTCACTGTGACCAAATTCATTATCGCTCCATGTCTGAGCCATTAACCTGAGTTCCCCGTTGAAATCCGGAATTGGCAGGGTAATTTCACCTTCGCCGTTCGCATTCAGTACAACGGGCTTAGCTTGTTCAGCAATGATTTTGACTTCCGTCAATGGCTTTTTACCACCACGCTCAAATGAACTGTCATCACCATCTCCCCCAAAACGCAGATTTGCCTGACGGCCTTCAGCTTCAATCAAGTGACCATAAACATCATATTGATCAGCTCCATAGCGCTTGCGGCCAAAGAAAGCTTCGTAAGGATCTGGAGTTTTAAAGTCAGTGATACTCAATACACCGGTATCTACCGCTGAGAGCAAGACGTAGACCTGTTTTGGCAACGGATTCCCTTGTTGGGGAGTGGCTTTAATCTTAACTTTGAGATCTTGATTTGGACGTATTTTATCAGGCGCACTCAAGGCGATATCCAGTTTACGACCTTCATCCATCAGAGGCAGATGCAGAACACCTATCGCCCGCTTAGGGGTTGCATGACGGGATTTGTCACCGGGCCGGACAACAACGGCAGTGAGATACAAATCATGACGAGCCCACGATTTATCAATTGGGACGTCAATATTCAGTCCTTTTGCGGGTACGTCAATTTCCTGCCACCATAATGGGCCTTCACTCGATTCCACCAGCAGGTAGCCTTTGCCTTCCTGGGGTGCAAGCATGCGCAGTTTCACTTTATCACCCGGTTTATAGGCAGGTTTATCCAAAGACATTTGGACCTGATCCGGGCGTACTGCCCCTGTTCCTCCAGTATTATCCTGCCATGAATAGCCAGCCCAGAAATTCAGACTGGTGACAAGCTGGTTTTGTGGATTCACAATTTCAATGCGATAAGAACCCCATTCGACAGGGAAACTGATTTTAGCTGTACCATTTTTTGCAATTTGCAACGGTTCATCTTCCATGAGCAGATCTTTCTGGTCATAACCTGATTGCCAACCGTTATTGCTTGACCAACGCCAGTAATAATCACGACGTTCATAGATCAAACGCGCCCTTAAATCCTGAGCTGCATATTTGTTCCCTTTGGCATCAGCATAAACTATTGCAAATTCTGCCAGTGAGTTGTCATCCACGTTATAGCGGCTTTCATCATGACCAGTGTAATAGTCATAGATGGTTTTTTTATTGAAAAGTGGCCGTATGCCAACTAACAGATCCGCCGGCCAGATTGCCTGCTCTGTGCGACGTGTCACCGGACGCCCTCCAGATTCAAGCAAACTGGCTTGCATGATGACTTTTACCGGAGAGGCAACAGATTTCCAATTATCTTCACTGGCCGAAAGCGTTGCTTTTCCTTTGCTGTTCAGGGTGATATCAAACTCATCCAATGTTCGGTTCAAGTCTGTTTCTTTTATAGAGCCAAACTCGTATCCCGGCAGTTTTGCTACTGCGTTACGGGCTGGGCGCAGGAATAATTGCCCTTGCAGGCGGTTATCCGCAGCGGGTGCCCCGTACAGGTAACGGCCCGTTACATCAAATTCAACTGCTTCGCCTGTCAATATCGGTTGGTTATCACTATTGCCGGTTATTTCCAATGCCATGCGTTCAGGCATGAAATCTTCAACGTTAAATTTATAATAACGTGGCGTCTTATCACCTAAGTCAAATCTCAGTGACCACATGCCGGTTTCAGCATTACGAGGAATCGGGTAGCGGTATTGGTAAAGGCCATTTTCAGCTTGCCAAACAAAACTGCGAACAATTTGATTGTCGGCTTTTAATATATCTACTTTAACTGGCTGTGGCTTGAGCGGGCGACCATCGGCATCGCGCAATAATCCGTTGATAATCAATGTCTCGCCGGGCCGGTACAGATCTCTTGGGCCAAAGGCAAAAAACTGTTTGCTATATCCTTGCGGGCCACCAACATCAAACTCAGAGAGATCCAATGCCGGTGTATTCAAGTCAATTATGCTGGTACTGCCGCTTTCGGTAGCCAGCAATAACTTCGCTTCATTGATTTTATCAAGTGATGCATGCCCGTTACTGTCCGTTGTCGTTTTTGCCAAAAGCTGACCTTTGGCATCCAACAGGCGGATCTCAACATTTTTCAGGCTGGAACCTTGCGCCAATGATTGAGTGAAGATATCTACCCTGTCCAGATAACTGTGCATGGAAACACCAATATCACTGAGTGTGAACAGGGTGGCGGGATTACTGTAGCTATATTTCCCTGCTTGCTGCATAACGGCCAGATAAACACCCTCTTTTTGCAGCTCTTTGATATTTTTGAGCGGGAGCAATAATTTTTCGCGGGTATTGGCAGTGGGGTTGAGATCAAAGCGACCGGTGTAAACTAACTCAGTTTCTTTCAGCAGTTCACCAGAATCCCAATACTCCACGTTATTGCGGTATTGCCAATTAGCAATGAATGAGGGTAATGACTGCTCTTTGACCCGGAAAAAGTTGACATCTACGCGGTCAACATTGAGTGCCAGTACTGGTAGCCCTTCAGCGACTTTACTGGGCAATAATAACCCCTTGCTGGTAAAGCCAACCGTCGGTGTAATAGGGGCTGTATTAATTGTTTTTTCATAGGCAGTCGCTAGCTGACGCTCATTTATGCCTTTTACACCCTTGTCAATTGTCAAACGTAATTCACGTGCCGGCGGTAAGTGACGCAACCTGAGTTCTTTTTGGTTATTGGAAAGCTCCCATGCGCCGTCCAATTTCCCTGATTTCACATCAATAAGGTGGACTTTTTGTGAAAAATCTTGGTCAGGATCTAAAGGAATGGAAAAAGTAACCACCATTGCGCTGGCCCCACCCAATTGCAATTCAGAGGCATCTAAAATAGTGACATTTTTACCTGCATAACGCTGCGCTGGAGATTGAGATACCTGTTTTTCGGTACTGGAAGACGTTAGTTGTGCAGCGGATGTTTCCTGTTTTTCCCGGTCTGTTCGCTGATTATCTTGGGACTGGGTAATATTTTGTTGTTTGTTATCTTCTGATTGAGTGCTATCTGTTTTAGTTTTATCTGTATTCTCGGCTTGATCGCACCCAGACAGCGTGAAGAGTGAAAATAGCGCAGCAAGCATTATTGCAAGGCATCGTTTTTTCCTTGCTGCCTTTTGCCAGAATTGACATTGATACATAACCATAATCCTTATTATTTACAGGACAATCTAAGATATTATTTTTTATGGATATTCATATGATGCAGGGATTTAGATATACCTAAAGGAAAGAAAACGCTTTTTACTCTTCCTTTGCCATGTCGTCATGTAATCCATTATTGTGATTTATGATACTGGTTATCATGCACAATCAAAGCGTAGAAAAAATAACGGAATTTCCATCCGGAATAAAACTTACCCGGCACTTTTGCCCTATATTTTTTCAATTCTTCGATAGTTCTCGCACTTATTAGATAAATTCGAGGATTTTTTCATTGCAGCCAAATTGCAACGAGTCATAGGGCAAAAGTTAATCCCGTGTATTCTTGCGCTGACATGCGTTTTTACGCTGACATAAGGGGCAGAAATTTATTGATTGATAACAGGAATAGTATCTCGCAGCCAACTGCCTAATTTTCTCTGATAGAAAGGTTGTGTATGCTGAATCAAATAGTGGCTGATTCCCCCTTCTGTTTCGTCAAGCAGGCAAAAATCAACGGAATCGTCTTCGTCAAGGTATTCACAGGTCAGATTGCCAGCGTCTTGAATTATCTTGTCTATTTCAGATTCTGGCGGAGAATCACTGAACTCCAAACCAATTAACAGATTGGGTTTCTCATCTGTATTTTTATCATGGAACATGGTCAAAAAAGCCCGTCGGACGGGTTTATGCTGCTTGAATAAATCACTCAAGGCTTCGATAAGTTGGGCGGGTTGTTCTTCTGGCTGGCTGAGGGTAATACGGCTTCCACTGGGAACCATTATTTCGGTAGCAACAGACCCATTTGACAAACTCATGAAAATCTCCGAACTATGTTGTTTAAACTGAAGTTAAGCGCAAAATTAAATACAAAATTCAGCCTATCATTCATTGCAGTGTAGCTAAATTCGGTACAGCTAATCATGTTGGAAAGCGCAATGATAGCCTCCCACCAGAGAGGCTATCAAGAAAAGTAACTCGAAGGTGCTGGTGTTTATCTCACCTTTTATTTTGCTTTAGCCAGCAACAAATTGGCAATCGTGCGCACGCCACATCCCGTTGCACCCGCAGACCACTGTTCAACCGCTGATTTACGGTAGGTTGCAGAGCAATCGATATGTATCCAGCCTTTTTTGTAGTTCTCTACAAAGTGAGACAGGAATGCCGCTGCGGTACTTGCTCCCGCACTATGTGCAGGTGATGCAATGTTGTTTAATTCAGCAAAATTAGAAGGCAGTTGACCACGATGGAATTCTGCCAACGGCAAACGCCAGAACAATTCATTTTCAGAGTCAGCCGCTGCCAATAAATCTTGAGCCAATTGATCATCAAAACTGAATATAGCGTGGTAATCCCCGCCCACCGCATTTTTGGCTGCGCCAGTCAACGTTGCGGCATCAATGATCAACGGCGCTTTTTCCGCGCTGGCATCAATCAAGCCATCAGCCAGTACCAGACGCCCTTCTGCGTCGGTATTCATGACTTCAACGGTTTTACCGTTACGGTAACGAATAATGTCACCCAATTTGAATGCATTACCACTGACCATATTATCTGCAATGCACAGGAACAGTTTTACCCGATGTTGCAAACCACGGCTGATTGCCAAGGCCAATGCTCCTGTCAATGTTGCTGAACCGCCCATGTCCGACTTCATTGCATCCATGAACGCAGAAGGTTTAATGCTGTATCCACCTGAGTCGAAGGTAATGCCTTTACCTACCAAACAAACGGCAACCGGCGCTTTTTCATCTTTCGTCGGGTTAAAATCCAATGCAAGGAAAACTGGTTCACGGGAAGAGCCACGGCCAACGGTATGCACACCAGAATAGCCCTGTTCACGCAATGCATCGCCTTTAATGATGCTATAGCTCACAGCATCACCAGCTACGCCAGTCAATAAATCAATTGCTCGTTGGGCAAGGTTCTCTGGCCCCAAATCTTCCGCCGGAAGGTTGATGGTATCACGTACCCAATCAATGAATTTGATTCTGCTTTCCAGCTCTTGTTTTTCCTGAGCCGGCAGTTGTGGCCATTCGATAGTGCGCAATCCCTTGGGAGAACGGAAACCTAACCAGAATGCCCAACTTTTTTCCAAATCCCAATCATCACCGACTAAAGCAACGCTGCGAATTCCTTGACTGTCAATTTTGCGCCCTGCGCGCTGGATGGCTCCTAATTTTCCATTTCCTTCCAAATGGATGGTGATCCCCTGCTCGCCCGAACTAATTAATGCTTTTTCACCCCAGCAAGCGTTAGCCAATTCATAAGACAGTGTTATTGGCATGATTTGTTTTGTCATTTTATCTCACTTCTTATTGTTCACTGCGTCACATCAATCATTGTGCTATACCCTTCGTCTTTCAAGTTGCCCTTTGTTGACTGCGCTCATTCACCCCGGTCACCGTTTTTATCAACATACGGTTATCTATGCACCCGGGGATTATGAGAGGCTCCTGTCTCTCACCGCAGGCCAGCTTTTGGCTGTTTAAATTCGTTCCCAACGAATTTGTCATTCCCTGCCGCCGCGATGCAATTTGAAATCCATTGGGTACACATAAGATAGATCGTTGCTTCACAGAAGGATTGATTAATATAAAAAAACTGGCGATTGCCAGTTTTCCATTGCATTCAAGACTATGCCAAATTTTTAAGCAAAAATCAGTGAATTAGCGCTATTTTTTGTTGTAAACAAATTTTGCGCTATTCGTACTCATCCAGCCATACTGTCAAAATCGCTTCCAGTATTTTTTCGTTAGATTTTTGTGGGTCATCGTCAAAACCGTCCAATTCACAGATCCATCCATGCATATCGGTAAAACGCACTGTTTTTGGATCCAAATCTGGAAATTTATCATACAGGGCTTCGCCAATTTCTTGGCTGTCAGACCATTTCATGTCCTATTTTCTCCTGTCAGTGCTCACGTGCATGGTTAATGGTGTATTTAGGGATTTCAACAACTAAATCCTCATCGGTAACTTTAGCCTGACAGCTCAAGCGGCTTTCAGGCTCCAGCCCCCATGCTTTGTCCAACATGTCATCTTCCAGTTCAGAGCTTTCATCCAGTGAGTCAAACCCTTCTCTGATGATGCAGTGACACGTGGTACATGCACAGGATTTTTCACAGGCATGTTCAATTTCAATACCGTTACGCAATGCAACGTCCAGAATTGATTCGCCTTCTTGAGCGTCTAAAACAGCACCTTCAGGGCAAAGTTCATTGTGAGGTAAAAATACAATTTTAGGCATAATTAAATCTCATCCACAGAGTGACCCGCCAAAGCCCGGCGGATTGATGTATCCATACGGCGCGCGGCAAATTCCTGCGTTTGCTTGTCCAATTGTTTAATTGCACTTTCAATCGCATCAGGAGAACTCCCCTGAGCACATTCAATTAATACTTGTACCGCTTCGTCAATGGCGGTGTGTTCTTCTTGGCTCAGTAAATCAGCATCTTTTTCCAGCGCGCTCGTTAAACTTTCCAAAACTCGGGCAGCTTCTACTTTTTGTTCTGCCAGTTTACGTGCCTGAATGTCTTCCTGCGCGTTGGTCATAGAATCTCTGAGCATGCGCGCAATTTCTTCATCAGATAAGCCGTAGGAAGGTTTTACCTGAATGGAAGATTCAACACCCGTGGATTTTTCCAATGCACTGACGCTCAACAGGCCATCGGCATCCACTTGAAAGGTCACGCGAATATGCGCACCACCTGCCGGCAAGGCCGGGATGCCACGCAATGTAAAACGTGCCAGAGAACGGCAATCATTGACCAGTTCTCTTTCTCCCTGCACCACATGGATACTCATCGCGCTTTGACCATCTTTGAAAGTGGTAAATTCTTGCGCTCTTGCGACAGGGATTGTGGTATTGCGTGGGATGACTTTTTCAACCAGCCCGCCCATCGTTTCTAACCCAAGGGAGAGTGGAATAACATCCAATAACAACATTTCGCTGTCAGGTTTGTTGCCTACCAAAATATCGGCTTGAATGGCAGCACCAACCGCAACTACTTTGTCGGGGTCAATAGAGGTTAATGGAGTTCTATCAAAAAACGCGCCCACGGTGCTGCGTACCAATGGCACACGCGTTGAGCCGCCTACCATGACAACCTGTAGAACTTCATCAGCCGTGACACCCGCATCTTTCAGCGCTCGACGGCAGGAAAGTAGTGTGCGTTTTGTCAGTGGCGTGATCAGCTCGTTGAATTCAGTGCGAGTAATATGACCTTGCCAGCCAGCAATATTGATTTCAGCGCTATCCGCTTCACTCAAGGTAATTTTGGCTGCGGTGGCAATGTCCAGTAATTGTCGCTGTAGCCCGTGGTCATTATCCGTAATTCCCGCTTGTTCACGGATCCAATTTGCCAACAGTAAGTCAAAATCGTCACCGCCCAAAGCAGTATCACCGCCTGTGGCCAACACTTCAAATACACCCCGACTCAGGCGCAGAATCGAAACGTCGAATGTACCGCCACCGAGATCATAAACAGCGATAACGCCTTCCTGACCAGAGTCAAGACCATAGGCAATCGCGGCTGCCGTGGGTTCATTCAAAAGACGCAGGACATGCAAGCCAGCCAAGCGGGCTGCATCTTTGGTTCCCTGACGCTGTGCATCATCAAAATAAGCAGGGACTGTTATTACAACACCATCAAGTTTGCCATCCAGAGTTTCTTCTGCCCGTTGTGCCAACGATTTCAATATGTCAGCAGAAACCTGAATAGGATCAACCAAACCTGAAGCTGTCTTGATCAACGGCAGGCCATTTTCACTTGCCTGAAGCTGGTAGGGTAAATTCGGGTAACGCTGCTGAATGTCAGCCAAAGAGCGCCCCATCATCCGCTTGACTGAACTCACGGTATTAACGGGATCCGATGCCGCTTGCTGGCGTGCCAACCAAC
Source organism: Xenorhabdus mauleonii (assembly GCF_900113945.1). GTDB lineage: Bacteria > Pseudomonadota > Gammaproteobacteria > Enterobacterales > Enterobacteriaceae > Xenorhabdus > Xenorhabdus mauleonii. The sequence goes on from NZ_FORG01000002.1 coordinate 357,019, forward strand.
CAACCTGAATGTCTTCTTTACGATATTGTACAACGGAAGGAAGCAAGTGACGGTTTTCACTATCCGCCAACGTCTCAGCCTGACCACTGCGGACAGTTGCAACCAGAGAGTGGGTTGTACCCAGATCAATCCCCGCAGCCAGACGGCGCTGGTGTGGTGCGGCAGATAAACCCGGTTCGCTGATTTGTAATAAAGCCATGTGTGCCCCTTTAAATCTACTCAGCCGATATCTATTCAACTGAAAGGTATTCAACTGAAATTCATTCAGCCAAAAGCTATTTCAACTCATGCTAATTAGCTAAAAATCATCCAGCAGCCGCTCTTCCAGCAATTCAACCTGCTGTTGCAATCTATCCAAAAAGCGTAATTTACGGACGGTATCGGCTGCAATTGACCATTCAGCAATGTCGAGTTGTTGTTCCATCTGCTCACTGCGCGTTTTAATCATTTTATTGAGGCGAGATGAGAAACCAGACAGTGCTGTTTCTGGATCTGGGCTGTGTTCAATGGCATCAAGTTCTTCGCGCAATTCCAACTGTTGCATCAGGAAATCAGTATCCTGCATAGTGTGCTGTTCGTTGGACAGATCATACCCTTGCTGCGACAGCATATATTCTGCACGTTTCAGGGGATGTTTCAGCGTTTGGTAACCCGCATTGATAGTAGCTGCTTGTTGGAGTGCCAGCGTTTTTTCACGTTCTGGCTGGTTGGCAAAACGGTCAGGGTGAAACTGTCGTTGCAATTCTTGATAGCGGGTTGCCAACAGTTCACGGTCAATCGCATAACGCGCAGGCAGCCCAAATAAAGTAAAATAGTCCATAAGTTACTCTTAGTTTCGCAAAGTGCGGAGCCAAAAAATGGGATTAAACGTTGAAACTTTCCCCACAGCCGCACTCGCTGGAAACATTGGGGTTGTTGAATTTAAAGCCTTCATTCAGGCCTTCTTTAACAAAATCCAACTCAGTACCGTCAAGGTAAAGGATACTTTTACCATCAACGATAACTTTTACGCCCTTATCTTCAAAAACTTGATCTTCTTCGTTAACCGCATCAACGAATTCAAGTACATATGCCATACCAGAGCAGCCGGATGTTCTCACTCCCAAACGCAACCCGATACCTTTTCCCCGATTGTCAAGGAAGGTCAAAATACGCTGGGCTGCACTTTCTGTCAGGGAAATTGACATACCACACCTCACTATTAAAACTAGCAAAGGTGGATATTGAACCAATATCCACCAAAATTATTTTCTTTTTGTGAAACGTTTCGTGAAAAACATGCTTCTACAAAAGAAGTGATTCTATAAAGATGGCTATTTCGCCTGATGCTTGTTCTTGTAGTCAGCAATGGCTGCTTTAATCGCATCTTCTGCCAAAATAGAACAGTGAATTTTCACTGGCGGCAGTTCTAATTCATCTGCGATCTGAGTATTTTTGATAGCCTCAGCCTGTTCCAGCGATTTTCCTTTCATCCACTCTGTTACCAAAGAGCTGGATGCAATCGCCGAGCCGCAGCCATAGGTTTTAAAACGGGCATCTTCAATGATACCTTCATCGTTAACCTTGATTTGCAGTCGCATGACGTCACCACAAGCAGGCGCACCTACCATGCCACTACCAACTGAAGGGTCTTCACTGTCGAATGAACCAACATTGCGTGGATTTTCGTAGTGATCAATTACTTTGTCGCTGTAAGCCATATCGTTACTCCTGAAACCGTCTGATTAATGATGAGACCATTCGATGGTGCTGATATCCACACCCTGCTTGAACATTTCCCACAATGGAGAAAGATCACGCAAGTGACCAATCGCGTTATGAATCAACTTGATTGCATAGTCTATTTCTTCTTCTGTGGTAAAACGCCCCAAAGAGAAACGAATAGAACTGTGTGCCAGTTCATCATTCATGCCAAGTGCACGCAGGACATAAGAAGGCTCTAAACTTGCGGAAGTACATGCTGAACCCGAAGATACCGCCAAATCTTTTAGTGACATCATTAATGATTCACCTTCAACATAGTTGAAGCTGACATTAAGGATATGTGGCGCACCCAGTTCTAAATCACCGTTCAGATAAACTTCTTCGATATCTTTGATGCCGTTCCACAAACGCAGGCGTAAAGCATGCAGACGTTCTGCTTCTGATTCCAGTTCTTCTTTCGCGATACGGTAAGCTTCGCCCATACCGACTATCTGATGAACAGGCAATGTACCTGAACGCATACCACGCTCATGACCACCGCCGTGCTGCTGTGATTCAATGCGCACGCGAGGTTTACGGCGAACATACAGCGCACCAATTCCCATCGGCCCATAAAGTTTATGCGCAGAGAAAGACATCAGGTCGACTTTCAATTTGCTGAGGTCGATTGGCAATTTGCCCACGCTCTGAGTAGCATCAACATGGAAAATAATGCCACGGCTGCGGCACATTTCGCCAATGGTCACGATATCCTGAACGATGCCGATTTCGTTATTGACGTGCATGATGGAAACCAGAATGGTGTCTTCACGCATGGAAGCTTCCAATTCTTTCAGATCAATCATGCCATTGTTCATTGGCGCAAGGTAAGTGATCTCAAAACCTTCCCGCTCCAATTGACGACAAGTATCTAAAACCGCTTTATGCTCAGTTTTGCTGGTAATAATGTGCTTGCCTTTTTTCTGATAAAATTTTGCAGCACCTTTAATAGCAAGATTGTCTGACTCTGTTGCACCTGAGGTAAATACGATTTCGCGCGGGTCTGCTCCGACTAAATCAGCAATTTGATTACGCGCAATATCCACCGCTTCTTCAGCCTGCCAGCCAAAACGGTGTGAACGGGAGGCTGGGTTACCAAAGATCCCGTCCATTGTCATATAGTTCATCATCTTTTCAGCAACACGTGGATCGACAGGTGTTGTTGCTGAATAGTCCATATAAATGGGTAATTTCATTGCTCACATGCTCCGTAAGACACTTTTAATACTTTTGTTTTATAACAAGTATTTGCTACAACAAGTATTTACCGTAAGGTTACGCCTGTAGGTTAACGTTAATCGTCTCTTGAAGTCTGCCGTTAGGCGCACGACGTTTATCGCTGTCTTGACGATCAGCAACATCTAACACTTCTTGATTATTTACTAATTCTTCTAAACTGATACTGCTCAAGAAACTCGTGATACGATCACTGAGATCACGCCACAATGCATGGGTCAAACAACGATCGCCGCCTTGACAACCTTCTTTCCCCTGACAACGTGTGGCATCCACAGATTCATCAACAGCTGAAATAACTTCGGCAACGAAAATCTTGCTGGATTCTCTACCCAGTAAGTAACCGCCACCTGGACCACGGACGCTAGAAACCAGACCATTTTTACGCAGGCGGGAGAACAACTGCTCAAGATAGGAAAGTGAAATTCCCTGACGTTCAGAAATGTCGGCTAATGGAACCGGCCCTTCTTGTGAATGCAACGCCACATCTAGCATGGCAGTTACCGCATAACGTCCTTTTGATGTCAGTCTCATAACAAAAACTCCATGGTGAAATATGGTTGAAATTGTGGCATTCCTGAGTATTTTAGTCAACTATTTAACCTAGTAATTTACTCAACTATTATTTGGCTGCCTTCTACCTTTTCACCGCCTACTTTCCTTATACTTTCAGTATATTATCTGATTTTTGCCGTATACCTTATGGATTACCATATTGTGCTAATACGTTGTTAATGTATGCGCCAAGGTTATTTTTTGGCCCATTTTTCCATAGATGTCAGTATACCACGCAGGATATTCAGCTCCTGAGTTTCAGGCCGTGCGCGAGTATAAAGCCGTCTTAATCGATTCATTATCTGGCCCGGGTGTGCTTTGCGAATAAAGCCAGATGAATCCAATACGCGTTCCAAATGTTGATAAAAACGCTCCATATCCTCGATAGTCGGATACTCTGCTTCATCATCTGGAGACGTTCCTTTATTGGGCGATGTCGCTGCGTTTTTCAGTAACTCCTGCCCCGCCAGAAATGCCATGCGAATTTCATAACTCACCAATTGAACGGCCATAGCCAGATTCAATGAGCCATATTCCGGATTGGTTGGAATATAAAGGTGATAATTGCACTTTTGCAGCTCTTCGTTCGTCAAACCCACCCGCTCACGACCAAATACAATCGCAACCGGAGAATGACTGGCGGTTTTGACACAACGCTCACCACATTCACGTGGTTCAACCATCGGCCAAGACAGCGTACGGGAACGGGCGCTGGTTCCGATGACCAATTCACATCCGGCCAAGGCTTCATCCAATGTATTCACGATTTTGGCTGCGCCGATAACATCACTCGCACCGGCTGAAAGTGCAATCGCGTGAGAGTCAGGTTGAACGAGCGGATTGACCAGATACAGGTTGGTTAACCCCATTGTTTTCATGGCCCTGGCAGTGGATCCCATGTTACCTGTATGGGACGTTTCTACCAGAATAATGCGGATATTCTCTAGCATGACGGCTTTTAAGTTCAGAATAAGAGCCGAATATCTTAACACAACATTATCCCTGCCGTCTTTCACAGCTTTATTGGCGGTTGGCGGCAAGGGAGTGAACCCTAGGAGCATAGATAACTATGTGACTGGGGTGAATGAACGCAGCCAACAAAGAGGCAACTTGAAAGACGACGGGTATAGTTATTTTGAAAAACTACTGCTATACTGCGCGCCGATTTGTTTCCCGTTCTTTAAAATCTTGTGGAAGATACCCATGCATCCGATGCTAAACATCGCTATACGCGCTGCGCGTAAAGCCGGCAACCATATTGCCAAAAGCTACGAAACCCCTAACGCTATTGAAGCGAGCCAAAAAGGCAGTAATGATTTCGTCACTAATGTTGACCATGAAGCTGAAGCGCTGATCATCGATATTATTCGTAAGTCTTACCCTAAACACACCATTATTACCGAAGAGAGCGGTGAGCACTTAGGTGAAGACAACGATGTTCAATGGGTTATTGATCCACTGGATGGCACCACTAACTTTATCAAACGTCTCCCACATTTTTCTGTTTCCATTGCCGTGCGCATGAAAGGCCGCACTGAAGTGGCCGTGGTTTACGATCCAATGCGTAACGAACTGTTCACCGCAACCCGTGGTCAGGGTGCACAGTTGAACGGCTATCGCCTGCGTGGTTCCAACGCCCGTGATCTGGATGGTACTGTTCTTGCTACCGGTTTCCCATTCAAAGCCAAGCAGCACAGCGTTCCTTACATCAATGTATTGGGTAAATTATTTGAGCGTTGCGCCGATTTCCGACGCACGGGTTCCGCGGCACTGGATTTGGCCTATGTTGCTGCCGGACGTGTAGACGGGTTCTTCGAAATTGGTCTGAAACCGTGGGATTTCTTGGGCGGTGAATTGCTGGTACGTGAATCCGGCTGCATTGTTACCGATTTTGTCGGCGGCCATAATTATATTACCTCCGGCAATATCGTTGCGGGTAGCCCACGTGTGGTTAAAGACATTCTGTCTGAAATGCGTGAAGAATTAACGGAAGCACTGAAGCGTTAATTTTGAAGTAGAAACTACCTTCTGTGTGATGATAGTTAATATATGATGAAAAAACTGCCTCGAAAGAGGCAGTTTTTTGGGTACTGACTTTTCAATCAATAGGCATGGGCTTCTACTTTCGGCCGTATGAATAAAGCCGGGGATGCAACCAGAGCCATCATCCAAAATATACCACTGCCGATACTTTCATACATAAAACCGGCAATAATACTCATGACCGCAATACCGCCGCCCATTGCCAGAGCAGAATACGTTGCCTGCAACCGGATTATTTCATTTTCCTTTCTGGCACCGATGAAACGCATCGCGGCCAAATGACAAACGGTAAACGAGCCACAGTGCAAGATTTGAATGATAATCAAGGCATAGAGTTCGGTTGATGTTCCCATCAGACCCCAGCGAAGTACCCCACAAACGGCCGACAGCAAAAATAAGTTACGGGCGCTCCAACGGCGAAATAGCTGGTTGCTGAAGGTGAACACAACTACTTCGGCGACAACCCCCAATGACCAAAGGTAGCCAATGGTTGATGAAGAATAGCCCGCGCTTTCCCAGTAGATGGAACCAAAACTGTAGTAGCCTGCATGTGCAGCCTGTAATAACGTCACACATATTAAAAATTGCCATACCGATCTTTCAGACAGCAGTTGTTTAAAAGAGACTGCATTGGTATTTGCTGATTTCACTTTGCCGGCTGGCATAATTGCAGGTTTCAACATCATTCCCAACAGCATGCCAGCGACACTGAAAATCAAAAACGCCAGGATAATATGGTGTGTTCCAAACAAATTACTGCCAATCCAATTATTCAGACCGTCAAATGATATATTCCACCCAATATCTAAGCTGCTGATGGATAAATCTATGCCATTGGAAGACATTAATATACCTGTCAGCGAAGAACTGATAACAAATGCAATCGAGCCCCAAACCCTGACTTTGCCATAATCAAACGAAAATTGTTTTTGCCATGTGCCCGCTAAGGCGTCTGATAAAGGGATTAATGGTGAGAAGAATAAGTTGAAGCAGGCAATGATAAAGAAAAGCCATACCCAATAACTATTCATTGCGAACCCAATGGCAAAGAATAATGCTAATAACGAAAGCGTTCTCAACGCCTTAATTAATTTGGATGGATCTTTTACCATCGGTGAAATAAACAGACTGCCGAGAAAACGGGCGATCATCCCAGCGCCCAGTAATACACCAATCATTGAAGGTTCAATACCTTCACCTTTTAGCCACACAGACCAAAACGGCAGGAATATGCCGAAAGAGAAAAAATAAGTGAAATAACTTAACCCCAGCCAAAATGTTGATGGAACAGACATCCAAATTCCCTCATTTTCCATATGGAAAAAACCCGCTCAAAACCAAGGTCATGAGTCGGGTTTTAGTACTATTAATAACATCGTAGTGTTATTAATATTTTATTTTAATTTATGCGTAAACCGGATATTTCGCGCAGATTGCCAGCACTTTTTGCTTCACGCTTTCAATGACGGATTCATCATTGATGTTTTCTAACACATCACAAATCCAACCAGCCAATTCGCGGGTTTCAGCTTCTTTGAAGCCACGGCGGGTAATTGCTGGCGTTCCGATGCGGATGCCGGAAGTCACAAATGGGCTGCGAGGATCGTTAGGCACGCTGTTTTTGTTCACTGTGATATTGGCACGTCCCAAGGCTGCATCAGCGTCTTTACCGGTAATGTCTTTATCCACCAGATCCAGCAGGAACAGATGGTTTTCGGTTTCCCCTGAAACAACTTTATAGCCGCGCTGCAAGAAGACATTAACCATCTCTTTGGCATTTTTGGCAACTTGTTGCTGATAGATCTTAAATTCCGGCTCCATCGCTTCTTTCAATGCAACGGCTTTACCTGCAATCACGTGCATCAACGGGCCGCCTTGAGAGCCTGGGAAAACAGAGGAATTCAGTTTTTTGTAGAATTCTTCATCGCCACCTTTCGCCAGAATCAGACCACCACGTGGGCCTGCCAGTGTTTTATGCGTTGTTGTTGTAACAACGTGGGCGTGAGGAACAGGGTTTGGATAAACGCCTGCGGCTACCAAGCCTGCCACATGAGCCATGTCCACAAACAGGTAGGCGCCAATTTCATCAGCAATTTCACGCATCTTCGCCCAATCAACCACACCGGAATAAGCAGAGAAGCCGCCGATGATCATTTTTGGTTTGTGTTTTTGCGCTTGGGCGCGGATATCGTCGTAATCGATTTTACCGCTGTCATCAATACCATAAGGCACGATGTTATAAAGTTTGCCAGAGAAGTTGACTGGAGAACCGTGAGTCAAATGGCCGCCATGTGCCAGATTCATCCCTAAAACAGTATCGCCGGGTTGCAACAGCGCCATATACACTGCGGCATTTGCCTGAGAACCAGAGTGCGGCTGGACGTTGGCGTAATCGGCGCCAAACAGTTCTTTTGCACGGTCAATGGCAAGTTGTTCTACTACATCGACATACTCACAACCACCGTAGTAACGCTTACTTGGGTAACCTTCGGCATACTTGTTAGTGAGCTGAGATCCTTGAGCCTGCATAACTCTTGGGCTGGTGTAGTTTTCAGAGGCAATCAATTCAATGTGTTCTTCTTGACGACAAACCTCCTGTTCCATCGCTTGCCACAGTTCGGGATCATAATTCGCAATATTCATTTCACGCTTTAACATTAGGTTCTCCTGACTCAGCTACATCTCTAAAAATCACCCCTGAGGGACAGAATGCCACACAGTGTAAACTCTTTTTCTCTAATGAGATAGTCTTGACAGAAGATTTTGCGCAAACGTTTGCATTAACTGTTAACTGCGGATGGAAGGATAAACAGCAAATAACAAGGCTAACGATTTCAAATTTATCAAGAATATTTGTGATCTATCTCAAGGTTTATCGGCGTTAAAATTTCAATTTATTGATTTATATCAAGATGATCTTCTTTTTTTGATTTAGTGTATTCCCAACCCCTAAAAGATGTATTTAAAATGCAACTTATAGATTCTGACACCAATTGAGAAAAATTCGGGAGATCCCCATGCTAGACAATCATGTTATTAACACAGTCAAATCCACCATCCCTTTGATCTTGTCTACCGGCCCGAAACTGACGGCCCATTTTTACGAACGCATGTTCAAGCATAACCCTGAATTAAAAGATATTTTTAACATGAGCCACCAAATAAATGGGGCTCAGCGTGAAGCGCTTTTCAATGCACTGTGCGCCTATGCATCCAACATTGATAACCTGTCCGCCTTGCTGCCAGCCGTGGAAAAAATCGCCCATAAACACGCAAGCCTGAATATCCTGCCAGAGCATTATCAGATTGTAGGAACACACCTGCTGGCAACGATGGATGAAATGTTCCACCCCGGCGATGAAGTGCTCAACGCTTGGGGAAAAGCCTACGCGGTATTAGCCGATGTCTTTATCAATCGGGAAGAAGAGATTTATCAAGATGGGGAATCCTTGGCGGGCGGTTGGCGTGGTGTACGTCAATTCCGGGTCAAACAAAAACAGCCACAAAGTGATGTCATTACCAGTTTTGAATTTGAGCCTGTTGATGGCGGCAAGGTCATGGATTACAGGCCCGGACAATACATAGGGATCTATCTGGATGATCCCGCATTTGAAAACCGTGAAGTTCGCCAGTATTCACTGACAGGCGCACCAAACGACACCAGTTATCGCATTGCCATCAAACGTGAATCGCACGGCAAGGTTTCAAACTATATGCACGATAACGTACACGAAGGCAATATCGTGATGTTGGCAGCACCACGCGGTGACTTTTTCCTCAATGTACAAAAAAATACTCCGGTTACACTGATTTCCGCAGGCGTTGGCTTAACGCCAATGATGAGTATGCTCGAATATTTATACAATCAAAACCATACGGGCACAGTAAACTGGTTCCACGCGGCAGAGCATGGTGGTTATCACGCATTTTCAGACAAGGTTAATCAGATTTCCCACACCATGCCTAATTTGTATTCACAAGTTTGGTATCGTGAGCCAAGAGAAATAGATCAAGCAGGCACAGACTATCAGCACACAGGATTCATGGATTTATCTTTTGTAAAAGATTCACTCACGGCAGAAGGAATGGAATATTATTTCTGCGGACCTATCGCTTTCATGCAATATATTGCCAAGCAGCTTCTGGCAATGGGCGTTGATGAACAACATATGCATTATGAATGTTTTGGCCCACATAAAGTGATTTAATTCAGCACTATTAATAGATTTGCGATGAAGTAAGACATTGAAATCAAACAACTCCCCGCCCTAAAGACATTGCTACAAAAAGGACGGGGAGTAAATTTATTTACCGAGTCACTGCATGTGCTCCCATTGTTATAGGGTTAGCGGCAGTTTTTCGTTAAATGGCTTCTTCGTCCTGCTCCCCGGTGCGAATGCGCACAACACGGGCAACATCGAAAACAAAAATTTTGCCATCACCGATTTTACCTGTTTGCGCAATCTGCATGATTGTTTCGACGCAGGTATCAACAAGATCATCCGGTACGACAATTTCTATTTTGACTTTTGGCAGAAAATCCACCATATATTCAGCACCGCGATAGAGTTCAGTATGCCCTTTCTGGCGACCAAACCCTTTTACTTCTGTCACAGTCATACCAGTGATACCTACTTCAGCCAGAGCTTCACGCACATCATCCAGCTTGAAAGGTTTGATAATTGCATCAATCTTTTTCATGAAGTTTTCCTGTTATTACCAGTTTTTACGCCCGAAACCAGAAGTAATCGGATAGCGCCTGTCTTTCCCAAAGTCACGTTGTGAAATGCGTGGCCCGATAGGTGCCTGACGGCGTTTATATTCGTTGATATCAACCAGACGGATTACCTTACGAACAATGGCTTCATCAAAACCCTCTGCTACCAAATCAGCAACAGATTTATCTTTTTCAACGTATCCCTCAAGAATTGCATCCAGCATGTCATACGGCGGCAGGCTGTCTTGATCTAACTGATCCGGCGCCAATTCCGCAGAGGGTGGACGATCAATCACACGTTGAGGAATTGCCGGAGATACTGTATTACGGTAATTCGATAACGCAAATACCATCGTTTTAGGAACGTCTTTCAACGCATTGAAACCACCGGCCATATCACCATACAAGGTAGAATAACCTACTGCCGATTCACTTTTATTACTGGTGGTCAGCACCAAGCGACGACGTTTGTTTGACATCGCCATTAAGATAACTGCCCGGCAACGTGCCTGCAAATTCTCTTCTGTCGTGTCTTTTTCCGTTCCCGCAAAGAGTGGATCAAGCTGTGTCATAAATGCATCAAACATGGGTTCGATAGACACCACGTCAAATTCAACACCCAGCAATTCCGCCTGTTCTCTGGCATCGTGGATACTCATTTCTGAGGTATAGCGGAATGGCATCATGACCGCTTGTACGTGATCTTTACCCAATGCGTCAACGGCAATCGCCAGCGTCAGGCCCGAATCAATCCCACCCGACAAGCCAAGCAGAGCACCTTTAAAACCATTTTTCTGTACATAATCCCGAACAGAAAGTACGAGGGCCTTATAAATTTGCGCAAGGGGCAGCAATTGAGGAACAGGGTTTGCCATCAGTTCAATAGCCATGTCATTGAAGCGGCACTGCTCAATCTGTTCTTCAAACCCAGCCATGCGATGGGTAACGTCACCATTGGCATCAAAAACTTTGGAACAACCATCAAAGATGAGTTGGTCTTGCCCGCCAACCTGATTGAGGTAAATGATTGGCAATTGGATACGCTGACAATGGTTTTTTATTAATGTACTGCGAATATTGGGTTTTTCACGATTATAAGGAGAAGCATTAATCGAGAGAATAATTTCAGCACCAGCTTGTTTCAGGGCATCGATGGGGCCATCAAACCATAAGTCTTCACAAATCAGTAAACCCAGATTATAACCTTTGAATGGTATAACGCAGCTTTGCTGACCCGCTTCGAAATAACGTTCTTCATCAAAAACGCCATAGTTAGGCAATAGCTGTTTGAAATAGCGAGCGACAATCTCCCCTTTCCAAAACAGGGAAAGCGCATTGTAAATCTTGCCATCCTGCTGCCACGGGTGCCCAACCAAAATCCCCACCTGAGAACTCGCTTCCTGCAAACGCAGCAATTGTTCACGGCAGCGCTCATGAAAATCAGGACGGAACAGTAAATCCTCTGGAAAATAACCGGATAGTGCCAGTTCAGAAAACACCACCAGATCAGCCCCTTTAACTTGCTGATCCTGTACTGTCTGTAACATGCGTTCGGTGTTGCCTTCGATGTCTCCCACCAGCCAATTTAACTGTGCAAGACCAATATTAAGAGTACGACTCATAGAATGTGGCTCTCCTACGCCATAATTCATCTACCTGCCTGACTTAGCCTTAACGCATCAGCAAGGCAGTGCTGCATCCCTCTATCTTCCAAATCAAAACGTTATTAACTGCGATTCGAAATCCATTGGGTATACAATTTTTATTCAGTACAAGAATATCTGAAACAAGAATAAAAGTTACTCTTTAAAATCGCTGGCATCCAGTTCATGGCGCGCCAACAATTTATAAAATTCAGTCCGATTGCGCCCTGCCATACGCGCAGCATGCGTTACATTGCCTTTGGTTATTTGCAGCAATTTACGCAAATAGTTCAGTTCAAACTGCCCGCGCGCCTCCACAAATGTCGGCAATGCTGTATTTTCCCCTTCCAGCGCCTGTGTCACCAAAGCATCACTAATTACCGGCGCCGTTGTCAATGCGACACATTGCTCAATGACGTTAACTAATTGGCGAACATTACCCGGCCAACTTGCCGCCATCAGGCATTTCATGGCATTAGTGGAAAAACTGCGGACAAAAGGCTTGTGGCGCTTGGCAGATTCGCGCAACAAGTGATTGGCCAATAGCGGAATATCTTCTGCGCGTTCATTCAATGCAGGGATTTTCAGGTTAACGACATTCAATCGATAGTAGAGATCTTCACGGAATTCATTTCGCTGCATCGCCTTTGGCAAATCACGGTGGGTAGCAGAAATAATTCTGACATCAATATCTATATCGCGGTTGCTTCCCAATGGGCGAACTTTACGCTCCTGCAATACTCTCAATAATTTAACTTGCAGAGCCAAAGGCATATCGCCGATTTCATCAAGGAATAGCGTTCCTCCTTGAGCCGCCAGAAACAACCCTTCCCGGCTGCTGACTGCGCCGGTAAATGCCCCTTTGGCATGACCAAATAGTTCAGACTCAAGCAGTTGTTCAGGTAAGGCACCGCAGTTAATCGCAATAAACGGTTTTTTCGCCCGGGGGCTTGCACGATGAATGGCTTGGGCCAGCACTTCTTTACCTGTTCCACTTTGGCCGTTAATCAAAACACTGACATCGGATTGGGCAACCATTTTTGCTTGCTCCAATAAACGCAACATCAGAGGGCTGCGAGTGACAATTTGCTCACTCCATTGCCCATCAATGGCAGGCGTTGATAATTCCAGTGCATCATCTATCGCTTTATAAAGCGCATCGCGATCTACCGGCTTTGTCAGGAAACTGAATACGCCCTGCTGAGTTGCAGCCACCGCATCAGGAATAGAGCCATGTGCAGTCAAGATAATGACAGGCATGCCCGGATGCTGTTTCTGGATCTCGGCAAACAGTGCCATGCCATCCATTTCATCCATGCGCAAATCGCTTATCACTAAATCAACTTTTTCTTTCGTCAGTATGCGTAATGCTTCATGCCCGCTCTCTGCGGTCGTGACACGAAAGCCTTCACTGGTCAGACGCATTCCCAATAATTTTAGCAAGCCGGGATCATCATCAACTAAGAGAAGATGGGCGGGATTGCGCACTGTCATTATTGTTTGACTCCTGTTTCTTCTGGGGAGTGAGTTTCTTCTTTATTTCCCACATTTACGGCTGGTTTGCCTTCCGGCGTCGGTTGACTGGATGAAGAGTCTGCATCACTTATTTGCCCTGCATCATCCGGAGGGGCAACGTTGCTTTGGTCTTGTTTGCGGGAGGAAAGTTGACGCTCTATATCTGTCAGGTTTTCCAGTTTGCGTGATATTAAACGAAGTTCATATTCTAAACGTGCCCGAGTGTCTTTCAGCCGGTCGATTTTGTTATCACTATCAAGCTGGAATCGCTGAAACTTAATTCGTTCTTCGGCGAGATTGATTTTCAGGTATTGCTGTTCACGCCATAATTGCAATAAAGGCCGCAAGGACACAGGAAACTGCGCGCTATACCGATTGATGTTTTCAATAATTCTTCGGCGTTCCACTAATGTCGGCGAAGCACGGTTCATCAGAATACTCTGCTTAAATACCTGCGGCCAAGTCGCCAAAGCAAAATATTTTGCCATCTCACGCGCATCCGCCGAAGACAGCCTATCCGTACAATCTGTAAACCTCAGCCAATACAGGCCATTTTCCATTGTCGCGGGTTTTGACATATCCCAGATTAAGTCACAATCTTTAAGACGATAATCCGTGACAGTCTGCTCCGGCAGGATAGATTGTGCAATTGTGGTTAAATTGCCTACTCCTTCAGTTTTAGCGCATCCGACCAATAAAGAGGGAACAAGCAATAACAACACGGCACGGAAACGCAAAATTGAAGCGCATGCCAGAAGTGGCTGCATGACAGCCATTTTGTTCATTGGCCGGGTCTCAATTTTTCGTTGTTCCGTCTTCGTCATAAAGTGATTAATAAACCTGTTATACATATTATTCAGTTATTCTCTGCGGTAAATGGCAGTTCAATTCGAAAACATACGTCAGCAAACTCGGATTCTATCAGATGAAGTTCTCCCCCCATCTGTTTAATACAATCTTGCGCAATGCTCAAACCAAGGCCGCTTCCTTTCACTGCACCTTTACGCTGAAGTTTCCCTTGGTAAAATGGCTCAAAAATCATGGTCTTTTCTACTTCAGGAATCGGTGTTCCGGTGTTGGCAACGTCAATTTGAAGATTTTTTCCCACTTGCCGACTGGAAATCCAAATGTTACCGGATTCAGCGCCATAGTGCACTGCATTGGAGTAGAGATTATCAATCACTTTAGTTAATAAGTTGGGTTCAGCCCAACAAATTTCCATATCTAATTGAATTTCCGTATTAATATTTTTTGTGCGAGCCGGTAATTGGTGTGACAGCACCACACCATCAACAATTTCTTTCAAGGGTACAATTTGGTGTTCCGCAGCACCATCAGCCAGTTTTCGGTTATATTCGAGCAATTGTTCAATAAGCCGTTGTAAATGCTTACTACTGCTGTCCAAAATACCGACAACTTCTTTTTGTTCTTGCGTCAACGGCCCGGCAATTTCATCAGCCAGTAATTCCGTCCCCTCACGCATACTTGCCAGCGGGGTTTTCAATTCATGGGAAATATGGCGTAAGAATTCATGGCGCTGGGACTCCAGCCAAGATAAACGCTCACTCAGCCAAATAATGCGCTGTGCCAGTGATCGCAATTCCCGTGGTCCTTTAAACTCAATCTGGTTTTCTAACGAATGCCCTTCGCCCAATCGATTGATCATCCGCTCTATGCGCTTCACCGGCCCGATAATCATACGCGTAAATAAGGCAATTAAGAATGCACTTAACAGAAACAGAATAAGGCTCTGCCAGCCAAAAAACTGCCCTTTGTCCGCAATCGCTTTTTGCAATTGTTCACCCCGGCTGAAAATGATGTTACGAGTTTCTTGGACTAATAGATTATTGGCAGTAGAGAATTCTTCAAGCAGTTTAGATGTGGCAGGTTCGGGAACGCCGTTGCTACAGGAAATTTTGGTGAGGCCAGCCAGTAGATCGTTAAACTTTTTTGTATACTCCGTATTCGCCAGCAACGTTATCTGGTTATCCAGCATATTCACGTATTTCTGGTATTGTCGTTGATAAAGCTGCTCCAGCCGGGCATCACCCAAGACACAATATTGGCGGTAGCTCCGCTCCATCTCAAGGGCAACACCTATCATCGCCTCACTGCGGCGGGCATCTGACAGCGTTGAACGATTAATTTCTGCGGCTTGGGTACTGAGCTGGTCAAGGCTTTGATAAGCCTGATAGGCCAATACCAATAATGGCAATAATACGAGCCAGAAAGCCATCACAACTAATTGGCGCAGTGAACGGGGAAATAACCGCCATTTTTTCAAAGAAATCATCTTATAACCTGCAATTACATTGATGCTGACCGACATAAAACGGCGAAAAAAATCTGCCAGATAATGAGCCCTACAATAACTCTTTCTTTTCTTATGTTGGAAATGGTCGAAAACAGGAGACTACTAGAAATTACGAAGACGGTACATACATTCGATGGGCAGGCTTAACCCGCTAATGGTGGCGGGATAATAATGACGGCGGGATAGTAACTTTTTTACTATCCCGCCAGTGAGGATACCCCATGCTACCTGATGAGCATGTAGGTGGTGCCTCACTCCACGTGTCGCCCTGTGTTTGATAAGGCCCGAAGGCGAGTATCATTGAGTTGGACGGTAGGCACCTTACTTCGGCATCATTCCGGGCTTATGTGGCATGTTTCCGCCTAATTGCGGGCCGACATAAAAAGTTGAATGAGCAACTGCCCTGTATTATGCACATTGCGTGCCAACTTGCAAAATATTTTTCATATAATTGATTTTATTAATAATTTAAAAAATCACAAATACATTCCATTTTTTAATTAATATTTTTTGGCACTAAACACCTATTTTTGTCGCCAATTTATGACACTTAGCCATGCGTAAATATTTATGCATTAATATCAAGCGATTAAATGTCTCATATTGGAGACATCAAGAAGCCGCATTGTCGCCATATAGAGACACACTGCTGAATTTCATAAATAACATCAAATTAGCGGCAAGATATATTTCATATTGTTTTTATATTATTTATATTGTGAACGAATTGTTTTATGAGCAAAGTAATTCCTTAACTTTAAATTTACATTTAGCGCAAATTCATTAACACACAATCGTGTAATGAGCTTACTGTCAACTGGAGTTCTTGTTGGCGATTTTGCCAATTTTCTTCTTTCCCATTCAAATAAGCTTCCCGCGCCTCCGCCAATACTGCGGCCTGTACAGGCGGAAAACGAGCCGCGGCCCAATCAGCGGCAACATCTTTGGAGACAAATTCGCCGGTCACTAATGTTCGCCACATACGCGCCAGCGTTAGCAAAACATTGCGTTCATCTCCCTTTAGCGATTGGATTAAACCCGGCAGGACATCTTTAATCGCCCGGCGAATGTCCGAGCTTGGAATAACAGGCAAAAGCGTGTTTGCGGCCGGGCCGACCAGAGGTATCGCTTCCTGCCACGACTGAGCCAACACTAAGGTAAGTTCAGGATCACAAACAGAATCGGGAATGCCCTCTGTTTCATATGCGTGACGCAGCCATTCGCCGTACATAAATTCGCTTCGGGCAGGATAACGTGATGCCGTCAAATCAGTGCGCAGGAAAACGATCAGTTCAAGAGGACGACGCCCTTCAGGATCAGAAGGATACCAACCCGATATCATCATCAAGTCGGCAGCAAGGCATTCTCTTTCCCCTGCCGTCATCGGCCGATCAATGACCACGAGCAAATCGACGTCACTGCGGGGGCGAAGGCCGCCGGCCACCACCGAACCATGAAGATAGACAGCAACCAGCGATTCCGCTAATCGCTTCCGGACAATCAACAACGCTTTATCTGCTTCTGGAGGAAGCATCGCTAAATCGTTCATCTTAAATTGAGCCACGATGATGTTTTTGAGGAGTTTATCTGCTCATTCAACTCAGTCAATTTTATTTTCCGGTTCTATTTTCCCAAACCTATTTCCAATCCCTATTTTTCAGTTCCATGTTCCAAGACCCTTTATTCTGGGGCATTACCCAAATCCAAGCAGCCCCAATACACGTGAAGGGTAGAGAATTAATGTCGGAATAAAAATATCGATTAAAAAGAAAAGAGTCGCAGCGACTAACGATAATAGCAGTGATTTTTTCATGCTTCGTTCTGAGATAAAAAAGTAGCTGATTATCATAAACAATGGGAAAAAAATAATAATTCTAAATACTCTTAATGCCAGAAATATCATCCTTATTTCCTTATATCAAAAATTTTTTCTTTCGTTTTAAAATCAACAAAAGCCAATTTAACCTGACAACATGAGATTAGATAAAGAACGATAATAAACACTAAACCTGTCCAATAAAACTTGCTCAATAAAACTTTCTCAATAAAACCATGTTCATTTAAATAAAAACAATAAAGATGGCACAAATGTAATAGAGATAAAAATAGTCACTGCCAGTAATGATGACAATAATGTTTTCTTTATATTTTTATCCAGAAGGAAGAAATAGCTAAATACCATAAACAATGGAATAAAAATAATAACTGATAGAATAGTTGTAATCATCCTCATTTCCTTTTGTCAAAATCCAGCTTGATTCTATAAGCTACCACCTCGCTTTTCAATTTTCTCCAGTACTGAAAATAAATATAAAAAAAATATAATTAGCACCCTACTTTTCTAAAAAAGCCCTGATAAATTTTTTCAGGGCTTTTTAAATAAGAATGCCGCTATGCGATGAATTAATCTAACTGCCTGCGTGCATTACGGAAAATACGCATCCACGGGCTATCTTCTCCCCATTCTTCAGGGTGCCAGGAGTTGCTGACAGTCCGGAATACCCTTTCAGGATGAGGCATCATCACTGTAACTCGCCCGTCAAGGCTGGTCACCGATGTAATCCCGTTCACTGAACCATTTGGGTTCGCCGGATAGTTTTCCGTCGCCATACCGTAGTTATTCACGAAGCGTAAAGCGACCTGCCGGTGTTTTTCAAGTTCTGATAAACTTTGGCTGTTTCTGAACTCCACCTGACCTTCACCATGAGCCACCGCAATCGGTAAGCGGGAACCGGCCATATCTTTCAAGAACAACGAAGGGCTGTCTGCCACTTCCACTAAGCTGAAACGTGCTTCATAGCGTTCTGAGCGGTTGCGGACAAAACGAGGCCAATGCTCTGTACCGGGGATTAATTCATGTAGGTTAGACATCATCTGGCAACCGTTGCATACCCCAAGTGCCAATGTATCCGGCCTTGCGAAGAAACTCGCAAAATCATCGCGTACCCGCGAATTAAACAAGATAGATTTCGCCCAGCCTTCCCCTGCCCCAAGCACATCACCATACGAGAAACCGCCACAAGCCACTAATGTCTGAAATTCAGCCAGCGAAATACGGCCGCTCAACAAGTCACTCATATGGACATCCACTGCTTCAAAACCTGCGCGATGGAATGCCGCAGCCATTTCAACATGAGAATTGACACCCTGTTCGCGCAATACAGCAACGCGTGGGCGTACTTGTTTTGCGATGTAGCAAGCAGCAATATCTTCCGCCGGATCGAAAGACAATTTCACATTCAGGCCCGGATCATTGACATCCTGTTTTGCCAGATGTTCTTGATCCGCACATTCCGGATTGTCACGCAGGCGCTGCATTTGCCAAGTTGTTTCCGCCCACCACAAACGCAATGTACTGCGACTTTGACGGTAAACTTCCATATTATCGCTGGATATAATGAAATCATCACCGGCCTGCGTTTTACCCAAATAGTGTGTACATTCGCTCAAGCCATAATCTGCCAGCAGTTTTTCAACTTGTTCCCTGTCCGTTTCGCGAATTTGAATCACTGCGCCCAATTCTTCATTAAATAGCGCAGCCAAAATATCTTCATCAAATGGGCTGATGTCCACGTTCAAGCCACAATGCCCGGCAAAAGCCATTTCAACCAGAGTTACCAGCAACCCACCATCCGAGCGGTCATGGTAAGCCAGTAATTTTTGTTCTGAAATCAGTTGCTGAATCGCCTTGAAGAAACCAGCCAGTTGCCCAACATCGCGGACATCTGCGGTTTTATCTCCCAACTGACGATACACTTGAGCCAGTGCAGTTCCGCCCAGTGCATTTTGCCCTTTTCCGAGATCTATCAGGATTAATGCATTGTCATCTTCGGTCGATAATTCCGGCGTCACGGTATAACGCACATCTTCCACACGGGCAAACGCACTGATAACCAATGAAAGCGGGGAAGTCATTTCACGCTCTTCCCCCTCTTGGCTCCAGCGGGTTTTCATTGACATTGAGTCTTTGCCTACCGGAATAGTCAATCCCAATGCCGGGCATAATTCTTCACCCACTGCTTTCACCGCAGCATACAAACCCGCATCTTCACCAGCATGACCTGAAGCCGACATCCAGTTAGCCGATAATTTTATCCGCTTCAAATCCTGTACATAGGCAGAAGCAATGTTAGTCAACGCCTCACCGACAGCCATGCGTGCCGAAGCAGCAAAATCCAGCAATGCGATCGGTGCACGCTCTCCCATAGACATGGCTTCACCGTAATAGCTGTCCAGACTGGCTGTCGTGACGGCACAATCCGCCACAGGAATTTGCCACGGGCCAACCATTTGATCACGGGCAACCATCCCGGTGATGGAGCGATCGCCTATCGTTATCAGGAATGTTTTTTCGGCAACCGCCGGTAAATGCAGAACACGTTTTACCGCTTCTTCAAGAGAGATATGTTTGCGTTCCAATTGTTGCCCCGAAGCTGTCAAGATCTGGACATTTTTCAGCATTTTTGGGGTCTTGCCGAGCAGAACATCCAAGGGCATATCGATTGGTTGATTATCGAAATGACTGTCATTCAACAGCAAATGACGCTCTTGCGTTGCTTCTCCAATCACGGCATAAGGTGCGCGCTCACGGCGACACATTTCTTCAAACAACGGAAGCTGCTCCGGCGCCACAGCCAGAACATAACGCTCCTGCGACTCATTGCACCATACCTGCAATGGGCTCATTCCCGGCTCATCATTGAGAATATTGCGCAATTCAAAGCGCCCGCCCCGACCGCCATCATTGACCAATTCAGGCATGGCATTCGACAATCCACCCGCCCCGACATCATGGATAAACAGAATTGGGTTCTTGTCGCCCAATTGCCAGCATCTATCAATGACTTCCTGACAGCGGCGCTCCATTTCTGCATTGTCACGCTGCACAGAAGCGAAATCCAAATCGGCATCAGACTGGCCTGATGTCATTGACGATGCCGCTCCCCCTCCCAAGCCGATATTCATACTTGGCCCGCCAAGTACAATTAGCTTTGCCCCGACCGAAATCTCTCCTTTTTGAACGTGTTCCTCACGGATATTGCCAATCCCGCCGGCCAGCATAATGGGTTTGTGGTAACCACGCAGTTCAGTACCGTTATGGGAATAAACCTTTTCTTCATATGTTCTGAAATACCCCAGCAATGCCGGACGCCCAAACTCATTGTTAAAGGCCGCGCCGCCCAGCGGGCCTTCCAGCATGATATCCAAGGCACTGACAATTCGTTCAGGTTTGCCAAAATCCTCTTCCCACGGCTGTTCAAAACCGGGAATTCTCAAGTTAGATACAGAAAAGCCCACCAATCCGGCTTTAGGCTTGGCACCCCGTCCTGTTGCCCCTTCATCACGGATCTCCCCCCCTGAGCCTGTCGCTGCACCAGGCCACGGTGAAATTGCCGTTGGGTGATTGTGCGTTTCAACTTTCATCAGGATATGCGCAGGTTCTTGATGATAATCATAGATACCGTTTGCAGGATCAGGGAAAAAACGGCCGACATGAGAACCTTCCATCACGGCAGCGTTGTCTTTATAAGCGGAGAGAACATAATCCGGCGTCTGTTCGAATGTATTTTTGATCATCTTGAACAGCGATTTAGCCTGCGCCTGACCATCAATCACCCAATCCGCATTGAAAATTTTGTGGCGGCAGTGTTCAGAGTTTGCCTGAGCAAACATGTAAAGCTCCACATCAGTCGGATTGCGTTCCATTGACTGAAATGCCCGCACCAAATAATCAATTTCATCTGCGGCCAGAGCCAGCCCCAATTCAATATTGGCCGATTCCAGCGCTGCCCGTCCCGACTGTAAAATATCAATTTGCTTCATCGGGGCGGGTTGTTGATGGGAAAACAGTACCTCAGCCTGTTCAAACTGGGTGAATACACTCTCCATCATGCGATCATGCAGCAATGCAGACAAAGATTGCCGTTGTTCATCGTTCATTTCATTAGACTGGATATAATAAGCAATTCCCCTTTCCAAACGGACAATTTTGCTCAACCCACAATTGTGAACAATTTCTGTCGCTTTGGATGACCAGGGGGATATTGTTCCTGGGCGAGGAGTCACCAACAGTAGTTGACCTTTGGGTTCATGTTCAGCCAAAGAAGGTCCATATTTTAACAGTCGGTTTAATTTCTCTCGTTCATCGCCCGTGATCGGAGCATTAGTCTCTGCAAAATGCACATATTCCGCATAGAGCTCTGTAACAGGAAGGCTCTTGTCTTGACACTGGGAAAGGAGCTTAGTAATACGAAACGCTGATAAAGCGGGAGAGCCACGCAGAATTTCCATAGTAATAGATTCTCTCATCTTAGAAGCAAAGCCTGACTGATGCCTCAGGGGAACTTTGCCCATTATAGAGGAATGTTCCACCTGACGAAACCGTTTGCGTGGTTGTTTATTAGACTAATGATACATTTAGTAAGACTCCAAAATTGATTTAATAGGGTTGCACATCCCTATTTTGTTCAGCAAAATTCTCGATTACTGGAAATTTAACCATGCTATCATCTGACGTTTCATACTGAGCCTAAACTGCACTGGCGAGAGATAACTATTTGAGTAACATAAAGATAAATTATTTTGTTATCGTTATTATCGCGCTCCTCTCCGCAGCAATCATTGGTCTAAACATCAATTGGCCCAATAAACAGCAGGAGCAGATAAACAAGATCTTGGCACGGGGAGAACTTCGGGTTAGCACTATCCGTTCTCCTCTCATCACTCTTAACAACAAAAATGAGCCAACAGGTTTTGACTATGAATTAACCAAACGATTTGCTGATTATCTGGGGGTTAAACTCGTTATTAAGTTTAGAACCAACATTAACCAGCTTTTTAACGATTTAGAGAACGATAAAGCCGACTTTTTGGCCGCAGGTCTTATCTACAATAAAGAGAGGCTGGCTCAAACACGTACCGGCCCTGCGTATTCTTTAGTCTTGCAGCAACTGATTTATCGCAAAGGGACAACACGCCCACGTTCATTTGCTGATTTAAAAGGCAAACTTATCGTCACCGCTGGCTCTGCCCATGTCAGTGAATTGAAAAAATGGAAAGAAGACTCTTTTCCGGATTTGACTTGGGAAGAAACCTCGCACGAAAACACGCAGCAATTACTTGAGCAGCTTTCTGATGGGAAAATAGACTATACAATCAGCGATTCAATCAGTGTGGCACTGCAACAGCGCATCCATCCCAATCTGGCCGTTGCTTTTGACGTTAGCGAAGAGCGCCCGCTGACTTGGTATTTAAAACGCAATGGTGACTACAGCCTCAATTCCGCCATGCTTGATTTTTTCAGTATGCTGGCTGAAAACGGCATTATGTCTCGATTGCAAGAAAAGTATTTTAGCCATGTTGGTTCATTCGACTATTTCGATACCATTTCATTTATTCGTGCAATCAATAAGTTACTGCCCACATACCAACCACTTTTTGAAAAGTATGCTGGCCCACTTGACTGGCAATTAGTCGCAGCGATTGCATGGCAAGAATCACACTGGGACCCGCTGGCTACATCTCCCACGGGTGTCCGTGGCCTGATGATGCTCACTCGCCCGACAGCCGAATGGGCGGGTATACGTGATCGCTTGGATCCAGAAGAGAGTGTAAAAGGCGGCATGGCTTATCTGCATTACCTGATGGATCGCCTGCCAAAAACCATTCCTGAAGATGAGCGCATCTGGTTCGCCCTCGCAGCTTATAATATGGGATATGGGCACATCCTTGACGCCAGAAAATTAACTGCGGCACAAAAAGGGAATCCTGACAGCTGGCTCGATGTTAAAACCCGCCTGCCCCAGTTAAGCAAGAAAAAATACTACACCAATACAATGTATGGCTATGCCCGCGGCTATGAAGCTTACCGCTACGTTGAAAACATTCGTCGCTATTATTTAAGTCTGGAAGGCTATTTGCGGGCAAAAAACAATCGCGATAATGCGGTGAAAAATAAAGCAGAAACAGAAATCACTTCAGTCAGCTCTCCTGAACTTGAGAATCGCAAAGAGGATAAATAGAAAAGATGATATGACAAGGACGTAAAATATCGTTTATTTTCATAAAGTGATTATTATACATTAGATAAATGGAATCGCTGGTTCAGGCACTTTACCTGTACTAGCCCATTATCTGAGCCAGTACATTTCAATAAGTTAATCCCTGCAACTATGATAATTCCTGTTGCTGATTCTTTAGTTTCTTCAATGCCTTGTGCTGCTCCCTTCGTTGTTTAAAAAACGTACTCAACATCGCGGAGCACTCTTCTGCCAAAACACCGCCTGTAATTTGAATTTTATGGTTCATGCCGGGATGGCGCAGAATATCAACCAATGACCCCGCTGCACCGGTTTTCATATCGCTGGCGCCATAAACCAAACGTTGTATCCGGCTGTGTACCATTGCCCCTGCACACATTACGCAAGGTTCTAAAGTGACATACAGTGTCGTATTTAACAGGCGGTAGTTCTGCAATTGGATGCCACCACGGCGCAAGGCAATGATTTCTGCATGTGCAGTTGGATCATGCTCAGTAATCGGATGATTAAACCCTTCAGCAATAACTTTATTATCGGCAACCAATACCGCGCCAACGGGGATCTCACCCCGCTCTTGCGCTTGTATTGCCAAATCCATTGCCCGACGCATCCAATATTCATCACTATATATTTCAGTTACTGCATGTATTTCTGTCACTACTTATTCTCTTACTTTTTAAAAAATCGGGGATAACGGGCCATTATCACTGTTATTCATTCATCTCAACTGATTGATTCAGGCTCGACCTGAACTTCATCAAGAAAATCATCAAGGAATTGTTTCATCCGTTCGACTCTTTTACGGGCTAATTCCTTGCCTGATACTGTCTTAAAACCAGACTCTAATTTGAATAATTTGGTATAAAAGTGATCGATAACATAAGACTTATCATCATATTCTCGCTGTGTTGCCAGCGGATCATGGACATCATACAATGAAGACCCCATTCGGCCGGCAATATAAAAGCAGCGTCCGATACCAATCATACCAAGGGAGTCCAGCCGATCTGCATCTTGTACAATTTTGGCTTCCAAAGTTCTGGGGGTTATATTGGCTGAAAAACTATGAGCTTCAATGGCATGGCAAATATCAGCAATATCCTGTTCATTCCACCCTAGATCTTTCAATATCAATTCAGCTTTTTCTGCCGCCATCCGCGAAGCAAAGGGTCTGTTTGGCGAGTTTTTTTCAACACTCACACAATCGTGCAATAACACGGCCACAAAAACTAACCGCAAGTTGCCGGATTCAGCTTCACAAATTTGCTTGGCATTCAGCCACACACGATGAAGATGGGCAATATCATGAGCACCATCATCACCTTCTATCGCCATAGGTAAAAGTTGTTGTGCTAAATCTGTAAATGGTGAAAAAGATAACATAATCTAACAGCCTCTTTTTATGTATATAATATCGACATAGATAAAAATAGAAGGATTAACAACTATGCTGACCGGCCTTAACCACATAACTCTGACCACATCAAACCTGGAACATAGTTTGGATTTCTATATTAACCAGCTTGGCTTCAGACCTCATGTACGCTGGCAGGATGGCGCTTATCTGAGCCTCGGGGAGTTATGGCTTTGTCTTTCTTGTGATGAAACTAAACCAGCACAAGATTATACCCACATTGCCTTTAATATTTCAGTTGACGATTTTCCTGCTTTCAAGCAAAAGCTGCTGGCAGCGGGTATACAGCAATGGAAAGAAAATCGCAGCGAAGGGGAATCAATTTATCTGCTTGACCCTGATGGCCATCAGCTTGAAATCCATGTCGGTTCTCTTGCCAGCCGCCTTGATTCACTTCGAACCAAACCCTATAAAGACTTGGTTTGGTATTAATATCCGCTGCTGGATTGCTGCCGCCATAAATGAGCGCCAACCAATGCTTTCCAAGGCGTGAAATCCGCCAGCCATTTTTCTGCCTGCTCAGCAGTGACTTTTTCTTCTTGCCTGAGCAGATATTGGAGATTGCGCCTGACTGCAACATCACCATGCAATGAGCCATTCAGATAATTAAACCCTCTCAGCAGAGTATAATTTATTGTCCACATGCCCACTCCCTTAATGGCAAGTAAATTGTCCGTGAGTTGTTGAGCCCCATTTTCCCTTTCTGGAATAACTAATTCGATTTCACCAGAATCAATAAGCCGGCTAATATTCAGTAATGCATTGGCTTTCCCGATAGAAAAACCACACTGACGCAGCTCTTGCTCCGAGCATTGCATTACCTGCTTATAGTCCGGATGGCATAATAATCCTGAGGAGTGTTGAACGCCGATAGCCTGAATAAAACGCCGCCGAATAGAGATTGCTGCGCTTACACTAATTTGCTGGCCTATAATTGCCCAACTTAATGCTTCAAAAGGTGTTGCTGATTGGTAAATTCGTAGCCCCGCTTGCCTGGTAATTAATTTTCCAATGACAGGATGCCCTTGATATAGGGATTCAAATTTTTCTATCGGCTGTTTCAGCCCCAACATATGTGAAGCCTGTATTGATAATTCATCATGTGACGAAAGGGAATTATCTCCATCAATATCAAGTTGTATCTGGGCTATATTATTCTTAATTGTAATAGTCAAAAGAGCAGGTTTTTCGTGCCAAATAACGCCTTTTTTAATTTGATTTTGTTGCACGACTTCAGACACACCCATTTCATCCCTTTGATGAAATGCCAGAAAGTCATTCGTATGATAATTACTGGGCAATTTAATTTCCGTTACACAACTTGCTTGCATTAAAGTAGCTCCACAGACATACAAAATTAATCTACTGTTCTAACAGAACACAAGTTCAAAAACAATATAAATAACCTACAAACTCTCGCCATCGATTTTATATTTACTTAATTCTTTATTTAATTCTTGAATTTGATACTTCGATGGACTTAAGGTTAATAAGTAAATACCAAACCCCATAAGTAGCCCCATACTTAAAATAACTAAAAACAAATTCAACGCACTGCCAATAATATTACTGATTTCATCTCCCTTAAATAAAAACACGATCAAAACAACAAACGCAAGAATAAAGAAATAGGCTGAAAATAATTTTTCAAAACAATAGGTAACATAATAAAATGATTTGGTTTTAACCTGAACTACACCGGAATCCAAAACAGTATATGCCTTTAATTTTTTCAAGACATCCAAGTACTCAGAACTTAAACCATTTTCTTTTAATCTGATAAATATATTCCTGAATTTATCAGATTTTATTTTTGTGATTTCAAACATTATTTCAGACGAAATTTCATATTTAATATATTCTTTGCTTAAGTCATCCAAATAGTTATCATACTGGTTTAAATATTTTATATATTTATTTGCCTTCCTTTCTTTAAAAACACTTACGTCAGCATAAAGTTTCTTTAATATGGACAGAATAATACCCACAAAAGTTCCAATGGAACCCAAGACTTTCACGATATCATTACCATATTTCACAATGTATTCAATCATGTTTTTACTCTTGAAAAGTTCTGTATATATTTAAGTATATACCATAATGATCATTGTGCTGGATTGACTTAATTGCCTGAAAATGAAATGAGCAACATATGAGAATTTCAGTTTTTTGGCGGAAACAAGGAATATCAAAGAGTTAAACTATATTTAAGATTGACTTTATTTTGTATTTACTTAATTTTATTCAAAAATACAATCAGTTAAAAACACAATATCATGATAATCACCATTTGAACCACGTTTGCTTAATCACTTCTACTACTCGAAAAAATTTCTGCGTTAAATTTCTCGTGTTAAATTTCTCGTTAAGTAATGTGGCTGATTTCATACTCAGATCTACCTAATTTATCGAAATATTTTAATATAACTTTTTATAACTTTTGCGCTACCGCCACTCAGATTCTCATATGTCAGTCGGTGTAAGAGAGCTTGTGTTCATCCCCACTTGGTGGCAGAGCAAGGCGCAATATAAGAACACAGTATTAAGAACACAATAAATAGACAAACATGACAAATACGGATGTAATATACCCTGTTGATTTTAAGTGATAGTTTTTGTAAGAGACTGAAATGGCACTATTAATTACTAAACGCTGTATTAATTGCGATATGTGTGAACCCGAATGCCCTAATCAGGCCATCACAATGGGTGAAGAAATATACGAAATAGAACCCGAACGCTGTACTGAATGTATAGGGCATTACGAAAAGCCAACTTGCCAGTCTGTCTGCCCTATAACCAATACCATCATCCTTGATCCTGACCACCAGGAAAGCGAGGAGCAATTGTGGGATAAATTTGTGCTCCTGCATCATGCTGATAAAATTTAGCTTTCCAATATCACTGTCGCACAGGCATAACGTCGTTCATCTGCCAGTGTGACGTGCATGGATTTCACATTCAGTGTATTCGCCAATGAACTCGCTTCACCATGAAGCTCTAATGTGGGTTTTCCCAGTGGATCATTGATCACTTCGAACTGATTAAAAGCCAATCCATTGCGTATCCCTGTCCCGAATGCTTTGGCTGCCGCTTCTTTGACAGCAAATCGCTTTGCAAGGAAGCGGATAGGTTGATTATGTTGTTGATATTGCAGCCACTCCCTGTCACTCAGAATTCGCTTTGCCAGACGTTCACCGGAACGCCCGACAATTTCCTCAATGCGGGATATTTCAACAATGTCAGTACCTAATCCAATAATGGCCATTAACTGCGGGCTTCCCGCAACAGCGCTTTCATATCAGCCACAGCAGCGGATAATCCACTGAATACCGCGCGGCCAATGATAGCGTGACCAATATTCAATTCGTAAATTTCAGGCAGGGCGGCGATACGTTGCACATTGTGATAGGTCAAACCATGACCTGCATTGACTGTCAGACCCTTCCCCGCTGCGTAAGTTACCGCTTCTTTAATACGCTGAAACTCTTTTTCCTGCTGAATTTCATTTTCAGCATCGGCATATGCACCTGTGTGAATTTCAATAAATGGTGCCCCAACTTCAGCAGCAGCGTCAATTTGCTGGTGATCGGCATCAATAAATAAGGAAACCTGAATTCCCGCTTCTGATAAAGTTTTCACTGCCTTCGCAATATGTGCTTTCTGCCCGGCAACATCTAATCCACCTTCCGTCGTGACTTCCTCACGTTTTTCAGGCACCAGGCAACAGAATGCAGGTTTAGTTTGAACGGCAATGCCAACCATCTCATCTGTTACAGCCATTTCGAGGTTCATACGAGTTTGAATCGTTTTTTCTAATAATTGAACATCTCTATCGGTAATATGGCGGCGATCTTCTCGCAAGTGAATCGTTATGCCGTCAGCCCCTGCCTGTTCTGCAATAAATGCAGCCTGAACAGGATCGGGATATTTCGTCCCGCGGGCATTACGCAAGGTCGCAATATGATCAATGTTGATACCTAACAATATCTCAGCCATTTTTAACTCCTGAAAGAATATAATATTCAGATAAGTCTACACTTTCCATGATACTTGTGTACCTTACTTTAATTTTCATTTTTCTTATTGGGAAGATCAGTTTTCTTACGTACAAATTGACGAAATAGCTCTCGGCTTTTCAGAGGCTTTCCCCCCAAATAGGGTTTTAATGCAATGCGAGTGAAACGCTTTGCCGCCCTTAAACTTGCATGATCAGGAAATTCACCGGTTGCCAGCGACTTTAATTCGCGACCGGTAAAGCTATAGTGATCAATAACCAAACTCGCGATAAATCCTTTTTCTTCACGATAGCGATACGTCATTGTATCTGATACGGGTTCGCCACTACCTGCACAGTGCAGATAATCTACACCGTATCCCATATTGGCCAACAACGCTAATTCAAAGCGGCGCAAGGCATATTCCGGCGTGGAATCACTTGCTGCAAGCACTTGCAAGCATTGGAGGTAATCGAAGAAAAGTGTGGAGTATGCCGTTCCTTGTTCAAGAACGCGTGATAGCAGTTCATTCACATACAAACCACTGTAAAGCACACTTCCCGTGAGAGGAAGCGCCAATGAGATAGGTTCTGCATCCCGGAGGGTTTTGATTTCACCCCGCCCACTCCAGCGGATAAGCAACGGGGTGAAAGGCTGTAAGCAGCCTTTTAGGTGAGAACGACGGCTGCGTGCACCTTTCGCTAACACGCGCACGCGCCCTTCATTTTCAGTGAAAAAATCCAGCAACAAGCTAGTTTCACTGTAAGGGCGCCCGTGGAGTACAAAGGCTCTCTGCCAGCCGTCCACAAGTCAGCCTTATAAATCGTCGATGTAACCGAGGCTTCTCAGCGCTCGTTCATCATCAGCCCAACCTGCTTTCACTTTCACCCACAATTCCAAGTGGACTTTAACATCAAACAGCCTTTCCATATCCTGACGGGCTTCTGTACCAATCGTCTTGATTTTGCTGCCTTTATTACCAATAACCATTTTCTTCTGGCCATCACGCTCGACCAGAATCAAGCCGTGGATGGTATAACCACCACGCTCATTGACAACAAACTGTTCAATTTCCACTGTCACTGAATACGGCAATTCATCACCCAGAAAACGCATCAGTTTTTCACGGATGATTTCTGACGCCATGAAACGTTGTGAGCGGTCAGTAATGTAATCTTCCGGAAAGTGATGGTCTGCCTGTGGAATATGAGCACGCACAAGTTTGGCAATCGTATCAACATTCATGCCTTTTTCTGCGCTGATCGGCACCACATCAATGAAATTCATCTGCTGGCTAAGGAAGCCAATGTGCGGCAGTAGAATCGTTTTATCGGTGACATTGTCCACTTTATTGATGGCAAGCAAAACCGGACAGCGCAAGTGGCGCAGTTTATTTACCACCATTTCATCATCAGGTGTCCAGTTCGTACCTTCCACAACAAAAATAACCAGTTCGACATCACCAATAGAGCTGCTTGCCGCACGGTTCATTAATCGGTTGATTGCACGTTTTTCTTCAATATGAAGTCCCGGCGTATCAACATAGATGGTTTGATAAGCACCTTCCGTATGAATTCCCATAATACGATGGCGAGTCGTTTGGGGTTTACGGGAGGTGATAGATACTTTCTGGCCCAATAATTGGTTCAATAAAGTTGATTTACCGACGTTAGGCCGACCGACTATTGCAACAAACCCGCAATAGTTTTTTTCTTCGCTCATTCAAGCTCCAGTTGTTTTAATGCTTGTTCCGCAGCCGCCTGTTCTGCCTTGCGGCGACTGGAACCTACTCCTCTGACAGGCTGTTCAAATCCACTGACCTGACAGTGAATTGTAAATTCCTGATCGTGCGCTTCCCCACGAACTTGAACAACCAGATATGTTGGCAACGGCAAATGACGCCCTTGCAAATATTCTTGTAAACGTGTTTTCGGATCTTTTTGTTTATCACCGGGACTAATTTCATTCAAGCGGGTTTCATACCAATTCAAGATAATTTTCTCAATCATATTGATATCGCTATCAAGGAAGATAGCGCCGATTAAGGCTTCGATACTGTCCGCTAAAATGGATTCTCGGCGATGGCCGCCGCTCTTTAACTCGCCCGGCCCCAAACGTAGGCATTCACCTAATTCAAATTCTCGAGCCAGTTCTGCCAATGTATTGCCGCGCACCAAAGTTGCACGCATCCGGCTCATATCCCCTTCATCAACACGGGGAAAGCGATGATAAAGCGCATTGGCAATGACAAAACTGAGAATAGAGTCACCAAGAAATTCCAGACGTTCATTATGCTTACTGCTGGCGCTACGGTGAGTCAAAGCTTGAAGCAATAAATCCTGCTGTGTGAAGGTATATCCTAGCTTACGTTGTAACCGATTCGTTATTATGGCGTTCATGTGCTACCAATTCAGTTAGAATTCATCAAATAAAAGCACACGCAACAGACCTGTGAAGCTAATATCCCTTACAATATATAGCCTTACAAAACTGTTGCGTTTGCACTGGCTCCCTAATCTATGCCTTCCCATAAGGAGCCAGTCATCATGTTTGAAAGAATATTCTACACTGTGAGATGAATTAATGCTGCGCTAATATATATAAATATTAGTGAATTCCACCAATTCGACTCAGACGTACACCTGTAGGCCACTCTCCTTCCTGCTTTTCAAAGCTCATCCAGATAGCGGATGCACGGCCTACCAGGTTTTTCTCCGGTACAAATCCCCATTCGCGGCTATCTGCACTGTTATCACGGTTATCACCCATCGCGAAATAGTGGCCTTCAGGGACAACCCAAGTCCCGGCAGGCAAGCCAGCTTGAGAATAATTCGGTATAGATTGTACTTGAGGGATGGTCAAAATATGGTGTGACACATCACCTAAAGCCTCAATCCGCTCATCTTGACGAAGAGCGTATAAACCTAATGGTTCATCAAGAGGAACCTGATAAACACCGTTTACGCGCTGACCGTTTGATGCTACCCCTGCTCTTATTGTCCACTCACTGGGGAAAGGATCACGATAGGTAACCGGCAAATCCTTACAAACTGTTTTCCAGCCACATCCTGGGTAAACTTGCAGCTCTTTGCTGATATAATCATAAACAATCTTATCACCAGGCAAACCGACAATCCGTTTAACAAAATCGATACTCGGATCTTTCGGATATTTGAAGACTGCAACATCGCCACGCTTCGGCTCACCCGTTTTAATCAAGGTTGTTTGCGTTATCGGATCTTTCAGGCCATAGGCAAATTTTTCAACCAGAATAAAATCCCCAATCAACAATGTCGGCATCATTGAACCTGAAGGGATTTGAAAAGGCTCATAGACAAAAGAACGCAAAACCAAAACAATGGCTAACACCGGAAAGACAGATGCAATTGTATCAAACCATGATGGTTTATTAAGATCCTTAGCCAAAGCTTCCTGAGCTTCCGCGCCTGCCACTTGTTCTTGAAGATTAGCCAGCTTCTTCTTGCGGGCAGGAGCAAGTTTAAATCGCTCGATACACCAGAAAATTCCGGTAATTAACGTTGCTAACGTTAAGATCAAGGCAAAAGTGTTAGCCATTTAAACTCCTTACGACCTTGTTAGTTATCTTTTCCAACATGCAGAATCGCTAAGAAGGCTTCCTGTGGCAGTTCGACATTTCCGACCTGCTTCATGCGTTTCTTACCTTCTTTCTGTTTCTGCAATAGCTTTTTCTTACGGCTAACGTCACCGCCATAACATTTAGCAAGTACGTTTTTACGTAACTGCTTCACTGTCGATCGCGCAATAACGTGTGTCCCAATGGCTGCCTGAATTGCAATATCAAATTGCTGACGTGGAATAAGTTCTTTCATTTTTTCCACCAGCTCACGGCCACGGTACTGTGAGTTGTCACGGTGAGTAATCAGAGCCAGCGCATCAACACGTTCACCGTTAATCAGTACATCCACACGCACCATGTCTGAGTTCTGGAAGCGGGTAAAATTATAATCCAGCGACGCATAACCACGAGATGTTGATTTCAATCGGTCAAAGAAATCCAGAACAACTTCAGCCATCGGAATTTCGTAAGTCAGTGCAACCTGATTACCGTGATAAACCATATTAGTTTGTACACCGCGTTTTTCCACGCAGAGCGTAATGACGTTACCAAGGTACTCTTTCGGCAACAACATGTGACATTCTGCAATCGGCTCACGCAATTCGCTAATATTGTTCAATGCCGGTAATTTAGATGGGCTGTCAACGTAAATAATATCACCGCCCGTGGTCTCAACTTCATAAACAACTGTTGGAGCCGTTGTAATTAAATCGAGATCATATTCACGTTCCAGACGTTCCTGAATGATTTCCATGTGCAGCAGACCAAGGAAACCACAACGGAAACCGAAGCCCAATGCAGTAGAGCTTTCTGGTTCATAGAACAGTGACGCATCATTCAGGCTCAGTTTACCCAATGCATCGCGGAACGCTTCATAATCATCAGAACTTATCGGGAATAATCCGGCATAAACCTGAGGTTTCACTTTCTTGAACCCAGGCAGGGCTTTTTCAGCAGGATGACGTGAAGTTGTCAATGTATCACCGACCGGAGCGCCCAAAATATCTTTGATGGCACATACCAACCAGCCTACTTCACCACAATTCAGCACATCACGATCGATACGCTTAGGTGTGAAAATACCCAGACGGTCAGCGTTATAAACCTGCCCTGTGCTCATGACTTTAACTTTATCGCCTTTGCGCAGTGTTCCGTTTTTAATACGGACAAGTGAAACTACGCCAAGGTAATTGTCAAACCATGAGTCAATGATAAGAGCCTGCAGTGGTGCGTCAGGATCGCCTTCTGGCGGCGGGATTTCCTGTACCAGACGCTCAATGACATCCTGCACGCCAACGCCTGTTTTGGCAGAGCAACGAACAGCATCGGCGGCATCAATGCCGACAATATCTTCGATTTCTTCAGCAACGCGCTCTGGTTCTGCGGCCGGGAGATCAATCTTGTTCAGAACCGGAACAACTTCCAGATCCATTTCAATAGCGGTATAACAGTTAGCCAGAGTCTGGGCTTCAACCCCTTGCCCTGCATCAACAACCAACAAGGCACCTTCACAGGCAGCCAAAGAACGGGAAACTTCGTAAGAGAAGTCAACATGCCCCGGCGTATCAATGAAATTTAATTGGTAAACTTGACCGTCATTTGCCTTGTAATCAAGGGTAACGCTCTGCGCCTTGATGGTGATGCCACGTTCACGTTCAAGATCCATTGAATCCAGTACTTGAGCTGCCATTTCGCGATCTGACAGTCCCCCACAAATTTGAATAATTCGGTCAGATAATGTGGACTTACCGTGGTCGATGTGGGCGATAATGGAGAAATTTCGTATTTGCTTCATTATTAAATCTTTTTTGCCTTAATATTTCTGAATCATTCGCCTATGGACACACTGATGGACATAAAGCGACAGTTTATAGTTCGGCCACTGGCCTGAGGAGCCGTATTCTACATGCCAAACCTATGAAAACCTAGTCATGCCTGTTGTTTTCGGTATGACTTGCGGTTTTCAGTATGACAAATAAAATTTAAACTCGTATGGTAAAACAGATTATTCTTGCTGTAGAACCTTAATCGTATCAGGAGGCAAACCAATTTGTAATACAACTGGCTGGTAGGCTTGCAGCTTATCCCAATACGCAGCAATTTTGCGAGCGATGAAGAAACCAGCAAAACCACCACTGATTCCACCCAAACATATCCATAATTGTTCAGATGTCCAGGACTGGAAGAAAGCAGCTCCCAGAAACAATCCCAATAGCGGTGTTAAATAGACTAGCATTGCTGAACGCAGCAAACTACTTTCAGGAATACCCACTTCCACTTTCTGGCCGGGTTGAAGAGGTTGAGAAATTTCCAATTCCAATTGATGGATGTTTTCTGGCCCTATTTTTTCCAGCAGATAAGAACCACAGGCCGCTTTAGCCTGACAACTTCCACAGCCGGAAGATGAACCATAACGTAGCAATGCGCGACCTTGTTGCCAACGAACAACTGTTGCCCATTCTTTAACCATCAGTTTTCTCCCGTAAACACTATATTTGCAGCAATTCTCTTGGCAGTTGCGAACGGCAGTTCACCAATAACTGAAATATGATTTTTATCTCTGGATAAAGTATAAACCGTTCGTCTGCCTTGCCGAAATGGTTGTTCATCGACAACCTTTTGGGCGGAATTCACAACATTGACAGAAAAATTAAATAACCCATCACTATACATGATGGATTCTAACCATTCTGCTTCTGACAGTTTACGGCTGCTACGGGAAATTTCTTTGAACCCTTCGGGTAACGTACCTATCCGCCAATTGAATTTCACTTTTTCAGAAGACGGGATCAGTAACATCGGTGGTAACTTTAAATCGGTAATCGCATTCAAATCATTTTTAATGTAGTCACTCACCGTCGATGAAACGACACGAAATTGCTCAATGACAGTAATATTATCTCTGTCCAACAATTCAATGAGCAAAGGCAGATGATTTTTCTCATCAATCAGAAGGTTATAATTATAGCGGGAATCATCTTTCGATATGATACGGACAAAGTGCGCGGGATGATCGCCGACATGCGAACTCCCCGCATCAATAAAGCGGTAGTATTTCTGCAATTGTGCAACATTGGCAAAAATGATCGGCGGGAAGTAATCAACGATATGATTGCCCTGCAAACTGAATGAATCCAGCCCCGGTTCATAATAACTGATTTGGTTCCCGCGCTGGACAATCTCGCGACGTGAACCATCCATCTGTATGATTTGAGCAATGGGTTGACCGCCAATAATAGCGTGGCGATAGCGCAGAGGGATGAGAAACTGCTGCGATAAGTTAATGAAACCTAACTCATAGTTCAGTGTTTGTACAGCACTGTTCATTTCCTGCAACAAAGCTTCGGCATTGCTTTCTTGTGCCGAAGCTTTGAGGGGATTAAATAGGCTACCCGCTGATAATAGAATGAAAAACCAAACACGTTTCATTACTGTTGTTGTGCCTGCACTCCAGATGGCTTATCACTCTGTATTGCTTTCTGATTTTGTTCAGCGTGGATGCGTCGGTCAAGTTCATACTGCTGTAGCATTGCATCAATACGCTTATTGCTTTCCCTGACCCGCATATTTAAATCACCGCCGAAGGCATCATCATCCACTGGCGCAGCCAAGCCCACAGGGGAAGCTGAACCCATCACGGGCAATGTATTGAAAACAGGGGTATCAAATTGCGTATCCGTTTCAGTACCGTTATCACTATTGTACTGCTGGACACCAATGATCACCGCCAAAGATACACATGCAGCCATACCGACTTGTGAAATCTGGCTAGCCCATGGACGAATTTTTGCCCAAAATGGTAGCTTGGCCCACGTTTCAGGTTTTGGCTGGGACTCTAAAACAGCCGCTGGATTGATGTGAATAGGCTCTTTTTCCAGTGCCAATGCTACTTGACTTGCAATATCAAGATGCACCACTTTCCCTATCTCACCACGCATTATATCACGAACAAGGTGGTATCTTTCCCACTGCTTTTGCATATCTGCATTTTCAGAGACCAAATGAATTACTTCATTATCAAGAGCTTCTCCATCCATCAATGCGGAAAGTTTTTCTCTTTGCATGCCAAAGTACCCTTAAATATTGTTTTGTCCCACTACTGTTGGATTAGCGGCTGAACTTTATTATCAATGGCTTCCCTTGCCCGGAAAATGCGTGACCGTACTGTACCGACAGGACATTCCATGATTTCAGCTATTTCCTCATAGCTCAACCCATCCAATTCCCTTAGTGTAATCGCTACCCGCAAATCTTCCGGCAGCGATTCAATCGTACGGAAAACTACTTCCTTTAACTCTTCAGACAACATTAAGTTCTCAGGGTTCGAAATTTCTTTTAACGAACTTGACATATCGTAAGTTTCTGCGTCGTTGGCATCCAGATCATTGGATGGCGGACGCCGCCCCTGAGCAACCAAATAGTTCTTCGCGGTATTAACAGCGATACGATACAACCATGTATAAAAAGCACTATCTCCACGGAAAGATGAAAGCGCACGATAAGTCTTGATGAAAACCTCTTGAGCAACATCCGGGACATCACTTTGAGGCACATAGCGAGCAAGCAGGCTCGCTACTTTATGCTGGTATCTTGTGACCAGCAAATTAAATGCTTTTTGGTCGCCTTTTTGGACCTTTTCGACCAGCATTTGATCCGTTAACTGCTCGCTCATCCGAGGTTCACTCTCCTGAGGTAAAACTCCACATTCATGCTCACTGATCCTATATGAAACCCTGCTTTTCTGAGCAAGCATGACTTTGAGCATCAATTTACTGTGAAGTTCAACTTTGACTGTAATTTTATATTACTGCCACCTGTTCTTTCGTATCACATATCTTTAAATGGCAATGCATTTTGTCTTTCAAATTGCTTGGTCAGTGCTGCTCATTTCCCTCCGGGCAGCATGTTAAGACTTTAATTATCCATGCCTTGGAAGGGGGTATTCTCTTAATCGTCGCACCAAAATTCAAAAATTAATTATGTAAAATTTACTGCATGAGGCTAGTACAAATCATAGCTTCAATTTCACGGGACACTCGATTTTAATCCGAGAAAATGGATGTGTTGCTTCATTAATTGCGGAAATTGCAAACATCGTTAATGGCAAAATAGCCATTACGAGACAAAACCAATTTTATCCGCACAATTTCCGCTACATAAT
The DNA here is from genome assembly GCF_900113945.1 of Xenorhabdus mauleonii. Lineage (GTDB taxonomy): Bacteria > Pseudomonadota > Gammaproteobacteria > Enterobacterales > Enterobacteriaceae > Xenorhabdus > Xenorhabdus mauleonii. The sequence continues at coordinate 394,995 of NZ_FORG01000002.1, forward strand.
TGCCACTCACTGAGTGGCCCTAACATTATCAATAATGAAAGTAAAAATCTGTCACTAACTGGCGAAATTCATCTGAGTATGAGCCATCCACTGCGCGGATTGCCAATTCACATATTTGGGGTTCCTGCTGATTTTGCCGGGATAATCCCAATAACAGCCGATGCAATGGTTTATCCTTTCTGTCACGAATATTCACTCGATAATGAGTAAACCATCCCAGATTCAACGCCATTTTTTCAAAAAACTCCCCAATGTCATAGGGCAAGACGACACAAAATAACCCGGATGGAGTAATTAACTTTTGAACACATTCCAACAATCCTTGATGGGTCAATGATTCTGTATAGCGGGCCTGATTGCGTGCTTCATTCCGACATGCAACAGCAGGGGCAAAATAGGGAGGATTGCTGACAATTAAATCATATTGGGCATGATTTTTTTCCTGCGTTTCTTCCTGACGCACATACTGTTGTGCAACCTGCTGAGTAAAATCATGAATATCTTGCTGGTAAACCTTGATGCGGGAAGGCCACGGAGATTGTTCGACATTATCAACGGCCTGCATTGCCGCTAATTCATCCAGCTCCACGGCATCAATAACCATATTTTCTTTTGTCCGCTGGGCTATCATCAATGAAATCAAACCACTGCCGCACCCAATATCCAGACATCTTTTCCTGTTATATACTGGTGCCCAGGCTCCCAATAACACACCATCCGTCCCGACTTTCATTGCGCATTTATCATGCCCAACAAAGAACTGTTTAAATGTAAAACCACCGCGGCGAAAAACGGGTTTATGTATCGATGCCATGAGTCATATCTGCTGAAATTACAATTTGCCATAGCATAAATCTTATGGCCCGCAGATAAAAGCAACCTGCACATTGGTGTTTTTATAGGATGAAGAATGTGCCCAACCTGTTTATAATCGGCGCCCCAAACAGAGGTATATGATGACTGCGACAAACTTTTCCGAATTCGAACTTGATGAATCCCTGCTTGAAGCGTTGAACGACAAAGGCTACGAACGCCCGACCGCAATTCAAGAGGCTGCCATTCCTGCTGCTATGGATGGGCGTGATGTCCTCGGCTCCGCACCAACTGGTACAGGCAAAACTGCTGCCTATTTGTTGCCGGCAATACAGCATTTATTAGATTTTCCCCGCAAAAAATCGGGGCCGCCACGTATCCTGATTTTGACGCCAACCCGTGAACTGGCAATGCAAGTAGCGGAGCAAGCAAAAGAATTTGCCGCTCATACTCATCTGGATATCGCCACCATCACCGGTGGTGTCGCTTATATGAATCACGCTGAAGTATTCAGTGAGAATCAAGATATTGTTGTCGCAACGACCGGGCGTTTGCTGCAATACATTAAAGAAGAAAACTTCGACTGCCGCGCGGTGGAAACATTAATCCTTGATGAAGCGGATCGCATGCTGGATATGGGATTTGCCAACGACGTCGAAACCATTGCGGGAGAAACTCGCTGGCGCAAGCAAACGATGCTGTTTTCAGCAACGATGGAAGGTGAAGCGATCCGTGACTTTGCCGAGCGCCTGCTGACCGATCCTGTTGAGATAGATGCAGAACCTTCTCGCCGTGAGCGCAAGAAAATCCAGCAATTTTATTACCGCGCCGATACGCTGGAGCATAAAACGGCCTTGCTGTGTAATCTCCTCCAGCAGCCTGACGTTACAAAATCCATTGTTTTCGTGCGTAAACGCGAGCGTGTGCGTGAATTGGTTGAATGGTTAAGCCAAGCAGGTATTCAAGCCAGTTTCCTTGAAGGAGAAATGGTTCAGGCCAAACGTACAGATGCCGTGAAACGCCTGAATGATGGCAGAGTTAAGGTATTGGTCGCAACCGACGTTGCTTCCCGTGGATTGGATATTGAAAATGTCAGCCACGTCTTTAACTTCGATCTGCCCCGCACTGCCGATGTTTATTTGCATCGTATAGGCCGTACAGCGCGCGCAGGCCGTAAAGGAATTGCCATTGCCCTGATTGAAGCACATGACCATCCTCTGTTAGGAAAAATCAGCCGTTACCTCAACGAGCCTTTGAAAATGCGGGTTATCGATGAATTGCGTCCGCAAACCAAAGCGCCAAGTGAGAAGACGAGCTACAAACCTTCCAAAAAAGTCTTGGAAAAGCGCAAAGAGAAGAAAAAAACAGAAGGCGAGAAGAAAAAACGGGTCAAAGTTCGTCATCGCGATAGTAAAAATATCGGTAAACGACGCACTCCTTCGGGTAAAGCGAAACCAGAACTGGCTGAAACCAATGAGGATTAATTGCCAGATTCATTAGCCCGAATCCAATCTGGCAGCTACCGCTTTTTATACAGGTATCTGCCAGATTAAAACGGGTTCAAACTCCTTCCTTAGCCACCATAAATACGAAAAAATCCCAGCATTCAGCGTAATGCAGCCAAACTGTTTTCAATGTTGCCCCATAGCGTTTTCAATCAGGGCCCGATGTCAGGGTGCTCGGCCAACATCTCCTCAGTAGCATCAAGGAGTACATAAGGCGCAGCAAGTGTTGCGCGGGGACTGCATTCCTCTATCAGACGGTAGCCCATAGTTTGCAGCGTTTCAGTGAGGTGTGACTGGGCAAGTTCTGCACGAGTTGCGATATTGGGAAAGGCCAGTGGTTTGTCGACTAATGCTCCACTGCTAACTATCCAGTCCAGTGCGTTTTTCATCATTCCAGACACACCATTTGCGTATTCCGGGCTAACCAACAGAATTAAATCTGCCCATACTCAGCGCATTGCGCCAGTGCGAAACTTCAGGAAGATTTTTGTCTTCGTTGTCTGCATTGAAAGGAGGAATGGCATCCAAACTAGAATAAATCTCAAAATTTATATTTTTAGGGCAAACCCGACCCATAGCACGCAAAAAAAGAGTATTCATTGATGCTTCACGTAAGCTACCTGAAATACCTAAGATATTGTATGTACTTTTCATCAGATTAACCTTCAACCCGGTAGCGGGTATTACACCCAATCAAAACATACCACTTCGGAATCAATCCCTTCTAAGCAGGGCCGGCAGCTACAATAATGAACCCAGTTTAAAGCGAATTGAGATAACAGTATTCAGCACTTGCAAAGACAGAAATCCCCCCTGGCCTATCTTTTGCGGGCCATTGAAGAGAATTTCCTCATTTGCGGAATAAAATTACCCAAGTAAATATTCAATTATTCTATTGAGTATTTTAAATAAATCAAACATGAGAAGTGGCAAATCACCGGAAATTTTGAAAAACAGCGGGATATATTTTAAGACCGGAAAATAACTTGTCTGTTTGTCTCATCCATTCTGACAACAAATGTTCTATCTCCTGCTTCCATAAATCTACTGCTATAAAGAAAGCACAGAGGCTTCTTTTCGGTGCTGATAAAAAGACAAGAAACGGAATTCAAGGGCGAAGTTATTGGCAACTTCGCCTCTTGACTCACGTTGCTCAAATACGATACAGAGTAAAAATACTATGCTAAATAATTTTTCTCACTTCGCTGCGATATGATTTGTTGATAAATTTCCTCAAATTGGCTGCTCATTGCAGGTTCATCTACAGACAGGGCCAAGGCTTGCATAGACATAACATGAGCGTCTGTGCTGTCGCCTCCAATAGCGCTTTCCACAGAGCTATCATTAGCACTTTCCATAGATGCTAACGACGCTAACATAGTACCGCCTTTATTCAGCCAAGGTTTCTGTTCCGTCATTAATTCCAAAACAGCCTCCAAGAAATGCGCCTTAAACGCGTGCAACCCATATCGATGAGGCAAAACATCCAGAATACTGCCCCATTCATACTCATATTCAAGTTCTATCGTATTTCCCAGTACTTGAGGAAGAGGCAGCGTTTTCTGTAAGCCGCCTAACCAATCGTGCTGAACAGAATAATGCCGAATCAAGCCACTTTCCGCCAATTCACGGGCAACTTCAGGTGATAACCCCATATTTTTCAGAGTAGAATCCGAAACTCCTGCGGAATTATAGATAACCGCGGGTTTCCCCGTTGCCAATGCAGCGACACTCGCCAGCCCTCCCCCCAATGAGTGGCCAGTGAAAATAATATTCTCGCCGAATGCCTTTAATGCTTTATTCGCCAATTCAACGGCTTGATTATATTGTTCTTCATTGTAACCAAGCCCCTGACGAATACTTGCCATAAAATCCTTCAACTCATTCGAACCGGTGAAAGAGACAATATATAACCCATTATGTTTATATACTCCGGCTTGAAACCCTGTTGAATCATCATTCAACCCATCAGGATCGATACCCACTTTTGCCAAATCTTCATCAGACAAACGCTCAAAACCGGGGATCCCCAAACTTTGCCCTCGATAAACATCACGTGTTACCAAGGTCAGCTCATAGTCGATTCGTTGAGACTGTTTTCCTGCAATATCATTGGGAGTCAATTGAGGCAATGCCATCGTACTGACACTGAGATTATTAATCAGAGACTGGTAAAGCGCGTTCGCTTGCTTGGTGTTTTCCGAAAGTGAAATGTTTGAAGAGGAGACCTGCTCAATTTTATCTGATGATGGCGCAACTGGAGAGTTAGATTCTGGTTGCAGAAAATTTCCTTTTAATGAAGATAATCCTAATTCACTGAAAAAACTGGTGTTTAATGATATAGACATAAAATTCTCCTACAGATTATTCAGGTTAGGTATAACGGAAACCTAAATTCTCTATCGGCAGAATTTTTAACATCATTACAACAATTTTAGTTTTTATTTAACAATTTTAAATTCCATAAATTATATATGGAATTGAATATCCCTCTATACGCGTCGTACTTCAAGGTGCATGTATTATCATCTCGCGATGCGGGATGATAATACGTTGCTTCCTGAAACTTGGAGTTAATAGGGTATATAACCCAAATAAAAAAGGGAATTCCCCCCCCCTTTTAATTCTTTTATCTATATATAAATTATAGGCTTTCTGTAAAAGTACGCGCGATAACATCACGCTGTTGTTCTGGTGTTAATGAGTTAAAACGCACTGCATAACCAGAGACACGAATAGTCAACTGAGGATATTTTTCAGGATGTTTTACCGCATCTTCCAGAGTTTCACGGCGCAGGACATTCACATTTAGATGCTGGCCACCTTCCACACGTACAGTTGGTTTGACTTCCAACGGAATTTCGCGATATTCAAACTGCCCCAGCTCATCTTTAGCAACGATCTGGCCTTCCTCATATCCTGCTTTCGCGCAAATACAACGTGCTTCATTGTTCTCATCATCCAACAGCCAGAAAGAGTTCATCAATGCTGCATTGTCAGATTGAGTAATTTGAATCCCAGTAATCATTTATACCTCCAACTTCATCATCTTGGTTAGTTAGTCAAACCATTATTTAATCAAAGCACCGTTCTTGATTTCCTGTATACCAGTGCAAATGAGATGATTCTTTGATTGAAGTCAATTAATTACCTGTTGTTATTATAATAAATAACAATTTAATCCATAATAACAATATCGCAATAACTATATTACATAACAAAATTACATAACGAAACCACACAAGAAATGGTTATTACGTAAAAAATCATTATCTTTTTTATTTCTCCCCCTGAATCACATTGATATAACTTATTAATTAGCGTAATAAATATGGCACTCTCAACCTAAAATCAAACATCCCTTTCTTTGAATTATTTATACGTATCGTACTTCAAGGTGCACGTATTATCATCCCGTGACGCGGGATGATAATACGTTGCTTCCTGAAACTTGAAATTAATAGGGTATATCCCATAATTTATCAGAATCCCTCTGGATAATTATTTACCACGTTAACTGCAAAACTTTACTTTCCCGACATTGAACTTATTTAAATTATTTTTATTTTTCATGTCATTTTTATAAAAAATGTCTTATCGAGCATATTCAAGCTTAATTTATTTAAAAAATAAAATTTCATTCAATATGGAAAATAAAAAATCAGGCACAGAATAGTGACGCTGAAATAAAAACGCAGGCAATTAAATAGTTTCCCTGTGGACAAGAAATCGGTAAGCTTAAACCCATCTGATAATCATCTAAAAAAGGTTAGGTTATGTCCGCACCTATTACATGGCACGATGTCATCGGCAATGAAAAAAAAGAGCCTTATTTCGTTGATACATTGGCTTATGTTGCCAACGAACGTCAAGCCGGCAAAACCATTTATCCGCCACAGCAGGATGTTTTCAACGCATTCCGCTATACCGAATTGGCTGATGTAAAAGTGGTGATTCTGGGACAAGACCCTTACCACGGCCCAAATCAAGCACACGGATTGGCTTTTTCAGTACAACCAGGTATTCCTGCCCCTCCTTCTCTCGTCAATATGTACAAAGAGCTGGAATCAGATATTGCGGGATTCACCCGCCCCAATCATGGTTATTTGGTTAGCTGGGCAAAACAAGGAGTATTATTGCTCAATACCGTGCTGACGGTTGAACGCGGAAATGCACATTCCCATGCCAATTTGGGCTGGGAAACGTTTACCGATAAAGTGATAGAAGCCATCAATAAACATCGTAGCGGAGTGGTTTTTTTGCTTTGGGGTTCACATGCCCAGAAAAAAGGCCGTTTTATTGATACTCAACGCCACCATGTTTTGAAAGCGCCACACCCTTCGCCACTGTCAGCCCATCGTGGTTTCTTAGGCTGCAAACATTTCTCACAGGCAAATGCACTGTTGGAGAATCAAGGCCTGACTCCGATAGATTGGACACCTCAGTTGCCTCAATAACTGGCTTTTGCCTACAAAAATGCCGCCATCTAAAGGGCGGCATTACAATCACGAATAGCGTAACTTTATTTAGAAACAGCAACCATCGCAGGACGCAATAAGCGACCATTTAAGATATAGCCTTTCTGCATTACCAACATGACATGGTTTGGTTCATGTTGTTCAGATTCCATCATGGTCATTGCTTGATGCACTTCAGGATTGAAAGGCACATTGATATCACCCACCACTTCAATACCGAACTTACCTACGGCATCGATAAAAGACTTCAGAGTCAGTTCAATACCTTCAACCATTGGCAGCAATGTTTCATTCGTACGATCAGCAGCTTCCAGTGCACGTTCCAAATTATCGATAACTGGCAGAAGCTCATTGGCAAATTTTTCCAATGCAAACTTATGGGCTTTTTCCACATCCTGCTCAGTACGACGACGGATATTTTCCACCTCGGCACGCGCACGTAACATTGCGTCACGCTCGTTAACCTGAGCCTGTTTCAGCTGTTCTTCCAGCTCAGCAACACGCGGGTCAACAATGTTTTCAGCCTCTGGTGTATCTGCTTGTTCAGTATTCATTTGTTGATCTAATACATTTTCTGTATTTTCTGAGACTTGCTCGTCAGGTACTTTTTGGTCTTTACTACTCATGAATATCTCCGCGTATTTTGTATTATCTTCGCCATTCTCGCTTATTATGGGGATGAAAACGCGGGATTCAAGGGAATCCATCATATTGTGAGGGCAAAACCATATGCTGAAGGAAATAACAGCAATGAATAATGAATTCAAATGCATCGGTATTGTCGGTCGTCCACGTCATCCCGAAGCTTTGGCTACCCATGAAATGCTCTATCATTGGCTAGTCTCCAAGGGTTATTGCGTCATTGTGGACAGACAGGTTGCAAGAGATATTAACTTAAAAGACGCCCAAACGGGGGGGCTGACAGAAATCGGTAAAATTGCCGATCTTATTATTGTCGTCGGTGGAGATGGCAATATGCTCGGTGCTGCCAGAGTTTTATCGCGCTATGACATCAAAGTCATTGGTATCAACCGAGGCAATTTAGGTTTTCTGACTGATTTAGATCCCGATAACGCCTTACAGCAACTTTCCGAAGTGCTGGCCGGGGAATACCACAGCGAAAAACGCTTTCTGCTGGAAGCTCAGGTCACGAAAAAAGGACACAAACCCCGACGCAGCACTGCTTTGAACGAAGTGGTACTCCATCCGGGTAAAGTTGCCCATATGATCGAGTTCGAAGTCTATATCGATGAGCGCTTTGCTTTTTCTCAGCGCTCAGATGGCCTGATAATCGCCACGCCTACGGGATCGACCGCATATTCCCTTTCAGCAGGGGGGCCAATATTAACACCAAACCTGAATGCCATTGTGCTGGTGCCCATGTTTCCACATACACTTTCAGCCCGCCCGCTGGTTATCAGCAGTGAAAGCAGCATTCGACTGAAATTTTCTCAAAACAGCAGCGATTATGAAGTAAGTTGTGACAGCCAAATCGTCTTGCCGATTCAGGATGGTGAGGAGGTCATCATTAAGCGCAGTGAATATAACCTGCATTTAATTCACCCGAAAGATTATAATTACTTCAATACATTGAGTACAAAATTGGGTTGGTCAAAAAAAATGTTCTAAAAACGGGAGCTCCCTACTTTACTGTATAAAAAACCAGTTTATACTGTATGGAAGCACAGACATGTTTTTATACACAGTCTCATGTGCTTATGCAAGTGACATGTTTCCATATAAGTGACGTTTTTGTATATCAGTAACGTTTTTTTATAAAAGCAACGTGTTTTTATCAACGTGACATGTTTTTATAACATTGAAAAGCAGGAGGAGCACGATGCTGACTCAGTTGACCATTAGTAATTTTGCTATCGTTCGTGAACTTGAAATCGATTTCCGCTCAGGAATGACGGCAATAACTGGGGAAACCGGAGCCGGTAAATCCATCGCAATTGATGCATTGGGTTTATGTCTTGGTAATCGTGGCGAAGCCAATGTGGTTCGCGCAGGTGCTCCCCGTACTGATCTTTGTGCTCGCTTTTCTTTGGCTGATGCCCCTTCTGCCCGCAAATGGCTCGAAGAGCACCAACTTGATGGCAACTTTGATGATGATAATGAGTGCTTACTGCGCAGAACCATTGCTGCTGATGGGCGATCTCGCGGTTTTATCAACGGCACGGCTGTACCACTTTCTCAGCTACGTGAATTAGGTTCACACCTGATTCAAATTCATGGGCAACATGCCCATCAATTACTGTTGGAAAGTCGCCATCAAAGACGTTTACTGGATATCTACACCGGCGATTATGATCTCCAAAATGAGATGAAGCAGGCGTATCAACAATGGCGCCAAAGCTGTCAGGCTCTTTCACAATTCCAGCAGCAAGCCCTTGAACGTCGTTCACGCCAGCAATTACTGGAATATCATCTGAAAGAACTGAACGAATTATCACCACAGCCTGGTGATTATCAAGAACAAGACAGTGAATATAAACGGCTGGCAAACTGTGGTCAGTTTTTGTCCGGCAGCCAGAATATTCTTCAAATCCTCAGTGATAATGATGAACAGAATATTGTCAGCCTGCTTAGTTACGCACGTAATGAACTGACAGACCTTGCCAGCATGGATCATAAACTCAATGAGCTGCTTAATATGCTGGAAGAAGCGACCATCCAAATTAACGAAGCCAGTGATGAGTTGCGTCATTACAGTGATCAACTGGAATTAGACCCTAACCGCTTGTTTGAACTGGAACAAAAAATTTCCCAGCAAATCAGTATGGCGCGTAAACACCATGTCACACCGGAAGAGCTGCCAGCCTTACACCAGCAATTGCTGGAAGAGCAACATCAGTTATCTCAGCAGGAAGATGATTGTGCTCATCTTAGTGAACTTGTCAGTCAGCATTATCAACAGGCCCTGACCGTCGCAGAAAAACTTCACCATGTTCGTCAGAAATATGCTGTGGAGTTAAGTCAGCTAATCACAGGCAGCATGCATCAACTTTCCATGCCGCACGGCCGTTTTACCATCGATATCACCTTTGAACCCGAACATTTAAATATTGATGGCGCCAGCAAAGTCGAATTCAATGTAACAACCAACCCCGGTCAGCCCCACCAGCCACTCGCGAGAGTTGCATCGGGCGGTGAGCTTTCCCGTATTGCTTTGGCAATTCAAGTAATTACTGCCAAAAAAATGGAAACACCTGCACTCATCTTTGATGAAGTGGATGTCGGTATCAGTGGCCCGACGGCAGGAATTGTTGGCCGTTTGCTACGTGAATTGGGTGAATCGACACAAGTTATGTGTGTCACACATTTACCGCAAGTTGCTGGATGTGGTCATCAACACTTTTATGTCAGTAAACAAACTGATGGTGAAGAGACAGAAACCCGAATGCAACTATTGGACAAAAAAGCACGCCTCCAAGAGCTGGCAAGACTTCTGGCAGGCAATGAAGTGACAAAAAATACCCTTGCCAATGCAAAAGAGCTGTTAGCGGCATAAAATAATACAACTTTTTTGTATAATTGAAGTCATAGGTATACCCGATGGATTTCAAGGCACAGCGCGGCGGGAAGGGAACAAATTTGCCCGGACAAAGGCTGGCCTATGCTGAAAGGCAGAAAACTCGCATTAATCCCCGGAGCAGAGATAACCGTCTGTTTATAAAAACGGTGGCCGGGGTGAGCAAGTGTTGCCAATAAAAATGTAGCTCGAAAGACAACGGGTATAAATGCGTAGAGGTTTTCAATCTCTTCAATGTTTATTATTATCGACGGCCTGACTCCTAAAGGAATGTAATTACTATGCGCTGTAAATTGTTGACTGCCGCTACTGTATCACTTGTTATGCTGACTGCGGGTTGCTCCATGTTTGAGCGAATTGTTTATCGTCCTGATATTAATCAAGGGAATTACCTGACACCGGCTGCGGTATCAAAAATCCAGAAGGGAATGACCCAACAGCAAGTTGCTTACACCTTGGGAACACCTATGCTGACCGATCCATTTGGAAGCCAAACCTGGTATTACGTATTCCGCCAACAACCAGGACATGAAAAAGCCACTCAGGAAACCCTGACGCTTTCCTTCGATAGCAATGGTACTTTGACTAATATCAAGAATGAGAAATCACTGTCAGAAAATAAGTGAGTTATGGATTCTATTTATTCGCCAGTAAACATTCTGGCGAATAAATATCTATTATTGGGTATTATTTTTCGCGCGTTCAGCCCGCTTACGGCGCATTTCTTTTGGATCTGCAATCAAGGGACGATAAATCTCCACTCGATCCCCTTCTTCCAAAATATCGCTCAGCTTGGCTGGCCGACTATAAATCCCAATTTTATTCTTCGTCAAATCGATATCATTACGTAATGTTAAAAGGCCCGATGCAACAATCGCCTGCTCGACAGTTGATCCTTGCGACAATTTCACATTAAACAGATATTGCCGTTCTGGCAGCGCATAAACGACTTCGATATTGATTTCAGACACTGTAGACCTCGCGGGCGCGTTGAGTAAACGCCTGAACCATATTACTGGCTAGTTCTTTAAAAACCTTACCGAAAGCCAATTCGATCAACTTATTGGTAAATTCAAAATCAAGATGCAATTCAACCTTGCAGGCATCCTCACTTAGCGGAGTAAAATGCCAGCCCCCCATTAATTTACGGAAAGGGCCATCAACAAGCTGCATATTGATTCTTTTATTATCAAATAATGTATTACGTGTTACGAACGTCTTACTGATCCCCGCCTTTGAAACCTCAACAGAAGCCGTCATTTCATTATCACTGCTGCTTATTACACGGCTACCGACGCACCCCGGTAAAAAATCCGGATAAGACATTACATCATTGACCAATTTATACATTTGTTCCACGCTGTAAGGTACTAGCGCAGAGCGACTAATCTGTGGCATATCATTTCCTGTAAAACGTAACAGCGCCGAATAATATCACTTAAAAGTGGTTAAATAAAAACCTGATGACATTTAGAGCAAAAAATGTGCACTTGTCGCTAAATATCACGCAGAAGAGATTTCTTTCACTAACGCATACAGTATAATACAACGCATTATGACAAAGAAAAAAGCACACAAACCCGGTTCGGCAACAATTGCCATGAATAAACGAGCCCGCCACGAATACTTCATCGAAGAAGAATTTGAGGCCGGTTTATCCCTACAAGGTTGGGAAGTCAAATCACTGCGCGCTGGCAAGGCTAACATCAGTGAGAGTTACGTTTTGCTCAAAGATGGTGATGCTTATCTTTTTGGCGCCACAATCACGCCATTGAATGTCGCTTCCTCTCACGTAGTTTGCGATCCGACGCGGTCACGCAAATTACTACTTAACAAACGTGAATTAGATTCACTGTATGGTCGAATCAATCGCGAAGGCTATACCATCGTTGCACTTTCCATGTATTGGAAAAATGCCTGGAGCAAACTCAAAATTGGTGTAGCAAAAGGTAAAAAAGAGCACGATAAACGTTCAGATATCAAAGAACGTGAATGGAAATTAGACAAAGCGCGAATTATGAAGAATTCTGGGCGTTAACCTCTAGCGTTATCTCTCAATATTCTGATATACTCGCGTTTAACATACTTGGGGCTGATTCTGGATTCGACGGGATTCGCGAAACCCAAGGTGCATGCCGAGGGGCGGTTGGCCTCGTTAAAAGCCGCAAAACAATAGTCGCAAACGACGAAAACTACGCACTGGCAGCTTAATAACCTGCGCAGAGCCCTCTCTCCCTAGCCTCCGCTCTTAGGACGGGGATCAAGAGAGGTCAAACCCAAAAGAGATCGCGTGGATGCCTTGCCTGGGGTTGAAGCGTTAAATCCAATCAGGCTAGTTTGTTAGTGGCGTGTCTGTCCGCAGCTGGCAGGTGAATGTAAAGACTAGACTAAGCATGTAGTACCGAGGATGTAGGAATTTCGGACGCGGGTTCAACTCCCGCCAGCTCCACCAAATTTGGTTGGACAGTATCAGGACAACAACTTGAAAAACATGAAGTTAGCAAAGTTGATTGGTCACTGTCATGACAGTAAAAGGACTTCAAAGTGCACGTAAAATGCACGTGGAGTTAAATTTAAGACACCTCAGATTTCCCTCTGAGGTGTTTTTATTCATGGCTAATGTGTTTCTATTTGTAATAAAGCGTAACAAGAATACGTGTCATTTTTGCCCGTTTTGGATCTCACTTCCCCTTCATTCACTTTTCCCAAAACCGATATTGAAGAACAATCATCACAATAAAGCCTGAAAAATCCACAGCTGAAATCCATCACCTAACCATCCTTTTTCTGTGCATATAAACAGTGGTTTTGAATATTCAAATTTTTTGATGGAATTTAGCGGTTAAGTATAATTTTGCCAAAAAAGCGAAGATTGGTTTCACGATGGGAATGAAACACTATAGGGCAGAAATTTGCTCTTTTACATATGAGTAATCCCGTATCTACTTATGCGATAATATCCCACCACCATTGGTGGAGACTATGATTTTCAGTTAGTTGGGTATATGATTGCAGGAAATTTGTCAGACAAAGAGTACAAAAATGATTTTCGTTTTATTAAAGGCAATAAACTTTGTTGTTTTCTTTTTATTATTCTCAGTAGTCAGTTATTTTTTTATTCTAGATAGGAAACTAAAAAAAACAATAGTATCATCGCTATTAGTTTCCATTGTTTTTATTTTGGTTGAAATTTCTTCCCCTATATTGCTTTACTGTTTTTTATATCTTTCTGAATTATTTTATAATGTCGTGCATTAATTGCACGACGTTTATGCAGAGAACGGCTATTGCTTATCAATTAGTGGTTTAATTTTATTATCATATACACTTTTTTCGACATCAAAATTGACAGGCTCTTTCCATTTTCCTGTTATATCAAATGGAGTTCCGTTTGGATTCCACTCTCTCCCAATAATATCCTTCATATCATAGGGATCTGTAAAATTATCATAAAGGTTATAATTTATTACACCAGATAAATTATATCCACTTCCGTTGGGCTGTACTTTAATATCAGTTAACTCACCACTGATAGTCGCACCACCTATCGCCCATAATGGATCATTCATATGTCTGGACTCAGAACCAATAGCATAATGATTTTTAAAATCAACTCGCTCACCATTTTTAATTTGTGAAATAAAACGAGAGTGAATACTAGACCCACTTTCTTTTTTAAACGCTCCCGGTGTTTTTACCAAATTGCTAATTTTGTCTTGTACGCCTATTCTGCCCAAGGTTATTCCTGTGCCTGAGTTTCCTCTATAATGATTAAACAATCCAATAGAACTCATGCTATCATTTGTCTCTACCGCGGGAGAAAGAGTGGAAAGAAAAACGCCTCGCATCTGACTAAACCGCTGAATATATAATTTTTTTACTTTCCCCATATCTCCGCGAAAATAAGCATCCACTAGTTCATTCATTCGTTTTGCCATAAAGCTATGTCCTTTCTTCCACGGGCAGTCCTTTTCCCCGCACATAGTACAAACATCAAGTTCTAATAACTTCAAATAATCAAAATTTTTGTTATACATAACATCCCTTAATTAACCTAACTCTATATTGCTTATGTTTAAAATCCCATAAAACGAGATTTAATTATTATTCGAAATAGCATTTAATCGAATGACACTATTTTATTTTCATTTCTCTTTTATTAATATCGATGCGGTTTGTATGAGCTTTATTACAATTGCTAATCATTTATAATTAATTGGCGTTTATTTATACTTTTGTATTTGCCTTGTGAATTAAAACAAGTTGAATTAATGTAAACGCCTCTACTACTAACCCGAATCTTGCGCTTTCTCCCTCAAATTCCACACCGAATCCGCCGGCATCTGGACACGGACATCCAAGCGACACCCTTCGGGAATATCACAGGGTTCTCCATCCGCATAGTAGACCTTTTCACCGTCCACTATGGATTTTATCCGTTTGTTTTGAAAGCGCTCCGGTAAATGGCTGTGCTGACGGTGGAATGTCTCAATCGTGATGCTGCCGTCTTTTTCCACCCGGTCATCAATGTAGATAAGTTCAAGCCCGTTGTTGTTCTTCGGGGAAGAGATACCGCCGTGGACACCCCACGCCCCATCCGCGTTATAGCCAAGGATACCGTCTATCTGATAATGGCCGGTACCGAGTTTGGTGACCGTGGCCCCTTCCGATTTGTCATTGGTGGTAAAGGTGCCGTCGGGGAAGATTTGGAGGATGGGGGAGGATTTTTTGTAATATCCACTGACGTCTACTGTCCACATATTAGAGGTCATCACAGTGTAGGTTTCCCACGGCTTGCCATTATCGCATCGCTGAACATACATCACTGTTTTACCATAATTGGGTAATATAATCAGTTGATAATTATTAAAGCTCCAAGCGGTTTTGATAACAGAACCATGATTGCCCAGCTGATTAGCGGTGTTCGGCGAATATCCATAAAATCCAGTATGATATTTAGTATCCCTCGTGTCCCCCATAAATGACTGAGCAAACATTGCATCGGTACCCACGCCATAATTCCCCACTTTCAACACATCACTTAATCCAATATTCCCCACAAACGCGTTTTTATCCGGAATATCTGCCCCATTCTGGCGCTTATCCAGTTTTCCCTCTACCGCCGCCTGCAATGCCCTAATCGACTGCAACGCTACCGTCTGTCCGTTCGGTAAGGTCACATCCACTACCCCACTTTGTGACATCCATTTGTCCATGTTCTGGAGGAACTGGACGACAAAGCTGCTGTTGGCCACCATATTTCTAACACCGTCTGAGACAGAATCGGGTACAGTCACCTGTATCTGATAGGTGGCGTTATTCAGGGTGACGCTGGCCTTATCCGCCAGTACCAGCTCGGTATCGGAGTTCACCGCCTGTATCATGTGCAGCAGGTTATCCTTGCCGGACTGGATTAGCATTATTTGCCCGGGGGCAACGCTGTTAATATTCGCGTTAAACTTCGTGCCTGTGCCACGGACAATAGCCGAGCCGGACACCATACTGACTGTGCCTTGTGAATAGTACATAGATGAATTCCTGAGAGGTTAGAAATGGAAATAGTCACTCGCATCCAAGATGAGGACGGGCTTTTGTGTGATATAGGTGTAATCAGTGCCATAACCCACAGAGCCGAGGTAACCGGGCTTACTATCCACCATGGAGGCACCGATACAAATTGAACCAGCATCATAGTTACCTACACATAATTCCTGGATGTACCCTTTGCGATCTGATACCCAAAAGTGCTCTCCCACCATAGACGGGATATACATGGGTCGGGCAATGCCGGGAACGACAATGCGCTCATTTTGTTTGTAAGCATTAATAAAAACTTCCGTCGGCCGGGTCAGTACCCCGACGCCGGACGAAAAAGTGATCTGCCCCCGACTATTCCTCAGCCGCAGCCCGTAACGCTCGTTGCCAAATCGCCCCTCTGCCCCTACATCCGAGAAAATAATCACCCGGAAAGTAGCCGAAGTTCGGTTGCCATTGCGGCGATCGGTACAGGCATAGTAAAGGTCATAGCCATCGGTATTGGTCCTGCGATACAGGGAAATCATGGCGTAAGGGTCGTCCGTGTGGAAAAAAGCCAGACAATTCCCCAGATTGAGCCGGGGGTCAATTTTCGAAAAATCCACCCGCCCCTCGATTTTCAAGGTAGCTTTATGGGAGACATAAGAAAAACCGCTGTGGGGAATGTCGACATTAAAGTTCACATTACCGCCGATTTTCAACCCCGCTTTTCCCGTTTGGTTATGCGGGTAAGCGATTATTTTGACAATGTTACCCACACTGCTAAAGGGATTTTTGAGTACGATATTTTTAATCGTGACCGTTTCCCCGTTCTGAATGTAGTCACAAAACTCCTCTCCGCCGTTAATGCGGAAGTTGTCACCATCGTAATAAAACACCACCCCCGCCATTCTCTGTGCAGCTACGGCAGATTTATAACCCGATGGAATTTTGACAGGGCATGTCCATGTTTCAGCACGCTCATTGGCTCCCGGTGTATGGTTATCGACATTAGCTACCCACGTTAAGGTCGCCGGTGCCGTGTCCTTGTTAAACACAAAATGAGTCCCGTCATGAGGATTCATTATTTTCAACCCAACACCACTCATAAAAAGACCCCCAATTCAATTAATGCGACACCATTCGCATCAAACATATAAAAGCCAGCATCTTTGAGTTGCGTGCGATAGCCATTGCCGTACCCGTTGATTTCCAGAAATCCGGTTTTGGCATCAATGCGGAACCCCTGCCGGTTAGGGATGTAATTGGTGGATTTGATGTCTATCCCCACCAGTAATTTCTGAATCGACGCCAT
>NZ_FORG01000009.1 GCF_900113945.1 Xenorhabdus mauleonii
GCCTATTGTCTGAAACCTAAAAAGCCATCACTGAATATCACCCATGCTGAAAAAACAGGACTTCAGGTGATGGCTTAAACCGATCTCAGGTTAATTATAGATAGCTACTGGCCATTTTTTCGAATTCCCACAAACACATCTCGATGTTATCCCTATTTGTTCTAGTACTAGATTTCTCAGCTGCCTTTAGGCTATTTATTACCTTCCGGATAAATGATTTCTGCTGCCTTGACCCATTTATTGTTGAAGGAATATCGCAGATATCCATAATTGAAAGATTACGATGTTTTGTTGTTAGCATTAATACGTAATTGGGATTATTTATCAAAGCAATTGATAGAGATTCACGGATTTGTTTTGAAAATTTGGGATGAATATTCGGATATAACTTAAAAGCAATTTGTAGCCACTGATTATCACCAGTTGAAATATTATGGGCAATACTATTACGCTCGTATTCTTCACCTAATTCAGCTACAACAGAATTGACGCCTCTTTCCTGCACTTGCTGCATGATCTCATCAGGAGTAGATAACTTGGCAATGGATGGCACACTCGCCAAGGAGATGAGGGAAAAGAAGAGGGTCTGTAGTAGTAAGCGCATGTTATCTTCCTGTAATTTCACTTTAATAATCTTTTAAGTTGCGTCTATTAAATCAGTTACACTGAGAAACTTTCTTTTCGAAAAAAATGAACCTTACTGCTGTATTACGGTATTGCACTATTGTTGTATTGTTGTAATGCGTGGGAGATTAAATTTTAATATTTGACTTTGGGTTACAAGAATAATCGAATAAACTCAAAAAATACAATCAATCTGGTAGTAAGAAGAAAAGAAAAAACTAGAGTACTTTCATTTGTAAATTCTTTTCATTTGAAAAAATTGTCTCCGGTCAAGTGACCGGAGAAATAGTTAAGGGGATAAATAGGCGGTTAAATATTATATTTCAAGGTAATCCAAAATGCCTGAAGCGGCTTTTCTGCCTTCAGCAATGGCAGTGACGACCAAGTCGGAGCCACGTACAGCATCCCCGCCGGCGAATATTTTTGGATTACTGGTCTGGAAAGGCATTTCACTGGATTCAGGGGCAACAATACGCCCTTTCTGGTCGAGATTTACCTGATGTTCATTCAACCAGCTCATAGTATGAGGCTGAAAACCAAAAGCCATGATCACGGCATCAGCCTCTATTAGGAATTCTGAATCCTCAATAATTTTGGCTTGGCGGCGACCTTTTTCATCCTTGGTGTCCATTTGTGTTTTCACGACCTTGACGCCACAAACATGCCCTGTGCTGTTAATTTCAATACTGATTGGCTGGAGATTAAAACGAAACTCGACGCCTTCTTCTCTGGCATTGACTACTTCACGGCGGGAGCCGGGCATATTCTCTTCATCACGCCGGTAGGCGCAGAACACACGGGTTGCGCCTTGGCGAACCGCAGTCCGAACGCAATCCATCGCAGTATCACCACCGCCCAGCACTAGCACCCGCTTGCCTTTCATATCAATATAAGGCTGTTCCGGCAGGGAAGGATACCCCATCAGCTGGCGAGTATTCGCGATCAAAAAAGGCAGGGCATCATACACTCCATTTGCATCTTCGTTTTCCAGTCCGGCATGAATGGATTGATATGTGCCTACACCAAGAAATACAGCATCAAACTCTTTTGTCAGCTCGGCCAGCGTAACATCTTTACCTATCTCTGTATTCAAGCGAAATTCAATGCCCATCCCAGAAAACATTTCACGCCGTTGGATCATCACCTCTTTTTCCAATTTAAAAGAGGGAATACCAAATGTAAGTAAACCACCAATTTCAGGATGGCGATCATACACAACGGCCTGAACTCCGTTACGGGCCAGAACATCCGCACAGGCCAATCCTGCCGGGCCAGCTCCAATCACAGCCACACGTTTGCCGGTCGGGATGACATGCGACATATCGGGCTTCCAGCCCATAGCGATGGCGGTGTCATTGATGTAGCGCTCAATGTTGCCGATAGTCACGGCGCCGAAATCATCATTCAGCGTACAGACACCTTCACATAAGCGGTCTTGCGGACAGACCCGCCCGCAAACTTCCGGCAGGCTATTTGTTTGGTGTGACAATTCTGCTGCTTCAATGATGCGCCCCTCATTGGCGAGTTTCAGCCAGTTTGGAATATAGTTATGGACGGGGCATTTCCATTCACAGTATGGGTTGCCGCAAGCAATGCAGCGATCAGCCTGCGCCTGCGCCTGAATTTCTGAGAACGGCTCATAAATTTCCACAAATTCTATTTTGCGGATTTTCAACGATTTTTTAGGTGGATCGACACGCTGTAAGTCGATAAATTGATAAACATTCTGGCTCATTATTGACTCCTTACTGGGCCTGAACCCGCAATTCAGCAGAAGAGCGGCTACGGTGTCCCAACAACGCGCTGACGTCACTGGATTTAGGCTTAACTAGCGCAAATTTATTGACCCATTGTGACCAGTTCTCCAATATGTTTTCTCCATGCTGGGAGCCCGTCAGCTGGACGTGTTCGGTGATTAAGCCACGTAGATGCTCCTTGTGGATAGCGAGTATATCTATCGAAAGAACCTCCACCAGTTCGGAATTGACGCGCTTGCGGAAATCATCAAATTCATCGAGTACATAGGCAAAGCCACCAGTCATGCCAGCCCCGAAGTTGACTCCCGTACTGCCGAGAACGCAGATTATTCCGCCAGTCATGTACTCACAGCCATTGTCCCCAATTCCCTCGACCACGGAGATGGCGCCTGAGTTGCGTACTGCGAAGCGCTCACCTGCCCGTCCGGCGGCGAAAAGTTTTCCGCCTGTTGCGCCATACAAGCAGGTATTGCCGACGATAGTTGCTTCATTGCTTTTGAATGCTGAACCAACAGGAGGACGGATAGAAATACGGCCTCCAGCCATGCCTTTGCCGACATAGTCATTGGCATCGCCGGTTAAGCTCAATTCAACGCCACCTGCATTCCAAACCCCAAAACTCTGCCCGGCTGTTCCAGTGAAGTGCAATTTGATCGGATCGGCTGCCAAGCCCTGATCGCCATGACGGGTTGCAATTTCCCCTGAAAGGGCCGCACCGACGGAGCGATCGGTATTTTGGATATCAAAGTAGAAAGTCTTACTTTGCTTTTTTTCTACATAAGGCATGGCTTGGGCCACAATGGCTTTATTCAGGTCACCTTGATCGAAGGGTGGATTCCCTTCTGTACAATGCAGGGCTTTACCTGCATGCGGTTCAGCCGTTTCCAGCAATGGTTCAAGATCAAGCTTGTTTTGCTTGGACGAAATACCCTCAAGGATCTCCAGTAAATCTGTCCGTCCGATCAAATCAGTAAGCTGTCTGACGCCCAGTTGTGCCATGAGTTCGCGAGTTTCCTGCGCGATAAAGCGGAAGTAATTAATCACTCTTTCGGGCAGCCCGTGATAATGGGATTGACGCAATTTTTCATCTTGCGTTGCAACACCGGTTGCACAGTTGTTTAAGTGGCAAATCCGCAGATATTTACAGCCAAGGGCAACCATCGGGCCAGTACCAAAACCAAAGCTTTCTGCCCCTAAAATAGCGGCCTTGATGATATCCACGCCGGTTTTCAAACCGCCGTCGACCTGAAGCCGAATTTTATGGCGCAACCCATTGGCTACCAATGCTTGCTGAGTTTCCACCAGCCCCAATTCCCACGGACAACCCGCATATTTCACTGAGGAAAGGGGGCTTGCACCGGTTCCTCCGTCATAGCCAGCAATGGTAATTAAATCAGCATAAGCCTTGGCTACACCTGTGGCGATAGTGCCGACACCCGGCTCTGAAACCAATTTGACTGAAATCAGTGCGTTTGGATTAACTTGTTTGAGATCGAAAATCAACTGTGCCAAATCTTCGATAGAATAAATATCATGATGCGGCGGCGGAGAAATCAGTGTGACTCCCGGAACGGAGTAACGCAATCTGGCGATATAAGGCGTGACCTTATCTCCCGGCAATTGCCCCCCTTCACCCGGTTTTGCGCCCTGGGCCACTTTTATCTGGATCACATCGGCACTAGTCAGATAGGCCGGTGTGACACCAAACCGACCGGATGCCACTTGTTTTATGCGGGAAACTTTCTTCGTGCCGTAGCGAACAGGATCTTCCCCACCTTCACCGGAGTTGGAAAATCCACCCAAAGTATTCATTGCTTCTGCCAGCGCCTCATGGGCTTCGGGACTCAGTGCGCCAATAGACATGGCCGCGGTATCAAAACGTTTGAACAAGGCTTCCGCAGGCTCCACCTCTTCAATGGGGATTGGCTCACCTTGGGGAGAAATCGCCAGCAGATCTCGCAGTGTTGTGACCGGGCGCCCGTTTACCAATTCAGAATATTTTTGGTAATCACTGTAGTCACCGCTGTAAACCGCAGCTTGCAGTGCATTAACGACATCAGGGTTATAGGCATGATATTCACCATTGTGAACATATTTCAGCAGCCCCCCCTGATCGATGGAATGACGATGTAGCCATGCCCGTTTGGAAAGGTTCATCAGCTCTTGTTCAAAATCACTGAAATCAGCCCCTTCAATACGGCTGACGACGCCATTGAAGCAGATATCTGTCACTTCTGAATGCAAACCGACAGCCTCGAACAGCTTGGAACAGCGATAGGACGAAATCGTGGAAATGCCCATTTTGGACATAACTTTATACAGCCCTTTATGAATGCCATTGCGGTAATTCAGCATAACGCGGGCATAAGGTGCATTGATTGTGCCGCTATCGACCATTTTTCCCAATGACTCATAGGCCAGATAGGGATAAACTGCCGTCGCGCCAAAGCCCAGCAATACAGCAAAATGGTGTGGGTCACGCGCACTGGCTGTTTCTACAATCAAGTTGGCATCACAGCGTAAGTTCTTCTCCACCAAACAATGCTGAATGGCGCCGACGGCCATTGGTGCGGGGATCGGTAATCTCTCCGGCGAAATATTGCGATCGGATAGCACCAGCAACACCGCACCATTGCGGACAAGCTCTTCAGCTTTCTGGCATAAGGTTAAAACGGCGTTCTTGAGGTTGGTTTCTTGCGGATCGTAAGTCAAATCCAGCGTATCTGCGCGATAGTAAGGCTCTGCCTGTGTCGTTAACTGCACAAAGTCAGAATAGAGTAAAACCGGGGATTCGAAACTCAGTCGATGAGCTTGCCCTTCTGCTTCACAAAAAACATTCATCTCTCGCCCAATACGGGTTGAGAGTGACATAACATGCGCTTCCCGCAATGGATCGATGGGAGGATTGGTTACTTGGGCAAATTGCTGGCGGAAATAGTCATAGATGATGCGTGGGCGGCTGGAAAGAACCGCAAACGGCGTATCATCACCCATTGAACCTGTGGCTTCCTGTGCGTTTTCGCCCAATGTACGAATAACTTGATCCAATTCTTCATTACTGTAGGCAAATTGTTTGTGATACGTTGCCAGCAGTGTGTCATCCAAATTCCGCTGCCCGACCTGATCTTCTGGCAATGCTTCAAATGGTGTTAAACGCCTAACATTTTTCTCCAGCCATTCTTTATAAGGATGACGGCTTTTCAAGTCGTTGTCAGTTTCTGCGGAGTGAAGAATGCGGCCTTCGTAGGTATCAATGACCATCAATTCGCCCGGCCCAATACGGCCTTTTTCCACAACCTCATCCGGTTGGTAATCCCAGATACCGACTTCTGAAGCACAGGTAATCAGCTTATCGGTGGTAATCACATAACGTGCAGGACGCAAGCCATTGCGATCCAGATTACAGGCCGCATAGCGCCCATCAGAAATAACGATGCCGGCTGGCCCATCCCACGGCTCCATGTGCATGGAATTGAAATCGAAGAATGCACGCAGGTCATCATCCATATCAGGGTTATTTTGCCATGCGGGCGGAACCAGCAGGCGCATTGCCCGAATGAGATCCATGCCGCCATTGAGGAACAGTTCCAGCATATTGTCCAATGAACTGGAATCAGAGCCTGTTTCATTCACGAAGGGGGCTGCGGTATGCAGATCGGGGATCAGCGGAGTACGGAACTTATAGGCCCGGGCCTTGGCCCATTCGCGGTTCCCCGTAATTGTGTTGATTTCCCCGTTGTGGGCCAAATAGCGGAAAGGCTGTGCCAGCGGCCAGCGTGGAACTGTATTGGTGGAAAAACGCTGGTGGAATAAACAGATGGACGATTCCATCCGTAAGTCTGCTAAATCTGGATAGAAACGGGGCAAGTCGGCTGCCATGCACAGCCCTTTGTAGATCGTGACCAGATTGGACAGGCTGCAAATATAAAAGTCGCTGTCGTTAATGCGTTTTTCTATGCGGCGTCGGGCGACGAACAGGCGGCGCTCCAGATCTTGTGCCCGCCATCCCGCTGGTGCGTTGATAAAAATTTGCTCAATGCGGGGGAGGCTTGAAAGGGCAATGTCGCCCAAAATATCTTGGTTAATGGGAACTTCCCGCCAACCTACAATAGATAGTGTTTCGTTTTGTAATTCTTGTTCAATGATATCACGGCAGGATTGAGCGATTTGGGCATCCTGGCTCAAAAACAGCATACCGACTGCATAGTTTTTGGCGAGCCGCCATGATTGCTCATTGGCAATCATCTGAAAAAAACGATCCGGTTTTTGCAATAATAAGCCGCATCCATCACCGGTCTTGCCATCCGCCAAAATTGCGCCCCGGTGCTGCATCCGAGCCAGCGCATGTATGGCTGTGCGTACTACTTTGTGACTTGCCTCACCTTCAATATGTGCAATTAATCCAAAGCCACAGTTATCTTTTTCCTGTAATTTGTCATACAACATTGTAATGCTCCCCAAGTTCTGTCCGACTCTCACATCACTCGCGAGTTGATATAGATATATATTATTTCTATAGGCGTCTGAATTGCGCCCTCAGTCAAACGCCACTTGTTTTTTTGCAACGTTAATTTGCAACAACAAGCGGTAAATCAAAATGATGTTGTGTTTCGTTGTGTGTTACTGCATAAAATCGTGCGTCACTGCATAAATATGAGCTGGCTGATTATCCAACAAGTTATTTTCAGTGAATTCTCAACTTATCGAGAAAAATAGAATAGGTCAAATAGTGAAAAATCGTGTTTATCTCGATGTTTTTATTTTTATCCATTTGAATTAAATAGGTAAATTATGAAAAATCGTGTTTTGTGAGCCAGATCATATGTATCAAATGATGTGATTTATATCACTAAAACACCCTGATTATTTGTTTTGTACATGCTATCAAGTACAAGTTTATTGGTTTTTTATTCTATGTTTTTCCATAAAAATGGTTTTATATCGTGTATTTTATGTTCGATAAGAATAAATTATTGAATGTTTTTCCTCATTAAAAAATCAATCAGTGATTAATTGAATATAAATTTAATTATATTGACTTTTTATTCTTGCGGAGGTGAGGGTGATATTCCTCAACGAAGTTGAGTTTTTTTTACGTTATGATTCAATCCAGTGGCTTTATTGCGAATCGTTTTACTGGGAGTGGTTATGAAGTTTATTCGTGGGCTTGCCCAATATTATGTAGATTTAATGATGAAGCTAGGGTTGGTGCGCTTTTCTATATTGCTCGCATCTGCTCTGGTTATCCTGGCAATGACTATGCAAATGGCAGTCACATTCGTTTTGCATGGCGAAGTACAGCGCATTGACCTAATTCGCTCGATCTTTTTTGGTTTGTTGATCACTCCTTGGGCCGTTTATTTTCTCTCCATCGTGGTGGAGCAGCTTGAGGAATCCCGCCAGCGTTTATCCAGCTTGGTCGCAAAGCTGGAAGAGATGCGCCAGCGTGATGCGGAATTGAATCTGCAACTCAAAGACAATATTGATCAATTAAATCAGGAGATCAGTGATAGAGAAAAAGTGGAAAAAGCCCATTTGATCTTGCTGGATAAACTTAAACTGGAAATGGAGCATCGTGAAAAAACCCAGATTGAGCTTGAACAGCAATCAATTCTTCTGCGCTCATTTTTAGATGCTTCTCCGGATCTGGTTTATTACCGTAACGAAGATAACGAATTTTCCGGCTGCAACCGGGCGATGGAGCTGCTGACTGGCAAAAGCGAAAAAAACCTCATTGGCCTGACTCCGAGGGAAGTCTATGACGAAGAGATAGCCAGTAAGGTGATGGAAACTGACGAAAAAGTTTTTCGTCACAACGTCTCTTTGACTTACGAACAGTGGCTGGTATATCCCGACGGGCGCAAGGCCTGCTTTGAACTTAGAAAAGTCCCCTTTTATGATCGCGTAGGAAAGCGGCATGGATTAATGGGATTCGGGCGCGATATAACAGAGCGTAAGCGTTATCAGGATGCGTTGGAGAATGCCAGTAGGGATAAGACAACCTTTATCTCTACGATTAGCCATGAGCTTCGTACGCCTTTAAATGGCATAGTGGGATTAAGTCGGATTCTGATGGATAGCGATGTTACACCTGAACAGTGCAAATATTTGAAAACCATCCATGTCAGTGCCATTACCTTGGGTAATATTTTCAATGATATCATTGAGTTAGATAAAATTGAGCGACGCAAGGTCCAGCTTTATAACCAACCGATTGATTTCACAGGTTTTATGTCGGACTTGGAGAATGTTTCAGGGTTACTGGCACAACCCAAAGGCATCAAATTTGTGCTGGAGCCGAAGCTGCCACTGCCTGCCAAGGTGCTGACAGACGGAACACGTTTGCGGCAGATCTTGTGGAATTTGATTAGCAATGCCGTGAAATTTACCACTGAAGGGGAAATTCGGGTTCGTATCTGGCGTGAAGAAGGCAATTATCTGTTCTTCCAAGTCACGGATTCCGGTATCGGCATTCCCTCCGATGAATTGGAAAAAATCTTTGCCATGTACTACCAAGTCACGGATAGCGCTGGTGGACGTCCTGCGACCGGCACCGGCATTGGGCTTGCAGTATCGAAACGCCTCGCCCAGAGCATGGGGGGAGATATTGTCGTTACCAGCTCATTGGGCAAAGGTTCTTGCTTTACGTTGTCAGTTATCGCGCCTGCCATTGATGAACAACCTGTAGGGGAAGAAGAACAGGATAGTTTGCCATTGCCGGCTCTCAATATCCTGTTGGTGGAAGATATCGAGCTGAATGTCATTGTTGCCCGCTCTGTTCTGGAAAAACTGGGGAATAGTGTGGATGTTGCCATGACTGGCCATGAAGCGCTGACAATGTTTGATCCTGATGAATATGACTTAGTATTGCTGGACATCCAACTGCCGGATATGACGGGCCTCGATGTTGCCCGTGAGTTACACCAGCGTTATCCCTCTCAATCCTTGCCTCCACTGATAGCCCTGACAGCAAACGTATTAAAGGATAAAAAAGAATATCTTGAAGCTGGAATGAACGATGTGCTCAATAAACCTCTATCTGTCAAAGAATTAACTGCCATGATGGAGAAATATTGGGGGAAGGCGTCTGATTCTGACGATGAAAACGTGCCACGAGGAGAGGCTGATATTGTGAAGAAGAATGAAGAATTACTCGATATAGAGATGCTCAACCAATACATCGAATTGGTCGGGGCAACATTGATTACCGATAACCTGATGATATTCGAAACAATGATGCCTAATTATCTGGCACTGCTGGATTCAAATATGACAGCCAGAGATCAGAAAGGCATTGTGGAAGAAGCCCATAAAATTAAGGGTGCGGCAGGCTCTGTTGGTTTGCGTCATTTACAACAGTTGGCCCAACAGATCCAATCTCCTGACTTACCTGCGTGGTGGGATAACGTTCAGGAATGGGTGGATGAGCTAAAGTTGGAATGGAAGAACGATATAGAAATATTGAGAAATTGGTTGTTGGACACTACAAAAAAATAACCCCAACCGAAGTTGGGGTGCGCGAATACTGCGCCAACACCAGGGAAACTTGTTTACCCGCTTATCTAATATTTGTTTTCGGTGCGAGTAGCTAAAGAATTCTTCTGCACAGAGCACGGATACCAACATAGCAAAGATAAGATTTTTTGTTACAAGATTCATTAAAATCTGTGATGAAGATTGGTGTTTAACCCTCTAAGGGGTTAAGCATTAATCTACTACAAATGGAGAGAAATATGAAATCTGTTGCCGTTATATTGAGTGGTTGCGGAGTGTACGATGGAAGTGAAATCCATGAATCAGTTCTGACTATGCTCTCTTTAAGCCGTTTTGGCGCTGAAGTGTCTTTTTTTTCACCTGATGAAACACAACATCATGTAATTAATCATCTTAATGGGGAAGAGAAAAAAGAAAACAGGAACATAATGGAGGAATCCGCCCGTATAACACGTGGAAATATCCAGCCTTTATCTAAAGTTGATATTAATACACTGGATGCGTTAATTGTTCCCGGTGGTTTTGGAGCTGCCAAGAATTTAAGTAATTTCGCATTTAAAGGATCAGATTGTGAAATAAATAAGGATTTTTTAAGTATAGTGCAAGGGATGCATCGCTTGGGCAAGCCGATGGGATTTATGTGCATTTCTCCGGTCATGGTGCCAAAAATATTAGATAAACCGATTAAAGTCACTATTGGCAATGATCTTGAAACTGCTGCGCAGATAGAGAAAATGGGGGGTATACACGTAGATTGTCCTGTTGATGATATTGTTATTGATTTTAAAAACAAAATTGTCACCACACCCGCTTATATGCTCGCAGAATCTCTGTCTCAGGCAGAAAAAGGAATTGATAAGCTAGTTCAGAAAATATTGGAAATGATTGAGTAATTGGATGAGAAATCCTTTTTCAGTATTATGGCGCTGGTTGAAAAGAATTGTTTTGTCGATCACAGTTCTCTGGTTTGTTGCTGTAATTGCCTTTGCATTTCTGCCGGTGCCGTTTTCCATGATGATGATAGAGCGACAAATGAGCGCCGTAATGTCAATTAATTTATCTTATGTTTCTCGCTCCTCATGGGTAGATCAGAAGCAAATTTCACCTTATATAGCATTGGCCGTCATTGCGGCTGAGGATCAAAAATTCCCCAATCATTGGGGATTTGATTTTGATGCTATCGAAACTGCTATAGCGCATAACAAAAAATATCAGAAGCGAATACGGGGTGCGTCGACAATTTCCCAGCAAGTGACCAAAAATTTATTTTTGTGGGAAGGGCGTAGTTGGGTAAGGAAAGGACTGGAAGCGGGAATGACTTTTGTCTTGGAATTACTGTGGTCAAAGCAACGCATTCTAACGGTTTATCTCAATATCGCGGAATTCGGCAACGGCATCTTTGGGGTAGAAGAGGCAGCCCGACATTACTTTGGCAAGCCTGCAAGCAAGCTGACGGCCTCAGAAGCCGCATTGCTCGCTGCTGTATTGCCGAATCCCCATCAATATAAAGTGAAGGCGCCTTCTGCTTATGTACTGCAACGCCAGAAATGGATTTTGCGGCAGATGCAGTTAATGGGCGGAGTCAATTACTTAAAGCGAAACGAGTTGGAATAGGGATAAGTTGGGACAGAGGGAGCATTATTGGCGCTGGAAAAATTTTTTGTAGTTATCGTGCCTGAGGAAGAACGTTCCTCAGGCATTGATATTCGCTTTCTATCGGTTTCTCAGCGGAGGTATTAGAGGTATTAATTGAGGTAAGTAAACGCGGTGGTGACGCGCTTGACGCCACTGGTTTCGCTGGCAATTTTGGCTGCTGCGGAACCTTCTTCTTTGGTCACTATACCGAACAAAAAGACCTCGCCATTTTCGGTCACCACTTTAATGTTGGATGACTTAACCGCATCACTGGCCAAAATTTTAGAGAGAACTTTGGTTGTCAGCCAAGTATCAACAGAAGCGGTGCCCAATGATATTGGCTCTCCCTGACGGATTTCGTTATACACGATATCAGTGCCGTCAGTCTTTGACGCTATCTGCTTGGCTTTATCCGCCAAAGCCATATTGGGGCTTTGCCCGGTCAAGAGAACTCTGCCTTGATATACCGTGGTTACTACACGGGCTTGTGCCTTAATTTGTGGATCTTTGCTGATGGCAGTGCTGACACGCGCATCTAACGTCGTGTCGTCAACTTGTTGCCCGATTGTGCGCGGATCTGAACCTGCTTTTGTCGCAATCGCGGCAGAGCCGATAACGGCAGCACCAATACATCCTTGTAGCAGCATCGAACTAAGACATAACAATAATAGAGAAAATAACCGCATTATTTGGATCCTTACTCATCCTGATGGGGAAATAACGTATTGTCGATTAAGTCGCACAGGCAGTTGATTGTCAACATATGAACTTCTTGAATTCTGACGCTATGATGTGAGGGAATGCGGATCTCAACATCCTGAGGTCCCAGCAGCCCAGCCACTTCACCGCCATCAAAACCCGTCAACGCGACAATAGTCATATCACGTGTGACAGCCGCTTCTACCGCCTTGATAATATCCCTACTGTTGCCATGTG
Organism: Xenorhabdus mauleonii; assembly: GCF_900113945.1. Taxonomy (GTDB): domain Bacteria; phylum Pseudomonadota; class Gammaproteobacteria; order Enterobacterales; family Enterobacteriaceae; genus Xenorhabdus; species Xenorhabdus mauleonii. The sequence goes on from NZ_FORG01000009.1 coordinate 12,447, forward strand.
TAGAAATGGCAAGCAAAACATCTCCGGCATGGCCTAACGCCCTGACCTGCTTGGCGTAGACTTCGTCAGGTTGTTTACTGTTGGCGATAGCTGTTATCACCACATTATCAGTATTCAGGGACAGGGCTGGTAGACTTGGGCGCTCCGTTTCGAAATGATTTATCATGCTGGCGGCAAAACGTTGCGCGGTGGCAGCGGAGCCGCCATTACCACAGCAAAGGATTTTATTGCCGTTTAGCAGTGATTGAACCATCAACATTGCGGCGCGTGATATGGCGTCGGGCAATGCTTCTGCTGCTGCAATCTGAGTTTGAATACTTTCTGTAAAGCAGACTTTAATTCTATCCAGCACGTTATGACCTATTTATCTTGAAATCCATTGAGTAGAGAGCAAATTGAGAACTTATTAAAATAAGCTCTCGTTCAGAGTAAAAGCATTTTTTAGCCATTCAAATTCTTTATCTGTTATCGCACAGATATCGAAACGGCAGGGTGTGGTATCCAGCGATTCATTGCGCTGGGACAGCCAAACCGCTGCGGTATGCAACAACTTGCTGCGCTTGCTTTGGGTAATTGTAGCAACAGCATCGCCATATTGTGCGCTGCGGCGGAAACGGACTTCGACAAATACCCACGTGTGTTTATCACGCATTATCAAGTCTATTTCCCCACCGCGAATTTTTACATTTTCTGCGACAAAAATAAGCCCTTGTTTTTGCAGAAAGTGCTTGGCCTGAAGTTCGTAATGGCGTCCCACAGCATAGCGATTACTTTTAGCCGCCTTGGCCTTGTCACTTTTATTGTACTGCATTGCTCTTATTGTACTGCATTACTGTAATCAGCATTATTCACATCGTTTGAATGAGTTAAGCCGTCAGTGCTTTCTGTATTTTTCCCGTCATTTGTGCCTGCATTCACTTCGCCTGAGCGATTTTCTAGCACAATCCGGCCGTTGCTGAACGCCATCCAAGGCAATTGACGCAAGACGGTGCAATTGCCCGTGACAGAAAGCTCCCCTGATTCTCCATTCAAATGAAAACCCGTGTCTTGCTGTATTTGGGTAAAGTGATTGGCTAATGACCATGCATCAATGCCCATTGCATAGAGACGCATCAGAGAGTAATCATTGGCAAATTTCTTGGCAGCTTGCTGCATCAGTGGCACATTGACACCCGTTAACAGAGGAATGTCACTGAATTGCATTCCATCCATTTCCAGACGAAAGTCTGGGCCTGTACCCGATTTATTACTGCGTGAATTGGTATAGAGAGCAGGTTTTTTGCGAGAGCTGATTGCCATATCGATCATTGGCTTGATAATTGTCAGCTCGTTTGCTGTCGCAACAATGTAAACAGCATCCACTGGGCCATTGGCGGTACTTTTAGTAATAACGGCGGCATCTGTATTAGGCTGGATCATTGCCGCATCTGACACGGCAGCATTAACAGGAATTGGTGTACCGGACAAACGGATGCCGGTTCCTCGATTCATGGACTGACGCATTTCTGTCGGTGTTGCGAAAGTTTGCTGCAATACGGTTGCTCCACCCAGTTTCTGCCACTCTTCGGCAAAAGCTTTGGCAACCCGTGTACCTAAGTCAGCACGGGGGATCAATACCAGCGGATTATGTTTTTGTTGCTGCCAAATGTGTCTGGCTGCATTTTTTGCCTCATCTTCCGGAGACAGTGAGAAATAGCAAACATTGGGGCGAGCTTGTGGTACATCCAACTCGTTGAGCGCCAGAATATTCAACGGAGTATCAACCTGCGCCAATTGTTCCACATTCGGTTTCAGCAATGGCCCAACGACCAGCGTAACACCATCTTGTTCAGCCTGAGCCAGCAAGTTGCTGAGAGGCTGGCTGTTTGTGTCATACACTTTTACTGCCTGAATATTGACGGGAGTATCAGTGGTAGGGGATTGTGAGCTATCCGATAACTGGGCAGTCGCAGAAGCGGCAGCCATGTCTGTATTTTCTGCCGCCGTATTTTCTGAACTCAAGCGCTCTGGCTCTGAGATACTGGTATCCGCAGTTTTGGGTTGTGCAATATCATTGGCTTGAGCATCATTTGCTGCTGGGTTTGCAAGCTCGCCATTTGAGGCGGTGACATTCACAGGAGCTATTGGTTTTGGCAAGCCTTTTTGTGCATCAAAAAAACCTTGGCGAATGGCGTCACCAAATACTTTAGCTTGGCCGCTTAACGGCAGGAATAACCCAATCGTGTTCAGGCCATCTTTGGGCTGTTGTTCCATTTGTTGCAGGGCGGTAGGCAACTGACGGGCAGCGGGATTATTTGCGTAACGGATCTGCCAGTCATGGATAGCTGAACGCAGTTTATTGGGATCTTGCTTGTTGCTCTGGTAGGTGCTGAGTAAATCAAGCCACCCTTGCAACGTGTACTCATTGGCATTGATAACCAATTCACTGAGTTGCTGTGGAGAAAGATGCGTCAACAGTTGCCAGGTTTCATTAATATTTTTCTGGCGCTCTGCTTCATCTGTTATTGGGTTCCCCGTGAGATAAGTTTCCAATGCTATATAAGCACGGATAACATCCAGTGATGGTTGGTTATGGGCTGCGTCAATAATGGCCTGATAGCGGTTAATCTCTGCGCTGATGTTATCTTCAGGCTGAGAAGTTGGTTGCCCTTGCTGTGTGAGCGTGGTACACCCTGCAATAATCATAGTCGACAGCAGAGCTGTATAGACTAAACCAGTTTTGAAACGCACAAAAATTGAGGGAAGCATACTGTATCCAGTGATGTTTTTTTCAAAGATGCTCAATTTTAAATCGGTCATTCGGATGAAACAATGAATCAAACCAATCGAGCAGTGGTTACGACATCCACGCTGTATGTTGTGCCAACCCCAATTGGAAATTTGGGTGATATTACTCAGCGTGCTCTTGAAGTTCTTAAGCATGTCGATCTGATTGCAGCCGAAGATACGCGACATACTGGCCTGTTGCTTCAACATTTTGCCATTAATGCGCGCATGTTCGCACTTCATGATCATAATGAACAGCAGAAAGCAGATCAATTGATTGCGAAATTAGAACAAGGAATGAGCATCGCCTTGGTTTCTGATGCCGGCACTCCTTTGATCAATGATCCGGGCTATCACCTTGTTCGCCGTTGTCGTGAAGCCGGTATCAGAGTCGTTCCGCTGCCTGGCCCTTGTGCAGCAATTACTGCGCTGTCTGCTGCCGGGTTGCCTTCCGATCGTTTTTGTTACGAAGGTTTTTTGCCGGCAAAAAGCAAGGGGCGTCAGGATGCCCTGCGTGAGTTAGCACAAGAAACGAGGACACTTATTTTCTACGAATCAACACATCGCCTGCTGGACAGTTTAGAAGATATTGTCGAAGTCTGGGGCGAGGAGCGTTATGTTGTGTTGGCGCGTGAACTGACTAAAACGTGGGAATCTATTCAAGGCATGCCGGCAGGAGAACTGCTGGCGTGGGTCAAAGAAGATGAAACCCGTCGCCGGGGGGAAATGGTGCTGATTGTCGAAGGGTATCGTAAACCTGCGGATGACAGCTTACCTCCGGAGGCCTTGCGGACATTGGCATTATTGCAAAAAGAGTTGCCATTGAAAAAAGCGGCGGCATTGGCGGCAGAGATACATGGCGTGAAGAAAAATGCCTTGTACCGCTATTCGCTCGATCAAAATAATTCGGGTGAACTTGACTAAAGCAGCAGGTTTAATCAAACCCTGCCTGCAAGTGCGGCAAATTGCAGAGAAGGCGTTATATATAATGGATATTTCAAGTTGCATTGCGGCGGCAAGGGAGATCATCCCGGGAGCATAGATAACCGGATGTTTATAAAAACGGTGGCCGGGGTGAACGAGCGCAGCCAACAAAGAGGCAGTTTGAAAGACGAAGTGTATAAAACTCCTATACATGGGGTAATAAACCCCTTATAATCCGCGCCGGAGTTGACCAGACAGTCGCTGCTTTACATCTCTTTCGGGGGGCGTAAAGGGGAGGAAAGTCCGGGCTCCACAGGGCAGGGTGCCAGATAACGTCTGGGAGGCGAAAGCCTACGACTAGTGCAACAGAGAGCAAACCGCCGATGGCCCAATTTTGTTTGCAAAAACAATGTTGGGATCAGGTAAGGGTGAAAGGGTGCGGTAAGAGCGCACCGCGCGTCTGGTAACAGTTCGTGGCACGGTAAACTCCACCCGGAGCAAGACCAAATAGAGGTTCACATGGTACGGCCCGTATCGAACCCGGGTAGGTTGCTTGAGCCAGTGCGCAAGTGCTGGCCTAGATGAATGGCTGTCCAAGACAGAACCCGGCTTATCGGTCAACTTCACACATTCAGCCCTATAGAGGTTTCTCTATAGGGCTATTTCTTTTCTACGCCTTTATGCTAACTTTCACGCCACTCATCAAATCATCACAGAGTATGCACCTTGAATAAGTCAAACGCATAGCTGCCTGTCACCAGATTGAATGATTTCCCTCACTGATTTTTCTCCACTACTGCTCTGTTGGGGTATCAGCTTTAGCCAAACGATCAGTCGACGCTACTTTTAAAATCATGGTCTGACTGCCAAGAATCGCATTTATTATATGAATTCCATTTCAGTATTAATATAACTTGAAATCCAAAGAATATAAAAATAATGATTTATTTCAAGAATATTTTTTTTTGAAAGATTCAACATAATTATATTTTTAATTTAAATAACGGAAAGAGCCTTATTAGTTATTCATTAGGTGTTTTATTTCTTGAAAGGTTATATGAATTTTTATCTTAATACTAATTGTTAACTGATAATGGGAAAAATCTTAGAAATAACGTCTTTTAATTTAATTAAATAGGCTTTGTGAAGTTAAATTTTTGTGAAAATATAATGGCAATTAGAAACCATTTTCATAATAAAGTTGTATTGATTTAATCCCAGGTAAATGCGCTAAATTAAATATAAACAAGGGGTTATTAGTCCTATTTTTAAATACCTCAAAACCGATAAAATGGGGTTGTAATTTGTTACTAAAACAAGTTCCCATAAGATTGGGATTAAAAAATATAAAATATTAGAATTGATTAATAATAAAATAGCAGTAATATACCGCTCGTGTTCTGTAGGACGCTTTGTTTTCTTAAAAAATAACAATTTATTCTTATAATGTTTTTCTATCAAAAAATACAAAATAACTATCATTTCCCTTTTCATAACGTTAAAGGGAATGCTTGGTTTTTTGAGATAATATTATAGGTCGTAGTTATAGATTTATTTTTCTTGTTTCATGTAGTGAATGGTAAATGTTATCTCGGTTATTAATATGATTGAAAAATGTTTTGAAAAAGTTATTTTTTAAAAAAGAGAAATTAAAGAGATTGGATTCATCCGAATTGTTAGCTTACATCAGAAAGAATCTGATTACTGGTGCTTTAAAATCTCTTCATTTAATCTTCTTTGAAGATAAACCTTCATTAAAGATTAATCGTAAACAAAATATCTTGAAATTTATTGTTACAAAAACAAAGGTAAAATAATGAAACCAACAAAATTGGCTAAAATTGCTGCTATTACATTAGGTATGGGAATTTTTTGTGCGCAAGCTCAAAGTGTAGCTCCAAAGGCTACTCCAATAAATAACGGTGGTGGTGGTAAAATAACTTTTACTGGTACTGTTGTTAATGCACCTTGTAATATTTCTCCTGAATCTATAAACCAGACAATTAATTTTGGTGTTTTAAGCCAGTCTTTATTGAATAAAGGGAATGAAACTTCTCGCCCAGTTAAGATTGTATTGACTGAGTGTGATACAGAGACTTATAAAAAAGCCAAAGTGACGTTTTCCGGTGCTAATTATGACTCGAAAGAGCTATTAATGAGTGGTTCTGCTAAAAATGTCGCGGTAAGGTTAATGGGTTTGGATGGTGATATCGTTCTGGATCAAGCGACTAAGGCATTTAATTTAAGCCAAAGCACAAACGAATTAAACTTCATGGCGTTTGCGAAAAAAGCGATCGGTAAAGATAATGTTACTCCGGGTGAATTTAGCGGAACAACAACTTTTACTATGCAATATGAGTAAAAATTGAGCGGCATAGCAATTTCATTTAAATAAAGTGATTGTAGCGCATTGCTCTATGATTATATTGAGTAATGCGCTATTTTTAATAAAAACATATAGTTATAAGATCACATGAAATTCGTAAATGAAGTTCTAATTAAAAAATTGTTTATTTCTCTTTTTATTTTGCTTTTGTGCAAGAGTGCACTGGCATGGGAACATTCTTTAAATCCATTTATGGGAAGGGTAAATATTAGTGGAACAGTTGTCTCTGCGAGTTGTTCTATAGCATTAGACGATATGTGGCAGTCTGTTAATATGGGCATGGTTCCAGTAAAACAGTTATATCAGCATGGAATCAAAAAACAAAAAGAAGTCGTTATCCATTTGAAAAACTGTGATTGGGAGCAAGAGAAACACGCGGAGAAACGGGTGCCAATACATGTAACCTTCGATGGGGTTCGTGATAAAGAAACGCATTTATTCCGGTTGTCAGGTGGAGTTAGGGGAGCCGCTTTATTTATTAATGATGCACAAGGACATTTAGTACGTGCCGGAAAAAGCTATCCTGTTATATTTGGCAGTAATCATCAATCAGGGATGAAATATAGTTTAAATTTAGTGCCGAATGGAGAACCTTTGGTGCAAGGTAGTTATTATGCAGTATTAAGTTTTAAATTGTCCTATGAATAAAAATAACATTTTTAGCATGAAATATAATTGATGGTTATGGTGGCTATTCTTCTTATTTGATTGACTTTTTTATTATTAAAATAGATATGAAGTTTTTTATGAATAGTTACGGTTTATGATTCTTGCTAAGTAATTGATCGGTGAGTTATGGAGGCAAGCCATATTGTATCTGACAAGATAACATCTTACTGATGCTGGAGTCGTTATAAATGAATATAAAACAGAAAATAGAATTCTCTTCGTATTTATTGAAGGGGCTGATTTTGTTTTTTTCGGGTATTCATTTAGCAAACGCAATTGAATTTAATATTGATATGCTAGATTCCGAAGATAAACAAAATATTGATTTATCACGTTTCTCACAAACGGGCTATGTCATGCCCGGGAAATACCAATTAACTTTACAAGTTAACGAGCAACTCGTTAACCGTGAAACAACTATTCCTTTTTATTTTCGGCAACTAGGGAAAGAAACCCGCTCGGAAGCCTGCATTTCGCCTGAATTGCGAAATAAAATTGGTTTGAAAGAGGAGCATCTCGCACAGACAACGTTATGGAATGACGGACAATGTGTGGATTTTTCTGCGCTAAACGGGGTGACATCGTCTGTCGATTTAGCTGAATCACAGCTTAATATGACAATCCCTCAGCTTTATCTGGAATATTCTGACTCATTTTGGTTGCCGCCCGCTCGTTGGGATGAGGGAATCCCTGGCGTGTTGATCGATTATAACGTGAATGCTTTTTGGTCTAAATCGCACGGAAATTCAAGAAGCCAAAATATCTGGCTTAACGGCATTATCGGCGCAAATTATGGTGCCTGGCGTTTTCGGGGTCATTATCAGGGAAACTACAGCTATATCACAGGCCAGCAGAATAATAGTGATTCTTCGCTGAGATGGGCTCAATTTCATGCATACCGAGCCTTGCCATCATGGCAGGCCAATTTAACATTGGGAGAATCTTCTTTTGCATCAGATTTACTTGAGGGCTGGAATTATAGCGGTGTGTCATTGACCAGTGATGAACGGCAATTACCTCCAAAATTACGGGGATATGCCCCACAAATCAGAGGATTCGCCGACACTAACGCCAGAGTTACCATAACACAACAAAATAATATTCTGTATGACACAACAGTTCCCGCTGGGGAATTTGTTATCAAGGATATCAGTAGTTCTGTTCGTGGAACATTGGATGTAAAAATCACAGAGCAAGATGGTCGTGTGAAAACCTTTCAGGTTAGTGCAGCTTATATCCCCTATCTGACACGACCGGGCCAGTTTCGCTATAAATTAGTCTCCGGACGTGCCCGGTATGATGCTCATCGGACAGAGGGGCCTATTTTTGCTGCCGGAGAGTGGTTCTACGGTTTAACGAACAGTTGGACATTGTACGGTGGTGGCGTTGTTGCCGGTAATTATAACGCCCTTGCATTGGGGGCGGGTGTTGATCTGGGGGCTTTTGGCTCGTTGACAGCAGATATTACACAATCGATAGCCAGATTATCAAAGCGTGGGGAAGAAGATGGCAAAAAAACGCAACAAGGAAAATCTTGGCATCTGACTTATTCCAAACGTTTTGACGACATTAACACGGATCTGACACTGGCCGGTTACCGTTTTAGCGAGCGTGATTACATGCCAATGCAGCAATATTTGGATGCGCGTTATCGTGATCGTTTGGAAGGGCGTAGTAAAGACAAATATACAGTAACACTGAATAAAAACTTCCCTGAACAGAAAATATCGCTGGGTGTTTCCTACAATCACGAAACTTTCTGGAACGCTGGTGACAGCATTTATTACAACATTAGCATGAGTAAATATTTTTCTGCTTTTGGTATCGACAATATGTCTGTTGGTTTAGCGGCCAACCGTGCTCGTTATGTTCATACCGGCAAAATGAATAATTCTCTGTCATTGAATTTTTCGCTGCCTGTTGGCGAAAAAAGAATAAATTACAACAATTATTACAGCGAGAAACGATTCTCCCAGAGTATGAACCTCAGTGGACAGATTGGGGAAAAGGGGAACTATAACGTGACAGCAGGTATGAGCCATGGTCATGGGCAGGCGCCGCAGAGCCAATTTAGCGGTTATTACAGCCATAGAAGTGATATTGCTCATACGTCGTTTAATGTCTCAACGACACAAGACGGGAATGTTGTGGCTGGTATGGCAGTCAATGGCGGGGTGACGATCACCTCAAAAGGTGCAGCATTACATCCCAGCGGTTTTAGTGGTGGCACACGCTTAATCGTGGATACCAATGGCGTGGAAAACGTGCCATTCGATGGCGGGCATGTGAGGACTAATCGTTGGGGAATTGGCGTGGTCACGAATGTCAGTAGTTACTATCGCAATACAACGATGGTCGATATCAATAAATTGGACAGTGATATTGAAGCCCGCGATGCAGTGGCGGAATCGGTATTGACGGAAGGCGCGATTGGTTATCACAAATTTGATGTTTTAAAAGGCAACCGCTTGTTTGTTGTTTTGAAATTGGCGAATGGAAATATTCTCCCCTTTGGTACCAGTATTCGCAATGAGAAAGGGCGTGAACTGGGTATTGTCAATGACGGGGGAGTGGCATGGATCAGTGGGGCTGAATTGGGAGAACCCCTGCAAGCGAACTGGGGTGAGCAACATTGTTCGTTCATATTGCCATCTCAAATTGATGCTCTGTCATTGGTCTCATTACCTTGCCAGAGAGGGAAATAAAGGGGGGATCGTGCCATTAAAGAGTGAATAGCGTAACCCCAAAACGAATTGAAGAGAGTAAATGTAAGAATGAAGAAACAGATTTTGCAAAAATGGGTTGGTAACCTATTAACAGGCAGTGTATTGATTTTTAGTACATTCTCATCTCTGGCCGCAGTTTCTTTGGATCGAACCAGAGCGGTGTTTGATGGTGACAATAAATCTATTACATTGCATATCTCTAATGAGAATAAGCAATTGCCTTATTTAGCCCAAGCATGGCTGGAAGATGAAAATCATCAAAAAATGACAACGGGGCCATTAGTATTAACGCCTCCGGTACAGCGTTTGGAGCCTGGTAAACGTAGTTTGGTTCGGGTAGAAAAAACACCGACAGCCAATGTGTTGGCACAGGATAGGGAATCTCTGTTCTATTTCAACTTGCGTGAGATCCCACCTAAAAGTGAGCAACCCAACACGCTGCAAATTGCATTGCAGACAAAAATAAAACTATTTTATCGTCCTGTCGCCCTTCAAGCCAAGCCGGATGCAGTTTGGCAGGATCAATTGATCTTGCACAAGATTGCGGGGGGTTATCGCATAGAAAATCCAACGCCGTATTACATCACAATTATTGGTATGGGGAATAGCCAGTCACAATCAGAAGAAAGTGATTTTGATGGGATCATGATTGCACCGTTTGGCAATGAAACCGTCAAATATGGGCAATACAGCACGCCTTATTTTACCTATATCAATGACTATGGTGGCCGGCCCACACTGGCATTTCGTTGCCATGGTGAACAATGCACCGTGATTAAAGATCAGAAAAAATAATGGCCGGAAGCGGGATAGGATAAATGCATGTTAGGTTATGGAGATAGGCAAACCCGATTATGGAGAGGCTTGCTGGCAGGGCTTCTGATAGTAGCGAATAGCTATGCGAATGCAGGGGAAATAACACAAGACGTTCTAAAAAGAATGACCAGACAGGGAAACTATATTGAAATTTATGGCTCATTGGTTAGTTCCCCGTGCTTACTGTCTCCATCATCACATGATGTACAAATGCAAGATGGTTGGCTGCAACTTGATTTAATTGATTGTGCTGAAGGCATGGAAGCTATTGGTGCCTCTCCTTTTCCGGTTAATATTATATTAAGTACGGCTGATTCTTTTTCATCTAGTGCAAAAATAAGGCTTCCGTTACCTCGTCAATTAATTCGCCAAGGCAGGCATCAACTTAAAATGTCTCTTGGAGATGCTTTTTTAGAAAAAACAAATTTGAGATTAGAAATAAATTATGAATAAGTGAATTAATCTCTTATTTTTTAATACTAATTAATTAGCCCAATAGTGACTTCACTATTGGGCTTTTATTTAATTTGATAATTATCTTTTAATCATAAGATAATTTAAAAACTGCGCTGGCATGGACACTGCCGGGTGTGATTGTTGATTCTGACTGAATATAGTTTGCCTGAAATGGAATGCTATAATGGCCATTAATTAACTCACCGAGTCTAATTTTGTTGCCCGGCTGATACCTTACGGGATTTTGTTTATGGTAAATTCGGATGCCCACTCCTTTGGCCGTAGCATTTCTACTGAGTGTCAGGATATCACTATGATTGGAAGGGTTGGTGACGTCTTCTAAAGTCATTTTTGGGAGGACTGTTTTCCCTGATGACCCGCCAAAACATTCTAAACCGATATTAAATTGTTTACGTTGGGTCTCAGTTCTGATTCCCTGAAAATCAGATTTAGATATGTCACCTAATGCAACATTGACATAAGGTGTTTTGAGTTTGCAGCTGGGAGAAATTAGCTTAATGTTGATACTGCCTGCAATGCTTAAACTTATAAATTGGAAATTACCTTTCTCAAGCGCAATGCCTTTGGCGATTTCTCCTGCCAGTTGTCCACCATGTGGGATATTACCTATTTTGACCAGTTTCAAAATATATTTTGTACGATTATCAAAGGTAAGAAAGAGGGCAGTCGGGAAGCACTTATCTTTGCTGACACAAACTCCTGTAGCTCTAGTAGGAAACCACGGAATATTCGTATGACTACTGTAATCATTAGTTCTGGTTATTTTATATCCTAGTCCAGGAATATGAGGAATAGGATAAATAGAGGCTTTATTTGATGTACCCGTTCCTTCATAACTGACCTCTCCAATTATATCATTACATATGAACCTACCTGTTGGGGTTGATGTGTGTAGAGTTTTCGTTAGTAACTCAGTCCCTATCGGTAAATTTTGATCAATTTCAAAATCTTCCCCAACAGATATTGTATATGGTATAGGTGAATAACTTCTATTACCTGAATTAGCAGGAATTTCAGTCCAGCATTCACCATATCCTTTGCTTGATAATATTAATAAAGATGTACCTAATAATAATTTTATTATTTCGTTTTTTTTTACTTTATTCGCTTTCATGGGTTATTCATTAAATCAATCTTCATAAGAAGGAAATATTAGTATTCATAATGGTAAATATTTCAATCACGAAGGGAACCAATATGGAAGGATTTTATTGATAGTCATTATCCCATTATTATCAGCATAAAATAAATAGGTATGTTCTGAAAAGTAATCAAAGTTAACAAAATGACGATTTTATTTATTCCGATAAAAATACATTGCGGTATTAAATAAAATATATAGATGCCAGAGATATCAATTTCTATATTATCATTTCCAAGATCATACTCCACTTTGTTTTTTCTGAACTATTTTCAATTTTTCAGTGACGTTTTACAACTCGAACCTTTTGCAAGCCTCTTTTAAAAGTGGAAGTGAATGTCAACTAGACGTTGAAATGTCAGTCAGTTAATCTGGTAGGTATATTCAAAATTCTTGATTGAGAGAGACATGGGCAAAGAACGTGCACTTACACTGGAATCCTTGCGGGTCATGGATGCGATAGACAGGCGGGGCAGTTTCGCAGCGGCTGCGGATGAATTGGGAAGAGTGCCTTCTGCGTTAAGTTATACCATGCAGAAGCTGGAAGAAGAGCTGGATGTTGTGCTGTTTGATCGCTCAGGCCATCGTACGAAATTTACTAACGTTGGCCGTATGTTGCTGGAGCGGGGGCGTTTATTGCTGGAGGCAGCGGATAAACTGACGGCTGATGCAGAAGCTCTTGCCCGTGGCTGGGAGACGAATTTGACGATTGTATGCGAAGCATTATTTCCGGTCGCATCACTTTTCCCTCTCGTTGATAAGTTGACGAAAAAAGCCAATACACAGCTCTCATTAATGACAGAAGTATTGGCAGGTGCTTGGGAGCGGCTGGAAACAGGCGATGCAGATATCGTCATCGCGCCAGATATGCACTTCAGGGCTTCTGCCGAGGTGAATTCACGTAAGCTGTATTCGATTAACAATGTCTATGTGGCAAGCATTAACCATCCTATTCATGATGAGCCGGAGCCACTATCTGAGACTACCCGGCTGAAATACCGAGGCATCGCAGTCGCTGATACGGCAAAGGAGCGCCCGACCCTCACGGTTAAGTTATTGGATAAACAACCCCGGCTGACGGTCAGCACGTTGGAAGATAAGCGCCGTGCACTTTTGGCGGGTCTGGGAGTGGCAACCATGCCTTATTCGATGGTTGAAAAGGATATTGTTGAAGGCCGGTTGCGTGTAGTGAGTCCTGAATATGGTCATGAAACCCACATTATCATGGCATGGCGTCGTGACAGCATGGGGGAAGCCAAGGCTTGGTGTTTGCGTGAAATTCCTAAATTGTTTATCAATTCATAAAATGAACTAAAAAAGAAACAAAGAAAGAAACAACGCAGGATAGAAAAGAGAATGAAAAACCCCAGACTCTCAACGAACAGTCTGGGGCTTTCAGATTCTTAATATGTTTTTCAGGCTGTTGATATAAAGAAGAATTACCAGTTTTTCTTCAGTGCGCTATCAAGACTGAATTTTCCAGGTCCCATTATCGCCAGCAACAAATAGCCTGCGCCAATGGAGAAATTTTTCAGGAACATGGTCTGATTCATGTCATCAGTAAAATCGCCGTGGAACAAAATTGCTGTCAGGATACAAAAAATAAATGTAAATACAGATGTAGTCCGAGTCAGCAAACCGAACATAACGGCAAGGCCACCCCCCAGCTCGAGTAAAATAGTCAGTGGCAACAGAATTCCGGGAACCTTCATGGCTTCCATAAATTCTTGTGTTCCGGCATAAGCACTGCCTAATTTGCCATATCCTGCGATGATAAAAAGAATAGAGATTAAAACTCGGGCAACCAATAAGCCACTATCTTCAAATTTTTTCATTGTTTTTCCAAAAGCACTGCGGGTAACGATAAAAGTTATTCGCATGGATGTGATTGACTAAAAGTGTAATTTGCTTGTTATTAGCTAGTGGTCGCTATTCTAGGGAACGCTGTTGCTTTTTGATAGCAAGGAATATTCACAATTTAATACAGTTTTTTTGAAAAAGCGCTGGGTGATGCGAAAAGATATTTGAATGAGAGGAGGGTGACTGCCTGTTTTCGTCAATTGTTTTCGGATTACTTTCTGATTGATTTCGTTATTGGCCAATGAATATTAATCATGGATCATTGGCATTTACATGGCATATATCATGATTTAAGCGTATTTCGCACAATTTTCAGGATTTCTAAAAAACTGAGCATACGACGCGACCAGTGATACAATTTTTTAGGATGCCGCAGGCCATAAATCAGGGCAATACCAGAGCCGATCGCAATATACGGTTTAAAAGCAAGCAGGGTTTGCCAGCTTTTATCATAAGGTTGGGTGAGTTCCAACCATTGCTGGCTGCATTGGGAGAGTGATTGCCGCTGTTGCTGGATTTTTTGCAGCAGTTGTTGCTTCCTTGATGTGAGCTGATGCTGCTGAGATTTACTCATGTGGGCCGCCTTCCAGCATTTTGCGATCGATATTCAGTTGCTCACGGGTTGCATTGAGAAAAGTGAGCTTTTTGGCTTTCCGAACTGTCCATATGGCACCAAACACGGCGAGGAGCAGTAACGTTCCGGCTGTGATGGCCATTGCCATGATCCGGTAAGCAGGATCGATAGCCCAAAATATCAGGGCCAAAAAGCACATCAAGCCAAATCCGGCAAACAGCAGAGTGAGCCCAATCATCAGCAGCAATTGAACCAGTGTTGCCGCACCTTCTTCCAGTTCAACTGCAACGAGCTGGATACGGGTTTCAGCCATGCCGATAACAATTGCCGCTACTCGCCGCAAAATACCAAGGAGGCCTTTTCCTGGGCCTGAATCTTTAGTATGGGATGATTGAGTCATTTCAGCGCCTTGACAGCAGAACACCCAACACGATGCCTACGGCTGCACCGATACCGACACCTGTCCACGGATTATCACGGACATAACTATCGGCTTGGCCTGCAATTTCTTTGGTTTGGCCTATGAACTTATCGCCTGCTTCACTGAGTGTGTCACGCGCATCTTTCAGTGTTTTTTCTGCTTTGTTGCGTAATTTTTCCAATTCAGCCTTTGACTTATCTCCTGAACCATTAAGAACTTCTTCCAGAGTATCTGCGAGGGCCTGCAATTCATCACGCAATTCCTCAGATTGTTTTTTCTGTGGCATGACGTATCTCCTTAAATATACGATGAATGAATTTCTACCATAGACGCTTTTGTGGGGAGTTTAAAGTATGGATAGATGAATAATTCTCACGGTTTATTGGAAATTAACCTGAAATACTGTTTGAAATCATGGCTAAGGGCCGTTTATGGGGAAATCGGGCAAGTTTGGAAACAAAATCCTGTGGCAAGTTTTTCGCTATACCACAGGAGGAAAAGTGCAGGGCATATTGATGAGTTACGAAGTCGTATTTTTGGCGCGTTTTTTGCGGAAAATAACGGTCAAAGTACCAATTAAGCCGATGAGTAACAGAGCCACGGGCAGCAATAACAAAAAGTTCATCAAATATTCTTCATATTGGCGGAACAGCGGGCTTTTACCCAACATATAACCCAATGTTGTCAGAATGATGACCCACAGAAATCCGCTGAGCCAATTGAATAATTGAAAACGCCCGTTTTTCAACCCGGCAAGGCCTGCCAGTGTTGGCAACAAGGTTCTGATAAAAGCGAGGAAGCGGCCTATCAGCAAGGCAGATAAGCCATGACGATGGAATAGGTTATGCGCACGTTGGTGATAATGTTCAGGAAGGTGTGATAGCCAGCCTTGGACTAATTTTGTATTGCCAAGCCATCGGCCCTGAAGATATCCAATCCAGCAGCCAAGGCTTGCTCCTGCGGTGAGAATGACCAATGTCGCGGGAAAATTCAGCGTGTCTTTGGCAATTAACACTCCCACTAATATCAATAGGCTATCACCGGGTAAAAATGCGGCTGGCAAGACCCCATTTTCAAGAAAAAGGACGAGGAAGAGAAGAATATAAAGAGCCCATACCAGTGACGGGTTAGTGAGCGTTTCGTAATCTTGGTGCCAAAGTGCATAAATAAGGTCTGTTACAATTTCCATCAAATGTTCCTAAAACGCGGGTTAAGGATTGCATCTTACTTTTATGGTGCATTTATGGTGAATTTCTATTGAATGCTTTATAAACACAAAGCATTGCATTCCGATTGTCATAAAATGCTCTCGAAATCCATTCAAGATGGCATAAAGATTGACAAGGGTCACTTTAACAAAATCGGCCGTACCGAGATAGAAAATTTTGGTGATCGTTTGAACATTTATATATACAGAAAAATAGACTCATCCCTATATATCAACTGATTAATGTTCTGGTGAAGTTTGCCAAAATAGCAGTGATATCCCATTTCTCCTGAGAATTGACTGAATTCATATTTCTTCCCAGTTAGCCCTATGTCTGTTTCTGACGTAGTGACGAAAAGTTGCCTAGCTGTAAGTTGGCCATGAATAAATGTCCTATTGCCATTTTTAGACCAAACATTTTATTTAACATTTTGAATAAAAAGGAAATAATAAGTTTTTCCATATCAATCATCGCGTTATGCAGTTATTGAAAAACAGAAAACTGATGTTTCGATCACACAAATGTAAGGTATTTGTTATCAAAAGTTGTGTTCTCTGTATATTGCAATTAATTATTCTTTGTAAGTTTCACAACTTCCTTATACTGGGAAAGCAAACACTAACATTAGGCTCATTGAGCTAAAAAAATATCAAATGGATAGATTATGGAAAAACAACAAAGAGGCTTTGTACAATTTATTGTACAAGGAAGCCTTGTAAAACAAATTCTAATCGGTTTAATTCTCGGCGTATTGTTGGCATGGCTAGCGCCTGCTGCGGCTAAATCAGTGGAATTGCTGGGTGCGCTTTTTGTCGGTGCATTGAAAGCAGTCGCACCTGTTTTGGTATGGGTTTTGGTCATGTCTTCGATTGCGAATCACAAGACTGGCCAGAAAAGTAATATCCGCCCGATTATATTCCTGTACATCATAGGCACATTCCTTGCGGCAGTCGTGGCTGTGATTGGAAGTCTTCTGTTCCCTTCAACACTGACTCTGGTGACAAACAATGCCCAAATGTCACCGCCGGAAAACATTGTTGAGGTACTGAAAGGAATATTGCTCAATGTGGTAGCCAACCCGATTGATGCCCTATTGAGAGGGAACTATGTTGGAATTTTGGCGTGGTCAATTGGTTTGGGCATTGCCTTGCGCCATGCCAAAGAATCCACAAAATCCGTGTTGGGCGATCTTGCGGATTCCGTGACCAATATCGTACGCGTCGTTATCCGTTTTGCCCCCATCGGTATTTTCGGATTGGTTTCTTCCACGATTGCGACAACCGGTTTTTCGGTTCTGTTTGATTATGGCCATCTGCTCATCGTTCTGATCAGCTGTATGATCATTGTTGCATTGGTGGTTAATCCACTGATTGTTTACTGGAAAATTCGTCGCAACCCTTATCCGTTAGTTTTTGCGTGCCTGCGTGAAAGTGGCGTAACGGCGTTCTTTACCCGCAGCTCGGCCGCGAATATTCCGGTAAATATGGAGATGTGCCGTCGCATGAAACTGGATGAAGATACCTATTCTGTATCCATTCCATTAGGCGCAACGATCAATATGGCGGGTGCTGCAATCACCATCACAGTATTGACTCTGGCGGCAGTGAATACGCTGGGCATCACGGTCGATATCTTTACAGCGATATTATTGAGCGTGATTTCTGCCATTGCTGCGTGTGGCTCGTCTGGTGTTGCAGGTGGCTCTTTGTTGTTGATTCCGCTGGCATGTACTCTGTTTGGCATTCCCAACGAAATTGCCATGCAGGTGATTGCAGTTGGGTTCATTATCGGTGTATTGCAGGATTCGGCTGAAACAGGTCTGAACTCTTCTACCGATGTGTTATTTACCGCAGCCGCGTGTCAGGCGGAAGAAGCGCGCGTTGCGTCGGAGCAACTGACACAGCGTTAAATATTAATGTGAATGAACAACGGTGATAATCAGTTTTCTGCTCATTATCACCGTTTTTGTTTCTGCTTTTATCTGCCTGTATTTACAATGCTTGTGTATCAGATTTTGAATGCCAAGCGGGTTCCTTGATCAATCGCCCGACGCGCATCCAGCTCGGCTGCGACATCAGCACCACCAATCACATACACATTTTTCCCCATAGCCTGCAATGGCTGGAACAGCTCTTTCAATGGCTCTTGTCCTGCGCAAATAATAACGTTATCCACATCAAGGCATTGTTCTTCTTCACCCCGGCGGATATGCAGCCCTTTATCATCAATTTTCAGATATTGGACACTGTTGAGCATGGTGATTCCGCGCATTGACAGGCTGGCTCTGTGTATCCAACCGGTGGTTTTTCCCAGACCTTCACCGACTTTGGAATCTTTGCGTTGCAGCAGGTAAATTTTTCTCGGTGAACGCTCGACTTGTGTTCCTTCCGGACGCAATCCGCCGCGATGCATGATGGTTTGATCAATTCCCCATTCATGGCTAAATGCATGGCTGCTCAAGCTGGTGCTTTGCCCGCTTTGGCTCAGGTATTCTGCGGTATCAAAGCCAATGCCGCCGGCCCCAATAATGGCTATCCGTTGACCCACTTGTCGCTTGTGCTTCAAGACATCAAGGTAGGTCAGCACTTTTTCGTGATCAATGCCGTCAATATTGGGAGTACGTGGTGTAATGCCGGTTGCGATGACGATTTCATCAAACGAAGAAAGCTGCTCGGCCGTTGCGACATGGTTAAGGCGCAGTTCGACACCATTCAAAGCCAATTGGCGCTCAAAATAGCGTAAGGTTTCATGAAATTCCTCTTTACCAGGAATCTGTTTGGCAATATTAAATTGCCCGCCAATTTTGTCATCCCGTTCAAATAGCGTGACATGATGCCCTCGGCTGGCTGCCGTCACAGCAAAAGACAGTCCCGCAGGCCCGGCACCAATAACGGCGACTGTTTTGGGTTCTTTCACGGGGTCAGCAATAAATTCCGTTTCATGGCAGGCTCGTGGATTAACCAGACATGAAGTCAGTTTGCCGACGAATATTCTATCCAGACAGGCCTGATTGCAGCCGATGCAGGTATTGATTTCGTCAGTCCGGTTCTGCTCGGCTTTCAGGACAAATTCTGCGTCAGCCAGGAAAGGTCGCGCCATAGATACCATATCGGCACAACCTTCACTGAGGATCTGTTCGGCAACTTTGGGATCGTTGATACGGTTGGTGGTAATTAAAGGGATGCTGACTTTTCCCATCAATTTTTGCGTGACCCAACTGAATCCGGCTCTGGGCACCATTGTGGCAATTGTCGGAATACGGGCTTCATGCCAGCCAATGCCAGTGTTGATGATAGATGCGCCCGCTTTTTCGATCTCCAGAGCCAGTTGCTCGATTTCTTGCCAGTTAGAGCCATCTTCCACCAAATCCAACATGGAAAGGCGATAAATAATGATAAAGCGTTCCCCGGCAATTGCCCGAACCGCCCTGACGATTTCGAGGGCGAAACGCATGCGATTTTCGAAAGAGCCACCCCATTGATCCTGACGGTGATTGGTGCGGGAAACCAAAAACTGATTGATCAGATACCCTTCTGATCCCATGATTTCGACCCCATCATAGCCCGCTTGTTGCGCCAATTGGGCACATCGGGCGAAATCTTTGATAGTCTGCTGGATATCCTCTTCAGACATTTCGCGGGGCGTAAAAGGATTGATGGGCGCTTGGATAGCGGAAGGGGCAACAAGGGATTTCTGGTAGCTATAGCGCCCTGTATGCAGAATTTGCAGGGCAATTTTCCCACCGGCCTGATGCACAGCGTCCGTAATAAATTTATGGTGCGGCAGGGCATCTTCATTATTCAGGACGCTTGCGCCTGCGGCAACAACACCCTGTGGGTTTGGGGCGATACCGCCAGTCACAATCAATGCAACGCCACCCGCCGCCCGTTCTGCGTAGAACTGAGCCAACCGTCGAGTACCGTCGGGATGTTCTTCAAGCCCGGTGTGCATTGAACCCATCAATACACGATTTTTCAGTGTGGTAAAACCCAAATCCAGCGGTGCAAGCAGGTGGGGGTAGTTGCTCATTGCATTCTCCATCAAATATTTGGTAGCGCAAAAATTTTATTTTTTTCTGTATGGCTTAAATTTTTCACTTGGCTATGGCTAAGTGGTCGGATGAGATAGTTATCAAATTTAGACAGTTCCGGCTTGATTGGAATCACTTTGTTAAGCGATTGTGACAAGTATCATGAAATCTACTCGTACAGAAAATCTTCTTATCCATATTGATGGTATGGTTTGTCATTGATTATATAGTTCTGAACTTCGCATACTGCCACTGGCTTCTTCAACGAGGGCGAAAAATGTGTATAAAAAAGAGACTGATTGGATAACGCCAGAAGTTAAGTTATAGAACGCAATTGAAGGGCGGGCTGGCAATGAATTTGGTGGCTATGCAGCCAATGGGGAATGCTATTAATTAGTAACGCCTTAGCAATTGGTAACGCCTTAGCTGTATTGGCAGGGACAGCTCATTGGCGTTTATGGCATTCTTCTCAATAAGTGGTTCGCCATTAAGCGCATCTTGGATGGTTAATGGCGAAGCCGCATGAGTTATTGGTGATGCTTTTCTGCTTGCACCTGTGGCTGAGTCGTCAAAGACGCCTTGATGCCGTTTTCTAGCTCATCCAGCAATTGATAACGACGGCGATACTCGGCGCGTTTCTTGCTGGGGATATCATCCAATATTTTTCTTTCTATGTTTGATGGTAAATGGAAATCTTTATTGTCCTTTCTGATCCCGCTCAACGATTCCCAGAAGGAATTGTAATCAGCCACCATCTGGTTTTTCTTTTTGTGCCAATAACGAATACTGCGGTAGATATGAGTCTCGTTACTGACCGCCAAGATCTGCTCACAACCTACATGATCGGCAAAGCGGCAGATGGCTTCAATCAATAAACGCTTAGGGAATAGCCCGTAACATTCTTTGGTTGCATGGCGGATAACGTCCAGAGAATTATCTCCTTTGGTTGGCCCTTGCAATACACCAATAAATAAAGTTTGTTTGCCATCCACCGTTAATAAAGTGAAGGCACACTTTGCGAGAATGACATTTTCAGCGGTGGTGATATATAAAGAGAGCTCACCTTCTTTATTCAGATTATCCAATGAATCAATATAAATCATAAATGATTCATTTTTTCCCTGAATGGTTGCTAATAAATAAGCACGCTCATCAAAGATTCTGCTGATAATAGCAGGCTCTAATTGATTGAATAATAATTGATAATGTTCATTCAATGCGCTGACAATCTGTTTACGATTGAAGTTAATGCTTAAATAGGGACGATGTAACTTGCAAGGCAAACTTGGTTGCTTTTTCAAGATATCTAAATATAGCGGTGTCTTGGCAAGACTGTCCAATAGCTTCAGGGTAGAAACAGGAGTCAGCATACTGCGCAATGCAAATTTAGTGCGATTGCTGGAAGATTGCCAGTGTTCTCCGGGAGTAATGCGCTTTCCGATAAGATCAGTAAAAAGCTTCATTCCAGAAGAAGCGGGTTGTTGTTGGTAATTCATTTATATTCAAACTCAATGACAGAAACGTTTATATCTGCGCGATTATATCATTGATTGATTAAATGCTCCCTAGATGTTTACAATCTATTCCATTACTTTAATTTTCTTTATTCAATTCCAGTGTAAATAAATAAAACTAAACAATAATAATTTATTAAATTCATTCATAATGATGATCTATTTCCTAGGTTATCATTTTCAGAATGAATTTTAATTTCCCTTAGGTTTTATTTGCTGAAAAATGCCTAACTATCTCTGATATCACGAATAATTGTTAATACCTTGTGATTTTTAAAGGGGGAATCGATTCCCCCCTGAAAAGAAATGATGCGATATTGCCAATTGTTTTTATGCCAGTCTCATGTGCAACAATGGAAAGGGGTTTCCTTCTCCATCCAGTTCTGAGCGGGAAAAAACCTGAAACCCCATATGCAAATAGAAGCCAACCCCTTGTGTGTTTTGTTCATTGACATCGACTTCATTTGCCTGCAACTCATCAATGGCAAATTTCAACAACTTCTTGCCGATCCCCGTTCCACGAGCTTGCGGAGATATAAACAGCATCTCCACGCGGTTTTGGGCGGTACTGATAAACCCGATGATATTGTCTTGATCATCCACCGCCTTGTAGACAGTCAGGTTGGGCAGATAATCATTGAGGATCTGTGGGCGAAGAACATCAATCATCTCATTAGGCAGAAAATCATGAGTCGCAAGTACAGAGGCTTCCCAGATCTGAATCAGTGTCGGAAAGTCAGTTTTAGCAGCTAATTGTATTGCCGATGGCTGCATTGTGGCTGATTGTATTGGCATTGAATCATTCCATATCTGGTGTCATTTTATTCGATTTTTGAGTATAACCTAATAAGATGCAATAAGTGGACTTGATAGCCAAGCGGGCGGAGCAACCGCGAGAAAATGTTTCAGCTCGTCCAGAATAGTCTCGATCGGTAAGTGGGTTGGCTGCGAACTACCACGCCCAAAACGGGGCATGATGTATTGCACGCCGTCATAGTACCAAGGGCAACCGTTCGGCTCGGCTGACTCCAATGCCCGCATAAAAATCGATAGATCACGACGTGGCCGAGGTGCCCCCGACTGTAGCTCAACCCACCCTTCATAGCGCTGGTGGACAACGATGTCGTCCTGCGTGACAAGTGCAATTGTCGATAATGGCGTACGATTATGGAAAGGAATGGGCGAAAACCCTAAATAACGCCGTGGTTCAGGCTCATAGGGCACTTCAGATGCAGGCAGGCGGAATACCGCGAGATCTAATTCAGGGTACTGCTCCAGCATGACATTCGGGTTATCGAGTAAAGCTTCTGTTGCCAAATAATTTTGTTCAGTATCACGCCAAAGTTCCTCTTGGATTACCGAAGCATCCAGTAATTCACGCATTGCGGGTAACAATTTGGCGAAAACGGCCGCAATGTGCCCAGTGCTGTGTGGTGTTGATCCTGCTGGAGGAGGCGTTTGTGCTGCGATTGTATTCAGCGTGAATGCGAGTCGGCGTGCCTGCGGGTTATGGCCGCGGGCAAAATCGTCGAACTGCCCGACATCGATGAGCAGTTGCTTATGTTTCATCGCATGTTCAGGGGCAAGCAGTGCATAGACCGATGCCAGCCCGTCCAGATCAAAGTGGTCGGTTGTCACATATCGCGCATCCGCCGGATAGTCTGGATTCTCAGACATGAGAAACTTCATTACGCTTTCTGTCGATAGATTCGCTTTATAGCGTTCAGGAGTTCGGTTAGATGGCCAGTGCGAGAGTGAAAGTTGTGTGCCTTTATTGTGGATCGCATCGGCCGCGATATTCGGTAAATTGCGCGTTTTTTCGAATGGCAAGAACGCGAGGCGATCGCCGGGTGATAACCGTACTTCATGAATCGTTGGTAAGACTGCTGCGCCGGCTGTCGGTGTGAGTACGGCAAAGCGGGCACTGTCAGTTTTAGGCTCATGCAATTCCAGTTCACCATGACGACCGAAATTATAATGCTGCACGGCCAGATTTTGGCGTCGTAGATCGTATGGATTGCCATTTCGGGTAATGGCTCCTCTTCCCGCAATAATGTTTTGTAAGTCAAAGAATTGATTGTGGTGAAACGCAATAACACGATTTGCAAGAAGTCTCAGTTCAAGCCCATCGAGTTTAGCGGCTACATCATTGTCAACGAGGACTAAATCATCGCCATCATGAAGAGGAAGGGTATTTATCATTGAATGTCTCCTATCAACGTGAATGCCATTTGGGATAGAACAACAAAAATGCAACAATATAAATGAGTACATACGAGCATACTCGGCAAAATATCAGCCTATTATCAGCCCACTTCCTCAACTTATCATTCCGGAAATAAACGGAACAAGGACAATAAGTGCTAAGTAGAATAATGAAAGCTATAATGTTAACTGCATCATAACTATTTGTATTTAAAGTTGTTTATTATATGCCGACAATTAATTAGACTAATAATGTTCTTATCAGGGCAATCATGCTTATATAAGAAGTCATTCCCCGAACGGGAAAATGCGCGGCGTCATTAGTTGAATGGGAAAAAAGGAAAGGGGAAAAAAGGAAGTGGAAAACGAGAAATGGAAAAAAAGAGGGAAGACGTGAATAAAACAAGCCTTAATGCGCTAATCTGATACGCCACAAGCGGTGACGTACCAGGTTAATTTTTTCTAGTTTGCCAATACCCTGTCTTTACGGCGCAAACTTGCCAACAGCATATAAATGGCTGTCGCCAGCAAGACAATAAAGAAGAAACTGATTAATCCATTATGTTGAACACTAAAGTAGTGTTGCAGCATAAAATGTCCTGCCCCCAACGGCCCCAGTGCGGAGCCAATGCTGTAGCTTAACAACATCACTTGGCTTGCCGCCACAATATAGGATGAATCCAGATTGTCACAGGCGAGGGTAATGGCGATGGGATATAAGGCAAAAGAAGACATACCCAGCAACGCCAGTGAGACGATCAGCACAATATAGTGATCAAAAAGATATGCCATGCCTACCGCAAACACACCCAGCAATGAAACCATAGCCAATAAAAACGTTTTACTGATAATAACAGACAGTTTGCTGACGATCGGCTGTATGATCATTCCACCCAAAATAATGGCCGCCATTAATACACCCACCTGATCGGCACTGAAGTGGCTTTGGCTTAATGACAAAGGCATCAGACCATAAATCGTGCCCATGACAATCCCTGAAACCATGCAACCCACGATAGCGGGCTTACTGAATTGAGTAATTTTTTTCAGTGACAGGCTCTGATGATTAAGTGCCGGAGGTTGCCCGTGGCGCACAAATAACGGCGGCAAAATTGCCAGCAGGAGCAGAGCTGAAATTATGATAAAAGGGATCATGCCTTGCGTGCCGACAGAGCCAATCAATAATTGACCCAACGTGGTTCCGCCATACAGTGATGTCATGTAAAAACTCAGTCGTTTGGCGCGCTCTTTGGGATTATCACCAATCAATAACCACGATTCGACGACGACAAAAATCCCGGCAACAGCGATGCCCGCAATACAACGAATAAATAGCCAGATTTCTTTATTTGGAAAAAAAGGCAATACAATTACGGTTGCTGTTAAAAGCAACAAAAAAACAATAAATGAAATACGGTGGCCGACTTTTGCAATAACAGGCTCAATCATCATGGAACCTATTAATAAACCGAAGTAATAAGCACTGGCCAACCAACTGGCATAAACCGTATCGATGTTGAAACTTGCCATCGACAAAGGAATTAAGCTCATCAGGTAACCAGAAGCAATTGCAAAAACAGTCAAGCCAGCGACAGGTACAAATGCACTGTCATTGTTCCGCAGCAGTTTCACTACTGTCGTCTCCACATAAAAAATCAGCTAGAAATGCGCTGCTTCTCATCAAGATTTTGCCGAATGGCGTCACGATATATGCCAAGGACTGGAATATATCTTGGTGATTAAAGCAGTAGGTAAGTCACTCAAATATCTTGAGTGCTGCGGACTATAGCTGTTTCTTATCAAGAGATACAACGAGAAAAACTGATACTCATGAATGAAAAGATTTATGAAGGATCACCCGTTTAATTCCGGTGTCTCTGGGGGGAGAAAAACAGGCACCATTATAGTTCACCGGCCATTCACAACATGAACCAACATTGTGCAACCCGCCATCCCGCTACACTTTCCCTTTAATTAATTCATTTAAAATCACCCAGTTAAAATATTGGCATGTGTATTGCTGTATGAAAGGCATCTTGTATGTCGATTGGGAGTTTAACAGCATGACATCAATAATAGGCTATACATTAAAATTCTGGCAAAACAAGATCCAGAAAGACACAGCCGCAATTTTGACTTTACTACAACAGCACCTGAATTCTTTTTTACCTGACGATAATGCGTGGATTTATCTTGCCACACCGAAACAATTGCAAGATCAAATTGATAAGGTTTTAGCGGATTATCAGCATAACCCCGACGCATATCCCCTGCTTGGTGTGCCCTTTGCGGTCAAGGATAATATCGATGTTGCCGGTTGGCCGACGACTGCCGCTTGCCCTGCCTTTGAATATATTGCCGATGAAGATGCTACTGCGGTAGCAAAATTGAAAGCGGCGGGTGCAATCGTTGTAGGGAAAACCAATATGGATCAGTTTGCCACGGGACTGGTCGGAACCCGTTCCCCTTTTGGCGCAGTCAAAAACAGCTTCAATGCCGACTATATCAGCGGAGGATCCAGTTCCGGTTCAGCTTCTGTTGTCGCCAGAGGGCTGGTGCCGTTCGCCCTTGGAACGGATACTGCTGGATCCGGGCGCGTTCCTGCGGGGTTCAATAATATCGTCGGCTTAAAGCCAACCAAGGGCTGGCTTTCGCGAAAAGGGGTGGTTCCTGCTTGCCTGCTCAACGATACACTGTCCGTATTCGCCCTGACAGTGGAAGATGCCTTAAAGATCGCTGAGATTGCCGGTGGTTTTGACGAAAATGATGCTTATTCCCGCATAAATCCAGCCACTGCCCCCACCACACTGCCCGAACACCCATGTTTCGCGATACCTGAGAATCCCGAATTTTACAATGACTCGCTTGCCGAAGCCGCATGGCTGAATGCTCTGGATGAACTGCGTGAGCTTGGGGCAACTCTGAAACCCATTGATTTTTCGCTCTTTAAACAACTGGCAGATCAACTTTATCAAGGAGCATGGGTTGCGGAACGTACGGCGATAGTCGGAAATCTGTTGGATTATCCGGAAAAAATGGATCCGACCGTACACCAAATCATTGCCAATGGTAAAAATTACAGTGCCGTTGATGCCTTTAAGGCTGAATACCTGCGTGCAGAATTGGCGCGGAAAATCCAGCAGACCCTGGCTAAATTTGATGCACTTGTCGTGCCAACTGCCCCGACGGTTAGAACCATTGAAGAAATTAAACAAGAGCCTATCCGATATAACACGGAATTAGGCACCTATACCAATTTCACGAACCTTGCTGATCTTTCAGCCCTTGCCTTGCCAGCGCCTTTCCGTACCGATGGACTGCCGGCAGGGATCACATTGCTTGCGCCTGCTTGGCATGATCGCGCATTGGCATCATTCGGTTTACGTTGGAAGCAGCACCTTGTATTGCCGCTCGGGGCAACCGGAAAGATAGTTTATGGCGCAAAAACAGAGTTACCGGATTCTAAGCAAAACGTCCGGCTTGCAGTGGTTGGCGCCCATCTCAGGGGCATGCCGCTGAATTACCAATTGACCGAACGCAAGGCTGTATTTGTTGAGGCGGCACAAACCGCCCATTGCTATCGCCTTTATGCTCTCGCCGGCACCCAACCTCCCAAGCCCGGTTTGGTGAGAGATATTGAAGGGGCGACCATTTGCGTTGAACTTTGGGATATCCCCCTGTCCCGCTTTGGTGAATTTGTTGCTGAAATCCCTCCTCCCCTTGGCATTGGCTCTATGGAATTGGAGGATGGTCGCTGGGTTAAAGGTTTCATTTGTGAGCCTGCTGCACTGAAAAGTGCCATTGAGATTACGGAATTCGGGGGCTGGCGTAATTGGCTTATCAGTCAGGGGGCTGCTTATGTTTAAGACCGTATTAATTGCTAACCGTGGCGAAATCGCCTGTCGGGCGATCAGTACGCTGAAGCGCCTCGGAATTGTCAGTGTGGCGGTGTATTCAGACGCAGATAAAAACTCCCAGCATGTTAAAGACGCCGATATTGCTTTGCCACTGCATGGAGAAAAAGCCCATGATGGTTACTTATGTATCAACAAAATCATTGAGTTGGCACAACAAAGTGGTGCTGAAGCTATTTGGCCGGGTTATGGTTTCCTGTCTGAAAGTCTGTCGTTTGCAGAAGCCTGTGAGAAAGCTGGCGTGGTATTTGTCGGCCCAACACCACAGCAAATTGGCGAATTTGGCTTAAAGCATCGCGCCCGTGAACTGGCTGCCGAAGCCGGGGTTCCCATGACACCGGGCACAGGTTTGCTCAATTCACTGGATGAGGCGCTGAGTGCCGCAGAGAATATCGGCTATCCCGTGATGTTGAAAAGTACCGCTGGCGGCGGTGGAATTGGCTTAAGTTGCTGTAATAATGCAGAGATGCTTCGTCAGGCATGGGAAAATGTGCGCCATCTTGGTGAGCAATTTTTCAGTGATGCCGGCGTGTTTCTGGAACGGTGCATCGAACGGGCGCGTCATATTGAAGTGCAAATTTTCGGTGACGGCAAAGGCAATGTCGTGGCCTTGGGAGAACGCGATTGCTCATTGCAGCGCCGTAATCAAAAGGTCGTGGAAGAAGCTCCGGCCCCGAACTTGTCTGCCAGTAACCGGGCCGCATTGCTGGAATCAGCGGTACAACTGGGCCGGCTTGTGAATTACCGCAGTGTGGGAACGGTAGAATATATTTATGACGTTGACCGCGATGCTTTTTATTTTCTTGAGGTCAACACACGGTTGCAAGTTGAACACCCTGTCACTGAATGTGTGACAGGCCTTGATTTAGTGGAATGCATGCTGCGCGTTGCTGCCGGTCTGCCCATTGATTGGTCGCAATTGATGCGTGAGCCGGTTGGTGCCGCGATTGAAGTTCGCCTGTATGCAGAAAATCCTATCAAAAATTTCCAGCCTAGCCCCGGCGTGCTGACGAAAGTTAAATTTCCGGATGGCGTTCGCATTGACAGCGGTGTTGTTACCGGCAGTGAAGTGTCTCCATTTTATGATCCGATGATTGCCAAAATGATCGTTTATGGAGAGAACCGCGATGAAGCACTCATCAAACTGCGTGAAGCACTAGAGAGTTGCCAATTGCATGGCATTACGACCAATCTGGAATATTTGCGCCAAATTACGGCCTGTGACTCTTTCCAGCAAGGGGAAGTCTGGACTCGGATGCTCGACAGTTTTGTTCCCCGTGCAAATGCCATTGAGGTTTTGCAGGCGGGAACGTGGAGCTCAATTCAGGATTATCCGGGACGATTGGGATATTGGGATATCGGTGTACCGCCATCTGGTCCGATGGATGATTTCGCTTTCCGGCTGGCTAACCGCATTGTCGGCAATCATGATTCAGCAGCCGGATTGGAATTCACGCTGGAAGGCCCGGCCTTGCAATTCCATTGTGATGCCGTGATTGCCCTGACGGGAGCCGATTGCCCTGCATTGCTGGATGGCGAAGCTGTTCCTTATTGGCAGCCACTGAGCATCAGGGCAGGTCAGGTACTTACGCTCGGGAGAGCGCAATCAGGTTGCCGGACATACCTTGCGGTCAGAAATGGCATTGATGCCCCTGATTATCTGGGTAGTCGTTCCACCTTTGCCCTCGGCCAATTCGGGGGAATTGCTGGCCGAATTTTAAAAATTGCCGACATGTTGCCGATAGCGCAATCACCAACAGAGCAATTGCCGACAACTCAATTACCGATAACGCAATTACCGATCGAACAGCCTTCATCGGTCAGGGACACAGCTCTGGCGGTTATCAGTGATCCGCAAGCTCTCGATCCATCATTGATCCCTCTTTACGGAGAAATATGGCATATCGGGGTACTGCATGGGCCGCATGGGGCGCCTGATTTCTTTACGCCAGACTATCTTGAGGAATTTTTCTCCAGCGAATGGCAAGCCCATTTCAATTCAAATCGTTTGGGTGTGCGTTTGATAGGCCCCAAACCCCGCTGGGCCCGTCCGGATGGCGGCGAGGCCGGCTTGCACCCTTCCAATATTCATGATTGCGAATACGCCATAGGTTCGATTAATTTCACGGGGGATTTTCCGGTGATCTTAACCCGCGATGGGCCTAGCCTTGGTGGTTTCGTTTGTCCGGTGACCATTGCCAAAGCCGAGTTATGGAAAGTGGGTCAAGTCAAGCCGGGGGATCGTATCCGCTTCCATCCAATCAGTGTTGAAGAAGCCTCCGTTTTGGAAGGGCAGCAGGCGCACTTTGTCGCTACACTGAAAAATCATCCGTCCTTAAAGGCTGTATCAACGATTAACGCACCACCATCGGTATCTGTGAATGGTGTATTTGCAGATGGTGTCTCTGCTGCTGTGCTGGCATCAATAGCTGCTACAGACAGCACACCTGCGGTCATTTATCGTCAGGCAGGCGATAACTATATTCTGATTGAATATGGCGATAATGTTCTGGATTTGACACTGCGTCTGCGAATACACCTATTGATGGATAAATTGCATGAATTGTCCCTTCCGGCGATCAAAGAAGTCGCTCCGGGCGTACGTTCCTTGCAAATTCGTTACGATAGCCATCAACTTCCCCAACGGGAGCTCGTGGTGTTGCTGTTGTCCCTGGAAGGGCAGCTCGGAGATCTGAGCGCCATGAAAGTGCCATCGCGTGTGATACACCTGCCGATGGCATTTGAAGACAGCGCAACGTTGGGGGCGGTCAGCCGTTATCAGGATACCGTTCGTGCCAACGCACCTTGGCTGCCGAATAATGTTGATTTTATTCAACGCATTAATGGATTGGCGCATCGTGATGACGTCCGTCGCATTATATATGAGGCCAGTTATCTGGTTCTCGGTTTGGGAGATGTGTATCTTGGGGCGCCATGCGCAGTCCCTATCGATCCTCGCCATCGTCTTCTAAGCTCCAAATATAACCCCGCGAGAACCTTTACCGCAGAAGGCACTGTCGGTATTGGCGGCATGTATATGTGCATATATGGCATGGATTCACCGGGCGGTTATCAATTGGTAGGGCGAACTTTGCCGATTTGGAACAAGTTCCTGAAAAACGAACAATTTGCTGCCGGGAAGCCGTGGCTGTTGCGGTTTTTTGACCAAATACGTTTCTACCCAGTCAGTGAGCAGGAGCTGGAGCAACAACGGGAAGAATTCCGGGAAGGGCGTGCTGTTATTCGCATTGAAGAAACTCAGTTTGATTTTGCCGAACACCTGCAATTTCTGCGTGAACATGGGGAAGAGATCACCTCTTTTCAGCAACGGCAGGCGATGGCATTTGAAACAGAAGTGGCACACTGGCAGCAGGAGGAATCAAGCCCCGTGCCGGAGATGGAAGAACCCCTGCAAGACCTCGATATCGATGAAAACGTTGTTCAAGTCAGCTCTAACATGAATGGCAATATCTGGAAAGTATTGGTTGAATTGGGTGAAGAAGTGGCTAAGGGGCAGCCTTTAATCATCGTGGAAGCGATGAAAATGGAATTGGCAATTTATGCACCGCAATCCGGGCGGATTACGCGCATCAATTGCCAACCGGGTCGCTTTGTCAGTCCCGGAGATTCACTACTTTGGATGGAGTAATTTTGCAGTTGTATCCATGATATTACATGGCTGACTTACGTAAGATTGCGCCACATTAGGAGTAAAATACGCCAAAAGTTCAAATCTTTTGAAGTCATTCATTGGAAACTGGAAAATAAGTAACATGCGCGTATTGAAAATTATTTGCCCCGAATGTGGCGCTAAGGCAGTCATCAGCAAAACAAACCGGAAACACCCAGAAATAGCCGATCTGTATTGCGCTTGCTCTGAAATTGAATGTGGTTACCGATTTGTCATGAACCTGACTTTTTCCCATGCATTAAACACCAGTGCCAAAACCGGTGACAAACTGCTGCAAACTGTGATTAATAACCTCAATCCCCGCCAACGCCAAGCTGCATTGGACCTGCTGAAAGCTGACTCTGCCGCCTAATCGCGGCTCATTTCTGAATGCCATATATATTTTGCCTTAAGAGTACATTCCATATACACCCTATTAACTCCAAGTTTCAGGAAGCAATGTATTATCATCCCGCGTCGCGGGATGATAATACATGCACCTTGAAGTACGACGCGTATAGTCATGCCGCTATTATTGCTGCAATAGTTTTACTGACTGGTTTTGTAGTAGTTTATGGTCTGGATTTTCTTGATAAAAAATATGGAATAAGCGAAAAATTAATAGTATTTTTGAAAGAAGAAATGAAGAGAAAGCCAAGAACACCAAAAGCAGACTTACAATATTTTTTAAATACGATGGGAAGAATTAGGTGAATAGTAAATATTTAAAAGCCTTGGGTGGAGTAATGTTGTTATTATTCCTTACATTTCTGATGTGCTTCATTATTGAATCTGCTGTTTCATTAGTGTTAATGAAAGATGAAATAACATTTTCCGGTGCAGTTGTTATAAGTCTTCTATCTTTTCCTATAATATTTTATTCTTTATCATGTTCTGTTTTTTCTTTATCTTTGATAGGTTGCCAAAATATAGCGAGATAATTGCTAAGTGTCTTGCTAGATTGATGATTTTATCATTTATCATGAGTTTTCCTATCTCTTTTTATGTTGATTATAAATTAAAAAATGATGGTTATTTGATATGTGATAAAATATCGTGGAGGTCTCCAACAACGTACGTGAAACGTTTATCACTTTGTGAATGAAATTTTTAAATATCCTTAAATCATATCTAGCTTCTGATTTTCAGAGGCTTTTTTGTTATTTAACATGATATAAAATAGTGGCTTATGCATTATTTTAGCGACTAAACACTACGAACACTCTGACTCTCCTGCTGTTGTTAAAAATCTCTGGCTGAAATAGGATGGATTCAGCTTAATTTCGGCCTGATTCGGTTATTGGCTGATATCCGAATTTATCAGAATTAAACCATTCGCAGTATTTTACCGAATTCGTAATAATGCATGGGTGTTGAACGGAAGGGATTAAATATCTCTATTTGATCCACAACTGAGTGTGAAAGCATATTAACTGTAAAAACAGATTAAATGTGAAAACACATGGCAAAGGATTGTCACCCGTTTATAAGCAGAAGCGTTTTTTTACCCGTAATAATATAAGGATTGAAACTGGTCGCGGTACGCATGGATATGAGCAAATTACAGCAATTAACGATATTTTTACGGGAAAACTTGCCAGAATGCATTTCTAAAACGGAATTCACCAGTGAAATGGGGAAAATCAGTTTTATTCAGGCCCAAAAGGATTTAGGGCTTGGACAATACCAGATGTTTATTCAAAAGTATAACGCGATGATGACATGGAGGAATTTCCCGCATAAAGCGTGTGATCCTCGGTATATTCCACTGTTAATCGATGCATGGTTGATGGAACAAAACGATACGCCAGGCACTTCAATTTTGGCACAGGAACGGCCAACGATGACCGTTAAAACGAGTGTAAATGAAGGCACAGCCAATGAAGAAACGGCGATTGTTATGGTGTCATTGCCTTTGTCGGAAACAGTAATTATGCGTGAAGACAAAAACGGTATTGTCCCCTTTGATGGTAAACGTTGGTTACTGGCAACCCCTGAAATCTGGTTTGCTGAAAATGGAATTTTACGTGTTATGGATGAATCCGGCACACCCATTGAGCAAATTCGATAAAGGCAAAAGGGAAATTAAAGCTGCAAATTGGAAGCTATGCCCTATAGGTTTCGAGTTGCATCAAGGCGGCAAGGGAGTGACAAATTCGTCAGGCACGAATTTGACTGGCCTCCGGTGAAAGGCAGGAGCCTTTCATTCACCTTCGGCCACATAGACAACCTATGTGGCCAAGGTGACCGGGTGCAGCCACCAAAGATGCAATTTGAAAGACGGCGGGTATAAGGGTTATCGATAAAGGAATAAATTATGTGGCCAAAAGTTCAGGTTAACCAAGTTAACCAACTGCAAGGCGAAACAAAGGAGATTGAGCGGGTATTGCTCTTTGTTGGAACGGGAAAAACCAACACAGGTAAAACTCTCTCTGTAAATACCCAGACAGATTTTGATTCTGTATTGGGAGCAGAAGACAGCGCGCTGAAACGCAATGTACTGGCTGCAATGGCAAATGCAGGGCAAAACTGGTCTGGTTATGTTCATATCTTGCCAGAGTCAGCAACTGAACTGGATTTTGTCGAAGCGGTCACAGCGGCACAGCAGGTTGCCAGTGTTGAAGGCTATGTGCTGACAACGGGGGCAACAAAAGCGGTTATTCAAGCGGCGCAAACACTGCGGGAACAGACCATTGCCAAGTTTGGCCGTTGGCAGTGGGCTATTTTGTCTGTTGAAGGCCCTCAATCAAAAGAAATCTGGGCTGACTATGTTGCTCGCTTGGCCGAGCTGCAAAAAGGCGAAGCGGCAGCTTCTGTTCAATTGGTTCCATCTCTGTGGGGTAATGAAGCAGGAGTATTGGCAGGTCGACTGTGCAATCGCTCTGTCACTGTGGCAGATAGTCCGGCACGCGTTCAGACCGGGCCGCTGGTGGATCTGGGCCGGGCAGATTTCCCGGTTGACGGGGCCGGTAAGCCGATTGCTTTAGCGACATTGCAGGCATTGGAAAAGCTGCGTTTCAGTGTGCCGATGTGGTATCCCGATTATGATGGCATGTATTGGTCAGATGGCCGGACACTGGATGTGGAAGGCGGTGATTACCAAAGCATCGAAAACTTACGTGTCGTGGATAAGGTTGCGCGTCGTGTCCGCTTGCAGGCGATTGCCAAAATCGCCAATCGCCTTCTGAACAGTACACCTGTCAGCATCGCGACCCATCAGGCGTATTTTGCCCGCACGCTGCGTGAAATGTCCCGCAGTACGGAAATTAACGGCGTGACATTCCCGGGAGAAGTGAAATCTCCGGAAGACGGCGACATTGTTATTACATGGCGCAATAAAAATACGGTAGAAATTTATATCACTATTCGTACCTATGAATGTCCGAAAGAGATCACGGCGAGCTTGTTGCTGGATTTGGGAGGGAACTAAATGAGCCAGCGTATTTCCGGCCAATCGGTCGATTTTAATATGGATGGTGATCTGGTTCACGCTGAAAAGGTCAACCTGTCCATTACTGACAACACGGCTGCCGCCCAAACTCAGGGCGTACCGGATGGTTATATTTCCGGTGATGTTGCGGCAGAGGGTGAAATTGAACTCAGTACGAAATATTTGGATATCGTCACCGCCAAAGCACGGGCTGCTGGCTCCTGGCGCGGCATTCAACCCGTTGATTTGATGTGGTACGCCAAAGCGGGCAAGGAAGAGATGAAAGTTGAGGCTTATGGCTGCAAACTGATCCTCAGCGATATTCTGGATGTCGATCCAAAAGGTGGCAGTGTGATGACACACAAAGTTAAGTTTGTCGTTACCTCACCTGACTTTGTACGTATCAATGGTATTCCCTATTTGGAAGCTGAATTAACTCGTAATCTTATTGGATAAGTTTACCGGATAAGCTGTTCGAATAAACCATTCTAATAAAAATGGCGAGCATGGAAGAAAATAAGAAGCTATTTATTACATTCGTGTATTCATGTTTTAGCATGAATGTACTTTGGCGACTTATTGCATCAAGGATGATGATTTTTTAAATAAAACCTGCCAGTCAATGGATGTATAAAATAAAGGAATGAGATTGTGAATAAAGAAAATAAAGTTGTCACTTTAGTTGTTGGTGGTAATGAAATTAAATTTGAACCAAATATCGTCGCTTATAATAACATGATTAACGATATGACGATGGACAATAAAATTGTGCCGATTGTGACTTATCTGCGTCGTATTGTTCAGCAGGCTTCTAAATCTGCATTGGATGAATTATTGCAGATCCCCGGTGCTGCAATGCAATTGGTTGAGAAAATCAATTCTGAATACGCACCAAAACTGGAAATTGAAATAAAAAACTAAATGCACGGGTTAAGGCTATCGAAAATAGCTTATTTGAACAGGCCTTAACTTTGCGTCGTCATTATTTACCAAATGAAAACGATGAGACGGAAAATTTAGCCCGTGCAA
The DNA here is from genome assembly GCF_900113945.1 of Xenorhabdus mauleonii. Classification (GTDB taxonomy): domain Bacteria; phylum Pseudomonadota; class Gammaproteobacteria; order Enterobacterales; family Enterobacteriaceae; genus Xenorhabdus; species Xenorhabdus mauleonii. The sequence goes on from NZ_FORG01000009.1 coordinate 48,207, forward strand.
TTTGGTTGGATAATCGATATTGGGAATATACACGTATTGCAACTGCAAATGGAATTGCGTTGGCATTAAAGGGTGAGCCATGACTTTAGGTTCTATATACAGTTTAATTAGTAGTATTACACAACCTATTGCCGGTATAAAAACGGAACTTCGTGAGCTAGGCAGTAAATCGCAAGAGGCATTTGGAAAAATTGCCGCTGGTGGACAGACAATTTCTGATTCATTCTGGTCAACGCATAGTTTCCTTGAATCAGCCATTCAAATGGATGACGCCTTACAATCAGCCTCATTGCAAGGCATTGATAGCGGTGTTATGGCAAAAATTGCCAAAGACTCAGTGACTTTCAGCTCACAGTATGGCAAGTCAGCCATTGAATTTGTCAACTCTGCTGCGGAAATTAACAAGGCCGTACAAGGGCTGGAGCAAACGGAATTGCCCCAGATGACCAAGATTGCCAATACCACGGCGGTGGCCCTGAAAACCAGCGCAACCGATGCTGCAACCTATATGGGGAAAATGTTCGATCTGTTTTCTGAGGATGCTGAATCGGTAGGGAATCTCCAGTTTGCCGAAGAGTTGTCAGGCAAAGCTGTGTTTATGGCGCAAACATTCGGCACCAGTATGCCGGAAATGACACAACTCTTGGAAGGCGCTCGCAAGGCGGGAACAAACTTCGGTGTGGGAATTGATGAGCAACTGGCGGTATTGGGCCAATTGCAGAGTTCGCTGGGCGATGAATCCAGCCGTGCTTATGAATCCTTCTTGTCGGTGGCGGTCAGCGGCGGGAAAAGTCTGGGATTGAGTTTTGTTAATGCATCCGGCCAGATGCTGTCCATGCCGGAAATGCTGGAAAAACTACAGGCTAAATACGGCACAAGCATTGAAGGCAATTTGAAAGCTCAGGCTGAAATTGAGGCGGCCTTTGGTGATTCTGCCGTGGTGGTCAAGGCGCTTTTCAGTGATGTGGATACGCTAAACAAAAATATAGCCGAGCTGGGTGCGAATGACGGAATGGACCGTACCCGTGCAATGGCAGCACAGATGGCTGATCCGTGGGAGCGGCTACAACAAATCTGGCAGAACCTGCATATTTTGATTGGGTCAGCATTGTTGCCGGTGATAAAACCATTGGTGAATTGGCTCGCCGATACCAGCCAAGTGCTGGTGCGCTGGATGAAACTGTTCCCCAACATTGCGCGCTGGGTTGGTTATATCACATTGGCAATTATGAACTTCACTGTAGCAGGTGCAGTCGCCAATATCGTGATGGGAATATCCAAATTTATTCTGATTGGGCTGAGAGGCATTTTTGTTGCTTTTACGTTGATTACAAAATTGGGAACCGCGGCCATATGGCTTTATAACTCAGCTATCACTGCATGGAGTCGTGGTTTGGCAATATTACGCGGTACATTATTGGCTATCCGAATGGCAGCGGTTTTGGCGGGTATTTCATTCAGCTTCATGAGTTGGCCGGTATTATTGATTATTGCGGCTATCGCATTGCTGGCTTACGGAATTTATAAACTAATCCAGAATTGGGATGAAATAAAGGCTTCCATTATGGATACAGAAGCTTTTAAGAAAGTGGCCTCTGCTGCACAGTGGATTGGAAATATATTTGAAGAATCTTTCGCGTGTATTGCTGAAAAATGGAATGAACTGGCAAATTTATTTAGTGATTTTTCACTTTCAGATATGTTCTCCGGTCTTGGTGATATATTGAGTTTTATTCCGGGTTTTGGCGCTGCATCTATTGGGGCTAAAGTTATTGGAAAAGTCATCGCTGATCCTGTGGAGAATACTATTTCCTCCAATATGGGAATTGATGAAAACACTCAAAAATTGATAGCTCAACCAAATAATATATTGCAGGGGCAATCTCAGGCAATGCTACAACCTATGCCAACTCAATCCGTGCAAGCAATTAACCCTCAAGAAAATAACGGAATATTAACCGGAGGAAAAATGCAGGGTATTAATAGAAACGGCTTGATTAATGAAGTAGCCAGTAATTCACAAACTGTTAATGACAACAGCCGCCGGATTGAAAGTGTGACACTGAATATTTCCAATAGCATGACACCGGATCAATTAATGGAATGGGAACATGTGGCTTATGGATAAACCTAAATATATTGATTTATTAATTAGTGAGCGTGATTTTACGCTTAATTCAGGGAATGAACCACTTTTCTGTAATAACCGAACTTCTATTGGGCAGGATTGTGTTCACGCAATTATTGAAAGTGGTTTAGCAACCAATTTAATTGCCGAACGCAGCCCGACCTTACGGGCAGATATTCACACTCGGATAGTTATCTTAGTTGAAAACGACGAACGGATTATTCCGGGAACGGTCAGCATCAATGAAGAATCGCCGACGAAATTATGGATCACGGCTGAAACTTACGATTTTGGTCATATTAATGTGAGCGTAGGAAATGGAAACTAAGCCAAACATTGATTACGAAAAGGTACTGCGTGACAGCGGAATGCCGACTACGGAAACCGACATCAGCGCCGCTTTTGCCAAGGTTGTGGATGACGCGGGGCTGGTAACCAATACATCAAAAATGTCTCCGTTCTGGCGGTTGATTAACACCATCGTGACGCGCCCGGTACTGTGGCTCAAAGAGGCATTAATCAATGTCACGTTGAAAAACATGTATCTGGCGACTGCATCGGGGGCATGGCTGGATATGTTTGCGTGGGGCGTCAATCTGAAACGCAAACCCGCCTCAGCAGCACAAGGCGTGATCCGTTTTTATAAAGCAGCGGGCGCTTCCTCTGTCACCGTACCTGCCGGAACGGTTATCCAGACTGAGCGTCTTAATGGTGAAATTTACCGTGTCAGTACCGCAGAAAGCGCGGTAATTGCCGAGGGTGCCACGAGTGCTTTGCTGCCTGTTTCAGCAGCCTCGGCAGGCGGCGCGTTTAACCTCGCACCCGGCTACTTTCGCATTCTGCCTGTGGCTGTTTCCGGCATTGAACGGGTACAAAATGAAGAAGGGTGGCTATTGACGCCCGGTGCAGATGCAGAATCCGACGACGATTTACGCGACCGTTGCCGCAACCAGTATAACTTGGTCGGCAACTACCACACCGATGCTGTTTACCGGGGCATGATTGCTGCCGTGGCGGGCTTAAGTATCGACCGCATCTTTTTTCTGCACGATGCCCCCCGTGGCGCAGGCACTGCCAATGCCTATTTGTTGCTGGATTCGGGCGTAATTAGCCAGCCGTTTGTTGATGCGGTGAACGATTACATTACCAATCAGGGGCATCATGGGCACGGGGATGATATGCAGTGCCTGCCGATGCCGGAAACCCATCATGAACTGACGGTGACGCTGTTTGTGGAAAATCTGGCGAATTACAGTCAGGAACAAATCATTCGGCTGAAAACCGATGTCGGCAACCTTGTTCGTTGTGCCTTTCGGGAAAACACCGAATATAAGGTGAAGAAAACGTGGCCGTACTCACGATTCTCTTTTTCGAACTTGGGGCGTGAAATTCACCGTGAATTCAGCGAAATCACCTCACTGACGCTTTCATTGGATGACATTATCAGTGAGCTAAGTATACCGCGTCTGCGATCGCTGACCGTCGAGGTGAAAAATGTCTGAGTTTAGGGAACGTCTTGCACGGCTGGCGTTGCCCTCATGGATGAACAAGGGCGAGCCTGCCAAATTACTGCATGCTACACGGGCTTTCTGGTCGCAGATTTATGATTGGCTGACATGGCCGCTGGCGCAATTGGATGCGGAAACCTGCACCGAATCACTGTTGTCAGTGCTGGCTTACCAGCGGGATATCCAACGTTTTAACGGTGAACCGCTGTCATTGTTCCGCAAGCGGGTGAAGTACGCCTTTATCAACGCCAGAGATGCGGGCAGTGCCGCTGGCTTTATTGCCATCTTTGATCGTTTGGGCGTGGGCTATGTGGAATTGCAGGAACGCCAGCCGGGCATTGATTGGGATGTGATTATTCTGCGCGTCAGTGACGGACAGATAGCCGAAAACCCGGAATTGCTGATGAGCATCATCCGACAGTATGGCCGCACCTGTCGTCGCTACCGTTTTGAGGTGATCGCCAAAAATCAGTTGCTGATGCGTGTGGGGAGTGTAGGAGCTGATTACTGCTGTTATCACGCCGCCATGCCAATACAGCCGCTTTTGTTAAGGGTAGGTCATATCTCGGGTGAAGCCGTTTGTGACAATGCCCGCTTGAAAGAAAATACTGCATCGCATGTCACATACGGTGCTTCATTATAAGGAAATTGTATGTCTTCAGTGATTACTGTCGATTTTGAAAGATGGAAGGCACAGCAAGTTGCTGCCGGAAACTCGGTAGTGCTGGATGAATTTGTCTTTGCATATGTGCCGGATTTAGATCCGGCGAAAGATATCAGCCGCAGCGAGAAATTGCCTGATCAAAACCAAATCGTACACCGTCAGGCGGTGAATAAAACCGGGCTTGCCAGTGAAAATGCGGTGGCTTACAGCGTTACGCTGGGCACAGAAGTCGGCGACTTTGATTTTAACTGGATTGGCTTGCTGAATAAGGGCTCTGGCGTGATTGGTATGATCACCCATGCGCCAACTCAGAAGAAAATCAAAACTGCTAATGGATTGCAGGGCAATGTGCTAACTCGTTCTTTCTTGCTGGAGTTTGAAGGCGCAGCGAAAGAGACTGCCATTACCACCACGGCGGAAACATGGCAGATTGATTTTACTGCACGTTTGTCCGGCATGGATGAAATGCAACGCTTGATTAATACCGACAGTTACGGCGAAGCGGCTTTTTTTGAGGATGGCTTTGCGGTAATTCGCAAGGGTGAGCAGTACACGGTGAAAAAAGGGCTGGCTTATGTGGGCGGGCTGCGTGGTGTATTGGAGTTTGACCAAACACTGAACTCGATGCGCAATACCCGTGTGTATGCGGATTTTAGTTATCAGGGCAATCTCGTGAGCCAGTGGAAAACGGTAGTGAAAATCACTGTTGCCAATGAGCTGAAAAACTATGTGGATGCGGCAGGTTATCCGCATTATGTGTTTGCGATTGCCCAGATTGATGGTAACGGCAATATTTCCGACTTGCGTCCTAAAGGCGCATTGAGTGATCGCGATATTGCTATGATGAAACAAGAGATTGGCAAGGTGAAACTGGACTATGCCACCAATACGGCTTTAAATGAGGTAAGAGGGCTGGCGAATACAGCAAACCAAAACGCCACTCATGCCAGCAACAATGCAAATACCCGATTGGAAAAAGGAAAAAATTTGTCTGACCTAGCCAATAAAGTGCTAGCCCGGCAGGCGCTTGCACTTAAATCGGCGGCGATTCGTGATGTGACCCAGTCTCAGTCGGATACCACGGCAGGACATCTGGTTCAGGTGGGCGATTATGGTTTCGGTATTGCTAATGGGGACACGGAGTCCTTGCGAAGCATTTACGATATCACCTGCACACGATTATACCGGGCGTTGGGTCAGGCTTCTGCTGCACCAACGGAAGGCATGCCGGAGAACTCCGGCAATATTATGTTTTCCGTACTGGCGCTGAACATTTATGCCGGACAATATTGGGTCACCCTGACCAGTACGAATCAGTTTTATGTCGGGATGGTGAACACGGACAGCAAAACGGTATCGTGGGTACAACATTATAGCCCCACATTTAAACCGTCCGCAGCTGATATAGGCGCACAACCGAAAGGCAGCTACGCAAGAGGGGATTTATATACAGCAAAAACTGATGCCAGTCTTATCTATTCACCCAATAAACGAGCGATGTTATCCATTGGGGATACTGGTTGGTTATCGTTGAAGGGCGAAACCGCAAAAACAGCAAACTTTGCTGTTGACAGTACAGGAATAATCAGGCGAGGACTGGCAACCATTGCGACAGGCGGAACCGAAGCAACGACCGCAGCACAGGCACGAATAAATCTAGGATTATCATTTGATTTTGCCAAAAATAATCCTGTGAGTTATACGCTGCCCGGAGGATTAATACTAAAAGCAGGATTCGGCACTACCACTGAACATGCCGTGTCGGTGACCTTCATCAAGGCATTTCCGCATACCTGCATTGCAGGCGGGCCGTTGAGCGCCGAAGAGGGGACGAATGATTATGTGATGGCGCAAGGCGTGTCTAGGAATAAGAACGGCTTAACGCTGGCATTTTATCGCAATCTGCCAGAAGTCGCACCATCGGCGAACATTAAGCCGCTCACTTATTCATGGTTTGCTATAGGATATTAAGATGAATATTTATTTTAGCCCATCAGAATGCGGCTTCTATCCCATCGCCGATAAGCCGTTATATGAAGCAGGGGCGGGCTGGCCATCAGATGCCCTGCCAATTAGTGATGAAGATTATCACACCTTACTAGCGGGGCAAATTGTTGGGAAAACTATAATGCCCGGTGAAAGGGGGTATCCAACTCTGAGGGACCCACTCCCGCCCTCAGCCGAGGAGCAACGGCAACAGGCAGAATCCGAGAAAAGGCAATTATTGGGCGTGGCAAAAGAGAAAATTGCTATCTGGCAGGACGCTATGGATCTTGGTATGGCAACAAATGCTGAGAAAATTACCCTGACTGAATGGCGTAAATATCGTGTACTGCTCAATCGGGTTGATTGTTCAACCGCCCCGGATATCGATTGGCCGGAGCAACCGAAATAATGCACTGGCAGCGTAAAACCCTGCAACTGTCCCCGACTTTGTCGGGGATATCCGCCAGTATCGTGCCCGTACACCCGTTTATCTACGGCGTCGGGCAGCAGGCGAACAGCGGCAGCTACTTAAGCCCGACGAACGCCGTGCATTACCTGTCAAACAAACTAACAGGCGCAGGCACCTTGAATGCCCTTGTGTTGATGATTTGCGCCAAGACTCATGATGACTTTATGCAGCACCTTACGCAATTTTCATCGGTGCTGCCCTTGCCAGTCTTCTCTCAGGTCACGCGCATGGCAAAAACCGCAGGCAATTTAGCAATCACCAAAATGCAATTGCCGGGCAAGCAGGGCGGCGGTTTACCGTTGCCGCAGCCACTGTCAACGGCGACTAGTCGAGCGGCGGCTAATGCTCAATTGATTGCACAGGCAAAAACTCAAGCCAGCGCAGGCAATAGTTTGGCGGAGCTAAAATCCCAGATAACAAATTTTGCTACTGCCAGACAAAACGCCTTGCAGCAAGTCAGTGATGCCTTGAGTGGGGCAATGGGTAAAACGGTCAGTGTCTGGGCATTTACCGGAACAGGCAACGGCGCATTGTTGGCGGAGAAGATGCGACAGGATATCCCGGAGCCGGACGCCGTTTACACATTGGCGACACTCTTTGTCGGGGATGACATAAGTTCACTAGAAAGGATGCTATCACATGAGCCAGATTATCACCCTCGCCCTTGATGGTGAGGCCATCCCGTTAAAAAGCCTGACCGTCACACCGTCGGTTATGTTTCAGGATAAAGACCAGAGCGGACAATCTTCCAGCACCACGGTTGCCGAACAGGGCATCAAGCCGAAGGAGCTGAAAGTCACCGGGATTATTCCTTTTACTGAACATAAAGCGCTGTCTCGATTGTTTGCTCTGGCAGAAGCCAAAGAAAACGGTCAGTTGAAACGCTACCGTGTTGCCAACCTGACCGCACAGGCCATCAACTTTCGTATCGGTACATTTACCAGCACGATTGATGCCAGCAAAGTTGACGGAAAACAGGCATGGCAGGTCAATTTTACTTTGCGTGAACATCTGTCCGTCTCGGAAAAACGTGACGAGCGCGCTGCCAATAAGATTCAGGTTAAGAAACAAACAAAGCAAGGTGGAGGCGTCGTCGAGGAAGAGCAGGAAGAATTAACGTGGTTTGAGCGCCATGTATTGAAACCCATTAATGATTGGATAGGGCCGATAGAAAAATGAAACCCATTAACCGACTTTATCTGTCCGGCGATGAAACTCATTTGGTAGACGCCAATCTTATGTTGGAACTCTCATCCTGTGGGCGGGGTTTTATCACGGCTGAAACCACCACGGATTACACTGGAAAACTCGTCCGGCTGGATGTGGGTTATACCAATCTGATGCTGCGTTGGTTTACGGGCTATGTGGAGCGTTCCCAGCCTGCCCAAAACGGCTATCAACGCCTATTTGTGCGTGAACTGGTCGGGGTGTTTGAGCGCCAGTGGCCGTGTTCGTTTCAGCATCCCACCCTGCGCCAGATTGCTGCTTGGTTGCAGGAACACAGTAAATTGACGTTTACCTTGCCCGATGCGCCTTATATGGATAAGCCTGTCCCACATTACACCCATAATGGTACGGGGTATCAGCTACTGGGCAGTTTGGGGCAGATCTTTGCCATTGAGGATTATGTTTGGCATCAATTACCTGATGGGACGGTTTATATTGGGAGTTGGGCGCATTCGATGTTTGCGGAAAAGCCGGTTGAAATTCCTAATGAATTCAGCAAAAGCCAGTCTGCCGGCAATTCGATGACCATCCCCATGATCCAATCATTGCGGCCCGGTTTTGTCGTCAATCAGCATCGGTTGAACAAGGTCAACTTGGTCAATGAAAGCATGACCATCACATGGTTACCCAAAGGCCAAACGGAGAATAAAACCCCCGCGCAGCGCCAAATTGATGCGGCTTACCCTGAATTATCGGCCGGGCTGCATTTACCTAAATTTGCCCGCATTGAAGCGCACACTGAAAGTACAGCCAGCGGTGATATCTCTGATCGATTCCGCCCGCGCTATGCGGTTGATGTGCAATTGTTGGGCGATGATGGCAAAGACGCCGCCGTCCCGGTTTATAAGGCTGTTCCGCTGCCTTTGCCGATGGCGGGTGGTGAGTCGGGCATGTTCCAATATCCGCCCATTGGCACGATAGTGGAAATCGCGTTTGAGGGTGGCAGACCCGATAAGCCGTTTATCCGCCAGACCCTGAGTCACGGCAACACTCTGCCGGATATCAAGCCGGGCGAACAGTTGCAGCAACAGCGTGCGGAAGTCTCGCAGCGCGTAACGCAAGAGGGCAGTTGGATACGGCAGACTGACCAGACCATTAATGAATCGTCCATGCACCGCGAAGTTAAGGCGGATACCGAAACGCGCAACGTGGTTGCACGGGATTCCACCGTGCAGGCAACGGATAAAACAACGGTACTGGGCACATCAACCTTACAGGCGGGGGCTGTCCAGCACATGGCTGCCGGCGATTACTGTGTGGCGGCAAACTCAAATTACCTCGCTTGTGTAGGGAACGATGCCAACGTTGAAGTGGGGCAAAAACTGATAGAAAAAGTCGGTTTGCTTAAGCAGAGTATTTCTGGCGGGAAACAAGAAATTATCGCGCCTGTGGTTTGGGTCGGCAGTGAGCAATTGAACGTTATGGCGTTGATGCTAGAAACGCTGGATGTGGTCAAGGAACTGGCAGAACTGACCGCCGCGCATACGCATCAGAATACCGATGGGCCAAAGAATGCCAGCGCGATACGCAACACAGTCTCTAATTCGGATGGGCTGAAACAGAAGTACTCGCCAGTGATTGGCGAGAATGTATCTGACTTTGGAAGTACGGTTGAAACAAATCCTGTTAGTGAAGAGGATAACACCGATGAGTCAAATGTTACCGTTCCTGAAAGAGCTTTATTTAGCCATAAATTCACGCTGAAACATCAAGGGAATGTTTGCCAAGATATTGCGTATGGAGTGGAAACGGATGAGGGACTTATTGAGGGAATATGTCAAACATCTGGAATGACGAAACAATTTGATACCCAAGAGGAAGGAAACCTTGAGGTTAAATATTTATTTCAGACAAAAATAGGGATTTAATCATGTCGATTTTTAAAACTAAAACTGTTAAAGGCGGTAAAAACACAGATATTGATGTGGAGGAGCGCTTTTATTTAAACCAACTCCCTGATGCAATGGAAAAAATGGGTTGGGAAATGGCGCCAAAATTAATGCGTCATTGGTTTAATTCTAAACCAGCGTATTCGTTTACTGAAAAAACAAAAGATCTTTATACAAGAACTGGAAATTCGGTAGATATCCCAAAAGAACAAGTGAATGATTCAATAGTTAAAATGGCTTGGGCAATTAATTATATCCAAGTCAGAGAGCGTGTAGAAGAATTACATTATATGTGGGATTCGCCTAACGGAATTCAGCTACTGAGAAAAAAACTAAGTATGAGCAAAGACAAACGCATAGGATATACTGATTCAGCTATTGAATTAGACACCTATGCACAAGTTAATTCCAGACTAATAGGGTCTATGCAAGATACCATAGATGATTATTATGGTGCTATAGGAAAAGCAAATATAAAATTAGCAGTAAGAGGATATGTTGAAAAAAGGAATTATAAAGATGTATTTATTACAGAGCTTGTAGGTGTTTATTTAAAGGATAGTTATGATTTTATAACAAAAGGTGAATTTCTTGGAGTGTGGCACAAAAACGGTGTATTAAGTAAAGCTAAGACGCTTGCTTATATGGGAATTTATGAAAGAATGGGTTGGAGAGAATTATCCGGAGAGTATTCAGGAACTGTTCCCATATTTAACGGTGATTTTAAAATGTGGCAAGAAAAGCGTAATGAAGGCAGTGATTTTATTGTTTTCTCTGATGTGTTATGGATGAAACCATTACCAAAACATAGCATATTTCACCTATGAAAACCAAATGTAAATTTTTTAAAAAACATTATTGAATTTTTTTCTCGTTACTGCTTTTATGGTATGTGTGTTATTTATATCAACTTTGTTTTTCGGTAATTGGAATAAAAACCTTAAGGTAAAGGATGAAAATTGTCAATATACCGCAGTAATTTATATGGAATTACCAATATCTTCATATTCAATGTCTAAGTTTGCTATGGGGATAAATATTTTATTGTATTATGTGACAATAACAATAAGTATGGTTGAGTTCTCCCTTGACATAAATATCAATAGAAACAGAAAGATATCAGAATTTCTAACACTCCCGCTCAAATAGCCGCCAGAATATTGAGAGATACTCTTATCACATCATCAATTCTCAGTATTTTTCTGGCGGCATTTATTTTGCAAAAATCGCCGTAAACCCTTTTTACTGCGAGGCGCTGCCACTCTTTTGGATGGCGGCCCGACGTGCGACAAATGTTGCAAGTACCGGTGCAATTGCAAAGATTGCGAACAGCCACATAGCTGCATTTTGAGCACCCGCTAAACCACCAGGATCAGAGAATCCAGCCAGATTAGCGACAATGCCAGCAAGCGCAGAACCAATGGCGGTAGCATAGAGTTGTACCGTGGTAATCGAAGTCGATGCCAGATCTTCTTGACCCGCAGGCGCATTTTTAAGTACCTGCGTGAGCAGGTGAGGCCACGTAGCACCAATGCCGATACCAACAGCCGTAAGCACGATGCATATCAATATAAAGCTAGTGGCTGAGCCAAACAGGTGTTGTGCTGGAATGATGATTGCTAGCACAAGGAGCGCAAGCACAACAAGAACAGGGCCAAGCCGAACAAATTTTTGTGCTGTATGTGGACTGCGCCCTGAACTGAATAATGAACCCACCGTCCAGCCTGCAGCCATTAATGCTGTAGCATACCCAGCGATTAATGGGCTATAACCGTGAATGGTTTGTAGAAAATAGGGGACAAATATTTCGGTCGTTATACCAATAACAAGTAGACTCATGCAGGCATAAATTGCACCAAGAGGCATGTGTATATTGTAAGCACCCGTTGGCATGAGTTTAATTTTCGCTTGATGGTCAAAGCGTGCAATTAACGCGGCTATCGTAAGCCCAGCCGCAACACCTACAATGTTTACAGAAATTTCCTTCGATAGACTGGCGACTGAGATGGTGAGCACCGATACGCCAAGTAGCAGGATCTTACCAAGTGCCACCTGCCCTGACTGAATATTGGATTTTTCATGAGAGGGGAGTTGGGTCAGCACGATTATCGCAAGTAGAGCGGCAACCGGAAGAAGAGCGATAAATGCAAAACGCCAAGAGTCTGAATGCGCAAAGATGCCTCCGATTGCAGGGCCGCAGAGCGTTGCAATCCCCCACATTCCGGAAACCATCGCCATTGCGCGGGACCACAAACGCTCATTGAATACAATACGAATAAGCGCGTAGCTCAGTGCAAACAGAATTCCACCACCGAAACCTTGGATAAATCGTCCGGTAAGCATCCATAACATATCTTTTGCACTAGAACATATGAATGTCCCTATACAGAATATAATGAGAGCAATGACATAGGCGGCGCGTGGCCCGAAACGGCTCAGTACGCTTTTGGATAATGGCGCACCGATAATAGATGCGACCATGAACAAAGTCGTATTCCATGCATAGTACTCAAGCCCACCAATATCTCGCACGACAGATGGCAGGATTGTTGTTGTGACATAGATATTGATAGCATGTAATGCAACGCCTCCGGCGAGTGCGATTGAAAGCAAACCGTTGCGCCCATAAAGCAGTTGTCCCCAAGAAGGGGGGTTAGTGGAATTCATAGGCTACCTTAATTATTGATGGATTTAAGAATGGCCATTTAGCCGGCGGAAGGTGCTGGAAAGTGAAGTATGAATGACTGCCAATCATGTCTATTTCCGAAGAATAAATTTTGATTGTTTGAGCGGCAGGATCTTGAGATGGAACGTTATGTATAGAGCTGCGTGATCCTGAAAATAGCCAAAAATTGGAGCATTGTCCTTTACGATAAAATAAGCCGTTATCTTCCATCATATTGATACTGCCCTTTACCCTCACTTTGTTTACTATAGCTGTTGTAAGCACTCCTCCGGCCGGCAAAAAATGCGATAAGCATTAGCAATAAATGGCATGAGACTATAAATGCTGTCCGTAATAATGCCTGATGTTATGCTGGCGGATTTCTATACCCTATGGATTTTAAGATGCGTCGCGGCGGCAAGGGAATGAACCCTAGGAGCATAGATAACTATGTGACTGGGGTGAATGAACGCAGCCAACAAAGAGGCAACTTGAAAGACGACGGGTATAAAATAAGAAATAACGGAAACGTAAATAAGGCCATTTGGGTTAATCACCCAATGGCCTTTAATTTTTGATTCGCGGAAATTGTTATTATCAGTGATGTTAAAACGTTAAATTAATTCCAGCGACGGATCACAATTGAGGTATTAATCCCACCAAAGGCAAAGTTATTGCTTTGAATAAATTCAGTCTGGATTTTACGCGGCTGATGCATAATGTAATCCAACTCGCCACAGGCAGGATCAACGTCGTTGAGGTTAATGGTTGGGGCGAACCAACCTTCGTTCATCATTTCGATGGATAACCATGCTTCCAGTGCTCCACAAGCCCCCAGTGTGTGACCAAAATAGCTCTTCAGTGAAGAGATTGGCGTCTGGTTGCCGAAAATATTGGCAGTCGCCTGACTTTCTGCCACATCCCCGCGCTCGGTTGCTGTACCGTGGGCGCTGATATAACCGATATCTGCCGGCTGTAATCCCGCAGATTTCAATGCCGTTTCAATGCATATCTGCATAGTTTCAGATTTTGGCTGAGTGATATGGGATGCATCACAATTCGTGGCAAACCCGATGATTTCGCCATAAATCTTGGCACCACGCGCTTTGGCATGTTCCAGTTCTTCAAGGATTAATGTCCCGGCACCTTCGCCAATCACCAGACCATCACGGTTAATATCAAATGGGGAAGGCGTGGTGTTCGGACGATCATTTTTCTGGCTGGTGGCGAACAGAGTATCAAATACGGCGGCTTCAGATGGGCACAGTTCTTCGGCTCCGCCCGCCACCATCACGGTTTGATAGCCATGACGGATGGCTTCCCACGCATAACCAATCGCTTGGCTGCCAGAGGTACACGCGCTTGAGGTTGGGATGACCCGGCCGCGCAGCCCAAAGAACAGCCCCGTATTGACCGCCGTGGTGTGTGGCATCATTTGCACATAGGTTGTGCCCGTGATGTTATTGGTATGCTTTTCAGTCAGCATGGTGGCAAATTCGCTGACGGGTTTTGTGCTGCCGGTTGAAGAACCATAAGCGATGCCCGTTTCTCCATTGGTGAGTATGGGATCATCAAGCAAGCCTGCCATCTCCAATGCCAGTTCTGTTGCACGTGTTGACATCAGAGAAACACGCCCCATGGAGCGAATGCGTTTACGGGTATAGTGTTCAGGCAGTACAAAATCGGTGACAGGTGCTCCGAGATGGGTATTTAGCCCGTCATATTCTGCCCATGCCGGCATCTGCTGGATGGTATTGGTGCCAGCTTTCAATCCGGCAGAAACAGATTGCCAGTCATGCCCCAATGCTGTGATGCCTCCCATTCCGGTGATAACAACTCTGCGGCTCATAGCATTCCTCCATTGATTGAGATGACCTGACGGGTGACATAGCCCGCAATATCCGACATCAGATAGCTGGCAAGGCCGGCGACTTCATCGGCTTGTCCCATGCGTTTCATTGGGATCATGTTCATGGCTTCTTTTAGGGCGGCTTCTTCCATCTGGATCATGTCGGTGCCAATCAACCCCGGCGCAATGCAGTTCACGGTGATTTTTCTTTTTGCCAACTCAATCGCCAAGGCTTTTGTTGCTCCGATAATGCCCGCCTTAGCAGCACTGTAATTGACTTGCCCGCGGTTGCCCATCAGGCCAGAAACGGATGACAGCGTGATAATTCGTCCGCCTTGGCGCAGCCCTATCATTGGCATCATGCATGGATGGATGACATTGTAGAAGCCATCCAGATTCGTGTGGATAACATCGTCCCAATCACTGCCTTCCAGTGCGGGGAATGCGCCATCTTTGGCGATCCCTGCATTGCAGACGATGCCATAGTAAGCGCCATGAGCGTCGATATCATTTTCCAGCACCTCACGGCAGACAGTGCGATCCGAAACATCAAAACTCAGTACGCGACCGTTGCCGCCGCTTGCCCGGATTTGTTCCAGTGTTTCTTCCGCGCCTTTGGCGTCGCGGTGATAATGTACGATGACAGTAAAACCGTCCGCTGCCAATCGATGAGCTATTGCCCTGCCGATCCCTTTGCTGGCACCGGTCACTAGAACTGAACGCATTATGCTACTCCATCCTGTTTATTAGTTGTGTAAGTTCTGTTTTGTTAGGTTGGTAGGTATTCAGGCGGCCTGTTACGAGCACAATACCGTTACAACTTATTTCACCTTCAAAACTGCCAAATTTTTCATCTTGTAATAGTAAATTCATGCGGATATCCAACACACTGCCTTGTGTGAAAGCGGGTACCTGACAACGAATCGCCCGGCCTCCCAGCAACATCCCCAGAGCTGAATCCTCTTCTTCATTTTTTTTGCGATGCCAGCCAGACCAGACACCAATGGTCTGGGCCATGATTTCAATGGCAAACCAACCCGGCAAATCACCTTGTTCATTAAGGAAAGGGGACAGTACGCCATTTTTGCTGACGGTCACCTGACAATAGACATGGCTGTCAGAAACATTGGCAACGTTATCCAGTAACACCATCGGCGATTCATGCGGGAGATAGCTGTCTACAGGTAAATAATCAGCCATCATGCAACTCCTAATATCAAGCTGGTATTGTTTCCACCAAAAGCAAAAGAATTTGACATGATAATGGGTTTTTCCAAGCGTTTGGGTTGAGTTAACAGGCCACAGCCCGGCAATGAACTGTCTATTCGTGAGTGCGAAAAATCTTGGGCTGGCAGGGGAAGATTGCGTGTGAGCATCAACCAGCACAGCCCGGCTTCACATGCACCGGCTGCGCCCAGCGTATGGCCTGTTAGATACTTGGTTGAACTGCTCGGTATGTTTTCACCAAAAATCTGATTAACGATGAGGGATTCCATCTGGTCATTCAATTTTGTGCCGGTTCCATGCAAGTTGATATAACCGATTTCTGCCGGGGATAACGCGGCGTTGTTCAACGCCATATTGATGGCTTCCATGGCGCCTTTGCCTTCCGGATGAGGCGCGGACATATGCCAGGCATCACTGGATTCACCTGCACCCAGCAATGCAACAGGATGTGGCTCCCGCGTGAGCAGCAGTAACGTTGACGCTTCCCCGATAGTAATTCCCTGACGATTTTCACAAAAGGGTTCGCACAGGGCAGGAGAAAGCGATTCGAGGCTATTGAATCCATTGATTGGCATACGGCTCAGTGTGTCTGCGCCACCAACAATTGCGACATCCACTAATCCCATTTCAATGAGTCGCTGACCGCTGATAATTGCACGTGAACTGGATGAACAAGCCGTGGAAATGGTAAATGCAGGCCCGTCAATACCGAGGTAATTGGCAAGGAAGCGGGAAGGATCCCCCAACTCTTGTTGGTAATAATGGTATCGATCATCGGGTTGTTGATGGAAAGTCCGGCTGACATGCTGGTCCCCTTCTTCTAGACCCGATGTGCTGGTTCCCATGATAACGGCAACGCGTTCCCTGCCATGGCGGGCGATAGCCGCATCTACCTGTGGTTTTATTTGCAACAATGCAGCCAGCAGCAACCGATTGTTACGACTGTTATGTTTGGACAGATCATCCGGAATGGCCGGCAGTTCACCGTCAACACCGCCAAGGCAGCAGGTTTTGTCGGGTTGCAACCAGCCTGAACGCTCATACATGCCGGGAGCGTGGCCGAGTACGAGATTTTGGGCGATATCATCCACATTGTTACCCAAGGCATTGAGCATACCCACCGCAGAAATATAAATCATGTTTTACTCTTCCAGAGGCTGAATGGCGATGTCATAACCAAAAATGAATTGCTGGACGCGGATCGGGCGTCGTTTGCCATTCGGGGCTTCATAATGAATTTCTGTAATCAATTTCCCGCTCTTGTCATATAACTGACGGAGAGCCCCGTTGTCCCTGAGTTCCCAGCCATCAGGCAGCTGTGTTTGCCAGGCTGAAATCGGCCAATAACTGAGCATGATATCGGCCAATACTTGGTTGGCGGGGGGAAGTTCCGGCAGGACAATGGATTGCTCGGTATGGATGCCGTTTTTGTCGTAATCCAGTTTGAATAACCGGATACCCAATGAAGATAAGCCAGCCAGTGACAGGTGCTGTTCGTTGGCACTGAGGAGCACAATCAATGATTGTTGCTTGCCTTTCACTGTGGCGGTGAGCAATTGTTGTTCATTAATGGCAGGTGAAATAACCGGCTCCGGCAAGGAAACCCGTACACCCGGCTTAAGCCAGGCACTGGGGGTATTATCTTGCGGGAAGTTTGTACATGCTGCCAACAGGCAAGCCAGAGATAAAATCAATAGCCGTATCATGATTTCTTTTTCCTTTTTTGGCGTTCCGGTATTGCCAGCGGCGACAGCAGGAATGCGGTAAAAATCCCGCTGCACAACACGATGCCAAAGCTGCTGATTGCCTGGGTGGCACTGAATATCAACATGCCCAGCGTGAGCAATGAAGTGCACATTGCAACGCTTATTGCCAATAACGAGGTCAGTGTTGTGCCACGAGGGTTGCTGAAAAACAGGGTATAGTTGATGCCAATTCCGAGTACCAAGACCAAAGCCAGAATGGAGAACAGGTTAAGACTGTGGCCGCTGAACCCGAGAACGGCCAGCCCGCAGCCGATAGAGAGCAATGATGGCAATATGCTGATGGCTCCACGGCGCAGTCCCAAACGTACAAGATAACTGATGGCAATGAGGATGATTGAACCCGCCAGCAACCAGCCAAGCATGGTTCGGTAAAATTGAAACATCTCATCAAAAGCCAGTTTGCGATCAACCCAACTGATTCCTGTCTGACCTTCTGCCAGTTGACGCATCAACATACTATTTTTCACTCCATTGACTGGCAGCAGGACACCACTTTGACCATTCGGCAAGGTTATCCACATCAGGCGCCATCCTTCACTGACAACACTGTTGAGCCAATCATCCGGCGTGACCGTCATGGGATGAGCATCCGGTTGTTTGATGCTTAATCCCGCATCCGCTAGCCTGTCCATGATATTGGGAATGGCAGATTTTATCAGTTCAAGATCGCGTTGTTGTTGGGCCTGAGAAGAAAGGGGAAACCGCTGGTAATGGCTGATATTGCCCTGCTGTTTTTCTGCATCCAGCTTGGGAATGAAAGATTCCAAGCGTTGTAATGTTTGCTCGGCAGTATCGCCGAAAATAACGAACCACTTTTGGTCGCTGCGTTGCCCGGTCAGCGCTGCGATACTTTTTTCCTGCTGATGAATCTCCTGCGGCAGTGCTTGCAGTTGGGAAATGTCATCATTGATCTGTAAACGGGAGATACCCAATATGGCAAAAATAGCCAATGCGCAGGGAAGCCCGATATAAAACACCCGATTGCGTCGCCACAAGGCCAACCAACGCATCAGCGTGATCATGGCAGGAATAGGGCGTACAGGCAGATTGTTAGCCAGCCGAGGATACCAACAGACAACGGTCAGGCAGGATGCTGTCAATCCCGCAGCGGCAAAGACTGCCAATTGGCGCAGGCCAGGGAACGGAGCAAACATCATGACCAGATAGGCGATGACGGTTGTCGCCAATGCCATCAACAATGCAGGCAAAACTTTCCGCATACTTTGCCAGGGCGTGGCTTCCTGCCCGTGAACCATGCGCTCTGTCAGATAATAAATGGCATAGTCGGCAGAAATGCCGATGATACTGATGCTCATCACCAGCGTCATAAAATGCAGGTCACCAAAGAGACTCAAGGTGACCACTGTGCCTGCCAACGCTCCAATACTGATGGACAATACGCACAAGAACAGTGGTTTCAGGGAGCGAAACACGCCATAAATCAGCAGAAGTACGCCGAAAACAGTTGCGCTGCCCAATGTTGAAATATCATGTTTTGCTTGTTGGGTGGCGTAATCGCTGTAGAAAAGTGTTCCCCGCGAAATGACCTCCGCATCAGGAAATTGTTTTTTCAGCGATTGCCGCAACTTGTTCAGTTCAGTCACGGCATAATGCCCTTGCTGCATATCGAAGGAAGAACTTTTCAGTTCTCCGTGCAGCAAGTACCAGTTCCTGCCCAAATTATCTTTGGCCATTAACCAGCCATGCTGAAGCCGCAACTGGCTGGATGTTTGCTGGAGGGCAAATTGTGAGCCTCTGACCAGCATTAAGGGATCATTATTCAGCTCTTGCCCACTGACACCGGAAAATGCGGAATAAACTTGGGACAGTATCCAGTTCGCTTGCTGATCGCCCCCATTTTCCAAGCGGTCACGGGTAGCCGAATCGAGCATCGCATTGCGGTGCTCGTAGTAAAAACGTCCCCATGCTTGCTGCTGATCCGCCGCCATTGGGCCTTTAATATTGGTCAGGAATGGCATTTTTTGCAGATGCTCCAGCCAATATTGGGCAGGTGCGGTATCTTCTGTTTTTCCGGGGCTTACCATCCAAACGACTTGGCTATCAAGACGGTGCATAAATTCATCTTGCAATGCCGGCGGCATATCCCCGGCACTTTGCGCAGGCAGTAACGCCAACACGCTGGTGGACAAACGAGATTGAGGCAGCAGGACTGATAAGGCTATCAGTAAAACCGCACAGGTTATCAGCCAGATTATTGCAAGCCAGCGTGGCTCAGAACTTGAAGTGTTGTTCTTCTTCATGGCTCAGTGTCTCTGGCTTCAATTGATGTTGAGTAAATGATAATTCTGTGCGATCACCCTGACGATCGATCAGCAAGATCGCATCGAGGTTAGCTTGGCCATTCAAGGTGATCGTCGTAAAGAGCTTATCCAAAGGCGAGGTTTTGGGTGTCAGTACCAAGCGCCACTTTTCTTGTCCGAGATCGCTGAATTCGAGCTTGAAGTTCTCTTCCAGTACCGCACGATCGGCTTGAAACAAGGCTCTCATCAGATGATTGAACTGAAAAAGTTGAGGATTGGAATCCGCAGTAATGATTTGGGGCGTTTGCCCCGGCATGATCTGTACCATTCTGCGGTCATCCAGCACTAATGTCAGCGGGAATGGTTTTTGCTGGTGCCACCATAATCCCTTTTGCTGCGAAACCAACATTTCGCCATTGGAGTGCAGAGGTTTGGGCATACCCTGAATTTGGCGCACTTGCGTGAAATGCGCCCGAACGACAGCTTGGTGCGTGAAACGTTGCTGCAATTTCTCAAGGGTAATGGCATCAGCGGTAATGGCATCAACAGGAATAGCATGTGCCACGTTACCGATGACCAGAAAATTTGCGACCAGAGATAGCAGCATCCATCGCCATTTTTTCATGGTTTTACCCCCATGCGTTCGAGCAGAATATCAGGGCTGACAAAACTCATTTCTTGTGTTTCTTCAGAAACGGCAACTTGAATGGTGTAGCCCATCGTGGTTTTTTTGCCGCTTGCAGCATCAAAAATCTGATAGGCAATTTTCAGTCGATTTTCGAATTCTTCGATGGTGGCCCTGATCCGGATTTTTTGTTCAAAGCGCACAGAAGCCCGATATTTGATCCGCGCATCAACAACCGGCCAAACATAGCCAGATTCGCGCATGTCACTGTAACCATAATTGAGCTGGCTCATCAGTGCTTCACGGGCGATTTCAAAATAGCGAAAGTAGTTTCCATGCCAGACAACGCCCATAGGATCGGCATCATGGAAAGGCACAGTGAGCTCAACTTCGGCAGTAAAACGGGGATGGGTTAACATGTCTTACTCCTTATTTTTTATTCGTTCTATTGGCAGGAAGTTGCCAAAAATCGAAAAAATTAAACCAATCAAGCGGTGATTGGAGGGCATGGTGCTCCAGGCGGGAAGCATAGCGATCGACGGTTTGCTGCAAGGCTTGTTCTCTTTGTTGGCGCGGCAATTCCAGTGGGTTGGCGAAGTGCTCACAATAGACTTTGAATTGGTTATTTTGTCGGAGCGCGAACATCAACAGCACCGGGCAGCGCAACACAGATGCAAGGATGAAAGGGCCTTGCGGGAATGGGGCGGAATGACCAAGAAATGGGCTCCATACAATGCGTGGGGTGCCGGTTCGTGAAGGATTGACTGCGATCCGATCACCAACAATTGCAACCCATTCACCGGCATCAATTTTTTCTTTCAGCATGATGGCGGTATCCGCCCCGACATCGGTGACCGGCAGTAAATTGATCCCTGCTTGCGGGGAAACTTCTTCAATAATTTGCTTGAAACGTTGTGCATGTTCAGTGAACACCAACGCATTGATTGTTCTCTGCCCAGAGCGTTGGGCCAAAGCCCGGCATACTTCGATATCACCTAAATGTGAAACCAGCAGCAATTTACCGCCAGCATCCCCATCCAAGAGGGTTTTTTCTGCATCAGCAGCAAACTGGATATCTTTGCCCCACTGTAGATCCCCACGCCAACTGGCGATCTTATCCAGCATGGCTCCGCCGAAACGCAGATAATGGCGGTAGCTGTTAAGGCCATGTGGAATGGCGATATTTTTGCGTTGCATTGTTTGTTGCAGGCGTTCAAGGTACTGACGGGATGCCTGACGCTGCGCCCCACCGGTTGCCCAAAAATAACCCACGACAGGGTAAAGTAACCATTCAAAAGGCTTGCGTCCGAACCAGCGATAAACCGTTAGCATAAACTTCATGCCAAACAGCCCCTTACGCTCCTTGATATCAGACCAATGGTGGCGTTTGTGCCACGATCCTTTGCAAAGCAGTTCTTTTATAACCAATTTCTTTCGAAACAATAGCGACGGAATACGCGGTAACATGCTGAAAAACAGGCGGGTATGCATCCATGAAATACTGAGGTTGTCCCTCAGTGCATCAAAATGGGACAGGCCATTTTCAGGATAAGTGACTTTTGTCGGCACAAATTCACTTTCTGTACCTTGCCAATAAAGGCGTACCATAATTTCGATGTCGAAATCCATCCGGCGGCCAATATCCTGTTTAGCCAACAATTGCAGGGTGGGAACCAACGGATAGACCCGAAAACCACACATGCTGTCTTTGATGGAGAAAGAGAGCGTTTCAACCCAAACCCAAAAATGTGTGATATAGCGGCCATAAAGGCGGGATTTTGGCACCGAAACATCGTACATCGGGTTGCCGGAAATCACTTTGTGAGGATATTGGCGGGACTTAGCCAGAAACAGGGGAATATCTTCCAGACAATGTTGCCCATCCGCATCAACCTGTAATGCGTGGCTGTATCCTGAATTCGCTGCTGCCCGCATTCCTGCCATGACCGCACCACCTTTGCCCTGATTAGACTCAAGGCGGATCAGCGTGACATTGGGCACGGTTTTTGCCAGTTCTTCTAGGCAGTGTTGAGTTTCGGCTTCACTGCCATCATCCACGATAAAGCAGTGGAGTTGGTAAGGTGATAGCCGCTCCAATACCGTAGGCATGGTTGCACCGTGGTTATAGCAAGGTATGACGATACAGGGCATAACTGCACAGGGTGTGGCCGGACAGGGCGTAATGCTGTCTGAACTCAACGACATAGCTTTATCTTTCCTTGGCTCGCAGTTTGGTATTCGCCCCCGTTCGGAACAGCCACGCTGTAGTTAAAAATCAGGAGGTGTTTTTCTTCTGCCCATTGGATTTTCAATAGCAATTTGTCATTCGGTTGCAGAGGAAGTTGGAATTTCACCATTTCAATTGAAGAAAAAGACCAACCCGGCGCCAACAGCGTTTGGGCATAGTGCATAACCCAATCGATTTGTGCCACGCCCGGCAAAAGGGGTTGAATGGGAAAATGCCCACGAAACCAATCTAAAGCAGGATCTAAATACAATTGTATGATGGCTTCATTTTGAGCGGGCTGCTCGCGCTGAATTTCAATGGGTTTCATTAAATAGTTCCTGTAACGCAGGCCATGAACGCTTGCTTTGGGCGTTCAACGGAATGGTTTTGACGACCCGCCAATAGCGAGGCAAGGCGACGGATTCCAGCCAAGGCTTCAATTGATTGCGCCAATCCTGTGAAAATTTGCGCAGCCCCTGTTGCTGGTAACGTTGGTAGGCGTTGCTGTCTAAAACCACGACTGCACCAATATGATTACGCTTCCCGCGACTGATGAGCAGGGCTGCCGCATCAATGACGTCAGGTGTGTCACACAGACGTCGCTCAATCTCTGTCAGGGAAATGCGTTTTTCTTCAATTTTTACCAAGCGATCCCTACGCCCCAATAACGTGAAGTTGCCTTGGTCATCAAATTCAAACTGGTCATCCAGCACTAAGCCCGCAGACTCAGCAAGCAACGGAGAATAGACGCGCAGGTTTTTTTCGTCATCTTCCAAGAAGGAGACGCCCTTAAATTTCATCCAGATGGCATTCTCGGTTTTACGGCTGCGCCAAGCGATAACGCCGGTTTCGGTACAGCCATAAATTTCATTGGGGATGGTGCTGAGCCAGTGCATGGCTTGTTCAGCATGGGCAAAATGCAAAGGCCCACCCGCAGATACGACGAAAGTACAATCAGGGGCGGGGAGGCTGCTATCCAATCGCTGCAAAAAAGCCGGGCTGCTGATCAGTGCGCAACGGGGGCTATTGATTAGTTGTTCCGGAAATTCCACCAACTTGCGGTCAAAGGGGAGACCGAGTGACATTGGCAACCAGATGCGGAATGTTAAACCATACAAATGCTGATGGCTGACTGATGCCCTGATAACGCAGGATTGGAGTTGTTCTCCCCACAGCGAGGCCAACCATTGAGATTCAAGATCCATAGCGGCTACTGATTTGATGACCTGCTGGGGAGTGCCGGTTGAACCAGAGGTGAACATCACCAAAAAGGCATCGGGTGAGATGGTTGGTAATTCGACGTGAAGCGCAGTTTGAGGCGCAATATCCAATTCAGGCTGCCAACAAGGGCAGGATAATGCCAGTGGTAAATCTGTCAGCACGCCATCAAACAGGGATTGCTGCTCCTGCAATTGAGCTTCGCGGCAATGGCCCGGGATCACCGGGATCTGGCCTGCATACAGCGTCGCCAGCAATGCAACGCAGAAAGAGTAGCTATCGTCAAAGCACAGTGCCCAGCGGGAAGTGGCTTGTCCTTCATGTTGTTGGGACTGTTTTTTCAAACGCAGATACAGAGCAATGACATCCTGCCGAAATGTTTTCAGGCTGGTTTTTTTCTGGCTGTTTGAGTGGCTTTCCCAACAGATAACTCGATTGGGGCAATTATCCTCTGATAACCATTGGGATATCGGTTGTACTTTCATTTTTTCCTTACCCGCTGACGCACCAGCCATTCAATGGAGATAAGTAATCCGATTAACAGGTAACTCACCATTCCGTTCCAGACTGTCCACAGGTTCATATCGTTGTATAGGCAAGTGCCCAGCGCCACGGAACCATTAAACATAAAGAACAGGCACCAGATATAAGTGACCTTGCGCGTATACGCGACGCCCTCCGGAGGCAAATCAGGCTCTTTGAGACGCGCTACCCTTTCAATGATGGGAGGGCCATAACGTAATGAACCCGCAAAAATCATCAGCAAAACAACATTGACCACGACCGGGTAGTACATCAACAAGTGATGATTGCGCAGGAATAAACTGGCTAATCCCAGTGTTATCCCTGCGATGGATAATATCCATCCGCTATTCCAGCCAGTGTCTTGCTGATTGCGCGCGTGATGCTTGTTTATCAGTAATCGCACAACGAAAAACAGAATAATGACAGTTAATACTGCATGAAAATGGCCATAGGTGACCATCGCCCACACTAAGAAAGGCCAGGCGATTAACATGACGGTATTGGCAATGCGGAGTAATAAAATCAATTAACTATCCAAGTATTTACGGCTTGTTTCTATTTTTACTTTGCGGATTATTCGTCTTTCATTGTTCTTCGTTCAATAACTGCTCGACTGCATCGACAACATCTTGCACGGTACGAACAGATTTAAACGCTTCTGGTTTGATCTTGCGTCCCGTTTTTTTCTGTAAATGAACGACCATATCAACAGCGTCAATGCTGTCCAGTTCAAGATCTTCATAGAGTCGGGACTCAGGCGTAATGTCTTCAGGCGCCAGCTCAAATAACTGAACTAATAATTGTGATACTTCCTGAAAAATGGCTTGTTTTTCCATGATGTCACCTGTTCTTATGCTTGTTGCGACTGGATGTAATGTGCCAATGTGGCGATTGAAGAAAAATGCTGGCGCATTTCTTCACTTTCGGAAGACAACACAATGCCATAGCGGTTTTTGACGGCCAAACCCAGTTCCAGAGCATCAATAGAATCCAGACCTAAGCCATCGCCAAACAGGGGAGCGTCAGTTTCAATATCAGCAGGGGTAAGATCTTCCAGATTCAGGGTATCTATAATGAGTTGTTTTATTTCAATGTGTAATTCTTGCATCATCATATCCGATAGTGATTAATTTGTTGGTGTTAGTAATTGAGTGAGCTGACGATTGAGTTGACGGGCTGCGATGGCGTGCCCATTTTCAATACTGACAGCAAAATTTTCGTTGGTGAGATGGTCACCAATTGTGATTGTATAAATGGGTTTTTTCGGCGGAATTTGATACCACTTGCTTTTTTTATCCAGCATTTTTTGGCTGCAAGTAATATGTATGATCCGTAGATCACACTCACACCGTACGGCAATATTGGCCGCCCCGCGTTGAAGTGAAATAGGATGACCAGGGGTTGTACGCGTTCCTTCCGGGAAAATTAAGATATTGTGGCCGGAAGACAGGCGCTTACGGCAGACGGGCAGCAACGTTTCTGCCTCACTGTTAATGAGGTAGCGGGCAGAGCGGATCACGCCATTCACAAATGGATTGCGCAGTAACGAGGATTTCACGATGCAATCTACGTCGGGCATCGTTGATGCCAATATGACGTAATCTAACAACGTCGGGTGATTAGCAACAATCAGGCATCCTTTATCCGCCCGAACTTTCTCCAAACCTCTAAAATGGTAATCCAGCACACCTAATTTTCGGGTCAGAAAAAGGAACAAGCGAAAACTGACGGAAATGCTGTGGCGTGCAATACGGCAACGTTTTTCTTCATTGCGTTGGAAAACCAGCAGCAAATTAAACCAGGTCAAGGAAAGGAGTAAACCGCCAATACCAAACAGGGCAAAACAAAGCCCTGTCATAAGTAAACGCCAAAGCCAATTAATTCGTTCAACGACAGTGATTGCAATGCTCTTCATCATCTTACCCAGCCCAGCACCATCGGCAATGATCCCCGGAAACAACGAAATTTTGCCCACCTTGCAGCCAGCCATGAAGAAACTGGAGGCTTTGCGGAAGGTCAGGCTCGGTTTCCTGTGAAGTTTGTTTGGTGCAATGAAGAGACGTTCCTTGCTCCAATAGCAGGGCTACCGCGAAGGGGTAGTTTGGTACACTGGCATCAATGACATTGTTGTAAAAATGTGGGATTTCTCCATCAAAATCGACAATCAGCACTTTTTTATGACCGGCATGGAACAGTGAAAATACTTCAAATAATCCTTGCTGGAAGCTGTCAATGCCGGCTGAAACTGAAGAGGAAACAAGAGGGGCTTTGGCCACAATAGTCAGATTGCCGACAGACGAATTATGAACTGACATGGCAAAATTGGTTGGTGAAACACTCTCAGCCTGCGCTAGATTTTGCAGTATTTGATAATTGCGCTCCAATTCACCGTGACGGCTGGTATAAACAATAGCGTCAACTTGGTGGCGGCGCAGGATGCTCAAACCACAATCCACAGCAAGACGGCTGCCTGAGCTGAGTCGGCGAGCTGTCATCATGGGCAATTGAGAGCATTTTGCTAATGGGTGAGACTTATCAATTATTGCAGGAGAAGTTGCAGACCATTCTGCCCATTCTTCAGGCGTGGAAAGTCCCGGTGCAATGGCTTGCCAATCTATAATATCCAATGTCAATTTCATGAAATACCGTGTGTTACTGCTTTTTGCAGATCAGTAAAGTATGACCAAGACCTAACTGATCAATCTGGTTCTCTATTATCAACCCTGCTTTATGAAGGAATTGGGTAAAATCATTAATGCTATAAAAACGACTGTTACCATTTGCCATGCATGTAAAATAAAGCGAAGTCGCATTGAGGCTGTAAGCCGCTGCTTCAAAAGGCTGGCAGTCCCAGAATAGCTCCATGATGCAGATCCGTGAATCTGGTTTCATTGCTGTTGAGATCTTGCGTAGAATGCCTACAATTTGTGTTTCGGAAAAACAATCCAGGAATTGGCTCATCCACCAGATATCAGCGTCGGTGGGTAAATCCTTATCCGATAACATATCAACGGGATAGCCGGAAATACGATCAGCCATGCCTTGGCTGCGTATATTTTCTTCAGCCAGTTTTATTTGCTGGGGTAAATCCAAAATAGTGACGCTGACTTTACTGTCATATTGGCAACAGCGCAATGCCCATTTTCCTGTATTGCCACCAACATCATAAATCACTTTGGGATCGAGGGAGAAAATGGTTTTTAAGGCTTCACTGAAGGCGGAATCGGAATAAAAATGGTCAAAGGAAAACCAGCTTGTTTTTGCAGGTTCGGGCAATTGGCTGAGGGCTGGGTAAATTGTGGACCACTCGCCGAATACCTGCAATCCAGCGGGTTTATTTTTCATAAGAGATTCTTTGAGGTGAAATAACCCTTGATAACAGACATCCTGGGTAAAATCCATATTGACGCGTGTCATTTTATCATGCAGCAAATAATGCCCAATTTTGCCGAGGAAATAGCGTTCATCTTTCTTAATGATAATTCTGCCGCTCAACCCCATATCAAGCAGAATACCGACACCGTAATTGTCTAATTCAGAATAACCACAGATTTCGTCTCTCGTTGCTCCGTTTTTATGGTTTTTATCCAGGAAAGATAAAATTCCACAATCACGCAAACCAATGGCAGTTTGAAATAGCATGGGAGCAAAAGCAATGCGCTGGGCTTCAGTAATTGCCTCAAGTGCACTGATATCATCCTTGTCATAATCGTAGGGTGTGGTCATATATTTAAATATCCGATATCTATGGCCAGAAAAATGGCCTGAAAAAATATTAAAGCGTCAAAACCTATTCATCCGGCATTTTTGTCCATTGGAATAGGTTTTGAATTTGATGATTACTGATTAGCCAACAGGGCTAAATTTAACTGAATATCTTTATCCAAGTTATTAACCCAGCGATTATAGTTGCGGTGAATTGTACCGTTTTTCTCTCTTAATTTATGGCTGCCAACATAATTAATAACGTAGTTTTTATTGGTATAAGTGATGCGAATTTGAGCATCGTGATCACGATTTTTCAGGAACCCATCAATGACACCTGGAGAAACTTCCGTCATGACCCATTTGCGTTTTTTACCTGCTTCCAAAATCGCTTTTTTCACGCTTGGCAGGGAGTTGTGGCTCATGATTGTGGTTTGAGGAGTCAAGATCGGCATATTACGTGCGCAGCCAGCAAGCGTGAGAATACAAACCAGACTGGCCAATAGTTTATGGGAAGTTTTCATGTTGTTCTCTTGTTAGATAAGGAGGTATAACTTGCGTAATAGTTCATTTACGTCGATGAGTTTAAATAAATTCTGATAGTCCTGCTACATTTATTGTCCATCAGAAACACCAAAGAAAGAATGTCATTGAAAGTCTTAAGCGAAAATACACAATTTTATCTCTATGTTTATTCGGCTTTACAGCTAAATCAACTGTGTTGAGTGGTGTTTGTATTTATTTTCTCTATTGGATTTAAATTGAATGAATAAGAGTAATTTTCGGATTTTTCTGTTTATATATTCCATTTTTATTTAATTATTAATAAGTTTATTCCTCAGTTCTATGATAGATAATAACGAAATAGTTTCTATAGTTATTTATAGATTGATTTATGCGTTAATTACATATTTCGATGTATTTTTACGGAGTGATATTTTTTTGAATTGAACTTTCGGTTAGGTGTAATCAACTTATATGGGGGCGTTTTTTTACACTCTTTCCGCTATTTTGTTATTTTCCAATTCAAGTAATTAACTAGTTTTCTAACTGTATCGGGGACAAGTTGGTTTATCTTTATTTCGGCTATAGTGTTAAGTGCGGAGCAGTACAGTATCCTTAAACGCTTATACGAATTCGCTTATTAAGTCAGATAAACCAATCAGTTAAAGTAGCTGCGTCATTGGCAAAACCCAATGGTCAAGGTTTCGCATCCCTGAGTATTCAAACATGGGTAGGAAGTTGTTATCAATGTGTCTGCTATCGACATCTTCAATGGTGATTCAGGGAGGGGAGACTTCGACTAGCTGCTATTTTGATTCGTATGGTCAACGCATTGAGCGTAAAGTGCGCGATAAGCCGCTGGCATAATCACCCATTTGCTTGTTATTTATCTGGGCGTTTTGATGTTTATGGGATGTGATTGGTGTCACGGAGGGAAATACGAGAACGCTTGTTACTGTAGCGGTATTAACCGGTCATGCCTCACGCTACTGCCAGAAGGTATTCTAGAAAAAACTAAGGGGTCGCACTTTTGATGCGACCCCTTGATAATTCTGGTGGCCCCTGCTGGACTTGAACCAGCGACCAAGCGATTATGAGTCGCCTGCTCTAACCACTGAGCTAAGGGGCCAGTGATGCGGAGGATTATACGGTACAGTTTGGTATTAGGTCTAGTCCCGAAAAATCTGTATGCGTATTTTATATACAATAATCACCTTCTTTTAACACACTTCCATCAATTGCCTGTGTTTTTAGTGATATCGATAGCTTTTCTAATAAATATTTCTGATTATTTATTGTACTTGACTCATACTCTGGCCGGCAAACGTGTTGATATAATTTTATTTCTTCATTGATTTTTAATCATTTTGATAACTTTCTATGAAAATATCTTTGTGAGTGAATATGAACGAGCGTCACTTGTCAGAGGCGATTCTGTCTCATCATCAAATAGAAGATTATTTTTACTCATCTATTAGTCTAATGCATCAGCATATCAGTGAAGATGTCCGTGCTTATGTAACAGGTGTTGAAGTATATGTATTGAACTTTTTGCTGGTCACGGATAATCATTCCCAAGTTGCAGAAAATGTGCAAAAAGGCATCCGGTTACTGGACGAGAACTTTGATGTGCCGTTTGCGGTTTATGCTGTGCAGCCAAACCATCAAACACGGGAAGTGCTCCAGCAAGCAGGGTTTGTGCCCGATGCTGATGGCATAACTACGGCTATGCAGCTTGATTTAATGAATTGGCCGATAAATGATGTAGCGGCTGAATATGATATTCGCTGTGTTGAGCATGAACTGGGGAATTGGGCAATCCCAGTGGAAAGTGCGTTTGAGACCGGCAGCCTGCTCTCCGCGCAATATCTAAAATGTCATCAGGCAGCAGTAGAAGCAGGCAAATCCCTGCAACATTATGCTTTGTATGTCGATGGCCAGCCAGCCTGTGCGTTAACGTTATCAAGATTGGGAAATATTGTGCGCTTTGATGATATTGGCACGGTGACGGACATGCAGAGGAAAGGATATGCGTCTGCCTTGGTAAATCATGTGCTGAAGGAAGTAAAGCAGCAAGGTGCAATTGCGTGTTATCTGGATGCTTCACGTGATGGGAATGGGGTGTATCTACGTACTGGCTTCCAGCCATTGTTCGAATATCAGGGATTTATTCGCGAATAATAAAAAAGCGCCTGCCGGAGCAGACGCTTTTCAGGTAATCAGCAAGCTTGTTGATTAATCATCAAGGAAGCTGCGCAGTACTTCAGAGCGGCTTGGATGACGCAATTTGCGTAATGCTTTCGCTTCGATCTGACGAATACGTTCGCGGGTAACATCAAATTGTTTGCCCACTTCTTCCAATGTATGGTCAGTATTCATATCGATACCAAAGCGCATACGCAGAACTTTCGCTTCACGTGCGGTTAAGCCAGCCAGAACATCGTGAGTTGCAGAACGCAGGCTTTCTGACGTTGCGGAATCCAGTGGCAGCTCGAGAGTTGTATCCTCGATAAAATCACCCAGATGTGAATCATCATCGTCACCTACCGGTGTTTCCATTGAGATTGGCTCTTTGGCGATTTTCAGCACCTTGCGGATCTTATCTTCAGGCATCAACATACGTTCTGCCAGCTCTTCCGGTGAAGGCTCACGACCCATTTCCTGCAACATCTGGCGAGAAATACGATTGAGTTTGTTGATGGTCTCAATCATATGCACCGGAATACGGATGGTGCGCGCCTGATCTGCGATAGAACGGGTAATTGCCTGACGGATCCACCATGTGGCGTAAGTTGAGAATTTGTAACCACGACGGTATTCAAATTTATCAACCGCTTTCATCAGGCCGATGTTGCCTTCCTGGATCAAATCAAGGAATTGCAGACCACGGTTGGTGTATTTCTTCGCAATCGAAATAACCAGACGTAAGTTCGCTTCAACCATTTCTTTCTTCG
Organism: Xenorhabdus mauleonii; assembly: GCF_900113945.1. Taxonomy (GTDB): domain Bacteria; phylum Pseudomonadota; class Gammaproteobacteria; order Enterobacterales; family Enterobacteriaceae; genus Xenorhabdus; species Xenorhabdus mauleonii. Next base: position 79,604 of record NZ_FORG01000009.1, read on the forward strand.
CACGGCGGGCTTTCGCTTCACCGATTGACATGCGGCGGTTGATATCCTTGACCTGTTCAATTGTCAGGCCAGTTTCTTCTTCGATTTGGCGTAACTTCTGCAAGCTACGTATAACTTCTTCTTCAATTTCCAGTAACTTTTCAGACCAAGGCTTGTTCATTGCTTTTGCAGCAGTGAACCATGTATCACTGGTTTCATTGCCAGAGAAGAGGGTAATGAAATTCTTCTTCGGCATTTTGCACTGTTCAACACACATTTTCATGATCTGGCGTTCTTGGAAACGCACGCGATCCATCATGGAACGCATATTGTTAACCAGATAATCAAACTGCTTTGGTACCAAACGGAATTGTTTGAATACATCAGACAGGATCAAAATTTCTGCTGCGGTATTTGGATGATTACGCCCGTTCTTTTTGATTGTTTGACGAGTAATTTCATATTGCTCACGCAATTCTGAAAATTTCTGGCGAGCTAATTCTGGATCGATGCTGTTATCATCTTCGCTGTCAGCATCGTCATCTTCGTCTTCATCATCATCTTCGTCGTCATCCAGCTCTTCCTGAGGAAGCTCAGATCCAACGTGAGTAGCTGTTGGTGCGAGATCTTCTTCTGCGTTAGGGTCAACGAAACCCGTAATAAGATCGGATAAGCGGCTCTCGCCAGCTTCGACGAGGTCGTACTGTTCTAGCAGGTAAGTAATTGCTTCTGGGTATTCTGCAACGGAGCACTGCACTTGGTTGATGCCATCTTCAATGCGCTTTGCAATGTCAATCTCACCTTCGCGAGTCAGTAGTTCCACTGTACCCATTTCACGCATGTACATGCGCACTGGATCAGTAGTACGGCCGATTTCTGACTCGACACTAGATAACACCTGTGCAGCCGCTTCCGCCGCGTCTTCATCGGTGTCGTTTGTGTTTTCTGCCAACATGAGATCATCAGCATCAGGTGCTTCTTCCATTACCTGGATGCCCATGTCATTGATCATTTGGATGATATCTTCTATCTGATCAGAATCGACGATATCTTCCGGCAGATGGTCATTGACCTCAGCATAGGTCAGATAGCCTTGCTCCTTACCTCTGGTGACAAGTAGCTTTAGCTGTGACTGCGGGTTTTGCTCCATAAGACGGTATCCACACTTCAGAGTATTGGTTGGTGTCGGTCGGCGAAACAAATATGCCAACAATAACATTTAGGGGCGTTTTCGTGTATTGCCGCTGCCCTCAATAGCGACAATCGTAGGGCTGTCTCCCTACCTAATGCGGCACTTAAGCCGTGAATTTTGTATCTGTAATCTTAATCTTTTGGTTGAAAACCTGTTCCATCAAGCTATATTTACATCAAACTATATTCATCAAAATTATATTTTTTAAAACTATTTATACTTAATAGTATATTTTTTGGCGCTGTTTTCCCTAAAACTAAGTTTAAAACCAATGAGTTAGTGCTTGGTCTGGAAATTATTACGCGAACCAGCGTATTAAGTCAGCAAGTTTAAGTAATATAGTTTCGTTAAAGCATGGCTTCGTTAAAAATATCGTTTTGTTGACATTCAGTTTGGTTAAAATGTAGTCTTGCTGAGACAGATTCTTATTTTCTCGCACCAGATTCCGTGATTAAACGAACTTCTTCACGCTCTTCTGGTGTCAGGCCTTCTGTTCTATCTTTGGCCATCAGAAAATTAAAACGTTCATCAAGAGCTGAAGCGAAAAGATGACTCAGTGCATCACTGAATGTCTTTTCAGCAATCTCTTCTACTTGTATATCGTTCCATGCAGCGAGTTTTTCAAGCTGTTTGGCGTATTTATTATCGCGATATTGCTCTAAAAGCTGGCCAGTTGTTAAACCTGGTTGAGCAAGACATGTATCGACAAGCTCTACAAATAACGGTAAACCCGCTATCGGAGCCGAAAACATTCCCTGTAAAGAAGGAACTAATGTCGCTAAATGCGGATTCTGTACCAGCAATGCGATAAGAATACGCATTGTCGTCGGTTTCAGTTTTAGCGCCTGATATGTACTTGTATCTTTTTTGACAAGCTTTGCTAAAGATCGTTCCAATTGTGTAGTATCAGGTATGCCAAGTAGTTTCCCAATTTCCTGGAGTAAATAAATCCGCAACGCTTCCCCGGGAATCTGACTAATCAGTGGCATAGCAAGTGAACTGAGTTTAGTCGCCCCTTCTGGGGTACTCAAATCTACTTGTGGTAATAGAGACTCAAACAGAAATTCAGATAGCGTTAATGCTTTCTCCATTCTCTGTTCAAAAGCCTCCCGCCCTTCTTTGCGAACCAGTGAATCTGGATCTTCGCCATCAGGCAAGAACATAAAACGCAACTGTCTACCATCATTTAGATAGGGCAGCGCGGTTTCCAGTGCGCGCCATGCAGCATCACGGCCAGCACGGTCGCCATCGTAACAACAAATCACATTGTCTGTTGTCCGAAAAAGTAACTGAATATGTTCTGCGGTTGTCGATGTTCCCAGCGAAGCCACGGCATAATCAATGCCAAATTGGGCCAGCGCGACAACATCCATATAACCTTCAACCACCAATAGCTTTGAAAGCACATCGTGATTCTGTTGGGCTTCATAGAGGCCATATAACTGGCGGCCTTTATGGAAAATTTCTGTTTCCGGTGAGTTCAGATATTTGGGAATGGCATCTCCCAATACACGCCCACCGAATGCAATTACACGACCCCGGCGATCGCGGATGGGAAACATCACACGTTCGCGAAAACGGTCATAAGTCCGGCCATTATCATTTGTGACCAGCATGCCTGCATCGTTTAATTGCTTGCGATCTTCAACGTTATGGGCAAAGCGCTTCAGAACGTTATCCCATCCTGCCGGCGCAAAACCAATGGCAAAACGCTGAATGATCTCTTCACTTAGCCCACGTTGGGTCAAATATTGCCGGGCTGCTTGAGCGTTCGGTATATTCAGTGAATTCTGATAGAAGCTGTTGAGCTTATCCATCAACTGGTAAAGATTCTGTCTCTGGTGGCGCTCGATTTGGCTGCTGCCGGAGCCTGCTTCGTAGGGAACTTCCAGCCCATGCATTGCTGCCAGTTCTTCGATGGATTCGACAAAGTCCAGCCTGTCGTAATTCATCAAAAAATCAATGGCATTGCCATGCGCTCCGCAACCGAAACAATGGTAAAACTGTTTATCGCCATTAACGGTGAATGAAGGAGTTTTTTCGTTATGAAAAGGACAGCACGCTTGATGATTTTTACCTTTCTTTTTGAGAGGTACTCTGACATCGATCAAATCAATGATATCAGTTCTTGCTAGTAAATCATTGATGAATGCGCGTGGAATTCGTCCAGCCATAAGCCCTTTTTACGCCTGTTGATGAACGAGAATAAGCCGCGCTTCCTCTTGGAAAGCACGGCCTTTAACTGCAGTAGTTTGTTAATACAACCACTATGCGGATTGACCGCAAGGATTAGTACAAACGAGTGCGGCGTGCGTTTTCACGAGCCAGCTTCTTAGCATGACGCTTAACTGCAGAAGCTTTAGCGCGTTTACGCTCAGTCGTTGGTTTTTCATAGAATTCACGACGACGAACTTCTGCTAATACGCCTGCTTTTTCGCAAGAACGCTTAAAGCGACGCAGTGCTACGTCAAATGGCTCGTTTTCACGTACTTTAATTACTGGCATGTGCCTCTCACCTCAATAGAAATCGGGTTTGTCGCTGGCGGGATAGTGCCAGCCGTCTTTAAAATGGTGCGGAATTTTACTTCAATGAACACGGCTTTGTAAAGTGCCGAGGAAAATTGAAACGTACAACGCTACAGGCTATAGTCTGTTTTTTTGTATACAAAATGGACAGACTGACGTTGGCGTTATTTACATTAACCACACAGGATATTCAAGTAGGGTACTGATTATAGACTAAACAGAGAAAATAGCCAGCATGTAAATTGCCCTGATGCGCTCTGAAAGCAATGAATGGCGGGATATGGGAACGGGAACATGGATGTGAATAGTGGTTATAAACGGATAGTGGTACACTTGTGCCCGATTTAGGGGATTACGTCATATAAAGGCATATGATTGAGAAATATGCACTAAGAGATATGAACACTAAGCAATATGAATACTGAGCAATATAAATAGCTCGGCGACGATATAGTGACGAGACGAAAAGTACAATGCGAGTTTTAGGTATAGAAACGTCCTGCGATGAAACCGGAATCGCAATTTATGATGACAAATCCGGTCTGCTAGCCAATCAACTGTACAGTCAGGTAAAGCTGCATGCTGATTATGGCGGTGTTGTGCCTGAACTGGCGTCCCGTGACCACATTCGCAAAACAGTTCCCTTGATTCAGGCTGCGTTACAAGAAGCGGGCCTGACGAATAAAGATATTGATGCTGTTGCTTATACTGCGGGGCCGGGTTTGGTCGGCGCGCTGCTGGTTGGGGCCACGATTGGGCGTTCACTGGCATTTGCGTGGAATGTACCCGCTATCCCAGTACATCATATGGAAGGCCATTTGCTGGCGCCGATGCTGGAAGAAAATAGCCCTGAATTTCCTTTTGTCGCCTTATTGGTTTCCGGTGGTCATACCCAGTTGATTAGTGTGACGGGAATTGGCGAGTACAAACTGTTGGGTGAATCCATTGATGATGCGGCGGGCGAGGCTTTCGATAAGACTGCAAAACTGTTGGGTCTGGATTATCCCGGTGGCCCGGTACTTTCCCGCATGGCACAGCAGGGCACAGCAGGCCGTTTTGTGTTCCCACGACCAATGACGGATCGGCCAGGGTTGGATTTCAGCTTTTCTGGCTTGAAAACATTTGCGGCCAATACCATTCGAAACAACCTGCATGGTCAAAATACTGCCGAAGATGAACAAACCAAAGCAGACATTGCCCGTGCTTTTGAAGATGCCGTTGTAGATACACTGGCAATTAAGTGTAAACGAGCATTGGAACAGACCGGCTTCAAACGCTTGGTTATGGCGGGTGGCGTGAGTGCCAATCGCACACTGCGTACAAAGATGCAGGAACTGATGGAAAAGTTGGGAGGCGAAGTCTTCTATGCCCGCCCTGAGTTTTGCACTGATAATGGCGCTATGATCGCACTGGCCGGCATGATCCGCTTACAAGGTGGCACGGCAGGAGAATTGGGCGTGACAGTAAAAGCACGTTGGCCATTGGCAGATCTGCCTGCATTGCAGAAGTAATAAAAAAATAACCATTTGATATGGGCTGAATGTTATTGAGAGCTGATCTGATAAATCTCAGCCCATATGATCCACATAAACTGTACCTTTAATTTAAAGGTAAATATCTCCTACCCCTGCAACATTTCGGATATATTATTGGTTAATTTTCAGCAAGTTTCTGAACAATAAAAGAGCCAATAATAATGTCAAGTCGGGAAAATAGCATTAATTTGCGATTATCAGGCCGTAATGCTTTATTTATCGTGAGTGCAAGGTTTGTCTCTGATTGTGGCGCATTCCTGAATATGGTGGCGTTATCCACATATGTTTACTTACTCAGCAACAGTGTGATGCACGTCAGCATTTTTCTTGCCTGTCGTGTGGCTGGTGGATTGATTGCCAGTTTAGCGGGAACACCGTTTTTCCGGCGATTTACAGGGCGATGGCCGTTTGTTTGTTTTAACTTAATGCGGGTCATGCTGCTGTCTTTGCTATTGGTTATTCCTGCTTCACAACAATTATTAGTTTTGCCCGTTATTGCGTTTGGCATCGGCTTGGGTAACTCAATGTTTGCTATCGGGTTAAACAGCCAACTTCCGCATTGGGTACATGTCTCACAGCGTATATCAACTAATTCCTGGCTGACATCCGTAGCTGCCACGGGGGCAGTGCTTGGCAGCCTTGTCTCGGGCTTGCTTATTGCCAGTAGCGGTTATGAGATGGTTTTTATGGTGAATATCGTGACCTATTTGCTGGCGGCGATATTGATTGTTCCGCTGCGTTTCCTCACTGTGCCTGAACGGAAGGTATCGCGGGCATTGGGTAATGAATGGCGTGAATTGCGGCTTGGATTACGCGGAGCACCCATTCTGGCAGGTATGTTATTTGTCAGTATGGCGGATACGCTGGGGAGTTCTGCCCATAACGTCGGTTTTCCCATCCTTTCTAAACTGCTCAATCCCGATAATGCCAGTACTGTCATGGGAATGTTATGGGCAACATGGGCAGTAGGAAAATTCAGTGGTGCCCGTCTGGCGAGTTATCTATTACGCCGTCGCGAAATACTTAAAATGGAAAAACTGTTTTTTCTCGGCGTTGCGCTGATGTCTACGGGATTTATCCTGACTTTCCAGCAAACAGATCAATTCTGGTTACTATTATTTGCAGTCTGGGCTGGGATCGGAGATGGGATCGCCGAGGTCAGTTTGATATCCCGGGCGCAAAGTGAACCAGAAAGTTTGCGGTTGCCTATCTTCAGCTTCCTGACTTTATTGCAAATGACAGGCTTTGGAATAGGCATGCTGTTGGTTGCCCCTTTTTACGTTTGGCTGCCACCTTCCATTGTCATCATCATATTTCACGGCTTGCCACTCACTGTATTGACTCTCGTTCTGGTATGGAGCCGGCGCTTTGCGTCCAGCAGGGCATAATTTTCATATTGCCAAAGCCTTTCAAGTTGTGAACTACCCCCAAAAAGCCACAGATTGGCTGATTAGGGGGGCAATTCAACGTGTCAGGAACTTACCAGATTATTTAAACCAGCTGCTGGATTCCCTTTCGCGAGCTCGGCCTTCGCTTTCCAATAATGCCTTTCCACCGGATGATAAATTACGATTAACATCTGCTTCAGATTGAATCACATCCGCTTTTGCTGCTTGCGTTTTCAGCTCTTGATCAATGAAATCGTTTTCACGTTTCACTCTGGCTGAACGTTTCTCCAGTTCGAGCTTTTTCATCTCAATGTCGAGTTTACGCAGCTCATTTGCATAATCCTGATCGCGTTTTTTATCCGCTTTTGCTTCAGCAAGCACTCTTTGTTTCTCAGCCGCTTGAATGGCTTCTTGTTTTTTGATTTTTTCCGCTCTGGCTGCTGCTTCACGCTGCCTTTTTTCTCTTTCTGCTTTGGCTGCCCGCTCTAATTTAGCCTGTTGAGCTTTGTGTTGTCTTTGTTCTTCAACTTTACCTTCATTTTCAGCTTGGGCAATTTGTGCCAGTTGGTCTTGCAGAGATGAAGCCAAAACCGGCGCAGACAGCGTGATCAGCAAAAATGAAATCAGGGTTTCCTTAACCATATCGTTATCTCTTGTTACTTTTTATTGCGTTATTTATTGGGTTATTGGAGCAGGTTATTTACTGGGGCAAGTTGCATTGGGTTGAATGCGTGTTTCATTTTGCTTGGTCGTGATAACGAGAGCTACTCCCGGAGTGAACTGGCATGCGCGGCCAACCTGAGTTGATGTGTAAATCTTCATTTTTTCTTTGTAGGTTAGGGAAACACCTTCAACGATGACTTTATCATTGACCATTGAACCGGCTGCTGCACCAAGGGCTCCGCCGCCTACTGCCCCGGCCGCTGCGCCTGCACGAGAACCTGCACCTCCTGCGTTATAGCCTACGACACCACCAGCTACAGCACCAAGGATGGCGCCAAAAGTTTGAGCTGCTTCTTTGTTTGATTTGTTTTCTACAGCGACTTTGGCAGGAAGAACAGAAATAAGATTAACGGTTTTTGTTTCTTGTTTTGCGTTTAATTGTGTTGTGTCATAAACATCCGCAGCATATGAATCAGCACTGGATTGGCATCCGCTGATGATAACGGAACAAGTTGCGATTGCTGTGATGCATAATGATTTAATTTTCACTTTATATTTACCTGCTAAATTGTAAAAAGAGGTAATAGTGCATTTCTTTATAATAAATAACAATATGTTACACGTAAGATAATAAATTAATTTTGGATTGGTTATTATTTGATACTGAAAGGAGAAGGGGGAGCGGGCAATCATGGCGTCAGCCTGTCTTTTGGCAGGAAGGAGTGTTGCAATTCCTCCTTCCTCGTTATCTTACAGCCTTGTTTTACAATCTTACTTTATCCACTTATTCTGCCGTCAAAACAATTTTTAGGGCTTTTTCCTGAGAGGCGTTACCAAAAACCTCATAAGCAGTTTCAATTTCACTCAGTGGATAGCGATGCGTCACGAGTTTTTCAGGTGAAATCTTGCCGGATTGAACGCTTTTCAGCAGCATGGGCGTACTGCTTGTGTTCACTAAACCGGTAGTGATGGTAATGTTTTTGATCCAAAGTTCTTCCAGATGCAATTCAACGGATTTCCCGTGAACCCCCACGTTGGCAATATATCCGCCAGCGGTAATGATATCCTGACAAATTTTGAATGTGGCGGGGATACCAACACATTCGATTGCGACATCAACTCCAAGGCCATCAGTCAGTTCCTTGATGGTTTCCACAACATTTTGGCGTGCGGGGTTGATGATTGTGTTAGCCCCGAACTGCTGGGCAACATGAAGGCGATTATCATCGGTATCAATCATGATGATATGTGCCGGAGAATAAAATTGTGATGCCAGAAGTGCAGAAAGGCCTACGGGGCCTGCACCTATCAGAGCAATGGTCTGGCCGGGTTGAACTTTGCCGTTGATAACACCGATTTCAAGCCCTGTGGGTAAGATATCGCTGAGCATCAATGCGGCTTCTTCATTTATTCCTTCAGGTAAGCGGTGCAAGCTGTTATCTGCATGAGGAATGCGTACTTGTTCAGCTTGAGTGCCGTCAATTTTATGTCCGAGGATCCAGCCACCATCATTACAGTGTGAATAAAGTTGGCGTTTGCAGTAACTGCAACTACCACACACCGTGATACAAGAGATAATGACTTTATCCCCTACGTTGATGTTGCGGACAGATTTCCCGATACTTTCAACTATTCCAATTCCTTCATGACCTAAAATCCGGCCCTTTTCTACTGCTGGAACATCCCCCTTGAGAATATGTAAATCAGTTCCGCAGATGGTGGTTTTAATAATACGGACAACTGCATCGGTTGGCTCAATAATTTGGGGAAGTGCTTTTTCTTCCCAATGTTTTTGGCCTATACCGTGGTAAACAAGTGCTTTCATAAAACCTCCGTTACAGATAGTTCTCTTTTCGCATTGTAAAACTAACGTATTATTTAGGTTGAAAATAATGAATCGCTCAAGAAATACAGTATTTATCACGAAAGAATGAAAGGTGATAGTAATGAGCGTATGTAATTTTGAGGATTACCAGTATGAATGTTATGGAATAATCCGATCTTGGTGAAGAAAGCCCCTGGCGGGGCATTCCGGCTTAATCGTCTTGCTGTTCTTTTGTGGCTTGAATTTTTTCTTTATCCGTCATCTCCTGTTTCTTTTTCAATTTCTGCCAGATACGGCTTTCTTGGCCGCGCCAGAGACGCTGGATGTTATCGTGGTGACGTACTAATACTAAACATGACAACATCGCGACAGGAAAGGTAAATTCGGGTTTGAACCACCAGACATAAAAAGGTGCGATTAATGCGCTGACGATGGCTCCCAATGATGAGTAGCCACTTAATAGCACCGTCATCAGCCACGTACCGGCCACTAATCCTGTAAGATCCCAACCAATGGCTGCAATGGAGCCGAAGGCCGTCGCTACCCCTTTTCCGCCCTTGAAATGGAAGAAAACCGGATAAATGTGTCCCAAACAGGCGGCAATGGCGATAACGCCTAAATAGAATGGGGGAATATTGAGCTTGTATGCCAGCCAAACTGGGATCATTCCTTTTAATACATCACAAACCAGCACTGCCAAGGCAGCCCATTTACCTCCGATGCGCAGTACATTTGTGGCCCCTGGGTTACCCGAGCCATGTTGGCGGGGATCGGGAAGCCTTGCCAAACGGCATATCAATATCGCGCTGGATATAGAGCCACATAAGTACGCGAAGATGATCATGCCAAGCGCGATTGCACTCATAAGATATCTCCAATGAATAAGGGTCGTTTTCTTAAGTCTAACAATGGATAATACGCACATTTCGCCGGAAGTGGTATCTGGCGAACCGAAAAACGGGGAAAAGGTCGTGATGGATATCGTATTTATTGAAGAATTAACCGTGGTTACGACGATTGGTGTTTATGATTGGGAACAGACGATCAAACAGAAATTAGTGTTCGATATCGAAATGGGCTGGGATAACAAACGCGCATCTTCCAGTGATAACGTTGAGCACTGTCTGGATTATTCCAAGGTCAGTGAAGCGGTGATTGAACACGTGGAAAACCAGCGCTTTGCTTTGGTTGAGCGGGTGGCGGAAGAAGTGGCGAATATCTTGTTGGAGCAGTTTCATTCGCCTTGGGTCAAAATCAAAGTCAGTAAACCGGGCGCAGTCGCGCAAGCGAAAAGTGTTGGCGTGGTGATTGAACGGAGAGCGGGTTAATTGTTGCGTTCTTTTGGCAATGGCCGCAAAAAGGCGTCCCAATTATAAGGGTGATTTGGGACGCTTGTGTTCGTTGCCAGAAATCACTTCACTGAGCTTTTTTCCAGTTTGCGATGGCAATATGTCGTTGGCGTTCTAACTCTGTGCGAATTTCAGCGCCCTGAAATCCACGGGCAATGACTTCTTGAACGTTGACCTGATTGGCAATTGCAAATGCGCCGCGTAAATAATTCCCTTGAGGGTAATTATCTTGTCGCTGGTGTTCCGGATCCGTGTATGCACGGCTGTCTGCTTCACTGCACCTTATTAATTGTTCAATGCGTTGTGGTTTGCGCCAGGCGTCTACGGCATTAAACATGGTCAACAACGCTTCCGGGAGAAGCTGTTCTGCTTTATGCACCCAAGTGTGGTATTGCGTCACAATCATGATCAAGTCACGGATTGCATTGGGGATGCGTAGGTGTTCACACATTTGTTTTGCTGGTATGGCACCGACATGGCCGCAGAAGGCGGCGAACCGGATGTCTGTCTCCTCACTCAATTGAGTGGCGATTTTCAACACGTGCAATGAGTGAAGGCCGGCATCAAGTTCAAGCGGTAGCTTTTCCTGTGCTTTTTCCCGTAAAGGAGTGCCAAACAAGTTATCGATTTCAGGGAAAAGTACAGTCAATGCCCCGCAATCGCGCAGAACTTGAAAGTAAGTTTGTGGCGATTGTGACACGAGGGCTTTTTCTGTTTCCCGCCAAACGCGTTCCGGTGTCAAAGAAGATAATTCACCGCTTGTCACCATTTCCGTGATGAGGGATTGTGTTTCCGGTGCGATTGAAAAACCCAAATGGGCAAAGCGGGCCGCAAAACGAGCCAAGCGTAGAACCCGCAGTGGATCTTCTGAAAATGCGGCTGAAACATGGCGCAGTATCCGGCTTTCGAGATCATTGATACCGTGGTAGGGATCAATAAGTTCACCGTCGGGGGATTGTGCGATGGCGTTAATGGTCAAATCACGCCGCAGCAGATCTTCTTCCAATGTGACATCGGGAGCGGCGTAACAGGTAAAACCCGTGTAGCCCTGTCCCGATTTTCTTTCTGTTCGCGCTAAGGCATACTCTTCGTGGGTCTTGGGATGCAAAAAAACAGGGAAATCTTTCCCAACTTGTTGATATCCCTTTGAAATAAGTTCATCAGGATTGCCGCCGACGACAACCCAATCCCTTTCGGTGACGGGAAGACCCAGTAATTGATCACGCACTGCACCGCCAACCAAATAGACTTTCACTCTGATTTCCTTAAATTAGCTCATCCAGCGATCTTTCTTCTTACGGCGCGGAATAATATGCGGCAATACAAGACCTAAAAGCAGGCCGATACCCGCAACACCACCGCCGTACATAAACCACTGCAAGATGATTTCTCTTTGTTTATCATCCAATTGTAAGTTGGCAGCATCCACTTTTTTCTCGGCTACAGTCAACTTATTCCGGAGTTTGGCATTTTCTTTTTCCAGATCGCTGATGAGCTTATCGCTGGTCGCAACTTTGTTTTGTAATTCCGCAGTGCGTTCATTCCATTTTTCGTCAATATTTGCCAGATTGTCTGTGAGGGTTTTGATCTTTTCTTCCATGGCAGGAAGGCGCTCGCGTAAGCTGGGGATATTGCGGAGTTCACTTGAAAGTACCCAGCTTGTGCGCCCTTTATGATCTTTTATCTGCAGGAAACCATTTTCTGGTTTTGAGCTGAGCAGTGTGACCTCTTCTCCGGCATTCAATGAGCCAATGATACGGTTCCCGACGCTTGGGCCACTGCGAATGTATGCGGACAGCTCATCAGAAATGTAACGCTTTTCTTCAGCGTGTACGGATAATGGGAGTGTAAAACCCAGTAACAGGATAAATAATCGATGTAGTTTTTTCATTCTGTATTCAACTGTTTTTGTTTATGGAGCAATTGTGATTCAAACTACTCAACTGATAGTAAAGAGTTAAGTTTGTGGGTGCAATCAGTAAACCAGAATGTTTGCTCTCTCAACGGACCGAATACAGGCATTGTTAGGGTTTTTTTTAGTGAAGTAAGTATGATGCTTGTGGAGATAACCGCCTATTGTGGTTTATTTTTTTCTTTCTATGCAACAAAGTGTAGGCAGAATGAAAAGCAAAATTTGCTATATGAATTGAGGAATAAAAATATGAGTTCTATAGAAATAGAGTTGAAACTGTCGGTGAAGCCTGATGCGATATCGGCGGTTCGCCAGCAGTTATTTCAGTTTCCTCATGACTACACTTCACCACAGCATTTGACAAATATTTATTATGAAACGCCGGATAATCAATTGCGGCGTTGGGATATGGGGCTGCGTATTCGTGGGTTTGATGGGCACTATGAAATGACCATTAAAACCGCAGGTAAAGTTGTGGGGGGATTGCATCAACGTCCTGAATTCAACGTGCCTTTGCATCGTCCCGAATTGGATTTGGCTCAATTTCCTTCCCATATCTGGCCTGAAAATACCTCTCTTTCACATCTGCAAGCTCAATTGAATGCATTATTCAGTACGGATTTCAGCCGTGAGAAATGGCTTGTATCTTATGGGCAGAGTGAAATTGAAGTCGTGCTGGATCAGGGTATGATTTTTGCCGGAGATAGCCGTGCTGAAAAGCAGGCCACGCCAATTTGTGAGTTTGAGCTGGAATTGATAAACGGCAATGTCACTGATGTTTTATCACTGGCAAATAAACTGGCTTCACACAATGGGTTGCGTCTGGCAAATAAAAGTAAAGCTGCGCGGGGATATGCGCTTGTGCAAGCGTTGTCACAGGCATCGCCACAAATATCCCCACAAACTTCGTTACCCAATGTTGCCGAAAAGTTGGATTGGCAACAGCCATTGCTAGTGCTGCTGTCCGAAATTCTGGCCCAATGGCAGACACAGGAAGAAGGCTGGCTGGCCGGGCTGGCGGCAGGTAAAACGGGATTGATGCAGATTCTTCTGTGGGTGGAAGAACTGCTTGAAAAGCAGGCCGCACGCCTACCGGAAGAGGTGGAACGATTGCCTGATTTATTGTCCGAATTAAGGAATAAATTATCAGTTGCCAATGCCGATGAGGATAGAGAAACAAAAGCCGAAGAATTGTGTTACAGCACTTCATGGCTGCAATGTAAGCTGGCGTTAACGCAGTGGCTGTTAGTTCAATCTCTATAAAATCGGCTCGATAAACCCAGCCCAATAATTTTACGCTCCCGATTATATCCCTTGATTGCTTTAACAGTTATCAGGGGCAATGAGCGGTCATACATGGTATCAAGGGAAACCCAGTTATGTTGCCACTTTCATCGCCTTTAGCCCAACAAGTACAGCGCATCATTGCCAATTTCCACCCATCCGGGGAGGCAGCCACATCCTTTGCTCCCCATGAGCAAGCCGTTCTGTCACTAAGTGATTTTGTCGCTGAAAACTTGCAGTCACATCCTGCTTGGCTGGAGGATATCCGTCAGTCGTCCCCGCAACCGGAGGAGTGGCAAGATTACGCCCATTGGTTGGACGAGGCATTGGCTACGGTAAACGATGAAAATAATTTGATGCGGGTGTTGCGGCTGTTTCGCCATCGTATGCTGGTCAGGATTGCATGGCAGCAGGCATTGAAAATAAGTGCAACAGAGCAAACTTTGCAGCAGTTGAGCATGTTGGCAGAAACTTTGATTATGGCCGCCCGTGACTGGCTTTATCTGCGTTGTTGCCAAGATTGGGGAACTCCCACCAATAGTGAAGGATTGGCTCAGCCATTATTAATTCTGGGGATGGGAAAATTAGGCGGTGGAGAACTCAATTTTTCCTCAGATATCGATCTTATTTTTGCTTATCCGGAAAATGGCGTAACCCAAGGCGGGCGCCGCGAAATGGATAACTCCCAATTTTTTACTCGGTTGGGTCAGAAGCTGATTAAAGTGTTGGATCAACAAACAGTAGACGGGTTTGTTTATCGTGTTGATATGAGGTTGCGTCCATTTGGCGACAGTGGGCCGCTGGTTTTCAGTTTTTCGGCTCTGGAAGATTATTATCAGGAACAAGGGCGGGACTGGGAACGTTACGCGTTGGTGAAAGCGCGCATTTTAGGGCACGACGGGCTGGCATATTGTCAGGAATTGCGCCTGATGTTGCGCCCGTTTGTTTTTCGCCGTTATATCGATTTCAGTGTGATTCAATCCTTGCGCAATATGAAGGGCATGATTGAACGGGAAGTTCGCCGTCGCGGATTAAAAGAAAATATTAAACTGGGGGCTGGGGGGATTCGGGAAATCGAATTTATCACCCAAGTCTTTCAGCTTATTCGTGGAGGAAGGGAACCGAGCCTGCAATCCCGTTCCTTGTTGCCGGCATTAAAGGCCATTGAAGAATTATCCCTATTGTCGCCAGAACAGGTCAATCGGCTTGAAGAAAGCTACCTGTTCTTGCGTCGGCTTGAAAATTTACTGCAATCAATTCGCGATCAACAAACACAAACGTTGCCGGATAATGAGCTGGATCGCGCCCGCCTTTCTTGGGGAATGGGATTTGTCGATTGGGCGGAGTTGATGGTTGAAACCGAACGCAAGATGAATGCAGTTCGCGATATTTTCCAGCAGTTGATTGGCGACGAAGCTGAAGAAAATGGTGAGGAAGCGAGCCATGTGCCATTTAAGAGTTTATGGCTCGAGACGTTAAATCAGGACGAACTCAGCCCATTGGTTCTCCACCTTTCTGGTGATGAAGCCCAGAAAATGCTTGATGTGATAGCACTTTTCCGTCAGGACATCAGCAAGCGAACTATCGGCCCACGGGGGCGGGACGTCCTTGATCAATTGATGCCGCGCTTATTGGCAAAAGTTGGGGAACGGAAAGATGCCAATACGGTATTGGAGCGAATTATTCCCCTGCTGCTGAGTATCGTCAGCCGCACGACTTATCTGGAGTTGATGCTGGAATCTGAGCAGGTGATGATCCATGTCATCCGCCTGTGTGCGGCTTCCCCGATGATTGCCAGCCAGCTTACCCGCCATCCATTGTTGTTGGATGAATTGATCGACCCAAAATCACTGTATCAGCCGCTGCCAATAGAAGCTTATCGCGATGAGCTTTACCAATATCTGCTGCGTATTCCTGAGGGGGATGATGAGCAGTTGCTGGAGGCATTGCGTCAGTTCAAGCAAGCCCAATTACTGCGGATTGCGGCAGAAGACATTGCAGGTGTTCTGCCTGTGATGAAGGTAAGCGATCATCTGACTTATCTGGCCGAAGCCATTATTGAGGCAGTTGTTCAGCAAGCATGGAATCAGATGGTAAAACGTTATGGCGCTCCTGCCCATTTATCCCAGCGGCAGGGAATGGGATTTGCCATTATCGGTTACGGCAAATTGGGAGGATGGGAGCTGGGCTATAGCTCTGATCTGGATCTGGTATTTTTGCTGGATTGCCCGATGGGCGTAATGACGGGTGGCCCTCGTTCCATTGATGCAAGGCAGTTTTATTTGCGCCTTGCCCAGCGGATTATTCACTTGTTCAGCACCCGAACCGCATCGGGGATATTGTATGATGTTGATGCGCGTTTGCGCCCATCCGGCGAATCCGGAATGTTGGTCAGCACACTTGAAGCCTTTGACGATTACCAGAAAAACGAAGCGTGGACATGGGAACATCAAGCGTTGATCCGCGCCCGCATGGTTTTCGGTGATGAAAAAATGCGTAATGATTTTGAACGCATTCGCCGTGAAACGTTGTGCCGTTCCCGCGAGCCTGCGCTTTTGCGCCAACAGGTGCGTGAAATGAGAGAAAAGATGCATCAACATCTGGGCAGCTCTCAACCGGATCAATTTGATATCAAAGCCGATCCGGGGGGGATCACCGATATTGAATTTATCGCTCAGTATCAGGTTCTGCGTTATGCGCCAGAAAATGCCAAATTGACCCGTTGGTCGGATAATGTGCGGATTTTCGAACTCATGGCAAACCACAATATTATGGATGAGCAGGAAGCAATGGCTTTGACACAGGCCTACATTACCATGCGTGATGAACTGCATCACTTGGCCTTGCAAGCGTTGTCCAGCCGCGTTTCAGCGGATCATTTCAATCAGCAGAAAACGTTGGTGCTCACTAGCTGGCAAAAATGGCTCGGAGAGTAATCAGTGCATGAATTGTCGCTTTTCATTATGGAACTTGCTGGCATTCAGCTTGATTATGGTAATATCCGCAACAGTTTATTTTGATATTTGGAGTATGGGATGAAAGTAGCACTCCCTGATTTTCACCGTGCAGGTGTTTTGGTTGTTGGCGATGTTATGTTAGACCGCTATTGGTATGGCCCGACTAGTCGTATTTCACCGGAAGCACCGGTTCCCGTCGTTAAAGTCGAAAACATTGAAGAGCGTCCGGGCGGAGCGGCCAACGTTGCCATGAATATTGCATCATTGGGTGCTAATTCACGTTTGGTAGGGTTAACCGGCATTGATGATGCAGCACGGGCCTTGAGTGAAAAACTGGGCAGTGTCAAAGTCCAATGTGATTTTGTTTCTGTTCCAACCCACCCAACTATCACAAAATTGCGAGTGTTATCGCGTAATCAGCAGTTGCTTCGCTTGGATTTTGAAGAAGGCTTCCAGAATGTGGATGCCCAGCCGATGCTGGAGAAGATCCAACAAGCATTGCCACATATTGGGGCGCTGGTGCTGTCGGATTATGCCAAGGGAGCGTTGAATCAAGTTCAGGCTATGATCAAGCTGGCTAATGAAGCCAATGTTCCGGTACTGATCGATCCGAAAGGCAGTGATTTTGAGCGTTATCGCGGTGCTACGCTGCTCACGCCAAACATGTCAGAGTTTGAGGCTGTTGTCGGGCATTGCAAAGATGATGATGATTTGGTTCAAAAGGGAACGAAACTGGTACAGGCCTTGGAATTGAAGGCGTTGTTGATCACCCGTTCTGAGCGCGGAATGAGCTTACTGAGAGTAGGCCAGCCTCCTTTACATTTACCGACTCAGGCGCAAGAGGTTTTTGATGTCACTGGCGCGGGAGATACCGTAATTGGCGTGTTGGCAACGGCACTGGCTGCTGGCAAGCCATTGAATGAGGCTTGTTATCTGGCCAATGCAGCCGCAGGTGTGGTTGTCGGTAAACTGGGAACGTCGACCGTTTCGCCTATCGAACTGGAAAATGCAGTGCGTGGTCGCGCGGAAACCGGATTTGGCGTGATGACTGAAACCCGGTTGAAAGAGGTGGTTGCACAAGCCCGTCAGCGCGGTGAACGCATCGTGATGACTAATGGTTGCTTTGATATTCTTCATGCCGGCCATGTTTCCTATCTCTCCAACGCGCGCAAATTGGGCGATCGCTTAATTGTTGCCGTCAACAGTGATGCTTCCACCAAACGATTGAAAGGGGAAACTCGCCCGGTCAATCCATTGGAACAGCGCATGATCGTATTATCCGCACTGGAATCTGTTGATTGGGTGGTGGAATTTGAAGAAGATACACCACAACGCTTAATTGCCGATATCCTGCCGGATATTTTGGTAAAAGGTGGTGATTACAAACCGGAAGAAATTGCCGGCAGTGAGGAAGTTTGGGCTGCGGGCGGCGAAGTCAAAGTATTGAACTTCGAAGATGGGATCTCCACGACCAATATCATTAAAACGATTAAGTGCCAGTAAAAAGCAACAATCAAAAGTAAAAAATAAAAAGCGGTGCCAAATGGCACCGCGGCATCCTGTACGACACTGATGTACAGAACAGATTATTTTTTGTCTGAGGAAATACGGGAACGAATGTGTTGAGCGCGCTCTTCTGAAGGCGGGTGTGAATCAAACATGCTGGATTGACCACCGCCCAGTTTAGCCAGTTTCTCGAAGCCGGTGACTAAACCTTCGGTTTTGACACCGCGTTTTTTCAGAAGATCATAAGAAAAATCATCAGCCTGACTTTCCTGATGCTGTGAGAACTGTGAGTTGATAAGTTTTTCACCCAGCTCTGCAAACTGAGAATTGCTCAACTGTGCGGCTACACCACCCGCTGATGCTGCTGCGGTACGTGCCGCAACGGCCGCATAAGCAACCTGAATAGCTTTACGTGAATGCCCCAGCGCAACGTGACCCATTTCATGGCCCAGAACGCCTTCAACTTCGTTATTGTTCATCATATCCATCAAGCCACTGTAAACACGCACACAACCGTTAGCCATTGCCCATGCGTTCACATCTTTGGTCAGATAAACTTTATAGTTAACAGGGGTGCCGTTAACTTCGTTACCTAATGCTTTGGCGATTTTGTTCAGACGCTTAGTGTACTGGCTGGATGCCGGTGCAATTTTATTCTTTGCATCCATTTCGTGGCACGATTGATCTGCGATATGTTTGACATCTGCATCCCCCAGAGTTGCTGCCTGGAATAATTGCATTCCAGATTGGGCCAGCATTCCTTGATTTAGATTGCTGCAACCTGCCAGAATCGTGGTAGAAACAGCCATTGCAACAAGAGCTTTCATTTTCATAATATTATGTTTTTCCTTGGCAACATACGTGAAATACGAACAACTATAATATAGTTAATATTATTAATTAATCTCATGAATTTTTCAAAGAATTATATCCCCGTCGTCTTTCAAGTTGCTTTTTTGTTGGCTGCGTTGATTCACACCGGCCACCGTTTTTATAAATATACGGTTATCTATGCTCTCGGGGATTATGAGAGGATCCGGCCTCTCACCGGAGGCCAGCCTTTGGTTGTTCAAATTCGTTTCCGACGAATGCGCCATTCCCTTTCTGCCGTGACGCATCTTGAAGTACAACGGGTATACATAAAATGGTGAGTTGAGGTGTGAAAATTCACATATTAATATGTTTTTTTATTGTATTTTTTATTAATGTATTCCATGGCAGTTACCACAGATTGATATTTAAAAATATGTGAATCACCATTAAAAATACCATCCAGGCCCGAGAGGTTGGGGTCATTGTAAATATCATGATTTGGTTTCAGATATCCATCTTTATAATAATAAGCGTATATCTCATAGGATTCGCCATTAATCTTAAATTCATTATGGTTGTGTTTCCACGAAACAATCACAATGGCATTTCTCATTCCTGCAATCTTCATGAAAAAGTTCATCTGAAATGCTTTGATGCTCCATGAAGAGATACTGCTGCATATACCGTGTATAAAAATCATTCGTAATTTGCTCTGGTGATGAATGTTCTGTTTTAGCAAATACATTTATTGGTGCACACATGAACATAAAAGCCATAAAGTAAAGAAAACAACTTAACAATGATGACCGCCTCATTTATCTATCCTTTTTATTATAATAAATCCAGCCTTAGCTAATTTTCTGCAACCAGAAATATAACAAATGTTATTTCCATTAGATAGAGAGATAATTTCTATTTCTTGGCGGGAAAATAAAGTCAGTAATTATTATTAGCTTAAACTATAAGATATTATGTAACAGGTTCTGCCACATTCATTCTGATTGAACTGGGTACAGTGTGGTCAAAATGGTTGGAGTAGTTGTCTATGATTATTTATTATTCATGATGATACAAATATGAATGATTCGTTAAAATGAAAATAATTATTATGATGGTAAGATGTTGATTGTTTATTTTTGAGTGAATTATGAAAATATTTAAGGTTATTATTTTATCGATATTTTTATTTCCGGTTTATGTCTTAGCAAAAGTGTCTCCGTTAACGCCAGAGGATTGCCAAAAAATGGCATTTTCGGGTGTGATAACAAAAAGTAATCCAGTACCTTGTGACAGATTAAATATCGTTAATTTCAATTACATTGATTTTTCAGGGAATAAAAATACCGGAAAAGTTATCGTTCTCGATGTAGTTGCATTGCAGGCAGAGAATATTTTCAATGAATTGTTATTGGCGAAATTCCCGATACATAAGGCATTGGCAATAGAGCATTATAACGGGGATGATCAGGCTTCAATGCGTGATAATAACACATCTGCATTTAACGGAAGAAAGATAACGGGCGCTTCATCATGGTCAAAGCATGCGTATGGCGCAGCCATCGATATCAATCCATTACAGAACCCGTTTTTAGGCTTTAATTCAAATGGGGTGCCCTATGTTTTGCCTGAAAACAGCGCAGAACAATACTTAAATAGAATAGCTAAAAGACCCGGAAAAATGGCAAGGAAAGGAATGTCGGAAGAAGTCATTGATATATTTTTATCAAATGGTTTTATGCGATGGGGTGGCTATTGGGATACTCCGATCGATTACCAGCATTTTGAAGTAGGCAGTCTAGAATTTATTGAGAGTTTATTGAAAAAACCATTATCCATAGCAAGAATGGAATTCAAAGAATACGGTGATAATTATCGGTTATGCATGAAAAATGTGCAGCCTAATAACATCGAATTCACAAGAGCTGCATGTGTGGAGAAAAATATACGTTAATTGCCCTAAGAGCCTAATGAGTTAGGCTCTAAATTTTTATTGAGGAAAACGCGGTTAAATTCCTCTAATACAATTATTCAGCCTGCTCGTTTTTTGGTTCTGATCCTTCTTGCTGGTTTGATCCTTCGAGGCGGGCTTCCAATTCATTCAAACGCTGTTCCATCGCGACCAATTTTTCACGGGTACGCAACAGGACTTGAGTCTGAACGTCAAACTCTTCCCGGCTGACGAGATCCAGTTTACTCAACTGAGATTGCAAAACAGTGCGCAATTTTTTTTCGACATCATCGCCGAACTCTTTGACGCCCTTTGGCATGGCGCTGTGAATTTGGCGGGCAATTTGTTCAATTTTCTTTGGGTCGAGCATGATGAGCATCCTTTTGCTAAATAGAAATAGTTGCGAGTATTTTAATGCCTAATGCTGAAAGCATAAATGATTGAGAGCCAGGTTTCATATTTGATTTTGTTGATTGCCCCTGTCGATTATAAAGGCTATAGTGCAAATGTTTATCTCAGGGCAGGGTGAAAGTCCCTACCGGCGGTAACGTGAAATTAACCGATGCTATTTTAAGCAATCATATTTCATGAAGCCCGCGAGCGCTCTGTTTGTTGTTATCCCTAAGCGGATAATAAATAGAGGTCAGCAGATCCAGTGTGATTCTGGAGCCGACGGTGATAGTCCGGATGGGAGAGAATAACAGCATCAATCGAGTGCTTGCGCTCGTCTGTTGTTTTTGTTGCCGTATTTTTGTGCAGCATGAACTCCTCAAAATTGCCCTGATTCTGGTAATCCATACAATTAAAGAGGTTTCTTTACCATGAATCAGACGCTACTTTCCTCATATGGGACGCCATTTGAACGTGTTGAACGCGCGCTTGCTGCTTTGCGTGCGGGTCAGGGCGTAATGGTATTGGATGACGAAAATCGTGAAAATGAAGGTGACATGATTTTCGCCGCCGAAACAATGACGGTAGAACAAATGGCACTGACCATCCGCCATGGCAGTGGCATTGTTTGTCTTTGCCTGACAGAAGAGCGCCGTCAGCAGCTTAAATTACCAATGATGGTAGAAAGCAATTCCAGCCAGTACCAAACAGCTTTCACAGTGACTATTGAAGCCGCACAAGGTGTAACCACCGGGGTTTCTGCCGCAGATCGCATTACCACTATCCAAGCTGCCATTGCCGATGATGCACAACCAAGCGATTTGAATCGGCCCGGGCATGTGTTCCCTCTGCGCGCACAATCCGGAGGGGTTTTGACTCGCCGTGGTCATACTGAAGCAACTATTGATTTGGTTAAAATGGCAGGCTTTAAGCCAGCTGGAGTGCTGTGTGAATTAACCAATGATGATGGTTCAATGGCACGTGCTCCTGAAGTAATTGAATTTGCGCAACAGCATGATATGCCAGTTGTGACCATTGAAGATTTAGTCAGTTATCGCCTTAAAACAACAAAGGTAGCGAGTTGATGGCCTGCTTGGGTTGTTTATCTTAAAACAACAAACTAACAAGGCTAAAATTGTTGTTAAAAAATGATATTGTTTTCTTAAAGTTGGATAGAGAAAACGTATCGGGATAGAATATATCGGTTTATACTCACCCACTTTCAAATCGCAGGGCTGTCAAAGTACTGTAGTTTGGGAAGTGGGGAGAAATATCGCATGCACGCTTGTAAGGCCACAGTCCCACACCCTGTGGCCTTTCAGTATTTTTGAAAGACCCCATCATTTTTGATTAGCAATATTCAAGGAAGAAAAGTCTTAATCTTGTCATAATTCTTTAATCATCATCCACAATTCATATTCGAAATGTTTAATTTGCTGTATAAGGGGCGAGAATGAGTCTCCTAAGAATGCCTGCTTTATTCGTTGGTCATGGTAGTCCGATGAATGCCATTGAAGATAATTATTACTCCCGTGCCTGGTTTGAATTGGGAAACAAACTGCTCAAGCCAAGGGCGATACTTGTGATTTCTGCACACTGGTATACGAATGGTACAGCAGTGACTGCGATGGCTCAGCCCAGAACTATCCACGATTTTGGTAATTTCCCGCGAGAGTTGCATGAAAAACAGTACCCGGCTAAAGGGTTCCCTGAGCTGGCGGTATTGGTGCAAGATATTCTTGATCCGATTGAGGTTGAAACGGATTTTGAGCATTGGGGACTGGATCATGGTTCTTGGGGAATATTGGCGAAAATGTATCCCGATGCAGATATTCCCGTTATTCAACTGAGCATGGATCGCAATCAACCGGCATCTTTCCATTATGAAGTCGGCAAGAAATTAGCGCTGTTGCGGGATGAGGGCGTGTTGATTATCGGCAGCGGCAATGTTGTGCATAACCTGCCGGCGGAAGTATTGGGAGCAGAACCTTTTCCTTGGGCACTCTCTTTTGAGCAGTTTGTGCGTGACAGTTTAACCAGCCTTGAAGAGCCTCATCCCCTGACTCATGCTTTGGAAAGGGAAGACGGTAAACTGTCGAATCCGACACCTGAGCACTTTTTACCGTTGTTGTATGTGATGGGAACATGGGATAAAAAAGAGCCGATTTCAACACCCGTAGAAGGGATTGAAGACGGCTCCTTGAGTATGCTATCGATTCAGGTCGGCTAACGATACTCACCGGCCATAGTTATCTATGTGGCCGGTGAGAGGCTTCTGTCTTTCTAAAGAGGCCCGCCTTGGGCAAATTCGCTACTTCTTTGCTGCCCTGACCACCACGATACCATTGGCAATCTATTGGGCGAGATCAATCCAAAACCATATCAATCTAAAATAATGTGAGGATAGAAACGTGATAAATCTTGCGTAATCAACCCTTGATCTTCGCGGATACAAATACCCGCAGATTGGTCATCCACCAGCCAACTACCAACTAACGTATAGTTATCACCAAATTTTGGCAACGCATGGAATTGCTGAACAATCATGCCTTCTTCCCCATAAGGGCCATCAGCATTGGCAATCTCCCGACCATTTTCAATGATCTGGATATTGGCTCCTTCACGGGAGAATAGCGGTTTAATGACATAGCTATCCATATCGGAAGGGCGCTCATCGGCGAAATACGCTGGTAGCAGGTTTGGATGATCCGGAAACATTTTCCACAACATCGGCAATAAGGCTTTATTGGAAATAATGCTCTTCCATGCCGGCTCCAGCCAGCGGACACCCGCGTCAGCAAGTTTAGTCGAGAACATTTCACGCAGCATGAATTCCCACGGATACAGCTTGAACAGGTTGCCGATCACTTGATCCTGCAAATCCGTAAACTGCCCTTTTTCACCCAGCCCGATATCCTCGATAAACAAGAACTCGGTTGGGATCCCCGCTTCTGCCGCGCAATCCTGCAAATATTGAATAGTGCCACGATCTTCTTCAGTATCCTGACAGCAAGCCATATGCAGCAGACCAAACCCATGCTTCTCGCGCAATTGGGTAAAACGGTCAATCAGTTTTTCTTGCAGGCTGTTGAACTGATCGGCATTTGACGGCAGGTTGCCTGCGTTGATCTGGTCTTCCAGCCAAATCCACTGAAAAAAGGCCGATTCGTACAACGACGTTGGTGTATCGGCGTTGTTTTCCAGCAGCTTCGGTGGATTTTTGCCATCATAGGCCAAATCCAAGCGGGAATAGAGTGAAGGCTGGCTGGTGACCCATGAAGAACGGACGAATTCCCAGCAATGTTTTGGGATCTGGAATTTGGTCAGCAGCTCTTCGCTGTTGACCACTTTTTCCACGACCTGCAAACACATTTGGTGCAGCTCTACCGTTGCATCTTCGATTTCTTCAATTTGAGCCAGTGTAAATTGGTAATAAGCCTCTTCACTCCAGTAAGGCTGGTCATACATGGTGTGAAAATTGAAACCGTATTCAGCTGCTTTTTCGCGCCAATCCGGGCGCTCGGTAATTCCAATGCGTTTCATTGTTGATTAACCACCCATAGAGCGGGAAGAATTAGAACTGGAGCTGGCAGATGAACGCTGCATAGACGACTGCTTCGCCACAGATTCACCGAACCCGCCGCGAGTAATTGTAGAAGTTGTCGCAGGTTTTGGCGCCATTGCGGTTTTTGGCACGGTCATGCTGCGGCCGCCGGCAGTGGCCGGGCCATAATTTTTACCCGTAGCATCAACAAATTTGCCATTCGCTGGGCTGGAAGCTGATTTTGATGTAAACAGCGGCTGCGATGGCGCAGCACTGCCACCCATCAAACGCCCCATCATGTAACCTGCCATCAACGGCATCCAGAAACTGCCGCTGCTGTTTTGTGCCTGAGCCTGACCGACGCCTGCCTGAGCCGGTGCCTGAGTACATTGTTGCTCACCAAACTCAGCGACACAATCTTCACGGGTGGCATATTTCGGCGCGGTTTTCTCCGCTTCTTTCAGGGCAGTGTTATAAGCGACTTTACACTGTTCGCTTTGAGAAGGATTCGCCTGAGAGCACTCATCGGCATTGGTATAGAGTGACACCGTTTCATCGTTCTGTTCACAGGCTGAGAGCAAGAAAGCCGCACTGATAGCAAGTGCTACAGGTGCCAGACGATAGCTGCGCCACGTTTTGCGGAAAGAATCGCGGTTTATCTCTTTTGTCCGTTTCATTGTCATAGGGGCATCCATCTTGAAGGTATCTGATTAGGATTAAGAGCGTATCCCATTCATATTACCTAATGGGAGCAGCGCTCAGGAAGCGTTAAAAAACAGCCCACACATTGGCGGGCTGCTTTTTAGTATAGCTTCTTTAATATAACGTTTTTTAATGTAAAACGATAGCTCATTAAATCAGCGGACTGGTGGTGTTTTCATCTCTTTGATGATATCGCTGGCAGAGGTTGAGATTTGTGCGCCCAGCATCTTGTTCAATGCGACCAAATCGTTTTCATTCAATGTGCCACGGGCTTGCTCATTCGCCAATTGGGAAAGCAGATAACTATAACGTGCTTGAGATAAGTTCTGCTTAGCCTGATACAACTTGGTTGTCGAGTCCAGCACATCAACAATAGTACGGGTTCCTACCTGATAGCCCGCTTCCATTGAGTCCAGTGAGCTTTGAGCAGAAAGAACAGCCTGTTTGTTGGCTTCAATACTACTGATGGCGCCGGAAATATTATTGGAAGAAGAACGCACATCTTGTATCACTTTGCGGTAGGTGTTTTCCAACGCTTGACTGGTGCTGACAAAATTATACTTTGCCTGTTCCACTTGGGAATAAGTGGCTCCGCCATTAAAGAGCGGTAAGCTTAACGATAACCCGACAGAGTTGTTTCCATTATAAGCATTTTTAGCTGCCTCATTTGGGGCACCAAGTGTTGTATGTGAGTTGGAGATACCTGTTTTCGCAGTTAAACCAATGGTTGGCATATAGCCAGTCTGCGAATCCTTGATTTGCTCGCGGCTTAAATCCTGCTGTAAACGTGCCGCCAACAGGCTAAGGTTACGAGCCTCTGCTTCTTTTAGGGTATTGTTGGCGGGCTCTGGTTGTTTGGTTTTGAACTGTTCGATATTCAATCCAGCCAACTGTGGGTAATGCATTCCCGTAATCATTCGCAGCGTTTCCAGCGAATTTTCTAACTGATTACGATCAGAGACTTCTTTCGCCAGAATTGAGTCATATTGTGCGCGGGCATTTTGCACATCAGTAATCGCAACCAGACCCACATTGAAGCGCTGTGTGGTTTGATCCAATTGGCGATAGAGCGATGCTTTCTGGGCTTCGGTGAATGTCAATGTATCAATTTTGTTCAGGGCGTCAAAGTAAGCGTGGGCAGTGTCCAGCATTAATTTTTGCTGGGCTACCTGATAATTGATATCGGCGATACCTGCACTCTTTTCTGCTTGGTTCAATTTATACCATTTTGACATATCAAAGACGATTTGGGTCAGAGACAGACCGGCATTTGCACCGTAGCTTTCTGTTTGTTTGGGAGAGCGGAAGCTTTTACTATAGTCAACATCTGCACCCAAACCCAATTGAGGCAGTAAGCTACTGCGCGCTATATTAATATTTTCAAAAACCGAATTGCGGTCAGCTTGTGCCTTAAGCAATTCAGGGTTTGTTTCTTTTGCTTGCTGATAAATCTGCAACAGATCGGCTGCATGGCTTGAAGTACTAAAACCTACCAGATTCATAGCGATAAAAAGAGAGAGCAATTTCTTCATTTGCGTTCCTTGTTGTGCAGCTATTTTGCTTAAGTTGCCTCTGCATAAAAAACTAATACCGTAGATTCTAGCAGAGAATGCCAGCAGGGTAGGGTGGCTGTTTGTGCCATATTGCCTCATTTTCCAGCTTGTTTGTACCATCGCATGAATTTATTTAGATCAAAATGACAAAATACATTTTAATAATAGGAAATCTTTAAAATAATCAGGGGGTTTTATGGGCAAAGAACAGGCCTCATCGCTGACTGCAACGGAACAGACGTTCACCGAGCAAACTTTTACAAAACAAGATGTTGAAATTACTTCCCGCAAGACACTCTACCGTGGTTTTTTCACCATGACGGAATATCAATTCAAACATCGACTGTTCCGGGGCGGATGGAGTGAAACCGTAAGACGTGAGGTTTTTGAACGGGGTCACGCGGGTGTTTTACTGCCTTACGATCCGGTGCGTGATGAAGTGGTTTTAATTGAACAAATTCGCATTCCCGCGATTGAAACCAGCCAAACCCCCTGGTTGCTGGAAGTCATTGCCGGCATGATCGAAGAAGGTGAAGAAGCCGAACAGGTTGTTCGTCGCGAAGCTATGGAAGAGGCGGGCATTGAAGTGAAACGCTGCCAGCCGGCACTGAGTTACCTTTCCAGCCCGGGCGGTACGACAGAGCGCATGAACGTGTTTGTTGGTGAAGTTGACACTTCCACTGCGTCAGGAATTCACGGTCTGGAAGGGGAACATGAAGATATTCGCGTTCTCGTTGTTAGCCGCGAGCAGGCTTATCAGTGGGTAGAAGAGGGCGTGATTGATAATGCGGCTTCGGTTATTGCAATACAGTGGCTGGCATTGCACCATAAAAAACTTAAGAAAGAATGGTTAGGGAACAATTCCTAATTTACGCTGGAAAACGGGAAGTGTGCCCCAGTCAGCAGATCTTTTGTATGAAGACACGTTAAAATAATCCTTATGATCGACAGGAAAAGGAAACCTTTTGGAAAGCCGGCTTGAAATACCTGTGGCAGAAGGCGCCACAGCCAGAATACTGCAAATTACCGACACACACCTTTTCGCCAATGAAAGAGATTCGTTGCTGGGAGTCAACACTTATCGCAGCTATCACGCTGTTTTGGACATGATCCTTGAACAAAATCTCGACATTGACTTAATTGTTGCAACCGGTGATTTGGTTCAGGATCAGAGCATCAATGCCTACCAGCTTTTTGCTGAAGGAATTGCTCGCTTGCCTGCGCCTTGTGTTTGGTTACCCGGTAATCATGATTATCAACCCGCGATGGTTGATACTTTGGCCGCTGCAGGCATTTCACCTTCCAAGCAAATATTTATCGGGCAACATTGGCAATTGATCATGCTGGACAGCCAAGTGCAGGGTGTTCCTCATGGCGAGTTAACGGAATATCAGTTGGAATGGATGGAAAAATGTTTGGATGAACATAGTGAACGTCATGCGATTGTCATGCTTCATCACCATCCTTTGCCTTCCGGATGTACTTGGCTGGATCAACACAGTTTACGCAATGCCCCTGAATTATCAGAATATTTGAAAGGCAAAACACAGGTGAAAGGCATACTGTGCGGGCATATCCATCAGGAAGTCGACAAAATGTGGAATGGCATCCGTGTGCTGGCGACGCCATCAACCTGTGTGCAATTTAAGCCGCATTGTACTAATTTTATGCTTGATACAGTGGCTCCGGGATGGCGTTACCTCGAACTGTCTGTGGCTGGCAACCAAGATGCAATATTGAAAACCCAAGTTCACAGGCTTAAGAGTAATGAGTTTTGCCCGGATTTAGATTCGGACGGGTATTAATGTCAACGTTACTTTATTTACATGGTTTCAACAGTTCGCCACAATCAGCAAAAGCGAATGCGCTGAAAACGTGGTTGCACCAACAATATCCTGAAATTGATATGTTGGTGCCGCAATTACCGCCTTATCCTGAAGATACCGCTATCTTACTGGAAGAATTGGTGATGGAACGCGCCGGGGAACACATCGGGCTGGTGGGGTCTTCCCTTGGCGGTTATCTGGCCATCTGGCTTTCCCAATGCTTTAGTTTACCTGCCGTGGTCGTTAATCCTGCAGTGCGTCCATTCGACTTGCTTCAGAATTATATTGGGGAAAACGTGAATCCCTACACCGAAGAGCGCTATACTCTCGAACAATGCCATATGCATGATCTCAAAGTGATGCACATTGACCCGCTGGAATCACCTGATCTTATCTGGTTATTGCAGCAATCAGGGGATGAAGTGCTCGATTACCGCCAAGCTGTTGCTTACCTGATGCAGTGTCGGCAAACAGTTGAATCTGGCGGGAATCATGCTTTTATCGGTTTCGAATACTATTTCCCTCAAATTATTGACTTCTTAGGGCTAACCAGTGGCAATAGTAAAAAAATTGCCAAAAATGGGTAAGTGACTGGTATTATCAACAGTATATCAATACTGATTGGCCCCTTAATAACGAAGCAACCGACAGAATTACAACATGACTCAATCTAGTTACAACGCAGAGGCCATTGAAGTCCTCAGTGGCCTGGAGCCAGTTCGTCGTCGTCCCGGCATGTATACCGATACAGCCCGCCCGAACCATCTGGCACAGGAAGTGATCGATAACAGTGTGGACGAAGCTCTGGCTGGTCACGCGAAGCATATTGAAGTAATCCTTCACAGCGATCAGTCTCTGGAAGTGATAGATGATGGCCGTGGTATGCCGGTTGATATCCATCCTGAAGAAAAAGTTTCTGCTGTCGAACTGATCCTGACCCGCTTGCACGCGGGAGGAAAATTCTCCAATAAAAATTACCAGTTTTCTGGTGGCTTGCATGGTGTGGGGATCTCTGTGGTCAACGCCCTGTCCAAGCGTGTGGAAGTGACTGTCCGTCGTGACAGCCAAGTTCATCAAATCGCGTTTGAAAATGGCGAAAAAGTGCAAGAGCTGGACGTTATCGGCAGTTGTGGCAAACGCAACACCGGAACCAGCGTCCACTTCTGGCCGGATGAAAGCTATTTCGATATACCCCGTTTTTCTATTACTCGCTTGACGCATCTGCTGAAAGCCAAGGCAGTATTGTGTCCGGGGGTTGAAATTGTCTTTAAGGACAAACTGAATAGCACCGAGCAGAAATGGTGCTATGCCGATGGCCTGACAGATTATCTGCTGGAGGCTGTGAACGGATTGGTCACATTGCCTCAATCGCCTTTTGTCGGCACATTTAGCGGAGAAACCGAAGCAGTTGACTGGGCGGTACTTTGGTTGCCGGAAGGGGGAGAACTTCTGACGGAAAGTTACGTGAACCTGATCCCGACAGTACAGGGTGGAACTCATGTCAACGGCCTGCGTCAGGGGCTGCTGGATGCGATGCGCGAATTTTGTGAATTCCGCAACCTATTGCCACGTGGCGTCAAACTCTCTGCTGATGATATCTGGGATCGCTGTGCTTACGTGTTGTCCCTCAAAATGCAGGATCCACAATTTGCAGGGCAGACCAAAGAACGTCTTTCATCGCGTCAATCTGCGGCCTTTGTTTCCGGTGTGGTAAAAGATGCATTCAGCCTGTGGCTGAATCAACACACTCAGGATGCGGAACAGCTTGCCGAAATGGCAATTGCCAGCGCCCAGCGCAGAATGCGTGCGGCAAAGAAAGTGGTACGTAAAAAGCTGACCAATGGCCCTGCACTGCCGGGCAAATTAGCAGACTGTACCGCGCAAGATCTGAATATTACCGAACTGTTTTTGGTGGAAGGGGATTCTGCGGGCGGTTCAGCGAAGCAGGCCCGTGACCGTGAATTTCAGGCGATCATGCCGCTGCGCGGAAAGATCTTGAATACGTGGGAAGTCTCTTCTGATGAAGTATTGGCTTCGCAGGAAGTGCACGATATTTCCGTTGCGATTGGCATCGATCCTGACAGTGAAGACCTCAGCCAGCTGCGTTACGGTAAAATATGCATACTGGCGGATGCGGATTCTGATGGTTTGCATATCGCCACGTTGCTGTGCGCCCTGTTTGTCCGTCACTTCCCGACACTGGTGAAGCGCGGGCATGTCTATATGGCGATGCCGCCGCTGTATCGCATTGACCTCGGCAAAGAAGTGCATTATGCGCTGGATGAAGGGGAAAAAAGCGCCATACTGGATCGTTTGAGCCGCAAGCGTGGCAAACCTAATGTCCAACGCTTTAAAGGACTGGGGGAAATGAATCCCATGCAGCTGCGTGAAACCACATTAGACCCCAATACGCGCCGTCTGGTGCAATTGACTATCGATGATGAGAATTATCAAGAAACGTTTGCTGTCATGGACATGCTTCTGGCGAAGAAACGCTCAGAAGATCGCCGGAATTGGCTGCAAGAAAAAGGTGATTCGATTGACATTGAAGTTTAGCGGAAATGCCGTAAATTCCCGCCCGACAGGGTGGGATTCAATCACCGTACGGTAGTCAAAACAGGATCCTGAGGAAATAAATACATGAGTGAGATAACTCACGATGGTGTGGAGCGTCAGCCGCTTCACACGTTCACTGAAAACGCCTATTTGAATTACTCCATGTACGTCATCATGGACAGGGCGCTGCCTTTTATCGGTGATGGTTTAAAACCCGTTCAGCGCCGCATTGTTTATGCGATGTCAGAGTTGGGGCTGAGCAACAGCGCCAAGTTTAAAAAATCTGCCCGTACCGTGGGGGACGTGCTTGGCAAATACCATCCACATGGCGATGGCGCTTGCTATGAAGCGATGGTTTTAATGGCACAGCCTTTCTCATACCGTTATCCGCTGGTGGATGGTCAGGGTAACTGGGGTGCCCCGGATGATCCAAAATCCTTTGCCGCGATGCGTTATACCGAATCCCGCCTGTCCAAATATGCTGAGTTGCTGCTGAGTGAATTGGGGCAAGGTACAGTGGATTGGATGCCAAACTTTGATGGCACTTTGCAGGAGCCGAAAATGCTGCCTGCGCGCTTGCCCAATATTTTGTTGAATGGCACCACCGGCATTGCCGTAGGGATGGCAACTGACATTCCACCGCATAACTCCCGTGAAGTGGCGAATGCGTTGATTGCGATGCTGGATAATCCGGAACTGTCGCTTGATCAGGCGATGGAATACATCCAAGGGCCGGATTACCCAACAGAAGCCGAAATAATCACATCAAAGGAAGATATCCGCAAAATCTACAAAACCGGTCGTGGCTCCGTGCGTATGCGGGCCGTGTGGTCGAAAGAAGAGGGCAATGTCATTATTACCGCCCTGCCACACCAAGTTTCCGGCGCAAAAGTTTTGGAGCAAATCGCCAGCCAAATGCGGGCGAAAAAATTGCCAATGGTTGAGGATCTGCGTGATGAATCCGATCACGAGAACCCGACACGTTTAGTGATTGTTCCACGCACCAATCGTGTGGATGTTGAACAAGTGATGAATCATCTGTTTGCGACCACCGATTTGGAAAAAAGCTATCGTATTAACCTGAATATGATCGGGTTGGACAACCGCCCGGCAGTGAAAGGCTTGGTTGAAATCCTCAGCGAATGGTTGGTTTATCGTCGTGAAACCGTGCGTAGGCGATTGAATCACCGTCTGGAAAAAGTGCTTAAGCGTTTGCATATTCTGGAAGGTTTGCTGGTGGCGTATCTCAACATTGACGAAGTGATCCATATTATTCGCAATGAAGATGAACCCAAGGCTGTATTGATGGAGCGTTTCGAATTAACAGAAACGCAGGCTGAAGCCATTCTGGAGTTGAAATTACGTCACTTGGCGAAGCTGGAAGAAGTTAAAATCCGTGGCGAACAGAATGAGCTGGCAAAAGAGCGTGACAAATTGCAGTCAATCTTGGGTTCAGAGCGAAAACTAAATACGTTGCTGAAAAAAGAGATTATTGCGGATGCCGAAAGCTACGGTGATGAGCGTCGCTCTCCACTGAAAGAGCGCACGGAAGCAAAAGCCATGAGCGATCATGATATTTTGCCATCAGAGCCAATTACGGTTGTCATGTCAGAAATGGGATGGGTACGCAGCGCGAAAGGGCATGAAATCGATCCGGCTGGTTTGAATTACAAATCCGGAGATAACTTCCGCAGTGCGGTACGTGGCAAGAGTAACCAGCCTGTGGTCTTTATTGATTCGACCGGGCGCAGTTACTCCGTGGATCCACTGGATTTGCCATCAGCCAGAGGGCAGGGTGAACCGCTGACGGGTAAATTGGCATTGCCGGCCGGCGCATCGGTTGAACATCTTTTGATGGCGAAAGAAGATCAAAAACTCTTGATGGCATCTGATGCGGGTTATGGTTTTATCTGTACATTCAGTGATCTCATAGCCAAGAACCGTGCAGGTAAGGCGTTGATTACTCTGCCTGAAAATGCCAAAGTCATGCAGCCTCTGGAGATCAACAGTGAGCAGGATGACATGCTATTGGCTATCACCAAAGCTGGCCGCTTGTTGATGTTCCCGGTGGCTGATCTTCCGCAGCTTTCGAAAGGCAAAGGCAATAAAATTGTCTCCATTACTGCGGCCCAAGCTGCGTCAGGGGAGGATATGCTGAGCTGGTTGCTGATTTTGCCTCCACAATCGTCAATCACGCTTTACTTCGGCAAACGCAAACTATTGCTTCGTCCAGAAGATTTGCAAAAATTCAGGGCGGAACGCGGTAGGAAGGGAACTTCTCTGCCACGTGGTTTACAGCGTGTTGAACGCGTCGAAGTGGATACCCCGAAATCATAAAATAAATTGAGGCAACCACGCCATACCAAGGGATTTAAACATGCAGCGCAATCAACACGGCTGCCACTTGGAAAATCGTGGAATTAAATTATAACTGCGGGCCAGCTTAATACTGGCCTGCTCTGCAAGAGGCAACCATGCTCGCGATCATTCGTGGAATCATTGTTATTCTGTTTACTATTTTGGTCTTTATTTTCGGCGGTATTTACTGCTTATTCAGTCCACGCAATCCACGCCATGTGATGACTTTTGGACACGCGTTTGGCAAATTGCACAAAATATTCGGCATTAAGCTGCTGGAACGCATTCCAGCCGATGCCCGTCAGTACGGCCCCAGTAT
Organism: Xenorhabdus mauleonii; assembly: GCF_900113945.1. GTDB lineage: Bacteria > Pseudomonadota > Gammaproteobacteria > Enterobacterales > Enterobacteriaceae > Xenorhabdus > Xenorhabdus mauleonii. Next base: position 113,729 of record NZ_FORG01000009.1, read on the forward strand.
TTATATCGGCAACCACCAAAATAATTTCGACATGATTACCATGTCGAATGCGGTACAGCCACGCACAGTGACAGTTGGCAAAAAAAGCCTGGTATTTATTCCCTTTTTTGGTCAGCTTTATTGGCTGACAGGTAACATTCTGATTGATAGAAACAACCGGACAAAAGCGCACGGTACAATTTCACAGGTTGTCGAGCAGATCAAAAAACACCAGATCTCAGTCTGGATGTTCCCCGAAGGAACACGCAGCCGGGGTCGTGGCTTGTTGCCATTCAAAACCGGTGCTTTCCACGCGGCTATCACGGCAGGTGTACCCATCGTGCCTGTTTGTGTTTCGACAACACATGGCAATATAAAACTTAACCGCTGGAATAACGGCTCGGTGATTGTTGAAATGTTACCGCCGATTGATACGACAAAATACACCAAAGAGCAGGTTCGTGAATTGGCAGAGCATTGTCGACAACTGATGCAAAACAAAATCGAAGAGTTGGATAAAGAAGTTAGCGAGCTGAACAAGCAAAAATAATTGAATGCCTAACGTGTATTAAGCTTGTCGAAGTAGAAAGATCTAAGCCATAACCCCATTTGAGGTAATTACGCTATCCCGCTATTAAATTTCAAGTTGCAGTACAATCAACACGGCCACAACTTGGAAAATCATGGGGTTATGGTCATTATATGTAGGCCAGTTTGTACTGGCCTACTCTGCAAGAGGCAACTATGCTCGCGATCATTCGTGGAATTATTGTTATTTTGTTTACTGTCCTGGTCTTTATCTTCGGCGGTATTTACTGCTTATTCAGCCCACGCAATCCATGCCATGTGATGACTTTTGGCCGCATATTTGGCAAATTGCGCAAGCTATTCGGCATTAAGCTGCTGGAACGCATCCCAGCCGATGCCCGCCAGTATGGCCCCAGTATTTATATCGGCAACCACCAAAATAATTTCGATATGATAATCATGTCGAATGCAGTGCAGCCACGCACAGTGACAGTTGGCAAAAAAAGCCTGGCATTTATTCCTTTCTTTGGTCAGATTTATTGGCTGACAGGCAACATTCTGATTGATAGAAGCAACTGGACAAAAGCGCACGGTACAATTGCACAGGTTGTCGAGCAGATCAAAAAACACCAAATTTCAGTCTGGATGTTCCCCGAAGGAAATCGCAGCCGGGGCCGAGGCTTACTGCCATTCAAAACCGGCGCTTTCCACGCGGCTATTACGGCAGGCGTACCCATCGTGCCTGTTTGTGCTTCTTCAACACACGGCAATATAAAACTTAACCGCTGGAATAATGGCACGGTGATTGTCGAAATGTTGCCGCCGATTGATACGACAAAGTACACCAAAGCGCAGGTTCGTGAATTGGCGGAGCATTGTCGGCAATTGATGCAAAACAAAATCGAAGAGTTGGATAAAGAAGCCAGCGAGTTGAACAAGAAAAAATAATGGAATGGCGTCAAAATGACGAAAATCGTTAAATTTTTTCTCTTAAATTAAGATAAAACGAAAAAGCCTGAATCCGGTAAGAATGCCGAATTCAGACCAATTAACGACTGTTGTGGTATAGAGAGGATACCTTTACTGATTTCGTTGACGTTGCGTCAATCAGGACGAACAGCCGTCACTTCGATCTCAACACGCCATGCCGGGTTAGCCAGCTTTGCCACCTGAACAGTAGTGCGGGCCGGAAGTTTGTCGGTGTTCTTTTCGTTGAAGAACTGGGAATAACCGGCCATAAAACCTTTGAAGTCCATATTGCCGTTAGTTTCATCGCCGCCGACCAAAAACACCTGCATTTTGACGACATCTTTCATTTCCAGCCCGATTTTACCTAGATGGCTTTGGATCTGTGCTAGCACATTAATGGTCTGTGCTTTGGTATCACCATATGAAGCCAGAACGCCTTCAGGTGCATCTTTCGCGATTTTCGTCGGGACTTTTCCGCTGAGGAAAACAATGGCTTTGTTGCTGCTGACTTCCACAGATTCGGCGATCGGCATACCTTCCAGTTTGTGGTAACGAACACCTTCAGCGTTGGCAACACCCCAAACGAATGGAATAACGAACAACATGTTTTTTAAACGCATAATACCCCCTATTTACGAATTGAAACGCGAGAGACTGAATGGTGTCGGGTCAATGACTGGCTTTTTGCCCATGACGATATCGGCCGTAATTTCTGAAGCTGCTGGCCCTTCAGTCATACCCCAAATCGTTGCCGTGTTAATGACAAGCCCCGGATATTCCTTCACTTCCGAAATGATCGGAAGCTCGTCTGGAGCTGGGCTTACTATCGCCCCCCATCGTTCGACAACTTTAGAATTTTGGAACACGGGAAATTCAGCTTTCATAAGCTCAAATACCGCATCCAAGTGCGCATTGCTTTGCGTTGCCGTTACAATACGGTGAGTTTCAAATGGCGAGATTTCATCCAACTTCCACTGAGTAGGCATTTTGAAAGAATTGAACAGATCTTTACCTAGCGAGAAATAGAGTGGTAGCTCGTCACCACTCAGCAAATGAACGAATTTCGGCCCCAGAAGGAAACTGTCTTTCACGATGGAACTGGTGAAAATTCTCGGCGCTACGGCATAGGTTCCGTCTGCTTGCTCGCGGAAATGAATGCCGGTCGGTAGATGAACGTTGCCATGAGGTGCGCCGGGTACGCCGGAAACACGTTGTTGTGACAGATAGACATCCAGTGTTGGAATATTCACGCCAAGGTTACCCATGAAAAGCCTTGACCAGATACCCGTTGCCAGCACAACGGAAGATGTTTTGACACTCCCCCTTTCGGTGACAACGTCGGACACTTTTCCACCAGATGTTTCGATACCACGTACGGCGCAGTGGGTGAAAATTTTGACGCCGATCTTCATGGCGTACTTCGCTAAAACAGGCACGCCAGTTTCGGGATCAACACTGCCGGAATCCTCTTCAAAACCGGCAATTTTCCACGGCGTTTTAGCGCCGGATAGACGTTGAGCCAGCTCCTTGCCTTCAATTAATCGGGTTTCCAAAGGTGTACCGAAATCGTCATAATGTTGGGCGGATTTAACCCAAGCGATGGCATTCGCCAGATCTTCTTCACTCGACGGAACTTCAACCCGTCCCTGCGTTCGATAGCTGGTATCATCCCCGATCTTTTCGTTCATTCCACGCCACAGCATTTTGCCATAGTGATGCATCGGAAAGACTTCAGGGGGGGTTTTGTAGCTGATGATTTGACTGTAAGCGCGCCCGGATTGTTCTCCTGCGATGTCACCTTTTTCAAACAGGGTAACGCTCATACCTCTTTCTGCGAGATTAATCGCTGTCAGAACACCTTGAATACCGCCGCCAATGATGACGACATCAGATTCTTTCGGTAACTCTTCAACTGTGCCATCCACTGGCAATGCTCTGGATTTGGTGACAATAAACGTACCTTCACGACGAATCATTGGCACTAAAGCCGAAGCTCCACCTGCCAATACACCAGCAGCACCAAGCCCTAACAGCAATTTTCTCCGAGAGATTTGCATATTCACCTCGACACCCCTGAATCGGGGAGTTAGTAACATACAGGAATCACCCTCATGATTTTTTGAGGGGATGACTCCACCCAGCCCACACAAAGAAAAATAAGCCCTGCCAGAATTAACCAAATAAAACGCTTGGTTTTCTGTTCTTCTTTCCGGCGCCAGATAGCTCTGGTGCAAAGGAAATCACAGCGAAGCATGTTCAGCGCCCGCTCTTCATTTGCCAAAAGAGTCGGTTTGTACACGGCAACACAGCACTCGTCATTCCCTCGGCGAGTCACTGAAATATTTCAAAAACAATGAAGCAGCTTACTTTCAGCTCATCGAATTTCGTTCGTATTTTTAGTTATTTTTTCAAATGAAACTTTTTCAATTTAAATTTATTTAAAAACAATGAGTTCAATTGAAATATTTTCAAAATTAACACTTTCAACTGAAATGTTTTCGCAAGTAATTTTTTCAAGGAAAATCATTTGAAACTCAATGTTTTCAAAAGAAAAATTTTTCAATATAAGGAATTAAATAATGTTTATTGAATAGGGTATAATAAATTTTGATATAGATGGTCAAGGAATATTCAACACTTTTTTGTTTCTTGCCACGGGCATCTCATAAATCACGGGTAGTTATTAATATGAAAACGATATTTAATAATTTCTTTAACTCTAAATAGCAGGCAAGTTCCCCCGACGTTTAAACGCAAGGATGAGCAATATGTCCCGCAATCTCTTGCGTTGATGTGAGTGGACTGAGCAAGGAAAGGAAAATTCCATAACGGGTACTGCCAAAACAGGCATGGATAGAAATGAATGTTCACTGCGCAAGTGAAATGAAGTGAAAATATGATGTTATTAAGGACGGCGATGGGAATGTTTCCCGGCAATATATTGCCGGAATGGTAGGCAAATACACTTCAATTATTGTCAGAATACTCAGTGGAAGAACTACCCCAATTTGCGGAGTATACATTAGGTCAATTTGGTGATGTGTGATACGTCGATACCGATAATCTGAAGGTCTGAGATATAAAGCGCACTGGATAAATTTAAGATAGTTTTAGAATTTATTTCCCATTCGCGATATGATTGCGTTTAATAAATTACCGTTTTTATTAAACGCAATCGATAGAATATTAAACCCCAATTGCTATTATTGAGGGTTCCATCCCAGTAATTATTTGAATTATGCAGTCATTGTGTAGTGTTTGCGTCTAGACTAGCAATCATTGGTGTTGCTGTTTTTGTCTTTTGTCGTGAATATTATCCCTGCTGTGGAGAATGTATGTCACTGAGTCGGCGCCAGTTTATTCAGGCATCTGGTTTGGCAATGTGTTTAGGGGCAATTCCTTTTGCGGTTCGGGCTAATAAAAGCCAACAAACCAAGCTACCCGTTCCTCCCTTATTGGAATCCCGAGGTGGGCGACCACTGTTTCTATCTATACAAAAAGCCCATTGGTCATTCAATGGCCAAAATAAAGCCCAGGTTTGGGGCATCAACGGACATTATCTGGGGCCAACTATTCGGGTTCGCCGGGGAGATGATGTCAAACTGATATACAGCAATCGCCTCTCTGAAGATGTTGCCATGACCGTGGGTGGCTTACTGGTGCCTGGAACGTTGATGGGCGGCTCATCACGCTTGATGTCGCCGGGAGAAAACTGGTCACCGGTGATTCCAATCGATCAGCCTGCAACAACTTGTTGGTATCACGCCAATACACCAAATCGCATGGCGCAACATGTATATGCAGGGTTGGCAGGTATGTGGCTGGTGGAAGATGAAAACAGCCGCAGTTTGCCTTTGCCGAAAAATTATGGGGTCGATGATTTTCCTGTCATTTTGCAGGACAAGCGATTGGATAATTTTGGCGTACCGGAATATAACCCACCCGCCAATCAAGGCTTTCTGGGAAACACGTTGGTTGTTAATGGTGTTGAAAACCCTTTTGTGGAAGTCGCCAGAGGTTGGGTTCGGTTGCGTTTACTCAATGCTTCCAATGCCCGTCGCTATCAATTGCAACTGAGTGACGGCCGGCCCTTTTATATGGTTGGGACTGACCAAGGCTTATTGCCTGCGCCGGTGGCTGTGCAGCAATTGTCGCTGGCGCCGGGAGAGCGCCGCGAGGTTTTGGTTGATATGTCCAAAGTGGAAAATGTTACCATTACGGCAGGAGAGTCTGCCGGTGTCATGGATCGTCTGAAAGGGCTGTTTGAGCCTTCGACCAAATTATTGTCAACGACGGTTCTGACATTGAAGGCTTCAGGCTTACTCCCTTTGGCCACAGATCAATTACCGGCTCAGCTTGTGGTTGATAACCCGCAAATCAGTTCCTCTATTCGAAGCCGTCAGCTTTCACTGGGGGACGCTTCGCAAGGCATCAATGGCACATTGCTGAATGACAATCGGATCGATATTACCAGTCAGCAAGGCACATGGGAGCGTTGGATAATCACAACATCGGTTCCTCAGCCTTTCCATATTGAAGGAGTAAGATTCAAGGTAATCAGCCTGAATGGAAATCGCCCGGAGCCTCAGGATTATGGCTGGAAAGATACTCTCTGGATCGAAGAGCGGGCTGAGTTATTGGTGAATATGATGCAGCCATCTTATGAACATTTCCCTTTCATGTACTACAGTCAAATATTAGAAATGGCAGATCGTGGCGTTGCTGGGCAATTGCTGATCAATCCAGCAGGCTTCTATGATAATCAGCAAATAAGATGAAGCTATTGTTTGGAGTGTTATTTGTTGAATAATGAATTGATAAACAAAGGATTGTTTAACAATTCATACACAAATTAACTATTTGTTCTGAATAAATTGCTAATCTTATCGACTGAGAGTTGCCCTTTCCGTATAGTGTCAAATTTTCATACTACTTGCCCGTAAGGTGATTTAATGAATATCAGCTTGATTGCTGCGATGGCTATGGATCGAGTTATTGGTATGGAAAACGCCATGCCGTGGACTCTGCCAGGTGATTTAGCCTGGTTTAAACGTAATACACTCGGAAAGCCAGTTATCATGGGGCGAGTTACTTATGAGTCAATTGGCCGGCCTCTGCCGGGACGACTGAATATTGTGATCAGCAGTCAGCCTGCAGGTGATGAACAGGTCACTTGGGTCAACACCATTGAAGCGGCTTTGGCGGCAGCCGGGGACGCTGAAGAAATTATGGTGATGGGGGGAGGAAAAATTTATGAGCAGTTTATTCCTCTGGCCAACCGGATGTATCTGACTCACATTGATGCAGAAGTTATTGGCGACACTCATTTCCCTGATTATGAGCCTGATGAGTGGAATTCTGTTTTTACTGAATATCACGATGCAGATGAAACCAACTCACATGGCTACTGTTTTGAGATTTTAGAACGCCGAGAGTGATTCGGATATTACATCACTACGGAGTGTTACAACTCACTCCGTAGTTATTGTTCAAGTGCTATTGATCAAAGGTTATTGCTCAGAAATCCGCCCAGAAGTCATTGTCAGGATTTCTTGATCAGTGCCGGTTGACGAAAATACTGTTTATCTTCCCAACGCAGCATCGTTAATTCACCTCCCCAACAGCAGCCCGTATCCAAAGCATAAATGCCCGCGGGTGTTCCCTGACCTTCCAGAGCAGCCCAGTGACCAAATACGATGGAGTAATCTTCGGGGATCTTGCGTGGTAATTCGAACCAGGGTTTCAAAGGGGCGGGGGCTTTTTCGGGCTTAGATTTACAGATCATATCCAACTGACCATTGGGAAAACAGTAACGCATTCGAGTCAGTGCATTGGTACTGTAACGCAGGCGCGCCAGCCCACTTAATTCGGGAGACCAGTTATTCGGCATGTCCCCATACATTTCATCGAGAAACAGGGGATAGCTGTCGCTGCAAAGGATGTTTTCCACTTCATGGGCGCACATTCTGGCTGTTTCCAAATCCCATTGTGGAGTCAGCCCTGCATGTGCCATAACCAGCTTCAAATCATCATCTATTTGCAACATCGGCTGTTTTCTCAGCCAATTTATCAATTCATCAATATCGGGTGCCGCGAGTAACTCATCCAATAAGTCTTTCGGCTTATTCCGGCTGATTTTTGCGTAAACCGCCAGCAGATGTAAGTCATGATTCCCCAGTACCAATTTAACCGCAGAACCCAGTTGTTTGACATGACGAAGCACAGCCAGTGAATCGGGGCCACGGGCGATCAAATCACCCGTTAGCCACAATGTATCTTTATCAGGATTAAAATCGACTTGCTCTAATAAGGCGAGAAATTCACGATAACAGCCGTGAATGTCGCCGATAAGATATGTAGCCATAAGTTAGTTTATCAGTGTTGGAATAGCGAGTCGGAATACGGGAATGGCAACACGAAACGAGCGGCCATCATGATCAATCATTTCATAGTGGCCTTCCATTGTACCCAAAGGCGTTTCCAAAATTGCCCCACTGCTATAGCGATATTCTGTTCCGGGCGGGATCAAAGGTTGCTTTCCCACAACCCCTTCCCCCTGAACCTCTGTTTGATGACCATCACTGTTGGTTATACGCCAGTAACGGCTAATGAGCTGTACGGGAGAATGCCCAAGATTACGAATCGATATCGTATAAGCAAACACAAAACGTTGTTGTTCCGGCTGTGATTGGTCTTCTACATAAGTACTTTGTACTTGAATATTAATTCTTGGTTCGTTGAGCATGGTAGCCTCCTGTTGCTGTTACGGCGTTTATTGGTTCCCGGCAACTTCAGGGTGTGATGATAGCCAATTTGCCATTTTACAGTATTGCTCGACAGAGATATTTTCAGCCCGAGTGCTGGGTTCAATGCCCAATTCCGATAACTGTTCAGCAGAAAAAATATTCCCAAGACTATTTCGGATAGTTTTTCGGCGCTGGTTAAATGCCTGAGTTGTAATGCGGGCTAACACACGAATGTCATGAACCGGATTAGGTATAACCTTGTGTGGGATCAGGCGCACAATGGCTGAATCCACTTTTGGCGCTGGCGTAAATGCTGTCGGTGGCACTTCCAGAATAGGAATGACATGGCAGTAGTACTGCGCCATTACAGTCAAACGCCCGTATGCTTTGCTGCCCGGCCCCGCGACAAGACGATTAACTACTTCTTTTTGCAGCATAAAGTTCATGTCAGCGATAGCATCAGTATAGCTGAAAAGATGGAACATCAGCGGGGTAGAAATGTTATAAGGTAAATTACCAAATACCCGCAGCGGCTGTCCGTACTCTTTGGCTATCTGACCAAAATCAACCGTCATTGCATCTTGCTGAATGATTGTCAGCTTATCTTTCAACTTAGGGTGGACATGCAGACGAGCTGCCAAATCACGGTCAAGTTCTACGACAGTCATTTTATCCATGCGCTCACCAACTGGTTCAGTTAGTGCACCCAGACCTGGGCCAATTTCCACAACGGCTTGACCCACCTGTGGGTTCATTGCATCGACAATGCTATCAATAATAAACTGATCGGTTAAAAAGTTTTGCCCGAAGCGTTTACGGGCGTGGTGCCCTTGATGGACTTTATTGTTCATTACTGTTTTGTATCATTTTAATTGCTAGATTTAATGCGGTAATAAAACTACCCACATCAGCTTGACCTGTCCCCGCCAGCTCTAATGCTGTGCCATGATCGACAGAAGTTCGGATAAATGGCAGGCCGAGAGTGATATTCACTGCTCTGCCAAAACCCTGGTATTTTAACACGGGTAGCCCTTGATCATGATACATTGAAAGCACCGCGTCAGCATTATCCAAATATTTGGGCTGGAACAGGGTATCTGCCGGCAATGGCCCTTCCAGCCATATACCTTCTGCCCGCAGACTCTCCAATGCAGGAATGATCACATCAATTTCTTCATGCCCCATATGCCCGCCTTCACCGGCATGGGGATTCAGGCCACAGACATAAATATGGGGGCGGGGAATGCCAAACTTGGTTTTCAAATCATGATTGAGGATGGTGACAACTTCCCGCAAGGAATCAAACGTGATTGCTTTGGGCACATCCAAGAGAGGCAGATGTGTCGTTGCCAGTGCGACCCGCAACTCTTCTGTTGCCAGCATCATGACGACTCTTGAGCACTGGCTGTGATCCGCAAAAAACTCCGTGTGCCCGGTAAAAGGAACGCCGGCATCATTGATGACCCCTTTATGTACCGGGCCTGTTACCAAAGCGGAAAATTCCCCATTCAAACAACCATCGCAAGCTTTCGCCAGTGTTTCCGTGACATAAATACCATTTTCTCGGTTCAACTCACCCACAATGGCGGGAGATTGGAGGTGAACAGGCAGGATAGTCAACGTTCCGGCAGCCTGAGAGGATGAGATATGTTCAGGAGAATAAGGCTGTAGTTGTAAGGGTAAATTCAGTTGCTTGGCTCGTGAAAGCATCAAATCGGGATCAGCGCAAACAACCAATTGAATGGGCCACTCTTTTTGGGCGAGGGCAATAACTAAATCAGGGCCAACCCCGGCTGGTTCGCCGGGGGTGATAACGATAGGTTTATTGTTTTGCATTGCTGCCATCTAAAATTTTCACATAAGCGGAGGCGCGTAATTCCTGCATCCAGTTTTGTGCTTCTTCATTGAATTTACGGTTGAATAGCAGACGGTAAGCGCGATCTTTCTCTGCCGCATCAGTTTTGTCAACTTTACGGGTATCAATCAGTTGAATCAAATGCCAGCCGAAAGAGGAGTGAATTGGTTGACTGATCTCACCTTTTTCCAACTTCATCAACGCATCACGGAAAGCAGGGTCATAAGCCGTTGGCAAATTCCAGCCCAATTCTCCGCCACGCATGGCTGAACCGGGATCTTCAGAATACTCTTTTGCTGCTTTTTCAAATGTAGTTTTACCGCTTAAGATCTCTTCTCTGAGTTGTGTCAGCTCAGTACGAGCCAGCTCATCGTCCATAACAGGCGAGGTTTTCAGCAGGATATGACGGGCATCCACTTCGGTAACTGAAGTCGATGCACGACCGCCGCGAATATCGTTTACTTTGAGGATATGGAAACCGACACCGGAGCGGATTGGGCCAATAACCTGCCCCTTGTGGGCAGACTTAAGCTGTTCAGCAAACAGAGATGGCAATTCCTGTAGCTTGCTCCAGCCCATGTTGCCCCCTTTCAGGGCTTGGGTATCACCGGAATAAGCGATGGCCAGTTTACCGAAATCTGCACCATTTTTGAGCTCAGACAAAATCTTCTTCACCGTCGCCTCAGATTTTTCAAGCTGCTCTTGGGTTGGGTTTTCTGGCAGAGGTATCAAGATATGGCTGATATTGAGATCGGTATCCAGATTGCTCTGGCCACTGATCTGATTGGCCAGTGAGTCAACTTCCTGCGGCAGGATAGAAATACGGCGGCGGACTTCATTATTGCGTACTTCCGCAATCATCATTTCCTTGCGAATTTGATTGCGATAGCTATCAAAGCTAATACCATCTGTAGTCAGATTCTGCTTCAACTGTGCAATAGACATGTGGTTTTGAGCAGCGATATCCGTAATCGCAGATTCCACGGCTTGATCCGGAATAGTAATCTGCATTTGCTTTGCCATTTGCAGGATGATGTCATCCGTAATCAGGCGCTCAAGGATCTGATGACGTAATGTTGCCTCATCCGGTATCTGCTGCCCTGCATGTTTTGCATTGAGTTTAACTGATTGTAAGAGGCTTCTGACGTCGCTTTCCAGTATGACATCATTGTTAACGACAGCAGCGACCTTGTTGAGTTCTTGTGGTGCTGCCGTGGCAACCGAGCTTACTGAAAACATCAATCCGAGAATGAGCGATCTCCAGTTCTTCATACATTTCCCATCATTATTAATCCCGCCTTGGCGGGGTTAGTGTGTTTACATTGTGTGTTTTTGACACCGTGTCTATCGATATCAGAATGCACGTTGGTACGGAAGAATACCTTGCTGCAACATTTTCTGGCTACCCAAACTATGATTGTTACTTAAGCCACGAAGTTCAACGTTGAATGACCATTTATTGTCATATTGACTGCTGCCGAATCTCCAGTTGTCTATCTTGCGCTCATAGCCCACATTGACCGCCCAGCAACAGGTATTGTATTGCACCCCGAGCATTTGGTTTGCCGGTTGCTTCTCCTTGGTATCGTAGTAATACGCGCCGACAAACGCCCAGCGTTCTGATAAAGGCCAGCTGGCTACCATACCGACTTGAGAAATACCTTGTTGGTATTCTGGCAATGTTCCGAGTGTGGATTGAATATAATCACGGTCAACAAAACGGTAATTCAACTGCAACAGACGATCAGCATCACGACGGTATTCCAATATCGCATTACCCATTGTTATGCTGTTCAGGCGGTTATTATATTGCATCCCGCCCTTGAGTCCCCAGGAGTCATTGATTCTCCAATATGCATCTCCGGCCCAAGTCGTGGGGCCTGTGCCTTTTTTGTTGCGGATAAGATCCCTGCCGTTTGGATTGGGGCCTTTGTCTCCGACACGTGGTGGCTCAAAGTAGTAGATTTGACCTATGGAAAGGTTAAAACGTTCAACTAATTCTTCATCATAAATTCGGGTTGTTATGCCAGACGTAAATTGATTGGCTGAAGAAACTCTGTCCAATCCACTGTAGAAGCGGTCACGGAACAATCCGGTATAGTTTGTTTGCAGCAAAGATGAATCAAAGTTATTAATGTTATCTTGATTCTTATAAGGAACATAAAGGTATTGAACGCGAGGCTCCAGCGTCTGGGTATAATCTTTATTCAGGTACATGGCGCGTTCAAACACCATAGTTGCGTCTGATTTAAATACAGGCAAAGCACGGTTAACGGATTTTTCCAGCAGAGGGTTGTTATTTTTGGCCTCCGTAGAAATATCCTGCTCGTAGTGGGTTGCCATCAACTTAAGTTCATTATTGATGCTGGCCCAACCATTGGAGAGTGGCAAGTTAACAGAAGGCTCTAAATGCCAACGCGTTGCATCCGGCCATTTGTTACCAACACTGGTAAATTTAGCTATCTGAGCATAAGTGTGGAAATCAAATGGCCCTAAATCATTTTTATAGTAATTGAGATCTAACTGAGGCGTGGCCCGATATGCTTTTCTGCTATCGCTCGCTGTAAAAATCTGGAACTGTTTGGTGGATAACGTCGCATCCCAGTTTGCTTGCGCATAGCCGAGGCTGAATTTCTGGCTGGCGTAGCCATCAGTACTGGAGCCATACTGTGAAGAAAAATCACTGAAATAATTGGGATCACTGACTTTGGTATAGTCAACACTGAAACGCCAGACTTGATCCATTACCCCACTGTGATTCCAATAGAATAACCAGCGGTTATCGCTATCGCGTGCTGGCCTTATGTTGAGTTTTTTGTCATCGGCATACAGGCGGTCATGGCCAATCCAGTCCAGCGCGATAGTACCGGCACCGGCTTTGGTTAAATAACGGAATTCATTATCCAGCTTCAAGCCGCGCTTGGTAATAAGATGCGGAGTAATCGTGGCATCATAGTTCGGCGCGATATTCCAGTAATAAGGCAGTTGGAATTGGAAACCGTCTTTGTTGGAGAAACTGGCATTGGGGAGCAAGAAACCAGATCGGCGTTTATCGCCAATGGGCAACTGCAAGTATGGGCTATAAAACACAGGCACATTGGCAATCCGGAAACGGGCGTTCCAGATTTCCGCCACTTCTTCTTCACGGTCGAGGATGACTTCGGAACCCACAACACTCCAGCTATCGTTGCCCGGCAAACATGAAGTGAATATCCCATTATTCAAAATGGTGTAGCGGTTTTCATCACGCAACATCATCTTATCTGCGCTACCGCGTCCCTGACGGCCAACCATCTGATAGTCGCCTTGTTCCACATCCGCATCTTTATTATTTAGATTAGCCCAGGCACGTGGCCCTTTTAAAATAATTTGCGGGTCATCATAACTGACATTACCTGTTGCGGTAACGGTACGGATGGGTTCTTTATCTTCTGATTGTTCGAGCCGTACTTTATCGGCTGTCAGCGTTTTATTGCCCTGTTGGATATCAACATTACCAACGAACTCAACGGCACTGGGATATTCCCCGTGAGTATCATCGGATTTAATGTGAACGGGCATTTTGTTGGGATCCCCTGCGATAATGGGCTTATCGTAAACAGGGATACCTAGCATGCATTGTCTTGCAAGGTCAGCATGTGCCTGCTGACTGTAAAGTGCTGCCCATACCATTGTGGCCAGCAGAGTGGGATAACATTTATTCATAGATGTTTATGTGGTTCCGTCATCAGTGGCATCGTGCCGGCAAACGCTCAGAGACTAACGTAATTGAGATATAGGTACCAGCGTAAAGTTTAACTTTGCTAATCTTGCTGTTAGGCACAGAGCTTAATGAATAGTATGATAATGCAAAATTGCGCTCAGGGCATTGGGGAATTGAAGACTATATGCAGTATTGGGGAAAATTATTTGGATTAATATTTGGTATTGCATCCGGGGCTGGGTTCTGGGGGATTGTGATTGGCGTGTTGCTGGGGCATTTACTTGACAAAGTCAGGGCGCGAGGTCAACGTTTCGACGAGAAAACAAAAGGCCCGACCCGGCAAGCGCTGTTTTTTCGCAGTACTTTTCAGGTATTGGGGCATTTGACCAAAGCCAAAGGCCGGGTAACGGAAACCGATATTCAGCTTGCCTCCCAGTTGATGGACAGAATGCAGCTGCATGGCGAAGCGCGCTTATCTGCACAACGGGCATTTCGTGAAGGCAAGCAACCGGAGTTTCCCCTGCGCGAAACATTACGGAAATTAAGGCGTGCCTGCTTCGGCCGTTTTGATCTTATCCGCATGTTCTTGGAGATCCAGCTACAGGCAGCATTCGCAGACGGTGAACTTCATCCCAATGAAAGAACAGTTCTCTTTGTCATTGCCGAAGAACTGGGGATTTCCCGCGTCCAGTTTGAACAATTTCTTGCCATGATGGAAGGTGGCCGCCATTTTGACGGGCATCAATCCGGCGGGCATTATCAACAACGCGGGAACTACCAAGGTTATGGGCAGCCGCGTGCAACATTGGCAGATGCCTGCAAGGTTTTGGGCGTCAATGAACAAGATGATGCCACAACCATCAAGCGGGCTTATCGGAAGCTGATGAGTGAGCATCACCCGGACAAGCTGGTGGCAAAAGGTTTACCACCAGAAATGATGGAGCTTGCCAAACAGAAGGCGCAATCCATCCAAGCCGCTTATGATTTGATTAAAAAAGAGAAAGGCTTCAAATAGCGCCTGCTAAAAATCGGCTTTGCATTCAAAATGCATCGGGGTGCCATAAGCGGGATGCGTAATGAACAGTTCTTGGGCGTGCAATTGCAGGCGAGGTGCCAATTCCCTTGCCTGTGCATGGGCATAGAACCGATCGCCCAAAATTGGGTTGCCAAGTGCCAGCATATGAACGCGCAACTGATGTGAACGCCCGGTGATTGGTGCCAGCCTGACTCGTGTTGCCTGTTCTTCATATTCCAATACTTGGTATTCAGTTTGCGCTGATTTTCCGGTTTCAAAACAAACTTTCTGTTTAGGGCGGTTTGGCCAGTCACAGATCAACGGTAAATCCACTAATCCTTCTTCCTGCTCCATTTTTCCCCAGACGCGCGCGATATAGACTTTTTTCGGTTCACGTTCACGGAACTGCCGTTTCAGCTCCCGCTCGGCCGCTTTAGTCAAGGCAACAACCATAATGCCGCTGGTAGCCATATCCAATCGATGAACGGATTCTGCAGTTGGAAACTCAGCCTGTACCCGAGTCATGATACTGTCCTTGTGCTCTTCAGCTTTACCCGGCACGGAAAGTAGCCCGCTAGGCTTATTGACAACCATAATGTGCTCATCTTGATACAGCACATATAACCAAGGATCTGTCGGGGGATTATAAGACTCCAGCATGAGTGGCTCCAATTGGGTCTGCAAATAAATCGGGTCGGAAAAATAAATCAGGTCAGAAAAATGACGGGGCGCATTCTATCAGTATATGACTGAGGGTGTGAGAATAAATCAGGGGCATCTTGTAGAAAGTGCCCCTGATTTTAATATTGGCCGGGCTATTTACGGGAATTTATAGGAAGCGGCCTATTGGTGGGAAACTACCACCAATCGAATTGCATCCAAACGCCAGTTAGCCTGATCAAGATTGAGCAGAATGTTTTTATGCTCGGATTGAATGGCTTCCAGCTCATCATCACGAATATTCGGGTTAACCGCTCTCAGGGCTTCCAGACGTGACAACTCGGCTGACAGGGCTTCATCAGCCTCTTTCTTCGCTTTTTCAATCAATTCACGCGATTGTTTTTCAATCAAAGGTTCAGATTGTTGTAAAACGGTGTGAACTTCTTGCTGTACCGCATTGACCAGCTTGCTGGCATTGTGGCGATTGATGGCATTCAACTGGCGGTTAAAGCCTTCAAATTCCACTTGAGGAGCCAAATCAGTGCCTTTCAGATCCATCAAAAGGCGAACTGGCGTTGGAGGCAGGAAGCGGGTCAATTGCAGATGCTTGGGAGCCTGCGCCTCAACCACATAAATTAACTCAACCAACAGCGTGCCAACTGGCAGTGCCTTGTTTTTCAGGATGGAAACCGCACAACTGCCAGTATCCCCGGACAGAACTAAATCCAGGCCATTGCGAATGATTGGATGTTCCCAGCTCAGGAATTGAGTATCTTCGCGGGACAGGGCTTTTTCACGCTTGAATGTGACGGAGCAACCATCTTTTGGCAATCCCGGGAAATCCGGTACCAGCATATGGTCGGATGGATGCAGGGCAATAATGCTGTCACTGCGATCTTCCTGATTAATGCCGACAATATCGAACAAATTCAGGGCGAAATTCACCAGATCAGTATCATTATCTTGCGCTGCAATTTTCTCTGCCAGTTTCTGGCCTTGTTCCCCACCGTTGGAATTCATTTCCAGCAGACGGTCACGGCCTTGTTCCAATTGCTGTTTGAGGTGTTCATGATGCTCGCGGCACTCTGAGATAAATTCATTGAAATCCGTTTGCTCATTTGGCTTGGCAAGGTAATTCAGCAACGTTTCATAATACTTGTCATAGATGGTACGACCCGTCGGGCAGGTATGCTCAAAAGCATCCAGACCTTTATGATACCAATTCAGAAGAATGGATTGTGCTGTGTTTTCCAGGTATGGCACGCTGATTTTGATATCGCGGCTCTGGCCGATACGATCCAAGCGACCGATGCGTTGTTCCAGCAAATCAGGATTGAACGGCAGATCAAACATAACGAGCTGATTGGCGAACTGGAAGTTACGGCCTTCGGAACCAATTTCAGAACACAGCAACACTTGGGCGCCTTCTTCTTCAGAGGCAAAGTATGCTGCGGCGCGGTCACGTTCCAACAGGGACAAACCTTCGTGGAACACCGCACTGCGGATACCTTCACGTTCACGCAGAATCTGTTCCAATTGCAACGCGGTTTCGGCCTTGGCGCAGATTACCAGCACTTTCTCGTCACGGTTTGCCATCAGGAAGCCCATCAGCCATTCTACGCGCGGATCGAAGTTCCACCATGTGGCATTTTCACCTTCGAATTCCTGATAGATCCGCTCAGGATAGAGCATATCTTTGGCGCGTGCTTCTACGCTCTTTTTGGCACCCATGATCTCAGACACTTTTATGGCTGTCTGATATTGGGCTGGCAAAGGCAATTTGATTTCGTGCAGTTCACGATGCGGGAAACCCTTCACACCAGAACGGGTATTACGGAACAGCAAACGGCTGGTGCCGTGGCGATCCATCAGCATGCTGACCAGTTCACGGCGAGCATTGTTGCTCTCTTCATCCTGATGGCTGTTTATCGCTTTCAGCAGAGGCTCGATATCTTGCTCGCTGATTAACTCAACAATGGTATTTTGTTGATCATTGCTCAACGCTTTGTCAGACAGCAGCAACGCAACAGCATCTGCAACAGGGCGATATTTCTGTTGCTCATCTATAAACGCCTGATAATCGTGGAAACGACTTGGATCCAGCAGGCGCAGACGGGCAAAGTGGCTCTCCTGTCCCAACTGTTCTGGTGTTGCAGTCAGTAGCAGGACAGCAGGGATTTGCTCCGACAATTGTTCGATAACTTGATACTCGCGGCTTGGGGATTTCTCGCTCCATTCCAGATGGTGAGCTTCATCCACGACCATCAAGTCCCAACTTGCTTCCAGCAAATGCTCGAAACGTTGCTTGTTGCGACGAACAAAATCCAAAGAGCAGATAACCAATTGCTCAGTTTCAAATGGATTGTCACTGTCATGAAGGGCTTCGCTATAGCGGCCATCATCAAACAATGAAAAACGCAAGTTGAAGCGGCGCAGCATTTCCACCAACCACTGGTGTTGCAGGCTGTCAGGCACGATAATCAATACGCGCTCTGCACGTCCTGCCATCAATTGCTGGTGGATAATCATGCCGGCTTCAATGGTTTTACCCAAACCAACCTCATCTGCCAGCAACACGCGGGGAGCGTGACGCTTGCCGACTTCATTGGCAATGTGAAGCTGGTGGGGGATCAGGCTGGCACGAATGCCACGTAGCCCGCTTTCCGCCAAGCGAAATTGCTCGCTTTGGTGTTTACGGGCGCGAAAACGTAATGCAAAGCGATCCATGCGGTCAATTTGACCTGCAAACAGACGATCCTGCGGTTTATTAAACGTCAGCTTGCTATCCAGAAAAACTTCCCGCAGGCAGGTATTTTCTTCTTCAGTATCCAGACGAGTACCGATGTAGATCAGCAGGCCATTATCTTGCTGAACGTCATCGACCTTGATTTTCCAGCCCTCGTGACTGGTCACAGTATCACCCACATTAAACATGACACGGGTAATAGGGGAGTCATTGCGTGCGTAAAGGCGGTTTTCTCCGCTGGCAGGAAAAAGTAACGTCACCATGCGCGCATCAAGCGCGACGACAGTTCCTAATCCAAGTTCGCTTTCTGTATCGCTTATCCAGCGTTGACCAAGAGTAAATGGCATAAATTTTGGCTCAGTTTTCTGTTAGACAATATTAATTTATGGTTGCAGGATGGCTGCTTTTGTTGGATATCGATCAATTATTGGTTATCGATAGGGATAGTTTTCAATGGCACTTTTACAACCCCGTGTTTTGGAAACGGAGTCACAAATGTGTCGTTGCCCGTTAGAGAGGCGATATGTTAATTGAAGCGGAGCAAGCCGTCACCTGCAAAAATCACCATTATTCGAAAGACATGTTCATTTGGCCTGTCAACAGTGTTGTAAAATCATCCTGAATAAATGGCAAGATAGCATCAGCAACGGGCATCAACTGCTTATTGATATAGTGCTCGTAATCCAGTGCAGTAATTTGATTTTCCAAAGGCTCTGGGCCGGCTTGAGTGATGACGTAGTTGATCCAACCACCATTTTGGTACTGTAGTGGACGATTATTCTGTCGATTATACTCATCAGCCAAACGGGCGGCCCGGACATGGGGAGGAACATTGCGCTGATAATCGGATAATTTGCGGCGCAGTCGCTTGCGATACACAAGGCGATCATCAAACGCCCCCGACAATGTATTGGCAATATACTCACGAATATAGTCCTGATAGGGCTGCCGATGAAAAATCAGCGTATACAATTCCTTTTGGAAGATCTGAGCGAGCGGAGTCCAATCGGTTCTTACGGTTTCCAATCCCTTGAAAATGACCTCATCGCCACTTAATCCGGCATACCGTTTTTTGCTGCCTTGCTCTGCTCCCCGCACGGTCGGCATCAGAAAACGCCGATAGTGCCTCTCAAACTCCAACTCCAACGCACTTTCAAGATTAAACTTCGTTTTTAGATGGCTCTGCCACCACTGATTGACAAATTGTGCCAGAGAATGACCAATCTGTTGGGCTTCCTCCTCCGAATGGGGGCGTTTGAGCCAGACAAAGGTGGAATCCGTATCACCATAAATAACCTGATAACCCTGAGATTCAATTAACGCGGAGGTTTGATGCATGATTTCATGCCCACGCATGGTAATCGATGATGTCAGGCGGGGATCAAAGAAGTGACAACCCGAAGCACCGAGTACACCATAAAATGCGTTCATGATAATTTTCAGCGCCTGAGCAAGTGGCGCATTTTGTCGTTTTTTGGCTTTGTCACGCTCATGCCAGATTTTTGTGACAATATCAGGCAAACAATGTTGTGTGCGGGAAAAAAACGCTTGCCGGAAGCCGGGAACAGCATGTTCATTATCGGGGGAAGCCAGCCCTTCGACCATACCAACCGGATCAATCAGGAATGTGCGAATAATTGAGGGATAAAGGCTCTTGTAATCGAGCACCAATACTGAATCGTACAGCCCCGGAAACGAATCCATCACAAAACCCCCGGGACTGCTATCATCATAATAAGAGGGCAAGACAGGAGCTACATAACCAATGCGATGCATTTTTGGCAGATAAAGATGCGTGAACGCGGCCACGGAACCGCCTGCACGATCGACTTCTAACCCGGTTACAGTCGCACGTTCCAATAAGAACGCCATTAAATCCGTCTTCTCGAAAACACGATTGACCAGAATGCAGTCCTGCAAATTGTAGTGCGCGAGGGCAGGTTTATCTTCCTGAAAGCGGCGATTAATTTCATCCATGCGGGCATAAGGATTATCAATAGCTTTTCCTTCCCCAAATAGCGCTTGCGCCACATATTCCAGACTGAATGAGGGAAAATTCCACGTTGCTGTTTTCAATGCATCAATGCCATCAATAATCAGGCGGCCTTCCGCTGATGCAAAAAAGTGACCGGGTTTGAAACCGTGCTCCCGCCAGTCGAGCAATCCCTTATTGCGGCCAAATTTGAGTGGTACGTTACAGCGTTCAGAATGTTGCTGTAACACCCGTAAATCGAACTGGATCAGATTCCAACCGATAATGGCATCGGGATCGTAATGCTCCAGCCATTCATTGAGTTTTTCCAGCATCATCGGGCGGCTGGCTACATACTCCAATTTGAAATCGAGCTTCCGTGGAGCGCCATTCTCTGGCCCCAACATAAACACGGTATTTTCACCGCATCCGGCCAACCCGATGGAATACAATTCGCCATGCTGGCTGGTTTCGATATCTAACGACACCCATTTCAGCTTGGGTCGATAAGTAGGATTGGGTTTTATCTGGTAGCTTCCATCGGATTTTTGATTGAACCAAATGGGAGCAGTAATAAAGCGCTCCATCATAAACCGATTGTGGGGACGGATATCGGCTTCGTAGAGCGGGATATCTAACTCTTTCAGCGTTTTTTCTAAAGACTGCAATTGACGATATTGCTGGCAATACAATGCAGCCACAGGCTGGCGGTTGAAATCTTTCAGCGGCAAGGTCTTTAACTCACAGTGCCGTTCTTGTTCCAGCAACGATTTTACTTTAGGCAAATCACATTGGGGAATGAAGGCAACCGCTTTTTGATGGGGAATGGTGATACGGCGAGCACCCGTATCCGTCGCCAGCCAATAGATTAATTCGACACCTGATGGCGTATCTTTCCAATGACGGGTTAGTACAAAGCCTTGCTCAATGTGATTTAGCTGCATAGTTTTTCTGCTTAAATGCGATCTACGATAGAGTCAGTATTATCTATGAGGGTTTCGACTATAACACTTTTATTGGATATTTATACAGTGTTATTTTGAAGGATAGATGAAAGATGAAAGTTGATCATTAAGAATCACTTCATCATCGCATTTCAGAGCCTTTTGTAATTATTCTCAATTGTCTACTATGATTGACGTTTTTTTATGGAGTAAATAAATATTAATTTTTCTTGGTAAATATTGATGAATAACCTTAATAAGCTGAATCAAACAGATATCAAAGCCTTACTGTTATTTATAGCTTTCATGCTGTTCTATTTGTTACCGGGTATTTATGGGCATACTCCCTGGAAACAAGATGAAAATTATAGTTTTGGCATCATTCAAACTATGTATGAAACCGGAAATTGGCTGGTTCCGATTAACGCAGGCCAACCTTTTATGGAGAAGCCGCCACTATATTATTGGACGGCAACCACATTCATACATTTGTTGTCTCCCTGGCTGCCAATGCATGATGCAGCCAGAACCGCATCCCTATTATTTTCCATAATTAATTTTTCCTTTTTTATTCTTTTGGTCCGCCGCGTATTTGATGT
This sequence comes from Xenorhabdus mauleonii, assembly GCF_900113945.1. Taxonomy (GTDB): domain Bacteria; phylum Pseudomonadota; class Gammaproteobacteria; order Enterobacterales; family Enterobacteriaceae; genus Xenorhabdus; species Xenorhabdus mauleonii. Next base: position 135,445 of record NZ_FORG01000009.1, read on the forward strand.
TAAAAATTTTACAGATCACCGAATATGGATTGCCTTTGCTCTGTATGCGAGTGCACCCGGATTAGTTCGCCATAGCCATGATATGTTTACCGATACTGCCTTGGTGGCGGGAACGGTTATTGGTTTATATGGGTTGATGGGGTTAATCAAAAACGAAAAAACAGGTTATTCTTGTTTATGGCTAACTGTGGGGACAGCTACAACACTGCTGGCAAAAGGCGTATTTATTCCGGGATTATTATGGATCTGCCTTATCCTGGCTCCTGTTTTTCTTAAATCTTGCCGAACAAAACAATACTGGCTAAATACTATATTATCAGGAATTATTGCGCTGGTTTTAATTTTACCGTGGCCTGTGATGTTATTAATGGAACATCCGGATTTATTTAAAACCTGGTTTTGGGATAACAACATTGGCCGTTTTTTAGGTTTCTCTGTTGAAGATCTCGGCGCCAGAAGCAATTTAACCATTATTCCGGAAGCAGTCCTGTTTTTTGCTCTGCCGTCAGGAATATTGGCTTTAATTTTCATATTAAAACACCCAATTAAATCGCTGTTAGATGAACACTATTTCCTTTGTGCTGCATTTGCTGTATTGGGTGTTGTTATATTACAAATATCAGCTTCCGGTCGGGCATTGTATTTATTACCCTTTATTGCACCAATGGCAATATTAGGCACAGAGGTTTTCATTAAACTGCCGGAAAAGATCCATAAATATTCCAATATATTTTCATCTATTCTTTGGTCTTTTCTGCTTATCTTTTTATGGTGCAGCTATTTCTTATCACTTTCCAGTGATTACAAACATTGGCTAGAACCTTTGGGTCGATGGCTGCCAATGAGCTATCAAATGCACTTTTCGGCAGTGGCATTTAGCCTTGCTGTTCTGATTACCGCAGTATGGATCATGAAACGCCGGATCATTTCTCAATCTCCTGCTTTGCGGGCAGCACAGAATTGGGTTTTAGGCATTGCGACTGTTTGGGGCGTCATCTTTACATTATTTGTTGGCTGGATTGATTATGCCAAAGGTTATCAGGATGTCTTTATTGACCTAAAGCAGAAAATTTCCGGGATATATCAAAAAAATCAATGTATGGCGTCATATAATGTCGGTGAATCTGAATCTCCTATGCTTTATTACTACGCCCATATTTTACTGCATAAACAGAATCAATTTGAGACACCTGAAAAGTGTGAGTGGCTGATGGTGTTATCTGAAGAGATTGAACCGGCTCCAGAAGATATGTCACTGTTTTGGCATGGGCATAGACCTGATCAAAATCGTGAGAATTTAGTCGTTTATAAGAAAGAAAAATTAAACGATATAAAATCGAATCCGTAAAAATAAGTTAATTAAAAGTTGAATGGTGGGCTTTAATGCCACCATTTCACTTGACTGCCAGTTGCGGCTTATCCACTTAATGACTTTATTTTTAAAGCTAATTGGTATAAATAATAGTACTACCCTCCATTAAATATAAGTGAGGTGGTTTATGCCATTCAATGCTCCTTTTAGACATAAATTCTACAAGAGTGATTTAATATATGGGCTGATGGATGAAATCCATAGATATATTTATAAAGTCATTTATTTTAGAGACGCAATAACTCATTTTGAGCATAATGATTACCCTCCAGCACTTGTGAGTGATTATTTGATTCCCTTAGAGGTGGAAAATTTTAACGATTTTATGGCTGAATCCAGAGGATCAGAAGATCCGAATGATATACGAGATCAAAGGGAGGTTAATACAAAACTTAAATACATTGATAATGCTGATTATAGAAAATATAAAGAAAGTTTATTTGGATATTGGAAGCGAGATACTAAATATAGCAGTGTGACGACAAGAACAGATTACAACACACAAATAATGGGGAGGAAATGTAAAGGCGCAATGTCTTGGATAAATATAAATAATGATCCATTGATAAAGGGTATTCATCTACACTTTATACTTGATGGCATCAATATGGAAGAGGTTATTAGTAAATATTATTTTGATATTAATGAGCATGAAGCTCAAAACCAATATTATTCAAATGAAGATAATATGAATGAAAATAATGGATTTGTGTCTATAGATTTAAATCAGAAAAGGGTTAGAAGTGAAAAAAGTATAGTTGGAAAAGAATTAAGATGGATTTTCAGAAATAGAGGTAATACCAATGTCGCTAAAAAGATACAATTTTGGAAAAATGGATGCCCTACGAACCCACCTTGGGTAGGGAATGAATGCCTTATATGGGATAAATATGCTCTACATTTAGAGGCAAAAGGAAAAAAGATGAAGAGAGATATGATGGCCTATCCCGGCTATTTAATATATATAAATAACTATGAAAATTAATAATATTTCTTACTCCTCATGCTGTGAGGAGTAAGAAATATTCATAAAATAAATATAATGCATTATAAGTCTTGATTTAGTTCAGTGCTTCATTAGCAGCTATATCTTTACTTGGGAACTGGCCTTATTTTGAAATTAGTTCATTTCTTGAAATATGTTTATTTTTACTATCGTAAATAGTTATATTTAATTTATTGTCATGACCTAGATCGAACTTTTTTCCCGGTAAGTCAAATTCAAAACTATCCCTTAGATAAGAGGAAATAAAATTGTAACTTCTAATGGTTATTTAATTATTTTTCATAACCCATCTCTTTTTTTTTTATGTTTTTCACAATTACTCCATTAACATTTAGTCTATACGCGTCGTACTTAAAGGTGCACGTATTATCATCCCGCGACGCGGGATGATAATACGTTGCTTCCTGAAACTTGGAGTTAATAGGGTATATAAAATATAGAAAATCCTATAGTTGGCGTTGTTTTTTTTGTTTTTTTTGTTTTTTAAAGTTAATGTTGGAATGTGTTTAATGAGGTTTAATTAATGATTTTATTTATTCAGCATTTATCAGTGGGTTATTTGTCGGTTTTTTATTGATATTATATTTACGAAAAAATCATGATGATATTTTCGTAAATATACCTACTGTCTTTAAAATTACAGCGTTGTTAGCTGTAGCTTGAAATCCTATAGGATAGAGCCCATAGGATTTTCTGGATTAAATGTTGGTGATGCCCAAAATTACCGCTTCATTCGCTTCTCCACTCACCAATTTCTCCGTCTCTCCATCATAATGGATTTTTCCATCTACAATCAGCAACGAACGCGGGGCAATTTTCGCGGCATCATCAAGATTGTGGGATACCATCAATAGCGTGATTTGCCGTTCACTGCATATTTGATCCAGCAGTTCCAACATCTCATTACGTAAAGCGGGATCCAGTGCCGAGAACGGTTCATCCAGTAATAAAATCGGTTGATGTCGAATTAAACAACGAGCCAGTGCCGCACGTTGCCGTTGCCCGCCAGAAAGTTGGGCGGGCAGGCGAGGCAAACATTCCTCCAATGAGACCTGAGTGGCAATTTGCTGAAGGATTTTCTTTTGTTCAGCGCTCAATCGTAATCCGGGATGCAAACCTAATCCCATATTTTGCTCAATGGTTAAATGGGAGAAGAGATTATTTTCCTGAAACAGCATCGAAACTGGTCGTTTAGAAGGCGGCGTTTTTGTATGGTTTTTTCCATCAAGCCGGATATTACCTTGCTCCGGAAACTGAAACCCCGCAATTAAACTTAGTAATGTGCTTTTTCCTGCCCCGCTTGGGCCGAGGATTGCAATGCGCTCCCCGGCTTTAACCGTTACATCAAACTGCATGGCGAGATGCTCATAATGATATGAGACATTTTCAAGTTTAATCATGGTGTCGGCCCGGTAAACGTTCAATGAGGGTAAACAGAATGAAACAAAGGAACAGCAGCAGAAATGCGGTTACTGCGCCATCCTGACTGCGATATGCCCCAATTTGTTGATAAAGGTAATAAGGTAACGTGCGGAAATCTTCGTTGCCAAATAAAGCAACCACGCCAAAATCCCCGATTGATAACACACTGGCGAAAGCCAGCGCCTGAGCCAATGGAATTTTCAGCGCCTTAAGTTCTATCCAGCGCAGGCGATGAATTCCCTGAATATTGAGGGAGTGGCAGAGCGGGTTGTAACGCTCTGCCAGATCACGCATTGGGTTTTCCAATACTTTTAGGGCGTAGGGAATTGCCATCAACGCATTGGTCAAAATAATCAACCCATACGGTGACTGAGGAATACCGATGATTGTGTTTAGCAGAAGAAAAAAGCCGGTAGCAAGAACAATTCCTGGCATGGCAAGGATCAGCAAGCCGCTGATTTCCATTGTTTGCGCCCAGCGGCGAGCACGACGCAGGCGCAATTCCCGGCTGCTCCACAGCAGCATCATGGTCAGTATGACGCACACTAACCCCGCACCGAGCGCAATGATGATGGAAGTTGTAAGGGCTTGCCATAACGCTGGTTGGCGTAAAACGGCGAAAATACCGCTATTCAATCCATCGGCAATAACTGCAAAGAGGGGAGGGAGTAAAAGCAATAGAGCCAAGCTAATCAGCAGGCCATCAGAAAGTTTTCGCAGCCATGAATCTTGTGGATTGCGCCATTGCGGTTGGTGTCCATAACCAACAGACAGCGCGCCTTTGATTTTTTGACTAAGCAGCACCAAACCGAGGCAACAAAAGAGTTGTATCAGGGCAAGCAGGGCTGCATGACCCAGATCGTAGTCGTAACTGAGTGCCTGATAAATGGCAAGTTCAATGGTGGTTGCTGCCGGCCCGCCCCCTAACGTAAGAACGGTGGCGAAACTGGCAAAGCACAACATAAATATCAGGGCGCCAGTTGGCAGAATTTGGCGGCGCAGGTAGGGCCATTCTACAAAACGAAAATGTTGCCATTCACTCATGCCAAGCTGTGCCGCGAGCTGGCGCTGTTCAACGGCAATATTTTCCAGCGATTGCAGTAGCAAGCGCGTTGCCATTGGCATATTGAAGAATATGTGTGCCAGTAAAATCCCTTGTAGCCCGTAAGGCGTAAAACGATATTCAAGGCCCAGCCAGCCTGAAATTGTTGCTAACCAGCCTGTTTGACCATAAACGGTGAGAATGCCAAACAGTGCAACTAAAACAGGGAGGATCAACGTCATGGCGCACAGGCGCAAAAACAGTGTTTTCCCTGGAAAATTGCGGCGATAAAGTGCCCTGGCAAGGAAAATGGCTGGGATCACCGACAAGACGGCAGATAAAAATGCTTGCCAGAAAGTGAAGCGAATAACGTGCCAAAGATAGCTATCATGCAAAAACTCCAGCAAATCGCTGTCCGGCGCATTAAGCCACAGCACTCCAAATGCTGACAAGGCAACGGTCGTCAGCAAGCCGGAGGCGATAACCCCCGGCAATAGCCAACCTGCAATTAACGGCTTACTGAACTTTGCCATGTACGGATCCATTTTGTACGATTTTTTGCCACTTCATCCGCATTGAATAGCAGTGATTTTTCAGGAACAGGAAGCTGTTTGAAAACTTCAGGCAAGGGTATATCAATCACGGGATACATCCATTGAGTGGTCGGAATGACTTGCTGAAATGCCGGTGAAATCATGAATTCCATGAATTTCTGTGCCAATTCAGGTTGTTTGCTTGAAGCTAATTGCGCAGCCACTTCGATTTGCAAGTAGTGGCCTTCTTTAAATATGGCTGCTGCATAATTATCTTTTTTCTCTGACATGATGTGATAACCCGGAGATGTGGTATAGCTCAGAACCATATCCCCTTCACCTTTCAGAAACAGACCATAGGCTTCACTCCAGCCTTTGCTGACGGTCAGTGTTTTTTTGGCAACTTTTTGCCATTCATTTGAAACTTTTTCCCCGTAAAGTTTTTGCATCCACAGTAACAACCCCAAGCCCGGGGTGCTGGTTCGGGGGTCTTGGTAAATAACCTTCAAATTCTGGTGACTATTGATTAGTTCATCCATACTTTTCGGTGGATGAGGTAAGGTATTCTTGTTGTAAATAAAGGCAAAGTAGCCGTAATCGTAGGGGATAAACGTGGTGTTTTTCCATGCGATAGGTAATTTCAGTTTTGACGTATCAACTTGGCTTGGCGTGAATAATCCAGTTTGCTGGGCGGCTTGGAGCAAGTTGTTATCCAGCCCCAGTATGATGTCGGCTGGCGTTTTTTTGCCTTCCATTCGCAAACGGTTCAGCAGGGATACCCCATCTTCCAGAGCTACGAGTTTCAACTCGCAATGGCATTCTGCTTCAAATGCCTTTTTGATGGCAGGCCCTGGCCCCCATTCAGAGGCAAACGAATCATAAGTATAAACTGTCAGTGTGGGCTTTGCTTGGGGCTCTTGAGCAAAAACACTGGCAGAAATAGATAGTGTACTGATGGCGATAAAGCGGAAAAATAATTTCTTAAACACTTTGCTCTCCTGTCGTTACTAACATTAGTTATGAGTGGATTGGCAAAGGATCTGAGAAGGTGCTAAATAAAATATATTTAATTAATTATCAATTATTAGCGTCCCAAATCCCTACACCGGTACTAGCCGGCTCAGGTTCGACGGGTTTGTTCTCAGCTGCATGATTTTACTATAGCCGCACCCCGTTGAGATGGGGGTATTGTAGAGACTTAGGTTACGCCTGCAAAGTCTAATCATAGAGGTTTACCGCTTGAGATGAGTGTGAAACAATTAGCTATCTTTTCAAATTTGTTTTATCGAGAGGTAGTCTGGTGATCGATGATGATGGCTACCGCCCGAATGTAGGAATTGTAATTTGTAATCGCCAAGGGCAAGTTTTATGGGCCCGCCGTTATGGGCAGCATTCCTGGCAGTTTCCTCAGGGGGGTATCAATCCAGGGGAATCACCAGAGCAAGCGATGTATCGCGAGTTATTCGAAGAAGTTGGTTTAAGTCGCAAAGATGTTCGGGTTCTTGCCTCAACCCGGAATTGGTTGCGTTACAAATTACCCAAGCGTTTGGTGCGTTGGGATACAAAGCCTGTTTGTATCGGGCAAAAGCAACGTTGGTTTTTATTACAGTTGCAGTGTAATGAAGCAGATATTAATGTGCAGCGCAGCAATACACCTGAGTTCGATGGCTGGCGTTGGGTCAGTTATTGGTACCCCGTCCGGCAGGTGGTTTCTTTTAAACGGGATGTGTATCGCCGTGTGATGAAAGAATTCTCTTCCATTGTAATGCCAATGCAGGAGTCCGCTTCACAACAATATTATCCACCCTATTTACATCGTCGTAGAAGAAGTTAGGTAACAGCTATGCTCATGCGCTTACGGGAAATTGTTGAAAAGGTTGCGATGGCAGCCAATTTATCTGAAGCGCTTGAGCTGCTGGTTAATGAAACCTGCCAAGCCATGCACACTGATGTCTGTTCTATTTATCTGGCAGACCATCAGCGCCGGTGCTATTACCTGATGGCAACCAAAGGACTGAGGAAGCCCAAAGAGCGAGTAATCAGTCTGGCCTTTGATGAAGGTGTTGTAGGTGAAGTCGGGCGTTTATCTGAATTAATCAATCTCGCCGATATTCGTGACCACCCCAGTTTCAAATATATTCCTCAAGTTCGGGAAGAAAGCCTTCGGGCTTTTTTAGGTGTTCCGATTATTTATCGCCGGCAGTTGCAGGGAATATTAGTTGTCCAGCAACATGAGCGTCGTTTTTTCGATGAAAGTGAAGAGTCTTTCATGGTAACTCTGGCGATGCAACTTGCTGTTATTCTTGCTCAGGCACAGGCAAAAGGGCTATTTGGGCAATATCGCCAAACTCGCATTAAAGCTCTCGCCATTTCTAATGGCATTGTGATGGCGCAGGGATGGCAAGATCGCTCACAGCCTTTGCTGGATCAAGTATTTGAGGCATCAACGCTGGATTATCAGGCTGAACGTGTGAGACTTACCCGCGCTCTGGAAGAATCAACAGCGGAATGCAGGCGTATCAGCAAGCGCTTTACCACCAGCTCACAAAAAGAAAGTGCAGCTATTTTCGATCTCTATTCTCATTTATTAAACGATCCCCAGCTTAAGCAAGATCTGTTTTGCTCGGTTGATAATGGTTCTGTGGCTGAGTGGGCCGTCAAGGTTGTGATTGAAAAGTACGCGGAGCAATTCGCCAGCCTGCAAGATCCTTACATGCGTGAAAGGGCATCTGATTTGCGTGCGCTTGGGCAACGGGTGTTGTTCCATCTGGATGATTCGTTTAATCATGCGGCTCAGTGGCCTGAGCGCTTTATTCTGGTTGCTGATGAACTCAGTGCCAATTTGTTGGCTGAGATGCCGCAGGAGCAGTTAGTCGGCGTTATTGTGCGGGACGGAGCAACCCATTCCCATTCTGCAATACTGGTTCGTGCCATGGGAATTCCCGCGATTATGGGAGCTGATATTCAACCTGAGCTACTGCATAGCCGGACTATTATCCTTGATGGTTATCGCGGAGAAATTTTTATCGACCCGGAGCCGCTGATTGCCCATGAATACCAGCAAATCATTGAGGAAGAGCAGGTCCTAAGCAAATTGGCGGAAGGGGAACAGCAGCAGCAGGCACAGCTCAAGAGCGGAGAGCGAGTGTTGGTGCAGTTAAACGCAGGCTTGAGTTTAAAACATGAGCAACAGATAGTGGACAGCATTGACGGTGTCGGCCTGTACCGTACTGAGATCCCTTTTATGCTGCATAGTGGTTTCCCCTCAGAAGATGAGCAAAAGAACCGCTATCAGGAAATATTGGCACTTTTCCCTGATAAACCCGTTGTGCTGCGCACATTGGATATTGGCGCTGATAAACAACTTCCTTATATGCCTATCAGTGAAGACAATCCTTGCTTGGGTTGGCGGGGGATCCGCATCACACTGGATCAACCGGAAATCTTCTTGATTCAGCTCAGAGCGATGCTGAAAGCAAATGTACATATTGGTAATCTGAAAATACTTTTGCCTATGGTGTCATGCATTGAAGAGATTGATGAGGCCCGCAAACTGATAGAAAGAGCGAAATTTGAGGTTGAGCAGTCTGTTGGTTGTACTATCGCCACGCCACAGATTGGCATTATGCTTGAAGTACCTTCTACTATTTTTTTACTGCCACAACTAAAGAAACGGATTGATTTTGTTTCCATTGGATCAAATGATTTAACCCAATACTTGCTTGCGGTAGACCGCAATAATACCCACGTAGCCCAGCTATATGATAATTTGCATCCTGCGGTGATTCGAGCCTTAAAACTGGCGTTTGATGAGTGCCGGCGGCTTGATCTTCCGGTGAGTATATGTGGCGAAATGGCAGGCCTGCCGATGGGAGCATTAATATTGCTTGGCCTGGGATATCGGAGCCTGAGCATGAGTGGCCGGAGCATTCCGCGTATCAAGTATCTGCTGCGCCATCTGGAGGTTAATGAGCTTGAGCATCTTATCGAAGTGATATTACAAGCTGAAACCAGTCAAGAAGTTAAGGCTCTGGTAGCCGAATTTATGGAAGCCAAAGGGGTGGGAGGGCTTATCCGGGGCGGAATTTAGCATTTCTTTGACCAGAAGCCTTTCCGCTCAGAAGTAACCCATTCCGTGAATATTGCCGTAAATTCTCATCTTGGGCAGATGGGGATATAAGCGACCTATGCTATTATTTGCAATTACTTGCCTTGAGTTATTCGAGCAATATAATTCGTTCGCGAAAGAGAATTCACCATATCATTCACACAACATTATTATTAGTGGGGAACGATGAGCACTAGCTATCTTGCATTTCCTAATATTGACCCTGTCATATTTTCAATTGGGCCCGTATCTCTCCACTGGTACGGTTTTATGTATCTTGTGGGCTTTGTTTTTGCCCTGTGGCTGGCAAATCGGCGTGCAGCAAAGCCAAACAGCGGCTGGAACAAGAACGAAGTCGAGAATCTGCTGTATGCCGGGTTTGTCGGGGTATTTATCGGTGGGCGGCTCGGTTACGTCCTATTCTATAATCTTCCTATGTTCCTTCATAATCCTCTTTATCTGTTCAAAGTTTGGGATGGGGGCATGTCTTTCCACGGCGGCTTGGTAGGGGTGATATGTGCTATGTGGTGGTTCTCACGCCGCACTAAACGCCACTTCTTGCAGGTCGCTGATTTCGTGGCTCCTCTGGTTCCTTTTGGCTTGGGAATGGGGCGTATCGGTAATTTCATCAATGGCGAATTGTGGGGGCGGGTTACTCTTGATACACCGTGGGCGATGCTGTTTCCTGGCTCCCGTAGTGAAGACATCGCACAAGCCACACTCAACCCCTCTCTATGGCCAATTTTGGAAAAATATGGCGTCCTTCCCCGTCATCCATCACAGTTATATGAGATGGTACTTGAAGGCATTGTCCTGTTTATCATCCTCAATTTATTTATCCGCAAATCACGCCCGATGGGTAGCGTTTCGGGCCTGTTCCTGATTGGTTACGGTGCATTCCGCATTATAGTTGAGTTTTTCCGCCAGCCTGACGCACAACTCGGGTTGTTTGAAGGAATTAGTATGGGACAGATCCTTTCCGTTCCAATGATTTTAGTGGGTATTTTAATGATGGTATGGGCATATAAATGTCCCCGCAATAAGACTCCCGATAATAAGATACAAGAGGCAAAATGAAACAGTATCTGGATTTAATGAAAAAAGTGCTTGAAGAAGGCACAGCAAAAGATGACCGTACAGGTACGGGAACGCTTTCTATCTTTGGTCATCAGATGCGTTTCAATTTGCAAGAAGGTTTTCCATTAGTTACAACCAAGCGTTGCCATATTCGTTCCATTATTCATGAGCTTCTGTGGTTTCTGAATGGAGATACCAATACCAAATACTTACATGAAAATGGTGTAAGCATTTGGGATGAATGGGCTGATGAAAATGGGGATCTGGGGCCTGTTTACGGTAAACAATGGCGTGCTTGGGGCGCAGCAGATGGTCGTCAAATCGATCAATTGGCTCAAGTCATTGAACAATTAAAAAGTGATCCTGATTCACGCCGAATCATCGTTTCTGCATGGAATGTCGGAGAATTGGATAAAATGGCATTGGCGCCATGCCATGCTTTTTTCCAGTTCTACGTAGCTGACGGCAAACTATCCTGCCAGCTATATCAGCGTTCCTGTGATGTATTCCTGGGGCTGCCGTTCAATATTGCAAGCTATGCGCTATTGGTACATATGATGGCTCAACAGTGTTCGCTGGAAGTGGGTGATTTTGTCTGGACTGGTGGTGATACCCACCTTTACAACAATCACATGGAACAGACCAAGCTCCAGCTCAGCCGTGAGCCGCGTGCGTTGCCTAAATTGGTGATTAAGCGTAAACCAGATTCACTGTTTGATTACCGATTCGAAGACTTTGAAATTGTGGATTACGATCCATACCCAGGCATCAAAGCTCCGGTTGCGATTTAAGAACCAGACAGGTTCAAAAATCAATATCAGGCCAATCAATACCAAATTGTTAAAGAGCGGGTTTTGCCTGCTCTTTTTACATTTATTCTCAGAGTGGCTCAACATTAAAAATGAGGCATCTGTGACTTTTGCGTTCCGCTTCGCAAATAAAATGAAAAAACTGTTCAATGGTTATTATTTCCTGAAAGCCCTTCAAGTAATTTAACAAATCATCTTTTCATTACTCTGTGAATAAAAGATATTTCCTGTCAGAAAAAAGCGTGTTGTAAATAGGGGGTGAATTAATGGAGAAAATATAATTACAAAGCAATGCAATGGCAAAAAAACAGAATGAAAACTAACAAACAACAGTCAGGGTTTACATTATTGGAATTATTGATAGGAATGTTTATTCTTTCTATCAGCTTATCCTGGGGATTATATTATTGGGGTAAATACCAGAATCGTCAGCAGTTACAGTCAGCAGCGAATAATGTGCTGTCTTTTATGGAAAGGCAACAAGCTCTGGCAAACTATCTCAATCAGGAACGTACATTATGGCTCGTGTTGGGGCAATCGTGGTGTTTGGTTTCTTCTGCCACTAAGATTTCTGATTGTGATGAACACGATAGCGAACGGGTTAATTCTCCCCATGATAATGTAGTTTTGGCATCATCTACGACAGATCGTATAGATTTTTACGGTATTAGAAATACAGCGATGCCTGCCAGTTTTATATTGGCTAACCCGGCTGGTGAGATCAGCGTAGTTATTTCAGGTCGAGGCAGGATAAGAACATGCAGCAATACAATTAGCCAGCTTCCTAATTGTGAAGGAATAAAAAATCTATGAGGCCAGCGGGTTTCTGTTTCAGGAAAAAACAGGCCGGGTATTCTTTGTTGGAAATTATAATAGCGATGCTAATCAGTAGTGTGATTTTTATCGCTATGACAAAAACTTATCCGGTTTTATCAAATCAAGTTCTCGATCTATATCGAAAATATCGATTGAATTATTTGGTGAACAGGACGGTTCATTTGATGGAAAAAGATATTAGGCGTGCCGGTTATTGTCAGAATATAAAATTGTGTGAAGGTGCCCCTTTGATAATTAAAAATAAAAATACAGAACCGGATAATTCCTGCATTATTGTGGCTTTTGATCTCAACTTGAATGATCGTTGGGAAAAACCGGAACATATTGAATCTGAATTTTTTGGCTATCGCTTGAATAAGCGTGCTCTTGAATGGAAAAGGGGGGCTGCCCATTGTCAGGAAAATGGCTGGGAGAGGTTATTCGATCCCAACGAAATTGTGGTTGATGCTTTTAGACTTGAAAAAGCACTGGCAAAAGGAGGTGAGGTTTTTATTACCTTATCCATTGTCACCCATTGGGTGAAGTCTCCATCCGTTGTGCACCGCCATCGAACGGCGATTAGGTTGCGTAATATCAGGGAATGAAGAATATATGGCAGAAAGTGAGCGCAGGCCAAAATAGCGGAAAACAATTAACAGTCAAGCAGCAGGGAAATATCTTGCTGGTATCGATCATGATGTTGCTGGCATTGAGTTTAATGATGCTGAAAGCGCTCCATTATCAACAGGAAAACGCAATGCTTATGATGATGGATGAACAAAATTATTTAGATGCCTTTTTGCAGGCTGAATCATCATTAGAATGGGGAAAAGTGCAGTTATGGCGCATCGATCCACAAGAACCAGAAGGTTGGGTTTGTTTGCAGCAATCTGAAGTTCACTTGAAAAGCTGCGTTAAACGCTATTCGGACACCACCTTTCTATTAAAAGGCATCGCTCAATTAAAAGGTATGGCGCAATTTACATCGCGAGAACAAATTGAACTTTATCAATGGATGAAACTGATGAAACAGGCAAACCAAGATACACTTATAGTTATTAAGTTAACTCCAGTAGAAAGTGGTTGGCTGGATTTTTGCCCTGTTTCTCAGGCAGCATTTTGTTTATGAAAGTATTTTGTCGGTCTAGGCAACAAGAGGGAATGAGTTTACCGGAGGTGATGGTGGCATCTGTTGTGTTTGCTATTTCTCTATTGGGATTGATGCGCTACCACCAAGCCTTGTCTGCAAATTTCCAGCAATATTGGGAGCAACTCAAGGCCGTGAAATATGCCCATAAACAGTTGGAACAATATGAGCGCTTGGAAGGGCAAATTGAGTCCAATGATGCGACGGAAGAAATGGCATTAAGGCAAAAGTGGAAAATCGAATTTCAACGGGAATTTCATTCTTTGGGATGCTATCGGGTAACAGTTAAATTGACAGTACCTTACAATAAACCAAGTAAATTAGAGCGCTGGTTTTGTGCAAATGGGAGCATTGATGTTTAGAGTTTATCATTCAAATCAACTTGATATCCTTAAAGAGTTGATGGCGATACTGATTGGGGATAATCCCCTTTCTAACCCATTTGACAAAGAAGTTATTTTGGTTCAAAGCCCGGGCATGTCACAGTGGTTGCAGATCCAAATGGCAGAAAAGCTAGGCATTGCCGCAAATATGGAATTCCCGCTTCCCGCGACTTTCATTTGGCAGATGTTCACTCAAATATTGCCCAATGTTCCCAAAGAGGGGGCATTCAGCAAGGATGCGATGAAATGGAAATTAATGACGTTGCTGCCAACCCTGTTGACAGAGCCGGAGTTTCTGTCACTTGGTCACTATCTCGATCAGGATATTGATAAACGTAAGATCCACCAGTTGGCTGGCCGCATAGCTGATTTGTTCGACCAATATTTGGTTTATCGCCCGCAGTGGTTGGAGAATTGGGAAAATGGTCAGCTCATTGATGGATTGAGCAACAATCAATTGTGGCAACAAAAGCTATGGGCTGAGCTGACGGAATATACTCGTCAATTGCAACAACCTTTGTGGCACCGTGCTAACTTATACGAGCGGTTTATCGCCACCTTGGAAGAAGGCAATTTCCCGCTGGAAAAGTTACCTTCACGCATTTTTATTTGTGGGATCTCTTCGTTGCCACCCGCTTACCTGCAAGTTTTCAAGGCGTTGGGAAAACATATTGATATTCATCTTATGTTTACTAACCCATGCCAATATTATTGGGGGGATATCCAGAGCTATGCGTTTCTCGCCAGATTAAATAGCCGTAAGCCCAAACATTACCAAAACAGCCAATCAATGGAACGGTTCAAAGATCCCGAAAATGCCTCATCGCTTTTCAATGAAGATGGTGAACAGAGTCTAAATAATCCCTTGCTGGCGTCGTGGGGAAAATTAGGCAGGGATAATCTCTATCTGCTGTCGCAACTGGAACCTGATTCCGATGTTCATGCTTTTGTTGAATTGGAGCCTGACAACATTTTGCATCAAATCCAACAAGATATCCTGAATCTTGAAGATCATGCCCAGATTGGCTCGACCGAAGATACATTTAAAAACAGCCTGAAAAAACGTCCGCTTAACAGTGAAGATCGCTCGCTGACATTTCATTCATGCCATAGCACGCAAAGGGAAATTGAAGTCTTGCAAGATCAAATCCTGCACTTGTTGGATGATGATCCTTCTCTGACACCACGGGATATTATTGTGATGATGGCGGATATCGACAGCTATGCGCCCTATATTCAGGCTGTTTTTGGCAACGCACCGGAAGAGCGGTATATCCCTTTTGCGATTTCTGACCGAAAAGCACGTCAGGCACACCCTGTTTTACAAGCATTCATTACCTTACTGGATTTGCCACAGAGCCGATTCACCGCTGAGCAGGTACTGGCATTACTGGAAGTGCCTGCTTTGGCCAGTAAATTCTCAATTCAGGAAGAAGGGTTGCGTTTGTTGCGGCGTTGGGTCAAAGAATCCGGTATTTGCTGGGGCTTGGATGACGACAACATTGAAGAGCTATCTTTGCCCGTGACCGGGCAAAATACCTGGCGTTTTGGTTTAACCCGGATGCTATTGGGCTATGCAATGGACAGCCATGCAGGCCCGTGGAGTGACGTCCTGCCCTATGATGAATCCAGTGGTCTTGCGGCCGAATTGGCGGGTCAACTGGCTGAATTCTTAATGGAACTGAACCATTGGCGCAAAATTTTGGGTGAAGAACAGACGTTGGCGGATTGGTTAGTTGTGTGCCCACAGATGCTGGAAACCTTTTTCGAATCAGACGACGAAATTGAGCTGGTATTGGCACTGATTACCCAACAATGGCAAAAAGTCATCGAACATGGATTGAATGCGCATTATGAAGAAAGCGTGCCTTTGGTTCTGCTGCGTGATGAATTGGCGCTCCGTTTTGATGATGAGAAGATTAGCCAGCGTTTTTTAGCAGGTTCACTTAATTTCTGTACCCTGATGCCCATGCGCTCTATCCCCTTTAAGGTTGTTTGCCTGTTGGGAATGAACGATGGGATTTACCCGCGCACGATCCCACCGCTTGGGTTTGATCTCATGGCAGAAAAAATGCAACGTGGGGATAGAAAACGGCGTGATGATGACCGTTATCTCTTTTTGGAAGCGCTGGCTTCCGCGGAGCAATTTCTTTACATCAGTTATATCGGTAAATCGATTCGGGATGATACCGAATGCAATCCATCCGTGTTGGTTAATGAACTGCTGGATTATGTTTGCCAGAGCTTTTACCTGATCGGTGATGAGATGCTGAATGTGGATGAGAGTGCTAAAAACGTCAGGAACCATCTGTTGTTCCAGCATACCCGTGTGCCTTTTGCGACAGAAAACTTCCTGCCTGACCATTATTCCCAAAGTTATGCGTCAGAATGGTTGCCTGCGGCGACTCAACAGGGAATTTCGGCAATGGATTTTTGTCAGCCGATTGAATTTGACCGCAGCGAAATAAAAGAAGTCTCGCTGGATGAATTGATCCGTTTTTATCGGCATCCTGTCCGGGCCTTTTTCCAGCAGAGATTGAAAGTTCATTTTGTCATAGAAGAGATGGAATTGCCGGAAGAAGAACCTTTTGTATTGGACAATTTGCAACGCTATCAATTTAACCAATTATTGCTGAGTATTTTGATAGAACAAGGGCCGCCTGAATCCTTGTTTCATCACCTCCGGGCTTCGGGGGGGTTGCCTTATGGCGCTTTTGGGGAGGTGTACTGGAAGACACAACTGGAAAGCATGCAACCATTGGCAAATAAAGTGCGTGAGGAGTTAACGGAGTCTTTTTCCGTCGATTTGTATCAGGAATTAAACAGCGTATTACTGGTCGGCAAAATTAATCAGGTGCAGCCCGATGGAATTTTACGTTGGCGTCCAGCGAACTTAACTGCCAGTGATGGTATCCAATTATGGATTGAACATCTTGCTTACTGTCTTTCTGGTGGCGTCAGCGAAAGCCGCATGTATGGAACAGGCGGAAAAGAGAGGAAAAAAGGCACTGAATGTCGTTTTTCTCCACTCAGTTCGGATGAAGCGAAAAAATATCTGAATCAGTTAATAGATGGTTATTTTAAAGGGATGTCTGAACCTCTCCCCCTATTTTGCCGCAGTGGTTGGGCATGGTTGGAAGGTTGTTTTAACAAGGAAAGCCTGGAAATAGATTTCAGTGAGGAAGCTCAACTCAATGCTGAGAATAAATTGATAGAACAATGGCAGGGAACGCATGACAGAAAAGGAGAGAGCGCTGACCATTATATACAGCGAGCTTTTCGGCAAGTTGATCAGCCACTTTTAGAACGCATAAAGCAAGAAACCCAGAGCTATTTGTTACCGATGGCTTGTTATTCAAATGGCTTGTTATTTAAATAATTAGGGAGAATATTAGGTTATGCCTAAATATGTTATCCGTATCATGATGGTGTTATCTCTGCTCTTTTTTGGAGTGACGGCATATGCCCAATCATTATGGCAACCATTGCCGGATACAATTAATAAAAGCGCCCGAGATCCCCGCCAATATAAAGTTATTCAATTGCAAAATGACATGACTGTATTGCTGGTGTCTGATGAAAAAGCCGTTAAATCATTGGCTGCTGTTGCGCTTCCGGTCGGTCATATGGAAAATCCAGATAACCAGCTTGGTTTGGCCCATTATCTGGAACACATGGTGTTGATGGGCTCCAAACGTTACCCCCAACCGGGTGATTTAGCTGAATTTCTGCAAAAACATGGCGGAAGCCACAACGCCAGTACAGCAGCTAACCGAACGGCATTCTATTTGGAAGTGGAAAATGACTCCCTGAAAGAAGCCGTTGATCGCTTGGCTGATGCTCTTGCTGAGCCATTGCTGGATCCGAAGAATGCTGATCGTGAACGCCATGCTGTTGACAATGAAATGACGATTGCCCGTGCGAGCGAAGGCCACCGCATTTGGCAGATCCGCTCTGAAACTATCAATCCAGCCCATCCCAACGCTCGTTTTGCTGGTGGAAATCTGGAAACCCTGAAAGATAAACCTGGCAGTAAGTTACAAACCGCATTAGTCGATTTTTACCAGCGTTATTACTCTGCTAATTTAATGAAAGGCGTTGTGTATGGTAATCAATCAATAGATAAACTGGCTCAAATTGCGGCAGAAACCTTTGGGCGTATCCCAAATCGGCATGCATCCGTGCCTGCGATTACCGCGCCGGCGGTGACGGATAAAGAAAAAGGCATCGTTATCCATTATGTGCCTGCCCAGCCTCATAAGGCTTTGCGCCTTGAATTCAATATAGCTGACAACAGTGCAGATTTTCGCAGTAAGTCAGATAGTTATATCAGCTATTTGATTGGCAACCGCAGCCAGAATACGCTATCTGATTGGTTGCAGAAACAGGGGTTAATTGAATCAATCAGTGCGGCTGCAAGCCCTAGAACAGATGGAAATTCAGGGACATTTGGTATTGATGTTTCGTTGACGGATAAAGGGCTTAAACATCGAGATCAAGTCATTGCAGCCATTTTTTCTTATATAAATCTGTTGAAGCAAAAGGGGATTCAAAAAAGCTATTTTGATGAAATGGCTAAGGTACTCAATTTGTCATTCCAATACGCATCAATCGCGCGAAACATGAATTATATTGAGGGGCTGTCAGATGCGATGCTGGAATTGCCTATTTCCCACGTATTGGATGCTGATTATCTGGCTGAAGATTTTAATCCGACAGCAATAGCCAGCCGTTTGGATGAATTGACGCCTGAAAATGCACGTATCTGGTTTATCAGCCCGTCGGAGCCACACAACAAAGAAGCTTACTTTGTTCAGGCCCCTTATCAGGTGAATAAAATTACTCAAAAACAGATAACGCAGTGGAAAAACCTAGAACAAAAAACCGCGTTCTCTTTGCCTGAGTTGAATCCCTATATTCCGGATGATTTGTCTCTGATAAAAACAACTGGCAGCCAAAAACATCCTAAAATGATTTTGGAAAAACCGGGCGTTCGTTTGCTTTACATGCCGAGTCAATATTTTGCAGATGAGCCCAAGGGTACTATTTCACTGGAAATGCGTAACCCGAATGGTTTGAAAAGTCTCAAAGACCAGCTTAATGATACCTTGCTGAATTATTTGTCTGAACTGAAACTTGATCAACTGGGCTATCAGGCGATGGTTGGCGGAATGGGAATTTCTACCGGCTATGCAGATGGGTTGCAAATAGAAGTCAATGGTTACACACAACATCTGCCGGAATTATTAACTTCGGTCATTCATCAGTACACTTCGTTTAAGCCGACTCAGGAAGAGTTGAATCAGGCGAAATCATGGTATCGGGAGAAGCTTGACGTTGCCAATAATGGTAAAGCCTTCCAAATGGCCATGCAGCCAGTGACTCGCCTTTCCGGTGTGCCATATTTTGAACAGAAAGAAAAATTGAAAGCGTTGGATAGCATCACTGTTGACGATATTGTCGAATATCGTCAGAAGATGATCCAACATTCCGCGATACAGGCGCTGGTCTTCGGGAATTTAACCGAACAGCAGAGTATCAATATCATTCAATCAGCACACAAACAACTCGGTAATCAGGGCACTGAATGGTGGGCTGGCAATCATATTGTCATTGATCGTAATTACGCCGTTGACTTTAAAGGAACGGCCAACAGTACTGACAATGCATTGGCAGAAATCTATATCCCAACAGGATATGACCGAATTCACGGCAATGTTTACTCCAATTTGCTGAGCAGTATTTTGTCACCGTGGTTCTATGACCAATTGAGAACAGAAGAGCAACTGGGTTATGCCGTTTTTGCATTTAATCAATCCGTCGGCAAGCAATGGGGCTTGGGCTTTTTGCTGCAAAGCAACAGCAAGCAACCCGATTACCTGCACCAGCGTTATCAGAGCTTTTATCAGCAGGCTGACAAAAAACTAAGGGCAATGTCTGATACTGAGTTCGAACAATATAAAACTGCATTACTGAAAGAAATGCAGGAGCCGCCACAGACTTTCTATTCAGAAATAGCTCGTTATAACTCGGACTTTGGTATCAACAACTTCAATTTTGATACACGTGCAAAAACCATCGCCGTACTGGAAAAAGTGACGAAAGCACAGTTGATCGAGTTTTATGAAAAAGCGGTTATCAAACGTCAAGGATTGGCACTGATTTCCCAAATTACCGGTAAAAAAGGCACACTTCACCAGTATGCTGAGTTGAAAGACTGGAAAACTTACCAATATGTGTCAGATTTCCAGAAACAATTACCGGTTAAGGTGAATGCTCAGTGAGCAAAGAAATACTGAACGATGAAATATGGGGCCGTCACATGCCAGATAATCCATTGCAGCCCCATAAGCTACCGTCTCATAAACTTAATGCGTTAACTTTGCCGCTGTATGGTCAGCGGCTTATTGAAGCGTCGGCAGGTACGGGAAAAACCTACACAATAGGTTTGCTTTATCTCCGCCTGTTATTGGGATTAGGCGGCTCTGCCGCTTTTTCCCGCCCTTTGAATGTTGAAGAAATTCTGGTTGTTACTTTTACAAAAGCGGCAACGGATGAATTGCGTGGCCGTATCCGTGAAAACATCCATCAGCTTAGGTTGGCTTGTATACGGGAAGAAAATGTTGTTATAGACCCCTCTTACCAGCAATTACTGGATGAAATCCCGGATAGGGAGAGTGCCGCCAATTGGCTATTGATCGCAGAGCGGCAAATGGATGAAGCTGCTATTTATACCATTCACGGTTTTTGCCAGCGCATGCTGGTACACAATGCGTTTGAATCCGGAGTGTTATTTGAGCAAACACTGATTCAGGATGAGGGGCAATTACGTAAACAAGGTTGTGCTGATTTTTGGCGACGTCACTGTTATCCCCTGCCGCTTCCGATAGCCGGGGAAATAAGTAAGTTATGGAGCGGGCCGGAAGCGCTGCTGAAAGATATTTCTGACTATTTGTACGGCGATATGCCGTATATCGCCAATGCACCTGATAGCGATGAAACTGTGTTTAGCCGGCATCAGAAGATCACCGAGCATATTGAGGCAATTAAGCAGCAATGGAACGAAGTCGCATCCGACTTACATGATTTGATCGCAAATTCTGATGTTGATAAGCGCAGCTATACGAAAAAGAACCTGCCAAATTGGATAAGCAAAGTATCTGAATGGGCTAAATTACCGACTGAAGATTATCAGCTTCCCAAGGAGCTGGATAAGTTTTGCCAATCACGTCTGGTGGAAAAAACCAAAAAGGGCAGCGCACCACAGCACTCCTTGTTTGAATCTATTGATGAGTTATATCAATACCCACTGACGCTGAAAGATATCATTATCTCTAAAGCGATTATTGAAGTTCGTCAATCCGTGCATCAAGAGAAACTGATGCGGGGTTACATGGGGTTTGATGACTTGTTAACCCGTCTGGACAGCGCCTTGAAGCATGTAGGAGGCGCACAACTTGCGGCAGCCATCCGGCAACGTTATCCCGTCGCGATGATCGATGAGTTTCAAGATACTGACCCTCAACAATATCGTATTTTTCAGGCTATATACCGTTTCCAGCCCGAATTTGGCTCATTGGCGTTATTACCTGAAGATCAATTATCGGAAGAGCAGAAATCGGCAAATGGTTTGTTGTTTATCGGGGATCCCAAACAGGCTATTTACGCCTTCCGCGGTGCGGATATTTTTACTTATATTCGTGCTCGTTCTAACGTTAGTGCTCATTATACCTTAGAGACTAATTGGCGCTCTTCCGCACCGATGGTACACGCTGTCAATAAGCTGTTTTCCCGCACAGAGCGGCCATTCTTGTTTGCACAGATCCCGTTTATCAACGTGAATGCAGCGGAAAATAATCATGGGCTGAAATTTGCTTTACATAATGAAGAACAATCTGCATTGCGATTTTGGCTACAACCCGGTGAGGGAATTTCTAAAGGGGGATATGAACAGAACATGGCACGGCTGTGTGCTGCTCAAATTCGGGATTGGTTGCAGGCAGGGCAAGAAGGCAAGGCACTGTTGCATCGGGGGGAGAAAGGTCGTCCGGTTGTAGCGGCAGACATTACAGTGTTGGTTCGTGATCGCAGGGAAGCCTCATTGATTCGTAATGAACTGAATGCATTAAAAATACCATCGGTATTTCTTTCTAATCGGGAAAGTGTGTTTGATACGTCAGAAGCCAAGGATTTGCTTTGGTTATTGCAGGCGGTATTGGCGCCAGAAAAAGCGCGAGAGCTGAGAAGTGCACTGGCCAGTAGTTTATTTGGCATGAGCGCACAGCAAATTGATCAACTAAATAATGATGAAGCCGCATGGGATCGTCTGGTTGATGAATTTGATGGCTACGCCCGTATATGGCGCTCTCGCGGTGTATTGCCAATGTTGCGGAGCGTGATGGTTAAATACCAGATAGCCGAAAACCTGCTGGCAGGTGATGATGGTGAACGCCGCTTGACTGATATTATGCATATTGGAGAGTTATTGCAGGAAGCATCGCAGCAACTAGACAGCGAACATGCGGTTGCCCGTTGGTTGGCACAACAAATTTCCCGGCCTAATCCCCAATCAGAAAGCCAGTTGATGCGTTTGGAGAGTGATAGGCATCTGGTGCAGATCTGCACGATTCATAAATCAAAGGGGCTGGAGTACCCATTGGTGTGTTTGCCTTTCATCTGCGGTTACAAGAAGCAAAAGCAGGCGATTTATCATGATCGCCATAACTTCGAGGCACACCTGAGCATTTCCCACGATAATGAAAAACTGAAAGAAGCTCTGGAGCTGGCTGATGAAGAGCGTTTGGCGGAAGATTTGCGTTTGCTGTATGTTGCATTAACACGAGCGGTTTATCACTGTAGTGTTGGCGTTGCACCGCTTATCAAGGGGAATAAAAGTAAAGAAGGGGATACTGATTTACATCTGTCTGCCTTGGGATATTTGTTGCAAAAAGGAGAGCAGGGAAATGCCGAGCTATTGAGAAATAGCCTGAATGAACTTGATGGTGATGGAATCGAAATCACACAGATCGAGAATATCGGTGATGCATCATGGAGTGCGCAAAATGAAAATCGGGCATCACTGGTCGCCAAAAGATTTCAGCGTTCCATCCGAGATGATTGGCGGGTAACGAGTTATTCAGGATTACAGCATTCCGCCTCCCGTGCCATGTCTTCCACGATTTTTAATAATCGCGCCAATGCATTGGGAGAATCCGTGGATGTGATTGTCCAATCTATTTCCCCAAAACTGGATATTGATGCCCGTGGTGAAAAACAGGAAGGATCTTTGCCGCAAATGACGCCACATACTTTCCCGCGGGGCGCTACAGCAGGTACATTCCTGCACTCTATTCTGGAAGATCTGAACCCTGACAACCTGCCCGATCAAGCCTCGCTGGAAGAAAAACTGACGGCATCAGGATTTGATGAAAAATGGGCTGCTGTATTGGAAGAGTGGATAGATAATCTATTGCAAGCAGATCTGAATGGCGAAGGGTTGAGGCTTGTTGATGTACCTTATCATCATCAACAAAGTGAAATGCAGTTTTATTTGCCAGTGGATAAATTATTGCATTCAGACGCAATGGATGCATTGACCCGGCGTTATGATCCGCTGTCTGCACAATGTACCCCGTTAGCTTTCCATCAGGTCAAGGGAATGCTGAAAGGCTTTATTGATTTAGTTTTTTGCTGGCAGGATAAGTTTTACGTGGTGGATTACAAATCTAACTGGTTGGGGGAAGATAGCCAGTCTTATACGCAGGAAGCAATGGCGGCATCCATGATAGAGCATCGCTATGATTTACAATATCAGCTTTATACCTTGGCCCTGCATCGCTATTTGCGTCACCGGTTAGCCAATTATGATTACAAGCAGTATTTTGGCGGTGTTATCTATTTATTTTTACGGGGTATTGATAAAGATAATCCTGGTCATGGTGTTTACTATTATCTGCCACCGTTTGAATTTATTGATGAACTGGATGCGCTTTTCAGTGCTGAGGGTGAGGAACAAAGCGCATGAACTCTATGATGTCACTATTGCAGCAGGCTGTCAGCCAGAAGCTATTGCGTCCTCTGGATGTGCAGTTTGCTTATGTGATGATTAAAGATGAAAACCCGCTGTTATTGCTTATTGCAGCCCTATTGAGCGCTGAATCGGGGGCAGGGCATGTTTGCTTGCCTCTGGAGCGGATCTCGCCTGAATACCTGTTTGAAGGCAGGCATCCGGAGTTAGCTAATTCACTTTGGTCTTTGGCTGGGGAACCGAGCCAGGAGCAAATTATTGCTGCTTTGCAGGCATGCCCGGCGGTCAGTCAGGGGGATTTTCCTACACCTATTATCCTTTCTCATCCAAGTATCTTGGATAACCGATTGTATTTGCAACGTATGTGGCAAAGTGAACGTCGTGTGGCAGATTTTTTTTCTAAGGTTGAATTGACCGACACGTTTGATGAAATACAGCTACGCAGCATCCTGGATGAACTTTTTGGTGCAACTGTTCCGGGAGAGATCGATTGGCAAAAAGTGGCAGCAGCCGTTGCTGCTACAAGCCGGATCTCTGTCATTTCCGGTGGGCCGGGAACCGGCAAGACAACAACCGTGGCTAAACTGTTGGTAGCCTTGATCAAGTTGTATGAAGGTCAGCAACTGAGGATCCAATTAGCTGCGCCAACAGGTAAAGCGGCGGCGAGGTTGACGGAATCGTTAAGGGAGGCTGTCAAAAAACTCGCGTTGGCACCAGAGCAATGGCGCAGTATCCCAGAACAGGCACAAACGCTTCACCGTTTATTGGGAGCACAGCCTGACAGTCAGAAACTGCGTTATGGGCGCGATAATCCCCTCTCCCTTGATATTTTGATCATAGATGAAGCCTCAATGGTGGATTTACCGATGATGGCCCATCTGATAAACGCGTTGCCTCCGATGGCGAAGGTGATTTTTCTGGGGGATAAAGATCAGTTGGCGTCAGTTGAGGCAGGGGCAGTATTGGGAGACATTTGCCGTTTTGCTGAACAGGGATACAGTGCACAACGTGCAGAGCAGTTAGGGCGATTGACCGGATGTTCATTGATGCCTTATTCCGTGCCGGATTTAGAAAATAATGCTCCTGCCGTGCGGGACTGTCTCTGCTTGCTGCGCAAAAGCTATCGTTTCAATTCGGCTTCCGGTATCGGACAATTGGCATCGGCCGTGAATCAGGGGGATCGCAAGGCAGTATCCAATGTGTTGAATGACGCCCTCCCAGATGTTTATTTCAATCCACTTTCCCAGGATGAGGATTACCAGCGTTTATTGACTGAAACCGCAGCCGGTTATTATCAATATTTGGCGATGGTGAATGAACGAGGGGCAGAGAAAGCCATTCTGGCAGAATTTAATCGCTTTCGGTTACTGTGTGCATTAAGGGAAGGGCCATTTGGTGTTGCCGGATTGAATCAGCGAGTGGAGCAATTGCTGCACAGGAAAGGCATTATTGCGCTGTCTAAGAATGCGGAAAACCGTGGTTATGTCGGGCGGCCGATCATGATATTGCGTAATGACAGCACCCTTGGGTTGTTTAACGGTGATATCGGGATCATGCTCAAAAATCGGGATAATGAACTGAAAGCCTATTTTCAGTTATCAGATGGCCAGATTAAAGGTTTTCAGCCGAGCCGATTGCCCCAGCATGAAACGGCTTATGTCATGACGGTACATAAATCTCAGGGTTCAGAATTTGAACATACTGCCTTGGTCTTGCCGACTCAATACTCGCCGATAGTCAGTCGGGAACTGGTGTATACCGCATTGACCCGGGCGCGGGAGAAATTGACCATTTATGCCCATAAACCTGTCTTGGACAAGGCGGTGGCGACTGTCACACAACGGCGAAGCGGGTTAGCGGAGTGGCTTGGCCCGCGCGACCTAGGCTGATGGCTCTATAAATTCAGCATCAATATCTTGGAACGGCGCTGGTAGTTATACAGTGCCTGTTTTTCCACGGGCAGCATCTCGATTTCTGCGGGTTCAAACCCCCGTTCCTGAAACCAATGAAGGCTGCGTGTCGTCAGTACAAATAGCTTTTCCAAACCTATTTGTCTGGCTTGGGCGGAGATGGCATTGAGCAGCACTTCACCACGGGAAGAGTTCCGGTAATCGGGATGCACGGCAACACAGGCCATTTCCCCTATCTTTTCTTCAGGATAAGAATACAGTGCGGCGCAGGCAATGGTGAGATTATCGTGTTCTATCAGCGTGAATTTATCCACTTCCATCTCTAATTGTTCCCGTGAACGGCGTACAAGAATTCCTTGTTGTTCCAGCGGTCGGATAAGTTCAAGAATACCGCCGATATCATTGATATTTGCACGACGGATTTGTTCGGAACGCTCCATAACGATTTGGGTTCCGATGCCTTCCCGTGAGAATAGCTCCTGAACCAGCGAGCCATTTTCTTGATAGCTGATCAAATGGCTGCGGCGAACTCCACGGCGGCAGGCGGTAATGGCTCCCCGCAAAAAACGTGATGTTCCTGAATAATGATCCCCGGCACTTTCCAGTTCATGCAGTCTGGCCTCTCCTTCATGCGGAAACATTTCTGATAAGGTATTGCCTTCGGCATCAAGTACCCCTTGTGATGAGCAAAAACCGATTAATTTTTCTGCTCTTAATTTGATTGCCAACTGTGTGGCAATTTCTTCGGATGTGAGATTGAAACTCTCTCCTGTCACGGAAACGGCAACCGGCCCAATTAACACAATAGCGTTATTGTCCAGTTGTTGGTTGATGGCTTCTTCATCAATACGGCGGATCTTGCCACTGTGATAATAATCAACGCCATCATCGATCCCTAAAGGCTGGGCGATAATAAAGTTACCGCTGACAACATTGATATGGGCACCTTGTAACGGAGTATTGTTCAGGCTCATGGAAAGTCGCGCCGTTATATCCAGTTGCAACAGCCCTGCTGCTTGTTTCACCAAATCCAGTGTCTTGGCATCCGTTACTCTGATGTGTTTATGATAAACCGAGCGGCAATTATGTCTGGCAATGTTTTGTTCAATTTGTGGGCGGGCACCATACACGACAATCAAGCGAATGCCTAGGTTATGCAACAATCCGACGTCATTGACAATGTTGGGAAAATTCTCATGGGCGATGGCTTCTCCTCCCAACATAATGACAAAAGTTTTCCCCCGATGTGCATTAATATAGGGAACGGATTGCCGGACGATTTCAACTAATTCGGTACCGCACTCTTTCATGGAGCCCTCTTTGAGTGAATTTATATTCATTATTTTTGTATTTTTATTCCATTTGGAATGAAATGGCAAGAGCAACATAGATAAAAATGACGTTATTATTTATATTGAAATAGATAAATGAAGTAAGCATAAAATACTTTTTTTGATGACAGAGATACTCTAATTAATTAGAGTTTCTGCCTAAATATTGTTTTTGGCAAAAATCACTGTGTACATTTGTTTTTAATTGGAATAAACGATGAGTCACTCAGACTATAATTTTTCACGCCGTCGCCTGCTGAAAGGTGCAGCAGCTGTGTGGTTATTGAGTATCAGCCCGGTAGGGAATGCAGCAAACTCAAAAGTGATTGCTGTTCGTATTTGGCCAGCATCGAGCTATACCCGAGTGACGCTGGAATCGAATATTCCACTTAAGTATCGCCAATTCTTACTTTCTAACCCTAACCGCATTGTTATTGATTTGCAGGGGATCCAGCTTAATAGCGTTTTGAACAGCTTGGGCACACAAGTTCAGAAACGTGATCCTTACCTGAAACTCGTTCGGGCCGGACAATTTAATCCCCAAACAGTGCGTTTGGTGTTTGAGATTAAGCAACCCATTGCCCCGCATATTTTTACACTGCCGCCTATTGCTAAATTCAGACACCGCCTAGTGTTGGATCTCTACCCTAAAAAAGCGGTAAATATAGATGATGACCCGCTACAGGCCCTGCTTGAAGAATATAACAGCGGGAATTTAGAAAAACACATGCCTGTGGAGACGCGTAAACCAGGTAAGGCAGGAAAAGATCGGCCAGTAGTGATTATGCTCGATCCTGGCCACGGCGGTGAAGATCCTGGTGCGATTGGGAAAAACAAAACCCGTGAAAAAGATGTCGTATTGCAAATTGCCCGCCGGTTACAAGCGCTGATTAAACGTGAACCGGGTATGAAAGTTTACATGACGCGTAATGAGGATGTATTTATTCCTTTAAAAGTCAGAGTGGCAAAAGCACGTAAGATGCGGGCAGATCTCTTTGTTTCTATTCACGCTGATGCCTTTACGAATCGAGCGGCGAAGGGGTCATCCGTATTTGCTCTTTCGACGAAGGGAGCGACCAGCAATACCGCCCGTTATTTGGCTCAAACTCAGAACGAAGCTGATTTGATTGGTGGTGTCAGTAAAAGTGGTGATAAATATTTAGACCACACTATGCTGGACTTGGTGCAAACCGCAACCATTAACGATAGCCTGAAATTTGGTGATGAAGTACTCAAACGGATGGGTAATATCAATAAGTTGCATAAAAATAAAGTTGATCAGGCGGGTTTTGCGGTATTGAAAGCGCCGGATATTCCTTCCATTCTGGTTGAAACCGCATTTATCAGTAACCTGGAGGAAGAGAAAAAATTACGTACTGCGAAATTCCAGCAACAAATAGCAGAATCTATTTTTTCAGGCATCAAAACCTATTTTAAAAATGGAGCTGAATTAGCTCGGCGGTGAAATATACCCCCTAAATCGCATTTAAAAATGATATACTCGTCGTCGTTCAAGTTGCAGCTTTGTTGGCTGCATCTTGAAATCCATTGGATATAGTTAAATAATAAAAAGAAACAGAGAACATTATGGGATATTAAATAATTCAGAAAAAAATTTAGAATAATCATGATACATATATCTACTCCAGTCACTTGAACCAAACCCCGTCCATGGCGGTAAAGTGGGTTTATTATCCATCCAGAATTGCACCTTCTTAGCGACTAAAGGATGGTGTCTGTGTCTGTAGAGCCACCTTAATTCTTTTCCAGTTATATATTTACCTTGCTTATCTATCACTTGTGCTTGGTTTATACCGTCAAGAAGGAAATGTATATGTATGCGGTTGATTAATCTATCTTTAGTTTTTTTCATGGTTACCCATGATATCCCTGCCTTACATTTTCTGCCTAAAGTTAGATCTAAATCAGCTAGTGGCTCTTTATTTGATGATTTTCCTCTTTTTTCGAGCACAGTATAGTATTCATTATGTTTACCCAAGTAGTTGAAGTATTTATCTTTATATTCTTCGTACTTCGGTTTTTGTGTATATATATTGCCTCATATTTTCATTATATATATTAATTAATTCTTTATTTTCATCAGTATTTGGACAATCATTATCTTCTAATTCATTATTCATATATAGATGAATAATCAATATATGTTCTAGATCAATGAGGGTTAAAAATTGATCAATGAACACTGGTGGATATCGGTTGTTATCATAATGCGTTTTAGCAATTATAAATTTAGGATTGTTATTAAGATATTTTAATCTATATTCATGTAAACCATATATTAAATCACCTACGGCAAAGCTTTCTCTGAAAGGTGGTAGAAATGGCATGATATTTATTCTCAGTATTAAAAAATTTTTAATGCTGATTTTATAACGTTATTTGTAAAATTTTTCTTTTTATTTTTTTATAGAAATGATGTTTTTTGTTTGAAATGTATAAAATTGAATATTTTTAATATTTATTATGATTTTATTTATTGCTGAAGAGTTACTATAGTAAATCATTAAGCATATGGGGAATAAAATGGGAATGCGAGAAAGTATGGAAAAGATGTTTTTGTAATCTAAGAACTCAAGGAGTTTTTAATTAGGAAGTTGGTTGCGGGGGCCGGATTTGAACCGACGACCTTCGGGTTATGAGCCCGACGAGCTACCAGGCTGCTCCACCCCGCGTCCGTCTATTTGCAATTTTTGATTATCAATCTCTTAATCATCAAAATCAGGCAAATATTGAATGATGACATTATACAGTATTGGTTGCGGGGGCCGGATTTGAACCGACGACCTTCGGGTTATGAGCCCGACGAGCTACCAGGCTGCTCCACCCCGCGTCCGTCTATTTGCAAACTTTGATTATCAATCTTTTGATTATCGAAATCAGGCAAATACTGAATGATGACATTCATTAATAGCAGATTTTTACTTTTATCGGCATCTGTGCGCTATCGCAAGATGTTGGTTGCGGGGGCCGGATTTGAACCGACGACCTTCGGGTTATGAGCCCGACGAGCTACCAAGCTGCTCCACCCCGCGTCCGATGTCGGCACACTATACTCTCGAACGGCAACGTTGCAAGTTTTTTTATTGATATTTACCGAATTTGTTAGTTTTCTGATTAAAATATGTTCTTGTTGTTCTGTTTTTGCACGTTCGGGCTTATTGAATGCTAAGCTATTTTTTTCTAACTACATTTCATTATTTATTTGTGTTTGATATTGTTCGTCGTCGGATCGCGATGGTTGGAGATAAGGCATAAATATGAAACTTTGGGGCAAATATATTTTATGTGGATTTGTCATTTCGTTATTAGCGGGATGCCAGCGGCCAGTAGATCAAGCTCAGCAGTATAAAGATGGCCGTATCACCCAAGATCTTCAGTTGGTTAATATACCTAATGCTCAAGGCATTCCTGTGAATGCCCGGGATTTTGCTGCCCAAGTTAAATTCATCAGTGAATCGTCTCCCCGTCTTTATAACACTAACCGAGAAACATTTGATGCTATCACTCATTGGATGCTTTCTGGTGGGGATACTCGCTATCTGAATCAATACGGCTTGCTCGCCTATCAAATGGAAGGGGAAGATAATTACGGTAACGTGAAATTTACCGGTTATTACACGCCGGTAGTGCATGCTCGGTATATTAAACAGGGGGAGTTTAAATATCCGTTGTACAGAATGCCGACTAAATCACGTGTTCGGTTACCAAATCGCGCAGCTATATACAGCGGCGCGCTGAATAAGAAATTCATTATCGGGTACAGCAATTCCCTGATGGATAATTTTATGATGGAGGTACAGGGAAGTGGTTATGTTGATTTTGGTGATGGCCTTCCATTGACCTTTTTTGGTTATGGCGGAAAAAATGGGCATGCTTACCGCAGTATTGGCAAGGTGCTGATTGACAAGGGAGAAATTCCCAGAGATAAAATGTCAATGAAAGCAATTCGTCAGTGGGGAGAACAGCACAGCGAAGCTGAAGTCAGAGAATTGCTGGAACACAACCCTTCATTTGTCTTCTTTCGACCAGAACCTTATACCTTTGTCAGAGGAGCCAGTGCTGTGCCTTTGGTTTCT
Organism: Xenorhabdus mauleonii; assembly: GCF_900113945.1. Classification (GTDB taxonomy): domain Bacteria; phylum Pseudomonadota; class Gammaproteobacteria; order Enterobacterales; family Enterobacteriaceae; genus Xenorhabdus; species Xenorhabdus mauleonii. Next base: position 166,525 of record NZ_FORG01000009.1, read on the forward strand.
GAAGCATCAGTGGCATCTGACAAATCACTGATCCCGCCCGGAACGGCTTTGCTGGCGGAAGTTCCAATACTGGATGAAAAAGGCAAATTTACCGGGCAGTACCGGATGCGCCTGATGGTGGCATTGGATGTCGGCGGCGCAATTAAAGGGCACCATTTTGACATTTATCACGGAGTTGGGGAAAAAGCGGGCGAAACTGCGGGTTTTTATAATCACTATGGCCGTGTTTGGGTATTGAAGAAACCCTCATCTGGTTTTTTGGCGGCAAACCAGTAAGATCTCTTCCAGTTCAACTAATCAATTCACCTATTTCAACGAGAAATAGGTGTTATGCAGGATTTATCTAACAATGCAAGTTTCTCTCTCTGATGCTTATCTTCAGCGTTTTGCCGGTACTGCCCGGTTATATGGCCAGAAAGCGCTTTCATTATTTGCCCGCTCACATGTTTGTGTGGTGGGGATTGGCGGTGTGGGCTCATGGGCGGCGGAAGCGCTGGCACGTACAGGCATTGGTGCTATCACGCTGATTGATATGGACGATGTTTGTATCACCAACACCAATCGCCAGTTGCACACGTTGGTACAAAATATCGGTTCTCCAAAAACAGAGGTGATTGCTGAACGGATACGTGCCATTAATCCAGAGTGCCGCGTGACTTGCATTGATGACTTTGTCACCCCGGATAATGTGGCAGACATGATGTCCACTGAATTCAGTTATGTGATTGATGCCATTGACAGTATACGGCCAAAAGCGGCACTGCTGGCTTATTGCCGTCGCTACAAGATCCCCGTTGTTACAACGGGTGGAGCGGGCGGGCAGCTTGATCCGACCCAAATTCAGGTCGTGGATTTGGCAAAAACAGTACAAGATCCCTTGGCTGCCAAACTGAAAGAACGCCTGAAATCGGATTACCGTGTTGTGAAAAATGGTAAGGGAAAATTAGGTATTGATTGTGTTTTTTCAACAGAACAGCTGGTTTACCCGCAATCTGACGGTACTGTTTGCGCTGCAAAGAGTACTGCTGATGGTTCAAAACGGATGGATTGCGCATCTGGTTTTGGAGCTGCGACAATGGTTACGGCAACCTTTGGTTTTGTTGCGGTTTCCCATGCATTGAAAAAGATGGTTGCAAAAGCCGAGCGGGAAAATACGTTGTAATGGAATAAATTGTAATGAAATGCCTATTCAATACTTATTGAATAGGTTTTGTCGTTTTTAAAGATGCCGCATAACCATAATGCGGCATCTTTAAATCCCATAGGGATATTTTAAATAAGTTTCGTATCAATAATAACACCGGTAATATACCTTTCACCAAATTGTCCGACATGGTGATCTGTTATTAATGATATTTTTAAATCATGGTGTAGAGCAAGCAATAGAGTTCTAAATACGGCTTCCCCTTCGATCTGCCCGTCAGGGTTGGCTAAATAAAAGGCACTTTGAACATCGCCATATCTATCTCTAAATATCACCTCAACATTATTTTTTGCCGCGTCTTCAAATAATTTATGGGTTTCTAGTTGGATTATTCTTACTCGATAATAATCAACATATTCTTCATCAGATTGAATACTCTTTTTTTCATAATGATCATTTTGTTGGGGAACGTATGAATTTTCACTCATAGTGTTGATCCTTTAGTTTTTGACTCAAGATTATTTTCTTTAGGAAAATTTAAATTATTCCTGCTGTTTTTCACATTACAGTGTTGTTAGTTAACTTTAGAAATCGATTAGACATAATTTAATATTTAATGTCAGTTATTCCAAGTTTCATATTGGTATTTTTCTATCATTGAAATTATTTTTAAAATAGTAAAAATTTATAATTAATTGTTTACTTGTGGAGACTTTCTTGCTGTGCTCGTCAATAAACTAATTAATCATTTGAAATAACAACGCCGCTTATGTATCTTTCGTTGTACTTTCCAACGACACCATCTGTTTTTACTGTAATGCGTTTCTTATACAACATAGCGTATAATAATGTGGCATATACAGCGCCACCTTCTATTTCCCCATCCGGATGCACTAAATAAAAATTTGAATATGGTTTTTCATCTAGATCTTCAAAACTAACTTCGACATTATTTTTTGCTTCAGGTTGAAATAATTTATGAGTATATAGTTTTTTTATTTTTACATTCTCGTAGTTTACAGAATCGTTTGAATTGTCACTCATGTTTTAAACCCTTTAATTTATTTAAATGAAAAGAAGTTTATTAAATATCTGCGGTTATTCTAAAATCACAGAATTTTTCCTGCTACAGAATTATACTCTGTATTGTCTTATGCTTGATTTGTGACAATAACACCAGTAATGTATCTTTCACCGTGAGAACCAACGAATCCATCTGTTTTTATTGTAACCGGTCTTTTATCCAATAGAGAGATTAATAGAGTGATATAGACCCCTCCACCTTGTATTTCCCCATCAGGTTTTGATAGGTAAAAATTTTCGTGCCTATTTCCCTGTGCATCAAAAAATATAACTTCAACATTGTTTGCCGCTTCGGGTCTAAATAATTTATAAGTTTCCAGTTGTTGTACTACTGATTTGCCAAAATAAGTAGGTTCGTCGTTAGTGATTTTATTAGTCATAATTAAGATCCTTGATTTTTTAATGAAGTTCAATATGCATATTACATATGGCGATCAATAAAACTTTTACTTTATAAATAAATGCTTGTTTTAGAGTGAATAAATGGTCGTATTTATAGGGAGCCAAATAAAACTCTACTTTAAAGCTAGTAAACAACTTTCATTATGTCAAAGAATCAACATGGATATTTTTATTTTCTAGATTGCAAGCTAAATTTATTATTTTTCATTATATTTAATTAACTATAGTTTATTGATTAATCATTGTTGTGATATATTTGTTGTTTTATTCAGCCAGTTAAACTTAAAGGAAAATAATTTAATTTTATTTTTTTAAAATTTATTTATTAGTTTAATTTTAATTGATTAATTTAATGACTATTAAAAGTATATTTTTATGAATGCAAAGTCCATTTAATTTCATTAAGAGCAAGGCAATGAATGTTTGCTGAATTTGATTCGATGATTGGCAGGCGTTATATGAACCAATTCTGGGTATCTGATTTTGATACGGTTGCCTACACATTGAAAAAAGGGGATGGAGGCTAAGTGGGAAAATACGTTGTAATACGATATCCACAGGACAGCGACTGAATACGTATTGAATTCAGTCGCTATTGAATTGAAATGCCATGAATCTATTAAATATAGTTACGGGCAATTTCCTGAATGGTATTAATCAGGGATTTCACGCCATTGAGCCTCGATCCGCTGAGTTGTTGCTCAAGGCCGAGTTGCTGGAATAGTTCAGTTAAAGGAGCTTGCAAAATCTGCTCCGGCGTTTTGCCTTCCACTGCTGTCAGGATAACGGCCAATAATCCTTTTACTATCCGGCCTTCGCTGTCACCGTAGAAATGCAAAAAGCTGCCAGATAATCGTTGATGCCCCAACCAAACGCGATTTTCGCAGCCGGACATTTCAATATTTTGTTGTTTAAGTTCATCGGATAAGGACGGGAGCTTCTTGGCAAGACCGATAAGTTGCCGATAGCGATCTTCCCACAATTTACACTGCCGGAAGCTTTCAATGAGTTGCTGCTCCGTGATTTCCGTTCCAAACGGATGTGGGGCAAGGATAGTGTCTAGAGGTTGTGTCATTGGTTATTTATCTTGCTGTGGGTTTATCGCTTATTCCTCTGAATGAGGTTTCCGGATCATAGCAGGTGTGTGCTTAAACGAAAGCCGTTTAATACTAAAATTTTTTGGCTGATCGATAGTCATAACCAGCATTGCCATTGTTGGCTAAGAACAAAGAAAAAATGTGATTAATACCAACTTATTGTTGAGGTAATAAATTTTCAGACTATTGGAAAAAATGTTTATTTCTTAAAAGCATTTAATAAAATTACAGCTCATGATCATGCCTTGCCGCCATAAACCCTACCATTTCAGAATATTTCACTAAATTCCCTAATATTACTTTTCTGTATTAATTAATATTATTTATTAATTAATTTTAATTTAGCCATCAAATTGTTTAGCATCCTTTTCTATTTTTAGGTTATCGGACTTAAGCATAAAGGGCTGTTTGATGGATCAATTTGAACGCTATTTTCAGCAGGAACTGGCTTACTTGCGGGAGCTGGGAAAGCTGGCGTGTGAAACAAAGCCCCATCTGAAGGA
>NZ_FORG01000005.1 GCF_900113945.1 Xenorhabdus mauleonii
ATGGCGTCGATTCAGAAATTACTGGTGGGGATAGACATCAAATCCACCAATTACATCCCTAACCGGCAGGGGTTCCGCATTGATGCCAAAACCGGGTTTCTGGAAATCAACGGGTACGGCAATGGCTATCGCACGCAACTCAAAGATGCTGGCTTTTATATGTTTGATGCGAATGGTGTTGCATTAATTGAATTGGGGGTCTTTTTATGAGTGGTGTTGGGTTGAAGATTACCAATCAGGCCGACGGCACGAGTTTTGTCTTCAATGAGAAAACCGCGCCCGCCAGTTTGGTATGGACGGATTTCGTTTCAAAAAGCACACCGGGCATTCGTCGAAGCCCGACGGACTGGCGGTTTTATGAATGGACGTGTCAAATTAAAATCCCGGCAGGCTATCGGGCGCATGTTTATCCTGTGGAATTCACTGGATTTAGCCAAGACCGTTCAGGCAACGGGTTCGTATTGACGGGGTTTTATGAGCGCGCTGAGTTTGCCCAGAACGGAGAAACGGTCATTGTCGACAGGGTGAGCTTAGATAATTTCTTCGAAAAGTGGCTCACGGAACTCATCAAAATTATCGCCTACCCTTCAACCTCGGGGGGCAAGGCGGGATTGAAAATAGCAAACAACAGCAATTTTAATAACAGTGTGCCGCCTGCCGGCTTTGGTTATGTTTCCCATAAAGCCCGCGTCTATATCGATGGTCGATTCGATCCGGCGTCCATTGACCCCCGGCTCAATTACGGCAACTGCCTGATGTTCTTTTATAACGAAGACCCGGAGTGCATGCTGGTGCATCGGGAGGGGTATTACACCAGTCATAACCGGTACGATGGGGGTGGCCGGGCGGGATGGTATCGGGTGGTGGTCTTTTCCAACATCGGCATTAAAGAGCGGCTGGAAGGCGGGGGCTATGGACTCAAGCTAAGGAACCGTGATGGGGTGGTGACCTTTAACTCGGGTGTCGGGGTGTTGACCAAACCGGTGAGTCTGGATGTCAGCAACCGAAAGCTGGGCGACATCATTCCGACACCGGGGATAAAGTACCCGATGCTGGTGCCTGCATGGATAGGACATCATCTGTGGATGGGCGGGAGCACGGCCTACAGCCGGGATTTGTCGCTGACCGGCAACGGGGCAGGGGCGTTGTTTATTGGTTCCGGCAAAAGTGCATTTCATCGGGCGAGCCATTGGGGAACCATCAATTACACCACCAAGCAATCCATTCTTATCCTGGACGCCGCCAGTTACTTCAATTTCTAACCTTTCAGGAATTCATCTATGTACTATTCACAAGGCACAGTCAGTATGGTGTCCGGCTCGGCTATTGTCCGTGGCACAGGCACCAAGTTTAACGCGAATATTAACGGTGTTGCCCCCGGGCAGATAATGTTAATCCAGTCCGGCAAGGATAACCTGCTGCACATGATACAGGCGGTGAACTCCGATACCGAGCTGGTACTGGCGGATAAGGCCAGCGTCACCCTGAATAACGCCACCTATCAGATACAGATTACCGTGCCTGATTCAGCCTCAGATGCGACCCGGCATCTCGTGGCGATTAACAGCTATATCGTTCAGTTCCTCCAGAACATGGACAGATGGATGTCACAAAGTGGGGTGGTGGATGTGACCTTGCCGAACGGACAGACGGTAGCGTTGCAGTCGATTAGGGCATTGCAGGCGGCGGTAGACGGGAAGCTGGATAAGACAGGTGGTGCACTGACAGGAGAGTTATCTATCACGCGGAATAAAGGGCGAATGTTGCGTATGAATGCTGCCACAGAATCGCACGCAAATTATCTTGAAATGTACGGTGGCGATAAAATAGTTGGCTGGCTGGGATTTGGTGAAGATAACGATAGTAAATTGACGATTGGGAATTCTAAGACACGTAATTACTTACATATTTCAGACGAGTTAAAGTTTAATGACCGTACAGTTCATGTTCATGGTGGACCTGTTATCGATGCAAAATCTGATTTAAATATGTTTCTCAATGAGGGAGTGTACTATTTTAACAATAATGCTGTGAGTGAGTCGTTTCCTGAAAAATGGGGGGGGACACTGATAGTGTATCAGGGGCCATACAGGAGGTGTTATCAGGTGTACCAAGTCTATGGCACCTCGGCTATCTATCGACGGGCGACAGACCATGAAAATAAATTCCTATCATGGACTAAGGATTGGAACACGAGTAATGCCAATTTTGACAACAACGGTTATCTCAAAAAATCCTCCCCCATCCTCCAAATCCATCCCGATGGCACCTTTACCACCAACGACGAATCCGAAGGGGCCACAGTCTCCAAACTCGGTACCGGCCACTATCAGATAGACGGTATCCTTGGCTATAACGCGGATGGGGCGTGGGGTGTCCACGGCGGTATCTCTTCCCCGAAGAACAACAACGGGCTTGAACTTATCTACATTGATGACCGGGTGGAAAAAGACGGCAGCATCACGATTGAGACGTTCCACCGTCAGCACAGTCATTTACCGGAGCGCTTCCAAAACAAACGGATAAAAGCCCTCGTGGACGGTGAAAAGGTCTACTATGCGGATGGTGAACCCTGTGATATTCCCGAAGGATGTCGCTTGGATGTCCGAGTTCAGATGCCAGAAGATTCGGTGTGGAATGTGGGGCAGAAAGAAGCAGAGATTACTACTGATATCGATCAGCCTAAACAGATGGAGTGAGGGGTGGAGAGGAATGCTATAGAAATAGAAAACAATAAACCCGCAGGAGATTGCGGGTTACGTATTGAAGTTATTTATTTTATTTCTTGAAGAGGATCATAGCGTGATTCTATTTTAACGTTGACATAAAAATCTCCAGAATTATCGCTATATTGGCTATCTGAAAATAAAAGAGTTAATTCACCATTTGTAGAGACTGTTCTGTGGAGTACACCATTGCCAATTTCATAGGTACTGTCACCAATTTTTGCAATTAAACCCCCTCCTGGAGGAAGAGGCGGAACTCCTTGAGGAGCAGACCAGGGATTTGTATTGTCAAAGGTATACCTAACCCAGCCAGAGGCAATAACAGAGATCACGTCTCCTTTTTCAAGGATAAGCCCAGTGGGTTGACCTTGTTCCGCGTTTGCAGGAACAGTTCCAGACCAATCGTACATAGAAACCTCCCAATTATATTTTGAAAATAACTGAAGAATTAAGTTTATGACTCTTGAGTGTCAGACATTTTTACCCGAACCGAAATGAACCTACCTTCTGGAATATCAATCAAATCACCGTCAGAGTAGCCTTCTCTTATATTTCTGGCAAAAGCAGGAGCATCCGAATGTTCACGATGGTAGGTCATTAACTTAATGGAACTATTAGGCAGGATCTCGTGATCAACCCAAATTAATGGCAGCTTGTTTTGGCATGATGGAATCTCTATGTTATTCATGGTTCCATCGGCATTGAATCCTATAACACCTTTGATAAGGTATACGCCTTCTGAAATTCGATCTACTGTAGCACCTTCAGACTCGTTATTTGTTTCGAATTTTCCATCACTCCAAAGATTGATTATGGCTGAAGATAACTTGAAATTACCATTTGCATCCATGAAGGTATTCACGCCTAATATTGAGAATTGGCTCCAATTATGAAACGTAGAATTGAACTGGCCTTTTCTGGAGCGTATCCAAGCATTGTTACTGTATGCATCAAATGCTAATTGTGTGGCCCACTTTTTAGGCCCAATTGATAAATACTTCATTGCATGCGGTAGCGGAGAATCAGTTGGTATTTGGTCTGAACCCTTCTGATAAAACCCTGTTTTTCCTGCCAAATCTTCCAGTGTTTGGCCATCTCGTACTTCAACTCCTCCGCCACCAATCCCAAAATCTCCAATTTTAAGTGTATTTTCTAAGCCTATATTTTTAACAAACTCAGCTTTATCAGGAATATCCGCCCCATTTTGATTTTTAGACAGCCTACCCTCGGCATTGATATTAGCACTGATAGCATTCTGATTTGCAGTGATTGCCAATGCGTCAACTTCGCTGATATGAAAGTCGGTTTCTTCTTTGGTATAAGCACCGACATCCTTTGCCCTTAGAATTACATCAGCTGATAGCAGATAGCCATTAACTGTTCGCCCGATTGGAACTCTGTTACTAGCATTATTATTTGCAGTATTCGCTAAATCATATGCTGTCTTAACTGCTTTAGACGTTGCAACGGTTAACTCACTGTCACTATCTGTTTCATTGCTCAGAGTAACAAATCCCGGTTCTGTCTGAGTTGCATATGGGTGATTGCGGCTTTGGGCATGTTCTTCAATGGCCTTTCTGACGTCGTCCATTGTTGGAACTTCTACGGAGTTTTTACTGTCTTGAATACTCATATTTATTCCCTCATTTAATCAACAATGCACATTGCTAAATAACATGAAGGCGGGGGACTTCTCCGCCAGTGAACATCAATAATCGGTTCATCAATACTGGAGAATGAATTTTGACTAACTACAGTTGAATAGGTGATTTGGTGAGTAGCATATTTTGATGACAGGATGACATAAAATGATAGGTGGGGAATTAATAGAATTTGTCAGATCACTGATGAAACTCAATATGCTAAAAGCGGGATTTTTCACCTGTTAACTCATTGATAATTCTTCATCCACAAATGGTGGGCTGGATATCATCGCATAGGTAGATACGGGATTATCCCGTATGTTAAAGGGCAGAAATCTACCCTCTAGAAATCACTCATTTTTCTGCTGCATGAGTTTGTTGAGTTTCTCGTGCATTTATTATCGAAAAAATTACTTTTAAATGGCGAAATTTTAATAGCCTAGGCGATTTTTTCATTCTGCAAAATTAATATTAAAATTATATAAAACAATGAGTTAATTAAGTGGTTTTTTATACATAAAACTGATGTTTTAACCCTTAAATATACAATATATACAGCGGGTTACGATACCCATTTTATCCTGTTGCTGCGCCACATGGGATGGTTCGAAGCCGCAGACTTAATCGTTAAAGGAATGGAAGGTTCAATTGCTGCCAAGACCGTGACTTACGATTTCGAACGCCTGATGGATGATGCTAAGCTGCTGAAATGTAGCGAGTTCGGTGATGCAATTATCTCTCATATGTAATTGATTGCTTACTTGAATTGATAACGGGGGCTTAAGGGTTCCCGTTGTTTTACTGTCACATATGAAATGGTTATCAAAAAGTTATCAAAACAAGTTATCAAAACCTGTCAAAAATTAACCAATTTAAATGACGATTTTTATCCAATCTTTTCCGCGATCATCATGGTATTTGTCAGTTTGCCTTTGACTTTTGTGCCCTAATAAATCCTTTGTGTTAATACCTTGTTCCCGATAAAGCCGTTCAGATAACGAACGCTGCTCATAGAAAGTTGCTGGTATGCCATCACCCCAATTAATATTGGTTTTATCCCTCGCTTTTTTAAAATTTGTTGTTAGCGTATTTGCTGCTACTTTTTCACCACACTTAGATTGTGATGTAGTGTGAAAGTAGTGAACTAAATACGGGTTATCATTTTTAATGCTGATTATGATATTGAACCTCAAGAAGATTATGCCGTATCCGAGTTCGAACGCTTAACTCAGTACCCAGATGGCAGCAATTTGATTTATTTTCCCTAACGATAATGATGATTCTCTAAAAGGTGTTCTGAATCGCGTCAAAAAGTGGCGAACTGAAAATGACTTACCACTATTCAAAAATCAAAGTAAAATAAACAAAAGTAATAACAGGGACATCAAATCCCTGTTATTATTTAGTCCAACCTAATTTAGGTCATTTTGAAAATAATTTTGTCAAAATGATGTATATTATATAAGCCGGAGTTTGTTACATAAGTTCTTAATCCGCTCATAATTAGACTTTTATCACTTGTTCTAACGCCATTCCAATGATCTGTAATAATATATTCAACCGCTGCTGGGGATATTATTGCACTAAAACCTATCTGGAAAGCAGTTTGTTGAGTGACATATCTATATTCTCCGCTAACGTTAGCGTAGATAAGATTACCAAGTTCTAAACTATAGTGTTTGAAAATACCGTCAAATACGCCAGGGTGGTCATTGCTATTAGTTATTTCTAGTGAAAGTTTTTCGTCAAGACTTACATAAGTGCCATCGATAGGACCCATAATATTATCCTCTGATTGAATGAAATGTATTTTTTTATTAACTATTTTATTTAATTCAACTGATAAAATAATTTCTGGATACAACATGATTGAGGGATGTTTTTTCTTACTCTCTCATAAAATAGCAAACTAGTTTAAAAAGAGATCATTTAAAAGAATGTATTTTATTAGATATATATTAATAAAATATATGCCTTTACCTTATGCATTAGGTGTTTTTTATACTAAAAAGTAGAGGTCCTGATGTATTTATTTACGATATTGGCACCTTTATGTTTGTAACTTTTTGAAGCTACAAACATAATAAAATGGTGTGTATAATGGAAAACATATTTAACTATATGATAAATAGATAAAACAGAATTAAAAAAATCTCGATTATAGCGTGGGTGGAGGCACGGGGTGTACATGGCGGTATATCTTCCCCGAAGAGGAACAACGATCTTGAGCTTATTTACATCAATAACAAGGTAAAAAAGGATGTCAGCATTGCAATTGTGACATTCCGTCGTTACCTCGACGCCTTCAAAACAAACGGCTCAAAGCCATCGTGGACGGTGAAAAGGTCTACTATATCGTTGGATAACCATATGATATTTCTGAAAACTGTCGTTTGGATGCCCGTTTTCAGATGCAGAAAGATTCGGTGTGGAATCAGGCACAGGAAGTGAGTGTTATCAAACTCAACCCGCAATGTTCTGCGGGTCGGAATTCTTAACATTATATTAACTAAGAATTAAGCGGCTCGTACGATGTAATTGAATGCTATGTTGCGGGGGCGCGTCTCGTTCGCAACGGAAAATTTATTACCAGTATAAGTGTTTGAAACATCTGAACTATAAGTTCTGAAAAAATTACTATTCCACAACCCCTGATTATTTCCACCTGACTTGCTTGTATCCAAGGCGAAGTTATTCGCTTGAGCATCGCTAAAAACAGTTGTGATTCCTTGCTCGTCCTTACTCTCGTCACCATTACTAGTTGGCAATGTATGAATCACCATTACATATTAGCCAGCCCTCTGGAGCGAATTCTGTTGGCCAAGGTACGGGAACACCAACAGGTAGAGCTAAATTAGCATTCTCATTTGCATTATTAGCATTTTGATTAGCAATATGCGCTAAATCATATGCTATTTTTACCGCCTTGGGTGTGGCCGCATAAGTTTCGTCATCGCTATTTACTAAGCTGTTCAGGGTAACGAATCCTTTTTCTCTTAATGTTGCATCGGGATGATTACGGCCTTTGGCGTGTTCTTCAATTTTCTTATCGATAGTTTCTTTTACATACTTTCGGCTAGGTACGATGAATAAATCACAGTCTTCTGAACATGATGCATCTGGCTTATTATCTTGTGTATTCATATTTTTCCCCTCATTTAATCAACAATACACATTGCTAAATAACATGAAGGCGGTGGGATACTACTCCGCCTGTGAACATCAACAAAATGGGTTCATCAATATTGGAGAGTACGGCTTGGTTAGTATTTAATAGATATATGTTTTGTTTGCAGGATGACAGAAAATAACAAGCGCTGGATCTTCAAAATTTGTTTATATGCTGACAAAAATTAAGGATAAAGAAAGCAAAACTTCCTTTGTTTTTATACTTATTATCTTTCGCCTGGCAACTCCCAAAAGCAAGGCGACCTATTGAAACAAAACTTAGATAAGACACAGTATTTTTGCGCCCATTAGGTTGATAAATAAATCACATAAATTTACATACAGAATTTAAGGCTGCTTAATGTGGCTTTTTTCGTATTTGCCACCGCAATCACGCTAATCACATGCGTAACTACACATTGCGGTTGGCATGCCTATTAATTGATTCACAGGGGCAGCTATTTCATTTCATTCTGTCTGTTTTAGGTTTGAATACTTGGGAGTCGTTTTTGGTCACTGGAGGGTTGCTGTCTTTTATTAAACTGAAGTTGCGGTTAGGAAGAATTTTGTAATGGCTCTGGTTGAGTTTTCATTTGTAGCTCATCACGACTATTCGAAATATGGAAAATAGAAAAAATAAGCGTTCGGAATCCAGCAATTAACCGCTTTCATCACCAGCCAGCAAGAAGCATCAAATCAGAGGGTAGAGAATATACGACACCAGAGCAAATGATTCTGGAGTGATTGGAAATAGGATGCAATGTCGACAGCCCCTAACTCAGGGGCTAATTATCGAGAATAGTGTATGAGGATATTTTTAGAATTCATCAAGCCAATCATCAGGCAAACCCGGGATGTTACTAAATCGGGGAGTAGGTGTAGAAGATTGCCTTACTAAACCCTGTGGAGGAGCGGGAATAATATCACCTTGATACCAATCATGAGGTAAATCAGATGATGCTTGAGGCCTATTAACAATATGAGCTTGTGCTGCTGGATGATTATAAGGCATGTGGCGGGTATGTTGTTGTTGATGCCTCATTGCACCACCAACGGGAGAGTGAGTAGCCCGAATATTGTGTTGAGGGGGATAATGCGTCCCTTGTTGTAAAGAAGAGGATTGTTGAGTCGAGTATCCCATTGTACTGGTAGATTGAGATAGTTGTGGGTGCTGATAAGAAGGATGTGGTGGCACCACCATAGATGGAGAATACTGCACGTGTGGTAGCCCTTGCTGTACCGGTGGAAATGATTGTCCCGGATTTACCCCATTTTGAGAATAGAAATTTAATTGGTTTCTAATGGCTTCATTAGAAACCCAAGCTTCGAATCCACGGGTGCTATTGCTGTGATAATTTACTAACTTTTTGAGTAGGACATGTGTGTATGCGTTGATAGTTATGTTGCATCGGTGCCTAGGCCACAATACATATTTCCCATGTTTTCTATAGTCTTTAAAATCCGCATACGTAGAAACAAAACCTAATCTAAGCAATCTATTGCGAGTTGTTGGCTCCTGTTCTGGTGGGAGAAGGGGGCTTTTTAGTTGAGATATATCTGCGTGAATACATAGCGAAGTGTGCCCATCTGGTTTTACATATTCTTGGATAACGGCACCGGATTGATTGTTGTAATCTCTGTTGCTCAGAGAGCAATGACCTGTGGAAAGGTATTTGAAATATTCCGATAAAGGGATACTAAGGTTAGCCATGATGCCCTCCAAAAGAACGGATGTATTTGTAATAACCCATACGCCTATTTCCACCGTAAAACAAACGAATAAGCCTTAACTATCAGTTACTATCTGAAACTAAAAACAATATTTCTTTGCTCGTTCCCTTGAGCAGTTAAAGTCAATAGCCCATACCATTATATCCGTACTTATCGCATACCCAGCGCACAGGGATTGGCGTCATCACTACACTGGACAGCATGGCGTTGGTGCTTATGTGGAATGGGACATCATAGGGATGTGATTAAACGTGAAGGAAAATCCTATAAACCCACGACCAACGCTGGCGATATTATTATCCTGGCGCATTCTCAGGTTGTCATGATGGATAAAGCATGGCACGGGTATGAAAGATGCTGGTCGAACTCCTGAACTTTGACAAAACACTTTGAGTCTTATTTGGTTGGTTTGGATAAATCTGAGTAAGTAATGGAAATATTTTATCAGCCAAGTGAAGGATTATATAGATATAATTTCACTTGGCCTTGCCTTGTTTAATAAAAATATTGATTACTATTAATTAATAGGTTTTATTTCTTTCAGATAATCGGGTGCATAACGTGATTCTATTTTTACATCAACATGAAATTCACCTGAGTTATCTCCAAAATCACCTGCATAGTCGTTAAATATAAATACTAATTCACCATCAACAGGAATTGTTTTATGGAGGACACCATTGCCAATTTCATAAGTTTTTCCTCCTATTTTAGCAACCAAGCTATATGCTAAATTACTCGGTTCATCTGCAACACCTTGAGGTGCGGTATATGGATTGCCCGGGCCACCATATTGAACCCATCCTTTAGCAATAATAGATATGACATCCCCTTTTTGGAGTGTAAGCCCCGTGGGTTGACCTTGCTCAAATTTAGCAGGAACAGTTCCAGACCAATCATACATAGTATTACCTCCAAATTATATTTTGAAAGTGACAGAAAAATTAAGATTGTGATTCTTGAATGTCAGGCATTTGCACTCGAACTGAAACAAATCTGCCATCGGGAATATCGATTAAATCACCATTCGCGTAGCCTTCTCGTATATTTCTGGCGAAAGCAGGAGCATCTGAATGCTCACGATGGTGGGTCATTAATTTGATAGAGCCATCAAGCAGGACTTCGTAATTGATCCAAATTAATGGTAGATTATTATGACATTTCGGTATTTCTATGTTGTCTGCTGCTCTATCAGTATTAAATCCTGAAACACCTTTGATGAGATATGAACCTTTTGATAAGCGTTCAACAGTAACATTTTTGGATAGTTTGTTGGTGGTATATTTACCATCTGAGTAGATTAGAATTGTAGGGGAAAATGTCTTAATGCAGCCATTATTATCTGTGGAAGTATTAACTTCTGACCAAACTTTTCCTCCTATTTGTTTTCCATCTTTGTATCCTTCCCCTCCGTTTATTAAATAATAGGCGTACAAATCTCCTGACGAGTTGAGATATATCTGACCTGTATCATAATCTGACCATCCAAAATTAATTCCTTTTACATATCGATTAATTATATCTTTTTCACTAACACTAAACACACCCAGATATTCAGCGCTTGGAATATAGCCAAATTCTTTAGTGCTATTCACCGCACCAACATCCTTTGAATTCAATATAATATCATTCGTTAATGGTTTATCATTGATTTTTCTATTATTAGGTACGGCATTTTTAGCTAGGATTATGGTTTCCGCTAGGCCAATGTTTTTCACAAATTCATCTTTATCTAGAATATCCGCCCCGTTTTGCTTTTTCTCCAAATAGAGAACGGAATTATTGAGAACATTTTGATTGGCAGTATTCGCTAAATCATAGGCTTTTTTTACAGCCTTAGAGGTTGCGACGGTTAACTCACTGTCGCTGTCTGTTTCATTACTTAAAGTAACGAATCCTGGTTCTATCTGAGTTGCATAGGGATGATTACGACTTGCGGCGTGTTGAGCAATGGCTTCTTTGATTGAATCGTCGACATATTCTGGCGTGGTAACGGTAACCAGATTGCTATCTTTTGAAACAGGCGCATCAGGTTTCTTATCTTGCATATTTTTTCCCTCATTTAATCAACAATACACATTGCTAAGTAACATGAAGGCGGTGGGATACTACTCCGCCTGTGAACATCAACAAAATGGGTTCATCAATACTGGAGAGTACGGCTTGACTAATATTTGATAGGCTGCATATTTTGTTGGCAGGATGACAGAAAATGACAGATGGAGAATTAATAAAGTTTGTCAGATCACTACTGAAATTCAGTATGCTCAAAGTATAATTGATCGTTTTTATAATTTTTGATTTGATGAAATGCTCGTGTTATATAGGAATAATAGAAAATAAACGGGGCATAAAATAACAAACATTTGAGCAATAAATTATATTCATTTGCTGATAATGGTTGATGAATATTTTATGAAAAAGGACATAGAATCCCATTATTTTTTATATTTATTATGAACATAAACTTAATTATTTTCTTAGTTCATTGTTTTTACTGATATGAAAATTGAATAAAAAGAGAGACGTAGTTTTGGATAAAATACGGCTATCAAAATTTAAAGAATATCTTGTGAAATACTTCCATATTCTGTTTTTCCATCACAGGCAAAGGCGGAAATGCCTATTTTTTCAGTCATCGTAATCGGGCGGCATATTCCGCCAAGGTTTATCTATGTTTAAAACCCCAAATATCATATTAATAACTCGCTGATTGTATTAGTAAATACGATTTCAAGCTCTCTTTGAATCAGGTAAATGAAGCTCAGGCAAGCCTCAAATATGATCAGAGATATTATGGCGTCAGCATACTGATGCACTTATAGATAACTCATTCTATTTATGGAATAAAAATCTTACTGTTACATAAAATTACTTATGACGACACCATCTAAAGTCAGTTTAGAATGAAATTTCCATAAAGAGTCGCATTCTATTCGGTTATTTGCGACAACATCCTTTTCAATATAAATAATGTTATATAGAACAAATAATTACAGTGAAATAAGATAATTACTTGCAAAATAAGCATTAAATTTTCAGATGAATTCTTAACTGACAACTCTATTGTATAAAATCTTTGAGGTTATTATGTACAGTACGGATTTATTACTGAGCAAAATCAATCAAACTCGCGATAGTCGAGCAATGACTCTCGCAGATCTTCAGCCCTTCTCATTTAGTGAATTAAGAAGCATGTTCGAACAGCAACTTAGCTGGGGAGAAACTCACTATCTCTATCGCGAAGCTGTTGAGCAAAAAAAACGTAATCGCCTGCTGGAAGCACGTATTTTCACCCGAACCAATCCCCAATTGTCCGCAGCCGTCCGTCTGGGTATTGAACCAGACAGCGCTTCACGCAGTTATGATGACATGTTTGGCGCTCGTTCTTCTTCCTTTGTGAAACCAGGCTCAGTGGCTTCCATGTTTTCACCGGCCGGCTATCTTACAGAATTGTATCGTGAAGCGAAGGACTTGCATTTTACAAGCTCTGCCTATCATCTTGACAATCGCCGTCCGGATCTGGCTGATCTGGCGCTGAGTCAAAGCAATATGGATACGGAAATCTCCACTCTGACACTGTCTAATGAGTTGTTGTTGGAGCATATTACCTGCAAGATCGGAGAAGATTCGGATGCATTGATGGAAAGCCTGTCAATATACCGCCAAGCCATTGACACACCTTACCACCAGCCCTATGAAACTATCCGTCAGGTAATTATGGCGCATGACAGTACATTAACAGCGCTTTCACATAATCCGGAAGTCATGGAGCAGGCGGAAGGGGCTTCATTACTGGCGATTCTGGCGAATATCTCTCCAGAGCTTTATAACATCTTGACCGAAGAGATTACGGAAGAAAATGCTGACGCGTTATTTGCAAAAAACTTTGGCGAAAATATCTTGCCTGAGAATTTTGCGTCACAGGCGTGGATAGCCAAGCATTATGATCTTGAACTGTCTGAGGTACAAAAATATCTGGGAGTATTACAAAACTATCATTCTGATGATGCTTCAGCTTATGTTGATAATATTTCAACGGGCTTGGTGGCAAATAGTGAAAATAAACTTGAAGCTTATAAGATAACGCGGATAAAGACTGATAACTATGATAGCCATGTAAATTATTTCGATTTAATGTATGAAGGAAATAATAAATTTTTCATACGTGCTAATTTTAAGGTATCAAGAGAATTCGGGGCTACCCTTAGAAAGAATTCAGGCACAAATGGAATTGTCGGCAATCTTTCCGGCCCTTTAATAGCCAATACGAATTTCAACAGTGATTATTTAAGTAATATATCCGACAGTGAATACAAGAGCGGTGTGAAAATATATGCCTACCGCTACACGTCTTCCACCAGTGCTACAAATCAGGGTGGAGGAATATTCACTTTTGAATCTTATCCCCTGACAATATTTGCTCTCAAACTGAATAAAGCCATTCGCCTGTGTTTGGCCAGCGGGCTTTCACCGAATGAACTGCAAACTATCGTACGCAGTGATAATGCCCAGGGTGTTATAAACGACTCGGTTCTGACTAAAGTCTTTCATACTCTGTTCTACAGTAACCGTTATGCATTGGGCTTTGATGATGCCCAGGTACTGAATGGATCGGTCATCAATCAATATGCCGATGACGACAGTGTCAGTCATTTTAATCGTATCTTCAATGCGCCTCCGCTGAAAGGGAAAATCTTTGAAGTCGATGGTGGTACGATCAGCATTGATCCGGGTGAAGAGCAAGCTACTTTTGCCCGTTCAGCTTTGATGCGTGGTTTGGGGATCAACAGTGGCGAGCTGTACCAATTAGGCAAACTGGCTGGTGTGCTGGACACAAAAAATAACATCACCCTTTCTATCTCCGTTATCTCTTCACTTTATTGCCTGAAATTACTGGCCCGAACCCATCATCTAACAGTCAATGAACTCTTTATGCTGTATAGATTTTCGCCGTTCAGCAGTAAGGTGACAGTTTCCTTGTCTTCTAATGAACTGGCGCGGCTGGTTATCTGGCTGTATCAAATAACACAATGGCTAACTGAGGCGGAAATCACTACTGAAGAGCTTTGGTTGTTATGTACGCCCGAATTTAGCGGAAATATTTCACCGGAAATCAATAACCTGATTGTGACTCTTCGGCCACGCATTAATGAAGACATAGCACAGAGCCACAATCAGGAACTTCAAGCTGAAATTCTTGCTCCGTTTATCGCCGCGATGTTGAATCTGTCATCATCGGATATGGCGCGTTATATCTTGCTGTGGACAGATAATTTGCGGCCGGGCGATCTGAATATTGCCGGATTTATGCAGTTGGTATTGAAAGAAGAACTAAGTGATGATGAAACGACCCAATTGGTGCAGTTCTGTCATGTGATGGCGCAGTTGTCACTTTCTGTGCAAAAACTGCGCTTCAGCGAAGCAGAGCTTTCTGTGCTAGTCACCTCCGATTTCTCCGTGCTGGGAGCGAGAAGTCAACCCACCGGCCAACATAATATCGATACGCTGTACTCACTCTACCGATTCCACCAGTGGATTAATCGCTTGGGTAAACTGAGTTCTGACACGCTGGATATGCTGCATCAACGGACGCTGACAGCAGACAGACTGGCTTCGGTAATGAGGCTGGACATCAGTATGGTGACGCAGGCCATGGTTTCTGCTGGCGTGGAGCGCCTTCAGTGTTGGCAAAATATCAACACCGTACTGCAATGGATAGAGGTGGCATCAGCACTGCATACCATGCCGTCGGTTATTCGTGCGCTGGTGAATATCCGCTATGTGACCCGATTAAACAAAGCTGTGCCAGAACTTCCTTCTTGGGATGAGTGGCAGACACTGGCAGAAAATATGGCAGCCGGATTGAGCACACAACAGGCTCAGGTACTGGCTGAATATACCGCAGAGCGCCTGAGTAGCGTGTTATGCAACTGGTTTCTGGCGAATATCCAGCCAGAAGGCGTGTCCCTGCAAAATCGGGATGACCTGTACAGCTATTTCCTGATTGATAATCAGGTCTCTTCTGCCGTGAAAACCACCCGGCTGGCAGAGGCAATTGCCGGTATTCAACTCTACATCAATCGGGCGCTGAACCGGATAGAACCTAATGCCCGTGCCGATGTATCAACCCGACAGTTTTTTGCCGATTGGACGGTGAATAACCGTTATAGCACTTGGGGCGGCATTTCGCGGTTGGTCTATTATCCGGAAAATTACATTGACCCGACCCAGCGTATCGGGCAAACCCGCATGATGGATGAATTACTGGAGAATATTAGCCAGAGTCAACTTAGCCGGGATACGGTAGAAGAGGCGTTCAAAACCTATCTGACCCGCTTTGAAACCGTGGCAGACCTGAAAGTGGTCAGCGCCTATCATGATAATGTTAACAGTAATACCGGATTGGCCTGGTTTATCGGCCAAACGCGGGAGAAGCTGCCGGAGTACTATTGGCGTAACGTGGATATGTCACTGATGCAGGAGGGTAAACTGGCAGCCAATGCCTGGAATGAGTGGATAAAGGTTGATACGGCGGTCAATCCTTACAGGGATGCAATACGGCCGATCATATTCAGGGAACGTCTGCACCTTATCTGGGTAGAAAAAGATGAAGTAGCGAAAAACGGTACTGATCCGGTAGAACCCTATGACCGTTTTACACTGAAGCTGGCGTTCTTGCGTCATGACGGCAGTTGGAGTGCCCCTTGGTCTTATGACATTACAACGCAGGTAATGGCGGTCACTGACGAAAAACCGGATGCTCAACGGCTGGGGTTGGCCGCATCTGGCTTTCAGGGCGAAGACACGCTTCTGGTGTTTGTGTACAAAACTGGGGAGAGTTACCCGGATTTTGGTGACAGCAATAAAAATGTGGCAGGAATGACCATTTACGGTGATGGCTCTTTGAGAAAGATGGAGAACACTGTACTCAGCCGCTATAGCCAATTGAAAAATACCTTTGATGTCATTAATGCTCAAGATAGCGGCAATACCCAAGATACCAATTTGGTAAGAAAGGCCAGCTATCGCTTTGCTCAGGATTTTGAAATCCCGACCTCATTGAGTATGGGATCTGCGGCAGGAACCTATAATTTGACGGTGATGGAGAAGGGGAATATACCGCAGATAACCAGCAAATACTCCAGTGATGACCTCGTTATTGCGCTACATAATGCCGTTTTTACTGTCAGATATGATGGCAGTGGCAATGCAATCAGAAACAAACAAATCAGAGCCATGAAACTGACGGGAGTGGATGGAAAATCCCAGTACGGTAACGCATTTATCATCGCAAATACCGTCAAACATTATGGCGGTTACTCTGATCTTGGAGGGCCAATCGCCGTTTATAACAAAACAAAAAATTATATTGCATCAGTCCAAGATCGCCTTTTCAACGCAGACTACATTAGGCGTCTGATTCTGACACCTGTTGAAAATAATTATTCTGCTCGATTGTTCGAATTTCCATTTTCACCGAACGCTATCCGAAACACCGTCTTCACGGTTGGCAGCAATAAAACCAGTGAGTTTAAAAAGTGCAGTTATGCTATTGATGGTAATAATGCTTCTGGTTTTCAAATATTTAGTTCTTATCAATCTTCCGGCTGGCTGGATATTGATACGGGTGTTAACAATACCGATGTCAAAATTACGGTGGTGGCTGGCAGTAAAACTCATACCTTTACAGCCAGTGAACATGTTGCTTCCTTGCCAGCAAATAGTTTTGATGACATGCAGTACACCTTTAACCCGTTGGAAATTGATGCATCGTCATTGAAATTTACCAATAATATCGCGCCACTGGAGATTGTTTTTGAGGTCAAAGCCAAAGACGGGCGAGTGCTGGGTAAAGTCAATAATACGTTGTCAGTGAAACGGGTAAATTATAATCCGGATGAT
The DNA here is from genome assembly GCF_900113945.1 of Xenorhabdus mauleonii. Taxonomy (GTDB): domain Bacteria; phylum Pseudomonadota; class Gammaproteobacteria; order Enterobacterales; family Enterobacteriaceae; genus Xenorhabdus; species Xenorhabdus mauleonii. Next base: position 17,174 of record NZ_FORG01000005.1, read on the forward strand.
ATTCTGTTTCTGCGTGAAACCCGTTCGGGTGCGCAATATATGCAACTCGGCGTTTATCGCATTCGTCTTAATACGCTTTTGGCTCCTCAACTGGTATCCAGAGCCAATACGGGCATTGATACTATCCTGACAATGGAAACTCAACGGCTACCGGAACCTCCGTTGGGAGAAGGCTTCTTTGCCAACTTTATTTTGCCTAAATATGACCCTGCTGAACATGGTGATGAGCGGTGGTTTAAGATCCATATCGGGAATATTGGCGGCAACAGTGGAAGGCAGCCTTATTATAGTGGAATGCTATCCGATTCATCGGAAACCAGCATGACGCTTTTTGTCCCTTACGCCGACGGGTATTACATGTATGAAGGCGTCAGATTGGGGGTTGGATACAAGAAAGTTACCTATGATAAAGATTGGGAATCTGCTTTCTTCTATTTTGATAAAAAGAAAAAGCAATTTGTATTAATTAACGATGCCAATCATGCATCCGGAACAACAAACATTGGGGAAGTCAAGAACATCAAGAAATACAAAGGATTCTTGAATGTTTCTATCGCTACTGGCTATTCCGCCCCGATGGATTTCAATAGTGCGAGCGCCCTCTATTACTGGGAGCTTTTCTACTACACCCCAATGATGTGCTTCCAGCGACTGCTACAGGAAAAACAGTTCGACGAAGCCACTAAATGGATAAATTACGTCTATAACCCTGCCGGCTATATTGTTAACGGAGAAATCGCGCCTTGGATATGGAATTGCCGACCGCTGGAAGAAACCACCTCCTGGAATGCCAATCCGCTGGATGCCATTGATCCGGATGCCGTTGCCCAAAATGACCCGACGCATTATAAGGTGGCTACCTTTATGCGCCTGTTGGAGCAACTTATTCTACGCGGCGATATGGCTTATCGCGAACTGACCCGCGATGCGTTGAATGAAGCTAAAATGTGGTATGTGCGCGCTTTAGAATTGCTGGGTGATGAGCCGGAGGACTACGGCAGCAGCCAGTGGGCGGCACCGTCTCTTTCCGTAGCGGCGAGCCAAACCGTGCAAGCGACCTATCAGCAGGATCTTACGATGCTGGGCCGTGGTAGGGTTCCCAAGAAGCTCCGCACTGCTAACTCGTTGGTTGGGTTGTTCCTGCCGGAATATAACCCGGCGCTCACTGATTACTGGAAAACCCTGCGTTTGCGCCTGTTTAACCTGCGCAATAATCTTTCCATTGATGGACAACCGCTATCTCTGGCGATTTATGCCGAACCTACAGATCCGAAAGCGCTGCTTACCAGTATGGTACAGGCTTCTCAGGGCGGCAGTGTGCTGCCGACCGGTACGTTGTCGTTATACCGCTTCCCGGTGATGCTGGAGCGTGCCCGCAATCTGGTGGCGCAATTGACTCAATTCGGGGCTTCTCTGCTCAGTATGGCAGAGCATGATGATGCCGATGAGCTCACCACACTATTGCTCAAACAGGGCATGGAGTTGGCGACACAAAGCATCCGAATCCAGCAACGAATCGTCGATGAAGTGGATGCCGATATCGCTGTATTGGCAGAAAGTCGCCGCAGTGCGCAGAATCGTCTGGAGAAATATCAACAGCTGTATGACGAAGATATCAACCACGGAGAACAGCGGGCGATGTCATTGCTCGATGCAGCAGCCGGTCAATCTCTGGCCGGGCAGGCGCTCTCGATAGCAGAAGGGGTGGCTGATTTAGTCCCAAACGTGTTCGGTTTTGCCGCGGGTGGAAGTCGTTGGGGGGCAGCACTGCGTGCTTCTGCCTCGGTGATGTCACTTTCCGCAGCGTCCTCCCAGTATTCCGCAGAAAAAATCAGCCGTTCGGAAACCTATCGCCGCCGCCGTCAGGAGTGGGAAATTCTGCGTGATAACGCTGACGGTGAAGTCAAACAAATGGACGCCCAACTGGAAGCCCTGAAAATCCGTCGCGAAGCCGCACAGATGCAGGTGGAATATCAGGAAACCCAGCAGGCCCATACTCAGGCCCAGTTAGAGTTGTTACAGCGTAAATTCACCAACAAAGCCCTTTACAGTTGGATGCGCGGCAAACTGAGCGCTATCTATTACCAGTTCTTTGATCTGACCCAGTCCTTCTGCCTGATGGCACAGGAAGCGCTGCGCCGCGAATTGAACGACAACGGCGTGACTTTTATCCGGGGTGGTGCCTGGAATGGCACTACAGCAGGCCTGATGGCGGGAGAAACGCTATTGCTGAATTTGGCTGACATGGAAAAAGCCTGGCTGGAGCGTGATGAGCGGGCATTGGAAGTTACCCGTACTGTATCGTTGGCCCAGTTCTATCAGGCTTTAACCTCAGACAACTTCAATCTGACAGAGAAACTCACTCAATTCCTTCGTGAAGGCAAAGGTAACGCGGGTTCTTCCGGCAATGAATTAAAACTCAGTAACCGCCAGATAGAAGCCTCAGTGCGATTGTCCGACCTGAACATTTTCAGTGACTACCCCGAAAGCCTTGGCAAGACCCGCCAGTTGAAACAGGTGAGTGTCACCTTGCCGGCGCTGATTGGGCCGTATGAGGATATTCGGGCCGTGCTGAACTACGGGGGCAGCATAGTCATGCCTCGCGGTTGCAGCGCCATTGCTCTCTCTCACGGTGTGAATGACAGCGGTCAATTTGTGCTGGATTTCAACGACACCCGCTATTTGCCATTTGAAGGTATTCCGGTGAATGACAATGGCAGCCTGACGTTGAGTTTCCCGGATTCGATTGATCGGCAGAAAGCACTGCTGGGGAGTCTGAGCGATATCATTTTGCATATTCGCTATACCATCCGTTCTTAATTAAAACATTGTGATTGACAGGTGCCTGGGGCGCCTGTCTAAGGAGTTTTTATGCAAGGTTCAACACCTTTGAAAATTGAAACACCATCACTGCCCTCTGGAGGCGGATCACTAAAAGGGATGGGAGAAGCACTCAACGCCGTCGGAATGAAGGGGATTGCGTCATTTTCACTGCCCTTGCCAGTTTCTGTCGGGCGTGGTCTGGTGCCGGTGCTATCACTGAATTACAGCAGTGCGGCAGGCAATGGGCCATTCGGGATGGGGTGGCAATGTGGGGCTGGTTTTATCGGCCCGCCTACAGCCAGGGGCGTTCCGCTCTATGCTGGAAAAGATACATATCTCGGACCAGATGGAAAAGCATTGGGCATTGTGGCGAATAGCCAAGGGCAACCAGAGCAGCGCACCGCAACCTCACTGTTGGGAACTGCTCTGACGCAGCCACATACCGTTACCCGCTATCAGCCTCTCGTGATAGAGAAAATCGCGCGCTTAGAGCACTGGCAGCCACAGCAACCAAGTGAAAAAGAGACTGCTTTCTGGGTACTTTTCACTGCGGATGGCTTAATGCACCTATTCGGTAAGAATCGCCATGCACGTATTGCTGACCCGCAAGATGAAACCCGAATTGCCCGCTGGCTGCTGGAGGAAACCGTCACCCACACTGGGGAACATATTTACTATCACTATCGGGCAGAAGACGATCTCGACTGTGATGAGAATGAGATTGCTCAACACCCGGGTGTTACGGCCCAGCGTTATTTGGCAAAAGTCAGTTATGGCAATATTCAGCCGGAAACCGCTTTTTTCGCTGTAAAATCAGATATCCCTGCTGACAATGATTGGCTGTTTCATCTGGTATTTGATTACGGTGAACGTTCTTCTTCATTGGACGATGTGCCCGAATTTAATGCTTCTGAAAAATGGCGTTGTCGTCCGGATAGTTTCTCCCGCTATGATTATGGGTTTGAAATCCGAACCCGTCGTTTGTGTCGCCAAATTCTGATGTTTCATCAGTTAGGCGCATTGGCAGGGGAAAATGTTGCAGAGAAAACACCGGCGTTGGTTTCCCGCCTTATTCTGGATTATGACCTGAGCAATCAGGTTTCCTTACTGCAAACTGCCCGCAGGCTGGCACATGAAGCAGACGGTACGCCAGTGCTCATGTCCCCGCTGGAAATGGATTACCAACGTGTTAGCCATGACGCGAATCTGAACTGGCAGGCAATGCCACAGCTGGAAAAATTGAACACGTTGCAGCCATACCAAATGGTTGATTTGTACGGAGAAGGCATTGCCGGCGTACTCTATCAGGATGCCCAGAAAGCATGGTGGTATCGTGCTCCGATAAGGGATACCACTGCCGAAGGAACGGATGCGGTGACCTATGAGGATGCGAAACCACTGCCACATATTCCGACGCAACAGGAAAGCGCGAAGTTGTTGGACATAAACGGTGATGGGCGTCTGGATTGGGTGATTACTGCAACAGGGTTACGGGGCTACCACACGATGTCGCCGGAAGGTGAATGGACTCCCTTTATTCCACTATCCGCAGTGCCAATGGAATATTTCCATCCGCAGGCAAAGCTGGCTGACATTAACGGGGCGGGTCTGCCTGACTTAGCGCTTATCGGGCCCAATAGTGTACGTGTCTGGTCAAATAACAGGGCAGGGTGGGGTAGCGCTCAGGATGTGGCTCATTTGTCAGATATGCCATTGCCGGTTCCCGGCAGAAATGAGCGTCACCTTGTCGCATTCAGTGATATGACCGGCTCCGGACAATCACATCTGGTCGAGGTGACGGCAGATAGCGTGCGCTACTGGCCGAATCTGGGGCATGGAAAATTTGGTGAGCCGCTGATGATGACAGGCTTCCAGATTAGCGGGGAAACATTCAGCCCCGACAGACTGTATATGGTAGACCTGAATGGCTCAGGCACCACCGATTTTATTTATGCCCGCAATACCCACCTTGAACTCTATGTCAATGAAAGCGGCAATCGGTTTGCTGAACCTCAGCGTATCGATCTGCCGGCTGGGGTACGTTTTGATAATACTTGTCGGCTACAAGTTGCGGACACACAAGGATTAGGAACTGCCAGCATTATTTTGACTGTTCCCCATATGAATGTGCAGCACTGGCGATTGGATATGACCACATCCAAGCCTTGGCTGTTGAATGTCATCAATAATAATATGGGCACAGAAACCACGTTGTCTTACCGCAGCTCTGCCCAGTTCTGGCTGGATGAGAAATTGAAGGCTGCTGAATCTGGGATTACGGCTGTCAGTAAATTACCGTTTCCTGTGCATCTGTTGTGGCATACGAGTGTCTTGGATGAAATTTCCGGTAATCAATTGGCGAGCTATTATGATTACGCTCATGGTGCCTGGGTACGTCAGGAAAAAGAATTTCGTGGCTTTGGGCGGGTAACGCAAACCGACATTAATTCACGGTCGTGTGCAACACAAGGGACAGATGCTGAACCACCATCACTTTCGCATATTGTTACTTGGTACAGCACGGGTATGCAGAAAGTCGATATTCTTTTGCCCAAGGAGTATTGGCAGGGGGATCAACAGGCATTTCCGCATTTTACCCCACGTTTTATCCGTTATGACGAAAAATCCGGAGATAATAAAACGGCCGTACCGAGCGTACTGGATAGATACTGGTTACATCGGGCGTTAAAAGGACAATGTTTACGGCGTGAACTGTATGGTGACGATAATTCTATACTGTTCAGTAAACCTTATTCAGTGGATGAATTCCGCATCCAAACATGTTTGTTACCGAGTGTGGTATCGGCCATTCCGGCTGTACTGGTTTCGGTTATCGAAACCCGCCAATACCGATATGAGCGAGTTGCTGCCGATCCCCAGTGCAGTCAAAATATCGTCCTTAAATCTGATGAGTTTGGATTCCCAACGGACAATCTCGAAATTGCCTATCCAAGACGCCCACGGCCTGAGCTATCGCCTTATCCGGCTAGCCTGCCTGAAACACTATTCGCCAGCAGTTATGATGAACAGCAGATGTGTCTACGTCTGACACGCCAGCGTTCTTCCTATCATCATCTGAATCATGATGATAATACGTGGATCGCAGGGCTTATGGACACCTCACGCAGCGATGCGCGCATTTATCATGCAGATAAAGTGCCGGACGGTGGATTTTCCTTTGAATGGTTTTCTGCCACAGAAGCAGGGGCATTATTGTTGCCTGATGCAGAAGCCGATTATCAGGGGCATCAACGTGTGGCTTACACCGGCTCAGAAGAGAAGCCCGCCATTCCTCCGCTGGTGGCATATATCGAAACCGCAGAGTTTGATGCACGATCGCTGGAGGCGTTTAAAGAGGTCATGGATGAGCAGGAACTGGCAAAGCAATTGAATAATGCCGGCTGGACTGTTGCAAATGTGCCGTTCAGTGAAAATGCCGATTTCAGGGCTTGGGTGGGGCAAAGGGAGTTTACGGAATACGCCAGTGCAGACGGATTCTATCGACCATTGGTGCAACGTGAAACCAAGCTCACGGGTAAAACGACAGTCACGTGGGATACCCATTACTGTGTTATCACCGCGACAGAGGATGCGTCTGGCCTGCGTATGCAAGCGCATTACGATTATCGATTCATGGTTGCCGATAACACCAGCGATATCAATGACAACTATCACACAGCAACGTTTGATGCGTTGGGAAGGGTAACCAGCTTCCGTTTCTGGGGGACTGAAAACGGTGAAAAACAAGGTTATAGCTCTCAGGAAAATGAAACTGTTCCCTTTATTGTCCCCACAACGGTGGAAGATGCCTTGGAACTGAAACCCGGCATACCCGTTGCAGGATTGATGGTTTATGCCCCTCTGAGCTGGATGGTGCAGGTCAACTTTTCCAATCAGGCCAATTTTTCTGGTTATGATGAGCTGAAATCGGCTGGGATCATCACTGAAGATGGTTATTTTCTGTCGCTTGCCTTTCGTCGTTGGCAACAGAATAATCCTGCCGCAGCCATACCCATACAAGCCAATTCACAGAACCCGCCCCATATCCTGAGTGTGATCACTGACCGCTATGATGCCGATCCGGAACAACAATTACGTCAAACGGTTATGTTTAGTGATGGCTTTGGGCGAGCCTTACAGACAGCAGTACGTCACGAAAGTGGGGAGGCTTGGGTACGGGATGAGAACGGAGCCATTGTGGCTGGAAGCAATGGCATGCCTAAAACAGCAGTGACAAATTTCCGTTGGGCCGTTTCCGGACGTACAGAGTATGACGGAAAAGGTCAGGCTTTGCGGACGTATCAACCGTATTTCTTGAATAGTTGGCAGTACGTCAGTGACGACAGTGCCCGGCAGGATCTGTATGCCGATACACATTGCTATGACCCGTTGGGGCGTGAATATCAGGTTATCACCGCTAAGGGCGGGTTACGTCAAACTTTATTCACCCCTTGGTTTGTGGTGAATAAAGATGAAAACGACACTGCCGATGAAATGACCGCATAAAGTTCAGTGATGTCTGTTCGCTGAACAAACATCACTCCATTTAGGAATGAATTATGAAGAATTTCGTTCACAGTAATACGCCATCTGTCACAGTATCGGACAACCGTGGCCAGACAGTACGGGAAATAGCTTGGTATCGGCACCCCGACACACCTCAGGTAACCGATGAACGCATCACCTGTTATCAATATGATGCTCAAGGCACGCTGACCCAGAGTATTGATCCGCGATTTTATGAACGCCAGCGGACAGCGAATGACAAGAACGCTGTTACACCAAATCTCATTCGTCTGTCATCACTCAGTAAAAAAGCACTGCGTACACAAAGTGTAGATGCCGGAACCAGTGTTGCCTTGCATGATGTTGCCGGGCGTCCGGTTTTAGCTGTCAGTGCCAATGGTGTTAGCCGAACTTTTCAGTATGAAAGTCATAACTTTCCGGGACGCTTGTTGGCGATTACCGAGCAGGGCAAAGGAGAGAACGCCCGTATCATAGAGCGATTGATCTGGTCAGGAAATACGCCGGCAGAAAAAGGCAACAATCTGGCCGGGCAGTGCGTGGTTCATTACGATCCCTCCGGGATGAATCAAACCAACAGTATATCGTTGACCGGCATCCCCTTGTCCATCACACAGCAATTATTGAGAGATGACAGAGAAGCAAATTGGCAAGGTACGGATGAATCCGGCTGGAAAAACGCACTGGCGCCGGAAAGCTTCACTTCTATCAGCACAACAGATGCTACCGGTACTGCATTGACGAGCACAGATGCGGCCGGAAATAGGCAACGTATCGCCTATGATGTTGCCGGTCTGCTGCAAGGCAGTTGGTTGGCGCTGAAAGGGAAACAAGAACAGGTTATCGTGCAATCCCTGACTTATTCCGCTGCCAGCCAGAAATTACGCGAGGTACATGGTAACGGGATAGTAACCACATATACCTATGAACCTGAGACGCAGCGCATTATTGGCATAAAAACAGAACGCCCTTCCGGCCATGCCGCTGGGGAAAAGGTGTTACAGGATCTGCGTTATGAATATGATCCTGTCGGCAATGTGCTGAAATCAACTAACAAGGCTGAAATTACCCGCTTTTGGCGCAACCAGAAAATTGTACCGGAATGTACTTACACTTATGACAGCCTGTATCAGCTGGTTTCCGCCACAGGGCGTGAAATGGCGAATATTGGTCGGCAAAAAAACCAGTTACCCATTCCCGCCCTGATTGATAACAATACGTATACTAATTACTCTCGCACGTACGACTACGATCGCGGGGGAAATCTGACCCAAATTCGCCACAATTCGCCGATCACAGGCAATAATTATACAACGAGCATGACAGTCTCAGAGCACAGCAACCGGACTGTGCTGGAGGAGCTGGCGAAAGATCCCACTAAGGTGGATATGCTGTTCACCTCCGGCGGGCAGCAAACCCAGCTTGTTCCCGGTCAAGATCTTTTCTGGACATCCCGTGACGAATTGCAACAAGTGATATTGGCCAATAGGGAAAATGCGGCGCCTGATCAGGAATTCTATCGTTATGATGCAGACAGTCAGCGTGTCATCAAGACGCATATTCAGAAGACCGGCAATAGTGAGCAAATACAGCGGACATTATATTTGCCAGATATGGAGTGGCGCACGACATATAGCGGCAATGCATTGAAAGAGTTTTTGCAGGTCATCAATGTCGGTGAAGCGGGTCAGGCACAAGTACGGGTGCTGCATTGGGAAGCAGGCAAACCGGCGGATATCAGCAATGATCAATTACGCTACAGTTATGGCAACTTGATTGGCAGTAGCGGGCTGGAATTAGACGGTGACGGGCAGATAATCAGTCAGGAAGAATATTACCCCTATGGTGGAACTGCCGTGTGGGCAGCCCGAAGTCAGTCAGAGGCGGATTACAAAACCGTGCGTTACTCTGGCAAAGAGCGGGATGCAACAGGGTTGTATTACTACGGTTATCGTTATTATCAATCGTGGGCAGGGCGATGGTTGAGTGTCGATCCTGCCGGTGAGGTCGATGGTCTCAATTTGTTCCGAATGTGCAGGAATAACCCCATCGTTTTTTCTGACTCTGATGGCCGTTTCCCTGGTCAGGGCGTTTTTGCCTGGATAGGGAAAAAAGCGTATCGGAAGGCAGTCAATATCACGACAGAACATCTTATCGAACAAGGCGCTTCCTTTGATACGTTTTTGAAATTAAACCGAGGGCTGCGATCTTTTGTTCTGGGTGTAGGAATGGCAAGTCTGGGAGTTAAGGCTGCAACGATTGCGGGAGCGACGCCTTGGGGAGTCGTCGGGGCCGCCATTGGTGGTTTTGTCTCTGGCGCGGTGATGGTTTTTTTTGCGAACAACATATCAGAAAAAATTGGCGAGGTTTTAAGTTATCTGACGCGTAAACGTTCTGTTCCTGTTCAGGTCGGCGCTTTTGTCGTCACATCGCTCGTCACGTCGGCACTCTTTAACAGCTCTTCGACAGGTACGGCCATTTCCATAGGAACCGTGGTGACCGTTGGAGGAGTCATAGCTTTAGCCGGAGAGCATAACACGGGCATGGCTATCAGCATTGCCGCGCCAGCCGGACAAGGTACGCTGGATACGCTCAGGCCCGGCAATGTCAGCGCGCCAGAGCGGTTAGGGGCACTATCAGGCGCAATTATTGGTGGAATGCTATTTGGTCGTCATCAGGGAAGTTCTGAGCTTGGCGAACGGGCAGCGATTGGCGCGATGTATGGTGCCCGCTGGGGAAGGCTTATAGGCAATATATGGGATGGCCCTTATCGATTTATAGGCCGATTACTGCTCAGGAGAGGCATTAGCTCTGCTATTTCCCACGCGATCAGCTCCAGAGGATGGTTTGGCCGCATGATAGGAGAAAGCGTAGGAAGAAATATTTCTGAAATATTATTGCCTTATAGTCGTACACCAAGCGAATGGGCGGGCGCAGCTATTGGCGGGACAGCCGCTGCTGCCCATCACGCCGTCGGAGAGGATGTTGCCAATGCCGCTAACCGGGTGACTTGGAGTGGTTTTAAGCGAGCCTTTAATAACTTCTTCTTTAACGCCCCTGCACGTAATAATGAATCTGAAGCATAACAATAATATTAATTACTGCTTTGTCTTTTAATTACCACCTTGTCATGGATGACAAGGTGGATTTTGTAAGCGGATAAGGGCACGGGAAGGAGGGCGCAGTATTTGTTAACAGGCCATCATCCGATCGCCTGACCAAGAGAAGATCCCACCCAATTTCATTTTGGCGGCATCAATTCCCTTACGCAGCACATTACGCGGTGTATCCGGTGAAATGCAGGACCGCCGCCAGCATTGAAGAGTGCATCCGTGCTGTTTTCTGTGTCGGTTGCCAGCTCAAAATAGAATTGGCTTTCGAAACAGCGTTCGATTTTTCTTGAGCGGAATAAAAAACTGATGGTTTATTCGATGTACAGAGGTGTACAGAAATGTACAGAAAAAAGAAGGGGGGATTAGCCCCTCCTGTTGTTTCTTATACTCACATAATGGAAATGTTGGTGTCAGGCAGCAAAAGCGGTTGCTCGACCTTGGCAGGTTGCAGGTTTTGCAGCGTGTTGCCGTGAACACTTCCCGCATCAGGGAATGCGGCCATTGCGCCAATCAGCGTTCCCAGACTCAGCTCTTCTGCTTCTGAGACAATAGCAACTGCATCAATTGGCATGGCAGGTTTGGCGGGTTGCCCGCTGGCCCAGGATAAATCCATCAGCATGCCCTGAGTGCCATTCGGCTTGCTTAAGTTTTTGACCAGATAATCCACGTCGATCACCGATGAAGCTCTTTCTAGGTTGATATGTAGATGAGCCTTGGCCTGATTGTCAAAGGCCTGACGAACCACCAATGCCGTTCCGTTGCCAGTGTCAGTCAACATCAAATCATCATTGTGCTGTTTCACCAGAATACTTGCCGGATTCGCTATCGGCAGGATAAGGCGATCCAACGCTTGTGCCGGATCGTTATTATCGATAATTACTGTGCGGTAGTGATCCCATATTTCCTTGGTGAAATGATAGGAATCGTGATTGCCCCCGCCATGCAGCACCAGACTATCAACACCGTCAATGATCGGTGGCGTCAGATCGTCATCGGCTTCCCCTCCTTGAAGCAATAAAGAGGAATTGATTCGTTCCACGCCATTGAGCTTGTTGACAGTTGTCGCTCTGCCATCATGGAGACAGTACAGTTTCTGGGCCGTTTGGTTATACACATACGCCACCTTATGTTCTGCATTGATGCCGATAAAACTAAGATGATCCGTGGTCGGAATTCCGTTGCCTACGAATTTCTGACCGCTGCCAACATCAAACCAGCTTGGTGCACTGCTGTTTTGTAAGGTCAGTGCCCCTTCTTCGACTTGCCACTGATTGGCAAGTTTAGAGAGTGCCTGTGTCTGATCAGCCTTGTTATTGTTCTGCCATTCTTCGTCAACACCCACTAACTGTAACTTGCCATTATCGGCTCGCAGCAAAATCTCACCCTTGATTGTGGTCAGACGCATGCCAACATCAACCTGCTGTACCTCTTTTAGGGACAATTCAGGCGTCAACTCGCTGGCAACAGGAATCTGTGCTGATGCATCAAGCACTTGGTCAGAACCAAAAGCGGCAGCCAGTTCATTTGAAGTCATGACAGGTTGGTGATATAGCTTACCGCTTTCAGGTTCAAAGAGCCGAGCGGAGGTGCTGCCCGCGTCAAATCCCAGAAATTGTGGGGATTTACCCTGCAATTCAGTTGATGCTACCACCACTTGCCCGTTGTGATACCACACCGGCAACGGGCGCTTGCCGTCGCTGCCTTTGACGCCAAACACGGCCAAGGTAGCTCCGTTGCCAGTGACGCTGGCCAGATCCTGCCACCAATGAGCACGTCCCTTGAGCCAATGTTCGTTAACAGCTTCATAGTTAAACTGTCCCGCCGCATTGAGTTGAGCCACACGCCCGTCCTCAGTGATGGCAAGCAAACTACCATTCAGGTTGACCACGTTGGCCAGTGGGGGAGTGCTGACACGCAATGCTGTCGGATGGCTGGCGTCAAGAACCGTCTGCCCCGGGCCTTCCTGACGGAACAGAACCTTTTGCTCATGGCTGTAGAAGAAGAACACTTCCTTATCAGCAAGATCGGAAATAGTGCCTGCCAATACCAGATCAGCCGGGATCTGCCAGTTGCTGCGGATGTGTTTATCCGCGTCGAAGGACAGAGGATGATCTGCTGGTGGTGCCAGATTTGGCTTGATCAATGTCCCGTCGTTGGTACGTATCCAGTAACGGTGTTTCACGTCATCAGCATCTACACCAAACACGGTGATCAGGTCCGCACTGGTTGGTTGAATCTGTCGGGCGTCCAGCGTATATGTTGACAATTCACGTTGGGTGCGGTTGTTCTCGTAGTTTTGGAGGATCGCCCCGAGCACATCACGATGTCTGTCGGTATTTGCCAAATGCTGGAGCAACTCATCATCACCCACAACACTGACTAATTCCATTCGGTCATTGATGATCCGATAACTCAACTCCGCTTCTCTTTCTTTTAGCTGATAATGCCGCGCCAGATAAACCGCATCTCCTTCTTGCCAGAGCCGACTGATCTTGCCCGCATTGTGGTTGAACCACGGCATAAATTGCGCATCAACCTGTCCGTTGGCAATATCTACCCGCCATGCCGCTGCGTTGTCGGCATCATAGAAATAAGCGTGTTCACCCATCACGGCACCCAATTGCGCATGTTTGGCCTGTTCTTGGCGGGTGTCGGTGAATATCATCCGATCTTTAGCGACATCGTAGAAGGCTCGGCCAACGTCATGCCCATTGTGGCTGTAGTTTTCCACCACCACATATTGCCCGTGCAACTGGTGCGCTTTCGCCAGATCACTTAAATGCTGCTCGATTTGTTGACCGGATACTTGCCATTTACTTGCATCCTCTTTCACCACATCAGCCGTCAGTGTGGAGAAGTTGATTTCACGCACTTCGTTCTTGTTGTTGACCACCAGCACCTGCCCGTGCCGGGATGGATCAAGTTCCACCACCACTCCGCCGACTTCCAGCCGGTTTTTCGAGACTTTGATAGTGTCATTGGCAAGCTGGCTGCTATCGATGATCCAGCGTGACGGCATATCGCTACTGCCGTCCGGCTTAATAGCGTCGTTGATGAGCTTGACACGGGTTCCTTCGTTCAACCCGATCAGGTACTCGCCACCTGCGCCTTTGATTTCGTAATGCAGGTAGCCATGCAGTTCCTTGGGGAGTTCCGGTACTATCAGTTTTCTGTTGCGCGGGTCGAGTATGACTTCAATGGGGGTCGAGACATATTCTTGATAAATCCTGCGGATCGTCCATTCGCTTGGGAAAACGTAGAAATCATAGTCAAAGCGCTTATCATCTTCGAGCCTGCGGATCACATCGAAACCAGTATCGTGGCGCGTAGTTGCCCCCGGAAGTATCATATATTCGTATTTGATGAAGGATTTGGGCGTACCCGGCAAGATCAGCACATTACTGTCACTGTGATCGAGCTTATGGAAAGCGTTGGTATGACCGATTCCACTGCGCACTTCGATTGCCTGACTGCGATCGTGCACCATCTTTGGAGAATCTCCGACCCAAAAGAAGTAATTGATTTTCCCTGAACCTGTCGGGCCAGAATGGGTACGATAGATGTACTGACTGTCGAAGCCGACTTGTTTATTACGCAGATCCAACGTCTTGATGACAGCGCCGGCAAGGGGCACCAGCACATCTTGCTTGCTGTCATACCGGTAGCCATTACCTTCGTAGGCCTTATCGAGTATATCGAAATAACGCCCGACAGCTTTAGCATCTTCGGCAACCGCACTAAAAGCTTGGGCCAGTGCGGTGAAGCCCACCGCAAGCCCGCCAAGGATCACTCCGGCACCGCCGAGGACGGCTGCGGTTGTCGAGGCACCGACCATGCCAGCACCGGCTCCGGCGGCACCGGTCACGAAACTGGCGGAATCGAACGCCAGTTGCGTTCCAAATACCGCTTTTTGTGTATCCGTTTCTGCGTGAGCGAGTTCATAGGCATCTAACCCAACAAAAGCGCCGCCAAAAAGCAAGCCTATGCCTTCGTTGGCGGTATGAGCCAGAGCGGAAGAGAACTCCTTGAGTGATGTTTCGGCGCCTACTACTTCGCCGCGCAATGCGGTACGCACCAGCTCAGTCACTTTAACCACATCGTTGATGCTACCGTGCGCCATTTGGGCGTAGTTAAGATAACTGTGGATCTTGAGTGCGGTAGCCAAATCTGGCGAAGAAATTCCATGTGCTGCATCGCTGCGGTTCTTGTTGGTAAACCACTGAATCAGTGTCTGTACCGCAAACCCTGAGTTCAACCCATCAACTGGAGCGGCTTCGCCAACACCGCCATTGTGCCGTATCTGGCCGCGTTCAAGGGTGAAGTGCTGGCCTAAAGTGTGCATATGCTCATCAATAAAATGGCGGAATTTGACAAAAGTGTCATCGCCGCTGCTTATCCACTTCTCCTCAAGGTTATCGCGATTGATGAATTGGATGCGATAATGGCCTTTACCCTGTTCCTTAATATTGTCAATCACCGGCATCCAGCGCTGGTCAAGCCTATTTTCTCTGGCAAGTTCTGTCATGGCATTGTCGAACCTTTCTCCCCACTGCTCCGCATCCAGAGCAACCAATGTGGTGCGTAACTGGACGTTTTCAGCAATCTTCTCTTGGGTGTTGACGGCTTGCTTGGCCCATTGCCGTTGCTCTATGACGGTGGCCAGTTCATCGGGACGGGTCAGGTCAGCTACATCCAAGCCGTTGCCTACCGGGACTTTTGCCATTTTGGCCGGATCGATCTCCACTAAGTTGAAAGCCGGTGCCGACTGGCTGCCAAGTGCACCATAATGAACGGCTAATTTGCGTTTCACTAAGTGTTTTTCTATGGCACGGGAGAAGTTTTTCATGCTGTCAAATGCAAAAATACCGACATTGGGATCATAGAAATAGTATCGACGTCCTTCAGCGTCAACAGTCACTCCCACCATCATGGCGTGATTTCGGGTATTGAGAGCGAATGTCGAAGTGCCAGCCGATTCTTCCAGCAGGGAAGCCACTTCGGGTAAGGTAACCTGTCCTCGCTGCATTGATGCCTGTACAGCCTCAACATTGGAATGCAGTCTTACCAGACTGTTTTTGAATAGCGTGGAGCTGCCTTCCTGCGGGGAAGCTGCGGCCAAAAAGAGCTTTTCCACCAGACTGTTGACACCTGTCTCACCATTGTTGGCGAGTGCCACCGCCATAGCCCTGACCAAAGGATAGCAACGGCCGCCGGATACATCCCCGACCAATGACAGATAGAAATCTTGTGGTACCAGATGGCTGGAGAGACTTCCGGCGCGTTGAAAATCTTCGCTGAATACAGCCGTCTGCTTCAGGACATTATCAATGTATTCTGCTTGGCTCGCTTCAGTGATGCGACTGATTAAGGCACCTCGTTGCTTGGGAGTCAACTGACTGTCAAAAAACAGGCCTTTCATCTCCAGCGCCGACATTCTATCGTCAAAACCCGGAATGCTGACATCCTGAAAGTGACGTAGCCCATCAATAAATTCAGGGTTCGTTTCCCTTCGTTGATAAGCTTCAGCGATAGCATAACGTTCACCCAAGCTGAGGTTACGCTCCTGCCCACCGCCCTGAATAGAGGTATCATTAATCTGCAAGACGGCATCGATACCGTTCTTGGATTTAATCTGCTGCCACAACCAGCTTTGCTCGACTGAGAAGACTTCACGCAAGACTACATCGTATTGCTCTTTGTAGAATTCCAGCGTGATATTGAGCTGCTTTATCTGTTGGTCGATCAGGACAAGCTTGGCACTGTCTCTGGTGTTGTTTCGGAGTTGATAGAGATCGCTTCGTTTGTCCACCAATTGCTGGGTATCTGCGGTGATTTTGTCTTGAACCTTATCACGCAGCTCAATCCATGCGGCAATCGCTGAATGATGAGGAGAAAATTCCCCTTTTTCATATACACCATCAGAGATCCCTTCGGTTGATATGCCGAACTGGGCCGCAACCTTTTGGAGTTTTTGATGAATTTTTTCACGGTAATCCGTGAATTTGGCCTGGCTATGAGCAGTCACTTGGCTGTCAGCCACCTGAATGGATAGTGGCTCTTCGCCGTTGCGCAGTTTCGGCCAGAGCATATGACCGTCTCGCTGATACTCTTGACGCTGGAACACCAGTTGCCACTCGCCATTAACGTATTGCATGTAAGCCGCGGCAAGGCCTTCAGCTGTACCGGCGACTTGATAATCCTGATAATCCACTGCCATGACCACATTGTCATACAGCAATGAGCTGTTAACCCGGCCATCGTGGTAGACGCGATAAGTATTGTCATCAAGGTTGGTCACCACGATTGAACATCCCGACAATGATCCGGTGAACAGAAAACTTCCCGGAACAGCCTGCTTAGGAATATCCACATAGGCAGGCAACGCTTTAGCCTGATTTGCGCCGTTGTAGCCGAGGAAATAGGCGGGCACGCTGTTCGCGTTACTCTCTGTGCCCAGATCAATGTATTCGACTTCGTATAAACCTGTCTTGACTTTCACCAATTGAGCGAGCCCTTCAGCCGGGAGTTGCCCCGCTCTGACCAATGCTTCCACACTGATGGTGTTGGATTCAGCGAACGATTTTGGATCGGTGGCAAATTGTTGAATATCGGCACTGCCTTCACGGGAGCCGGCTCCATTTCCCATAGGCATTAAGCCAGCTTTGAGTTCGCGATCCCGTACCGCTTGCGCCAGTAATGCAGGGTTGGATGCATCATATCCCCGTCTTTGCAAGGTTTTCGTCAGGGTCTTCTCGAGCGGGGCGCTGGTGAGCAAGGACTCTGTTGCTGCCGCTGCGATCAATCGCGCCCGGGATTGACCATGGCTGCTTGATTCACCTTCAACCGTTTCAGAATATGAAATGCCTTTGCTGACGTGATACATGCCAATCGGGGTATGTTTGATAAAGGCTGTCGCCGGCAGTAATTCATTGAGCTGGCGGCCGATAGCTTGTGCATGTTCGACCCCTGCATTGGAAAGGTAAATCACGGCTTGGTCGGTACGGTGACCCAGATTTTTCGGCCCCATGATTTTGGCCTGCTCCAGCCAGCCACGGTTGTCATCATTAAACAATTGGGTCAATGCACTGGCGAGCGAGTTGAAATGTGTTTTGTCAACGTTAATGGTCAGCCTTGCACCCATTTTGGAGCGAGTGCCATGACGTTGTTTGAAATCCTTGGGAAGTACCCGAAAAGCATCGGCGGTGCCCAGAACAGTATCGGTTTGAGAGGACAAGGCGGTATTTTCACTACCTTGTACCAAAATATCGACCGTATTGGTACGCGCTGCCAGCGTTTTAATATAATTGACAAATGACCGTTGCTCACCTTCATTAAGTCCGCTGATATCAGCCGGCTTGTCATTGCTATAGCGCATATAAGCACCTTTCTCCACTGCCTGCTCCAGCATTTTTTGCTGCCTGATCAACTCAGGAGTCCATTTATGGCCACTTTCGCTGAATCCTTGCTTAATAGCCTGAATCAACACCTTGATATCCGGTTTCCGTTGTATTTCCTTAAGAGTCGCCTGCGCTGACATAAGCAGAGATTGGTAGCTATTATTCGGCATGATAATTCTCCTTAAAAAATCTTACTGTCCTATTGATAAACTTTATGATTTACAACACGTTAAATAGAGTTATGGCAAAACATTAAATGTAATCATGGCAAATACATCAGCCCGCTTGGGCGGTAATTCAATCCTTCATCTGCAAAGTGTACAGCCGGGCTTTAAACCCATCTAAGGCGAGCTACATAAGCTAAAAAATCAATACGTCGCCGAAAAGATGACAGAATCATCTTCCTGCACCATCTGGTTTCAAGTTCGTTAGTGGGAAAAATGTCAGGCGAAGCGGTATAAAGAGACTGAGTCAAAGCCTGATTGGAAGAAAGGCATTGCAACAATAATCGAGGGTAATCAAGGGCAAATGACAACGTATTAACAAATGTATAGTCCCTATCAATTGTAATGCCCATCGTGTGATTCCGTTCATATGTTGCTAGAGATAAACTTTGTTGATTATTGTTATCGTAACAATAATCATTATCAATTAGTTTTACAAAAAATAACAAAGAACAAGCACATAAGGAGAGAGGGAATCGGCGGTAAACTTCAATCATAATCATAAACGCCAGTACCCGCATACCGGCGTCATCTCTAAAATCTTAACAAACCTAATGCACCATAGCTGTTTTCTTATTGGAAAAATCGTGGGAATATTCAGAGATAGTTAAAATAGGAAGTTGAGAGGAGTTTGTTATGCCTATATGGGTGGATGCTGATGCATGTCCTAAGGTGATAAAAGAAATATTATATCGTGCTGCAGAACGTGAAAAAATACAGGTTACATTCGTGGCAAATCAACGGCTAAGTGTACCTGCATCCGCTTTTTTGCATACATTACAAGTCCCTGCCGGGTTTGATGTTGCTGACAATGAAATTGTTTGTCGCACAGAAGTCGGTGATTTAGTGATTACAGCTGATATTCCTCTGGCTGCCGAGGTGATCCAAAAAGGTGCAGCGGCGCTTAATCCGCGTGGCGAACTTTATAGCGAAGAGACAATACGTGAGAGTCTGACTATGCGTGATTTTATGGATACAATGCGCGCGAGTGGGATCCAAACAGGAGGGCCTCCTGCGTTAAAACAACGTGATCGCCAGCTGTTTGCAAATGAACTAGATAAGTGGTTATTGCAACAGAAAAAACAAGTGAAATAACGAAACGGAAAAAGCGGCTCTCCAGCTTATTGTTGGAGAGCCAGCTTAATTGAAGCTAATTCTTCATTAAGATTCAGACTCGGATGCAAATGAAGATATCGAAGCTGAATAGAGATAAGCAGACCACTCGTTATAGTGGCATACAAATATAGCTGGGGCTTTTGATGATAATGGCGCTGCTAATTTTCTGACTTTGTCTCTGATCTCCATAACAGAATTTGCAGAGACGCCAACATAAGTTCCAGAAGGTAAAAGCATTAACTCACCATTGCTGTATCTGACAGTGTTTCTAAAATCAATGATAGCCATTGATTCAGTCAGATAACTATACTCTTTTGGACCTGCACCAAAAATTTCAACACGAACCATATAATTAGCCATAATAGCCCTCTCTTTTGTTTAAGAAAAAACCAAGCCGTTTTTTTGGGGTGACAGTAAATTTTTTAGGTAACAGAAAGTCATAGCCAATTCCCTGATTTCTTTCCGAGAATCTTTAGATGAATTTACAGGTGTTAACATTGTTGCGCTATATCAATAAATCACAGTTATTTGAGGAAACATTCCTGTATTTAAAAATAGCTTGCCTGTGATACTCAATAATGGGGTATGCTGTGTAATAATTAACCGGATCATGGTGGTGTGATTATGTGGAATAATTATGCTCAAAGAGGAAATATGCGGTTGCTGGCAAATTTTCTATCACCAATAGATGCCCGTATTATCTTAGGCAGAATGTTATCAGAAGGGATTTATGCCGCAGTTATTGATGAAGATATTGTGTGGAATAATTATATGTATTCACAAGCATTTGGCGGTGTGAAACTTCTTGTTCATCATGACGATATAGAGCGGGCCAGAGAGATCCTTTATCAAATTGAAGATAATGAATATTCATTGGATAAAATAGCTGATAATCCAGTCAGTAAAGAATTATCTTCATCCTCATATCGATTTAATGTGTTAATAAATACTTTATTAGTACTTCTGTTGTTTTTTACAACAGGAATCGGATTACCGTTAAAATCTGACTGATTATTTTTATTTCACTTCAATTCTTACGTCAATTTTGTGCGATTCTCCCTGCATTCCCATTATCTATATCTGCTTGATCAAATTTAATACTGACACGTCGATTTAAAAACGGTAAATCTTAAATTGAAAGACGAAGGAAGATTATGCATCTGATATTTTAAAAATAGAGGGGTAATAATAATGAAAGCACATTTAGAACTACTCTGTTCCCCGGCTATCTGGGCAGAAGGCCCCGTTTGGCTCCCAACAGAAGATGCGGTTATTTTCAGCGATGTGAAAGGAAATAGGATGTTTCGCTGGTCAGAGCATGATGGTGTAACGCTATGGCGAAAATATTCTAATTACGCCAATGGCAATGCGTTGGATAAAAAAGGCAGGATCGTTAGTTGTGAACATGGCAGACGAGGAATTTCCCGCACAGAAAAAAATGGCAATGTGACTATGCTGGTGGAAAAAATAGATGGGAAAAGATTTAATTCGCCGAATGATGTCGCCATTCGCTCTGATGGTACGATTTGGTTTACTGACCCTCCTTATGGAATTATTAGTGATGACGAAGGATATAAAGCAGAAAGCCAGATTATTGGATGCTATGTTTATTGTTACGATCCGGCTGATAACAGTATTTCGATAGCAACCAGCGATACCCAAAGGCCGAATGGATTAGCTTTTTCACCGGACGAAAAATGGCTCTACATTGCTGATATGTCTATTATCGATTTTCCTGCTCATGGAAGACGTGAATTACGCATTTATCCGGTACGGGGTAAAATTTTAGGGTCTGGCAGACATTTTGCATCAATATCACCTGGCGTCCCGGATGGTTTTTGTATCGATAAATTAGGCAATATCTATTGTAGTTGTGCAGATGGTGTCATCATTCTCGATAAATTTGGTACACAAATAGATAAAATTGAAGTACCGGAACGAGTATCTAATTGCACTTTAGGTGGCTTTAATCAAGATCTACTCTATATTACGGCCACAACGTCGTTATACCGAATCTCTGTAGCTCAGTTCACTGAAGAATGATGAAAGGGAAGAGTTAAGTCACTCGGGAGCGATTTATGTTGGACGGAAAACAACATAAAACGTGCTATATGAACCGGCAACTTACCTCTTCCTGATACGTTAATGCGATGAAAAAAACCTGCTTATGGGAATTCCGGTAATTCGGGAAAAATTACCGCACAATGAATCGCAGAGTTTGACGCTTATTTCAGCAAGGCAGAATATTACGGAGCCACTTCATATCGGCTCGATATGCCAAATCTATTTAGTGTATTCATCATAATAGCCAGCCACTCAATTGCAGCAACTTCTGCATCACTCCATACTTCAGCAGCTTTTTGATAAACGTCATCTGGAACTCGATCATTTTGTATTTCTGTTATCGCTTCGGCTAGCAATAATGCGGCTCGTTCCTTTTCTGTGAAATATTTTGTTTCCTGCCAAGCGGCCACCAGAGAAACTTTATCAATAGATTCACCTTTCTTTAAGGCATCTCTGGTATGCAGCCGGACACAATAGGCGCATCCATTAATCTGGGAAATACGTAATTTTAATAGATCGCATAACACGTCCGGGATCCCGGCAGATGCGGCGCTTTTATCTACTTCAGAATTTAAAGATAACAGTTGCTTGTAAAGGTCGGGAAACGTTTTAACTAAAGAAACGCGTGTCATAATGCTTTCCTTTTAATCTATTATGGGGTAGTGATTATCATAAAGAAGATAGGTTTCACTTTCTGACACCTTTTCTGAGAGGATGGGATGAAAAAAACAATATTATTGCAACAGATGCAATTTTTCTTACAGGGCAAGCAGAAAGTAACTTTAAATGAGCTGATGCAGGAATTTAATTTATCCCGCAGCAGTGCTTTGCGTTATATATCCGCCTTGGAAGAATTGGGGGTTCCTCTATATTCGGAGCGGGGAAGGAATGGGGGATATATGATTGCGCCGACATATCGATTAGCTCCGGTCAGGTTTAGTGCGGATGAAATTCATGCAATGTTATTTGCTATTTCAGGTATGCATATTTTGCAAAACACGCCTTTCAATCTGCAATTTCGCAGTATTTCCGAAAAGCTGAAACAAGTTTTGCCTCATGATGAAAAATTAAAAGAAGACAAATTACGCAAACATTTGGGCGTGATGGCGGTAAAGCAGATTAATCCAGCCAAGCAATTGGATGTGTTGCTGAACCATATTCTGCAACAGGAAAATCTAGAAATAACTTACCATGACAAGACGATGTTCATTTATCCTATCGCGATGTGGTTTGAATCGGGAAAATGGTTTTTAGCTGTTTTTGATTATGAAGAACAAGATTTACGGGTGTTACGTTGTAACGAGATTCGTTCATTTCATCCGACAATAAAATCATTGAATATTCCTGAAGATATCCGGTTTGTGGATTTTAATTTACTCAATTTTGCTCAATTAAGGCAGGAAAAACAGCAACATTATTTCCAGATCAAGATAAAAAGAACCGGTATTGAGCATTATTATGGCAAACCTTTCCCGCATATTGCACTGAAATTAACCGAGGATAACCATGCAATAATCTCAGGCCATTATCATCAAAAAGAACTGGGCTATCTACTGGATTATATCAATGGTTTTTCTCAACATCTGATCGATATCGAACCAGAAACATTAAAGCAAATGTACATTGATGAAATCAAAGCACGCTTGCAGCGGCTAGAGTCAGAAACACTATAAAAAAAGCCTCAGTAAGAGGCGTCTTGGAAAATATTTTCTTATTTGCAGGGTTGCATCGTTTTGATGGTCGAATGACTGAATCTCTTGCGAATTAAAAAATGTGAAAATAAATTAAACAAAACACTGGCAATGAAGATAGCGTTTGAAGTATGATGCGCCGTCTGCACAAGGCAGCAATCAACTTACTTCCACACAACTGACTGAAAATGGAGGAAATTATAATGACGACAATAATAACTCTTTTCAGGCCAGCCCATAGCTAATTACTAAATTCAAATCTATCAGTATTGCTTGGCTCTAGAAGGCCTGTCTACACCCTTATTTTTTCATTGATCATAAGGTTGATCTATGGGCAATACTTTGCATTCGGCTGTACCGAACGTACAGCTTATCGTGACAGAAAATACTTGGCTGGAAGGTAAAGCTATCCAGCAACTTGAAATAACAGCGCAGCTTCCTGATATGGTTCGTGTCGTCGGGTTACCCGATCTTCATCCTGGCAGGGGGTATCCAGTCGGTGCTGCATTTTTTTCACAATCTCGTTTTTATCCGGCCCTTATTGGCAATGATATCGGCTGCGGTATGGCATTGTGGCGGACAGACTTGATGTTGAATAAATGGTCATTGGACAAGTTGGAAAAACGGCTTGGCTCTATTGACTTACCTCTGGAGGCAGAGGATTTACCTGAAGATATCCCTGCGCATTTTTGCTATTCACCGGGAACGATTGGAGGCGGCAATCATTTTGCTGAATTACAGCAATTGGATGTCATCTATCAGCCAGAACTGATTGAAAAATGGCAGCTGAATAAACAGCAACTTCTGCTTTTGGTGCACAGTGGTTCACGTGGCATGGGGCAAATGATCCTTGAACAACATGTTCGTGAACATGGGCATAATGGGTTGGAATCATCCAGCCCGCAGGCGCAGAATTACCTTGAACAACATCAACAAGCGTTGAATTATGCGTGTGTTAATCGCCAATTAATTGCAGAAAGAATGCTGGGACGTTGGCGTGCTAATGGCGAATGCTTGCTCGATGTTTCACATAACTTACTGACACCATGTACCGTTGGTGGCATTGAGGGTTGGTTGCATCGAAAAGGTGCGACTCCGGCTGATAAAGGGCCGGTAATCATTCCGGGATCACGGGGGGATTACAGCTATTTGGTTCAACCGCTGACCAGTGAGCAGAGCTTATTTTCTCTTGCCCACGGCGCAGGACGAAAGTGGATGCGTGGTGAATGTAAGGAACGGCTGAGCGGGCGTTATAACACTGTGCAGCTTTCCCGTACCTCATTGGGCAGTCGCGTGATTTGTTTAGATAAACAATTAATTTTCCAAGAAGCGCCGGAAGCCTATAAGCCGATTGATGGTGTTATGGAGGCAATGCTACAGGCGGGATTGATCAAATTAATAGCTCGGCTTAAACCTGTTTTGACCTATAAAACACGGGGAGGCCAAGAGTGATATTGTTGCAAATATCCTCGGCTCAGGGGCCGGATGAGTGCATGCTGGCCGTCAAAAAAGCACTGGGGCGCTTGATCCAAGAAGCTGATGCGTTAAGTGTCACTGCCGATATTTTGGAAGAAGAGAGGGGAGAACGTGTTGGGACATTGCGTTCTGTACTGGTTGCTATTCAAGGGAAAAATGAGCAACAACTTTTTGAGTGCTGGAACGGAACAATTAAATGGATTTGCGATAGCCCATGGCGAAAAGGTGCGGGTAGAAAAAATTGGTTTATTGGTGTCACCCAATGTGAGGCTATAGCTGAATTGCCTGAAAGTGAAATCAGATTTGAGACGCTCAAAGCCTCGGGGCCGGGTGGCCAGCATGTCAATAAAACTGAATCGGCCGTCCGGGCAGTGCATATTGCCAGTGGGATCAGCATTAAAGTACAGACTGAACGCAGCCAACATGCCAATCGTCGGCTTGCCCGCTTGATGTTGGAACACCGCCTCCGGCAGCAACAAGATATATCTCAGGCAGAGACAAGGGCTGAGCGGCGCTTATTTCATCATCAAGTTGAAAGAGGGAATGCGGTACGCACTTTTATCGGGATGAAATTTATTCCGGTTAATTGAGATTAGAGCGACAATGTTAGCCTGCCGCTCTACGGGAATTCATTTCGCACTTTGAGATAAGGCATGCTTAGTTTGTACTTTGCATGCCTTGACAGATTTATCCAATGACTCATCAAAATGACGTTGACTTGGGAAAGTATGCTTATTATTTCTGACTTCTGTGACAGTTTGCTTGATGGATGTAATAAATTCATCCTTATTGCTATGAATTTCTTTGAGATCAAAACCTTTCTTGCTTAATTCCTTGAAAGTTTTTTCAGCGATTGCATCCGGAGAATCATTAGTTTTGAATGCATCCACGGAAGCTTTGCCGAATAGCTCACAATAAGTTTCAGCTGTTTTATCTACATTCGCATGTGCGGCATAAGAGAAGAGTGAGGCAAGGAAAATCGGCAGTAAGAGACGTTTCATAATTTCCTCTTGAGCGATTGCACCATACATAATGGTGGCGGCAATATTAACAATAATGGCAGCATTGGCTGCATTAACAGTGACAACATTAACAATAGTACATAAAACAATAGTACATAATTCTTTGTTTGTACGGGTTATCTATGGAATGCCCGTACTTTATTGAGAACGGTTTTATTGTGGTTTCTGCTCTACACACTTACCTGTTTTGCAAAGCTCCCGGAGTAACTTGACGGGGTTTTTTGTCGTGTCTGTATTGATGCGAGAAAGTAGTTTGACATCTTTGTCAGTAATTTTGAGGGCGTCTACTTCAAGGTAATTGCCGGAACCCGCCGTGAGTTTGTAGACAATTAATTCCTTGGAACCGTCACCATTAATGTCGGCAAAAGAGATTCTCGGTTTACCGTCATTTTCGAATACTGAACCATCGCGGGAAAAGACCCCTCCGGTTTCAAAATCAGAAAGATCCTTGTCCTTGAAAACAGCAACGGAATAGCTACCAATCGATGCGCTTTCCAGATCCCCGACGGATATGACAGCAAAACGCTTATCAGGCAAATTAATCAATTTTCCTTCTTTTGCAATAGCCGGGGTTGAGAATGATAGGGCGACCAGAGCCGGAATAACAATCGTTTTCATCATGTTACTTATACGCATAAGCAATACTCCGCTATCTACTGTTTTGGGCAAATATTTATAGGGTGAGATTTATATCGTAGCACGAATTTAAGAGCCCATATCCCTAATGGAAACCTTCATGAAAAATCTATTTTCATCTGTAATGGCGAGTTGGCACCAAGAGATATCACTCATTAGTTTTATTGTTTTTTTTAGCTATAAATAGAAATTTTTACGATAAAAGTTTGTTGAATATTCTGTGATATGACTATTTTTGATATGACGGATGAACCTAATTCTATAGAGATAGCACATTAGAATTGACGGGAGTGGTGAACTCCCGCTTTTGGATTAGCTGAAACATCGCTTTGATTAACGTAAACATATAGTAAGATCTATGTGCTGTTTTTTTCTATTTTTGCAACAATCTTATTGTATTCTTTCCAGACGACAGATACGGGTGAGCTTAAGCAGCAAATAGAGATAGAACCACCTGTTGCAGGATGATACTCATACTTTGATTTTCCTCTATAAACTCGCTTAGGCAGTATGTTGTCTGCGGGGTTTTTTCTTTTTCGCTCTAACATCAATTATAACCTCACTTGTAGATTATCTGATAGCCAGATAGTGGAATGTTAACATCTTACTAACCTGTTATTGTTGTTTCCCTACGCAAAAATAACAATCGAAAATTTTAATATGGGATGGTGGCTTTTTCCAACTATCACAGTATTAAAATTTAATAATCTCATTTGAAGAAAAATATTGCTATATGTTTTCGTAAATATCAGAAATTTCAAGATTAAATTTTGTAATTATTTGGTGATTTTTAATAAAATGAGTTATTGCCACGTAAGTTGCATAACGATTTGCATCCATCGAAATTTGTTCTGTGTATTTTTTGTGACATGGTGCCAATAACTTTCAGTTAACACATGCATTTTATAGGGTTACTGTATTGATCTTGTTTTTTATTGGTTGTATTTTGGTTGCTATTAGGTTTTTGTTTCGGGTTAATTTGTTAATTAATTTATATTTCACGCTTATGCGTAGTATGGAAATTAACCCATATTTAATGCTTATAAAATGTAAGTCATAGGCTTGGAATGGGGAATCTTGTATTTATGTCATCAATATGAATGTTCATAAATACTAAAGTAAATGTAAAAATTTCATTAAAAGTTACCCATTGAAAACGATATTGTGTTACATTCTTTCCGTTTTACTGACTGGTATCTCTGTGTTTTTTTGTATACAGAATTGTGTTACTTGTTAATTATAAAGGAAATCAAACACAATAAAATTTAGCCGGATACTGCATTATGGTCAGCTAATGTTTGCTAATTAGTAAGGGGAAAATATCTTGACGGATCTGATTAACTTCATTAACAACATTCTTTGGGACAACGTATTAATATACTTGCTTCTAGGTGTTGGCCTTTACTTCACACTGCGTTCTGGTCTCATACAGCTTCGTCATTTTGGTCACATGTTTTCAGTTCTGAAAAACAGTAAGAAATCAGATAGCTCTGGTATTTCTTCTTTTCAGGCATTATGTACCAGCCTTGCAGCTCGTGTAGGAACCGGTAACTTGGCTGGGGTCGCCATTGCAATTACTGCTGGTGGACCAGGAGCCATTTTCTGGATGTGGGTAGTGGCATTTATCGGTATGGCAACTTCCTTTGTGGAAAGCACGCTTGCCCAGTTGTACAAGACGAAAGACGATCAAGGAAATTATCGTGGTGGCCCGGCCTACTATATGGAGAAAGGGTTGAAGCAGCGATGGATGGGGGTTCTGTTCTCAATCTTCCTTATTATCGCGTTTGGTCTTGTATTCAATGCTGTTCAGGCAAACTCAATTGCGAAAGCGGCTAGCTTTGCCTTTGACATTAAACCAATCTATGTTGGTATTGTATTAGTCATCATCAGTGGTGTGATTATCTTCGGCGGGTTGCGTTCTATTGCCCGAGTTGCTGAGTTAGTTGTACCGTTTATGGCTGGAGCATATTTAATACTGGCATTTTGGGTTGTTGGTCACAATATTGAACGTATTCCGGAAGTATTTGCATTAATTATCAAGAGTGCTTTTGGTCTTCAGGAAGCGGTAGCCGGAACATTGGGCTATGGTATTTCTCAGGCAATGATTCAAGGGGTTCAACGCGGATTGTTTTCCAATGAAGCGGGAATGGGCTCGGCTCCAAATGCTGCAGCTTCAGCTTCACCCTATCCGCCACATCCTGCCTCTCAGGGCTATGTGCAGATGCTGGGGGTATTCATGGATACCATCGTTATCTGTAGTGCAACCGCTGTCATTATCCTTTCTTCCGGGATCCTCAACGAGAACGTGACCACTATCAGTGGGATTGAGTTAACCCAGCGTGCATTGTCATCAGCAGTGGGTCATTGGGGAACAACATTCATTGCGATTGCTATCTTTTTCTTTGCCTTCACATCAATTATTGCCAACTACGCTTATGCTGAAAGTAATATGATATTCCTGGAGCGTAACCACACTGCGGGCTTATTCATTCTGCGCTTGGCTGCATTGGGAATGGTAATGTTTGGAACCTTGGCGGAAGTGCCTCTGGTCTGGAATATGGCTAATTTATCGATGGCATGCATGGCTATTGTGAACTTGATTGCCATACTCTTGCTGTCAGGGATCGCAATGAAGCTGGCGAAGGACTATAACCAGCAGAGAAAAGCGAAGCAATTGCCAACATTTAATATCAATAATTATCCAGAGATCCAACAAGATGTTGAAAAAGGTATCTGGGATAATGAAGCATTAAATCAAAGAGGGAAAGATAAATCCTGATATTGGGATTTAGTCTGACATCCTGTTAAAAGCCGGGTATTCCAATTTGGGATACCCGGCTTTTATTTGTACTGGAATTAGGTTGAAAGTAAAAACATCACATTTATTTTAGTTTTATCCGCTATTCTCATCTATTATATAATAATTACACATTACCCTTCCTTATATTAAATCGCTGACTGGCCATGATAAGAAGATCAATAGTATTTATATTTATCACCTTGTTGATTGGTTGTTCTTATTCCCCTGAACGGGAAGACAGAAACAGTTATATTGTTGACCATTCCCATCCTTATTCGACTGATCAGGATATAGAGCCGATTAAATTCCTTGTATTACATTATACTGCGTTGAATGATAAACGTTCATTGAGGGCATTAACGGGGGGACGTGTCAGTGCCCATTACCTCATTCCTTCCCAACCAAGATATAAAAATAAAGAGCCTATTATTTTTCAATTGGTTTCAGAAAAACAAAGAGCTTGGCATGCGGGAGAAAGTGAGTGGGGGGGATATCAAAGTTTAAATCGCCACTCTATTGGCATTGAAATTGTTAACTGCGGATTTAAACAAGATTTTATAAAAAAAGAATGGTGTTTATATCATCCATCACAAATTGATGCGGTGACTAGATTGGCAAAAGATATTATTCAGCGGCACCACATTAAGCCTGCCAACGTTGTTGGTCACAGCGATATAGCTCCTCTCAGAAAAGAAGATCCAGGGCCGGTATTCCCCTGGAAGCAGCTTTATGAGCAAGGCATTGGGGCTTGGCCTGATCATGCGGCGGTAGATAAATACTTGGCTGGCAGACATCCTAATGGCCTTGCATCCGTAAGTTCAATACAGAAAGTGCTGGCCCGGTATGGTTACCGTATTCCGCAAACAGGTTTACTGGATCATGCAACTCGTAAGACGATCCAAGCCTTTCAGATGCATTTCCGCCCTTCGGATATTAGCGGCACTCCTGATGCGGAAACCGAATCGATTGCTTTGGCGTTGGTCGAAAAATATCAACAATAATTAATTCTTATTCTACTAAAATGAAATAAGAATTAATTATTGGGATAGGTTGGCTATCCGCATCAAGGAGGTAGCGACCGGGATCAATGGCCGCACATGACAGTGGGTTTATGGTTCGCAGTTGTAAGACAGATGTAAGGGCAGCTTAACTTCAAGCTCGATATCTGCATTCTGGCGAAAATCATAAGGTGTAATGCCATATTCTTTACGGAACATATAAGTAAAGTGAGACTGAGATCCGAAGCCGAAATCCAAGGCGATATCAAAAATGGGCAGCGAACTGTTTCTCAGCAGAGACACCGCTCCAGCCAGACGCCGTTGGCGGATGTATTTCCCAAGAGATATCCCAGTAACTTCTTTGAATATTTTCTGCATATGCCAAAGCGAATAGCCAGAATAAGCAGCAAGTTCTTCAAGATGAATAACACGGCCAAGATGATTTTCTATCCATTTACTCAGTGCGCATACAAGTGCTAAGTGGTTATCTTGTGGCATTACAATTTT
This sequence comes from Xenorhabdus mauleonii, assembly GCF_900113945.1. Lineage (GTDB taxonomy): Bacteria > Pseudomonadota > Gammaproteobacteria > Enterobacterales > Enterobacteriaceae > Xenorhabdus > Xenorhabdus mauleonii. The sequence goes on from NZ_FORG01000005.1 coordinate 47,565, forward strand.
AAATTAGTTAAAGGTTGGAGAAGTATACACAACTTCTTTCCAAGATGACAAAATCCATGGTTATAGGGAGCAGGAATAATTCCACTACTAAAACAATGGATTTCACGGATAAACGCTCTTCATGGTATTTGATTGCCATGCTGACTACAACGAAATTATTCCGAGGAGGTAGAGTTGAACGCTAAAAAAATAACCTTATTCTCATGCCTAATACTGGGAAGTCTGTTTTTGTATTTGTTAGCATTGAGTGAGCACTGTTGGTACGATAACAAAGAGTTTGAATCGGGTGCTTGTTTAATTACCCAATACTTGCCTTTTTGATATTTATCCAACCATCATCAGCCGAGCATGCATGCTAACATGCATTCTTGGTATTTATTCTTTGTAAATGATGTTTTAATATCCGTCTGATTCAAATTCACCAACTAAACACCGTGTTAAACCCGCACATATTCCCATTGTTACGGGCGCTTGTTATGGGCATTGAGGTAATTTCAGTTCGACAAACGTTGTGAAAATTGGGAAAGTGGAAAGGTTTCTTGCTCTACTTTGGTTAAAAATAATATTTAGGTTAAACGCAACACTCAGATTTAAAAAACAAATAGAACAAATTTTCATGAGACGGACTCTATGCCCAGTGAACTCTAAGCCGTGCCTTGAGAAACGGTGGGTATAAGCATCATAAAAAGAGGACAAGATGGCAGGACAACAAGAACAGCAATCTACGCTTAAGCGAGGGTTAAAAAATAGGCATATCCAGCTTATTGCCCTCGGTGGCGCAGTAGGAACAGGGTTATTTTTAGGTATAGCACAAACCATCAAAATGGCAGGGCCTTCAGTGCTGCTTGGATATGCAATTGGCGGGTTCATTGCATTTCTGATTATGCGCCAATTGGGGGAAATGGTTGTTGAAGAGCCAGTAGCAGGTTCTTTCAGCCACTTTGCCTATAAATATTGGGGGGATTTTGCGGGCTTTCTCTCTGGCTGGAATTATTGGGCGATGTTCATTCTGGTCGGAATGGCAGAATTAACGGCTGTTGGTATGTATATCCAATATTGGTGGCCGGAAGTCCCAACTTGGGTTTCAGCTGCCATATTTTTTGTACTGGTAAACCTTGTTAACTTAATCAATGTCAGGATGTATGGTGAAACCGAATTTTGGTTTTCGCTCATTAAAGTCAGTGCGATCATCGGGATGATTATCTTTGGTAGTTACTTGCTGCTTAGCGGTAATGGCGGGCCGGATGCAAGCATTACTAATTTATGGCAACAGGGCGGCTTTATGCCAAATGGGATTTCCGGCCTGATTATGGCAATGGCAATCATTATGTTTTCATTTGGCGGTTTAGAAACGGTAGGGATCACCGCAGCCGAAGCCGAAAATCCTGAGAAAAATATTCCCAAAGCAACCAATCAGGTTGTTTATCGCATTTTACTGTTTTATATCGGTTCACTCGCTATTCTGCTTTCACTTTATCCATGGGACAAGGTCGTGGAAGGTGGCAGCCCATTTGTTTTAATCTTCCATGATCTGGACAGCTTTTGGGTAGCCAATGTCTTGAATGTGGTAGTAGTCACTGCGGCACTGTCTGTTTATAACAGTGGTGTGTATTGTAATAGTAGAATGCTTTACGGCTTGGCTAAGCAAGGCAATGCACCTCGCTTTCTTACAAAAGTGAATAAGCGCAGTGTACCTGTTTTATCCATTGGCTTGTCGGCGCTGGCAACATCAGTTGGCGTACTCCTCAACTATATTATGCCCGGCAAGGCATTTGAATTATTGATGGCGCTGGTCGTGACCACTCTGGTTATCAACTGGATTATGATTTGTCTTGCCCATCTGAAGTTCCGTCAGGCGAAGAACAAAGAAGGGGTTACGACAAAATTCCAGGCATTGTGGTATCCATTTGGAAACTATTTATGCCTGTTATTCCTGGCATTTATTCTCATCATTATTCTGATGATGCCGCCAATTCGTATTTCAGTTATTTTGATGCCATTCTGGATTGCCCTATTATGGGTGGGCTTTCAGGTAGCTAAATCGAAAAAAGAGCACAAACAAGAGAATTAATTCATCCAAAATATCTTACAGCCGGGTATTACACCCGGCTGATTATTTGTATTTTTTTATTTCTGTAACATAAACCTAAAAGCATGCTGCTGTAGTTGCATCGTTTTAGTTCTCTTTATCACATTTTTATCATTGTCTATGATTTAAATACTATCTGATTACGAGTAAATCAAATTCCTCTGAGATGAATATATTATTCAATTCAATTATAATTGAATAATATTTAATAAATGCTCAACAAAAATTAATCCGGTCATACATAAAGTGATTATATTACATGCGAGTAAGGCTTAAACTAAATCAGCCTTAATTTAGTATTGCAAAAAAAAGTTTCTGAGATTTTACAACACCCTGCGCTACTCCATAACTGGCGTAATAAACAGAATTTCATATTAAACTAATTAAATTTGTTTCTTGAGGTTAAAATTTTATTTTTACATTAATTCATGTTGTTATATAACTTAAAAGTTTCTGAGTAATTTTAAATTGGAATAGAGATTAGCATTTTCAAATTTGTGCGTTGGCTCCAGCACCTGAAAAAAATGGCTTGCGATTATATAAAGAGTATGTGATAAAACACATGGGTAAACGAAGTACTGTTCTGTTAATAAATAACAGCAACGAATACTGGTTTGTTTATATTTATGCCAATCGGCGATTAAAGTGATTCAAAGGAAATTTTTGAAATGGCAAAAATCACTGGTACTGTGAAGTGGTTCAACGAGTCTAAAGGTTTTGGTTTTATTACTCCAGCTGATGGCAGCAAAGATGTATTTGTACATTTTTCTGCGATTATGAAAGATGGTTTTAAAACATTATCCGAAGGCCAACAAGTTGAGTTTGAAATTCAGGATGGCCCTAAAGGTCCTGCTGCTGCAAACGTTACAGCTTTATAGTAATAAATTTATTTTGGTTGGTATTTAATTACTGACCAAATATATTTATCGTCAATTTAGTTTTATTATTTGACGATAACATATTGCAAATATCACTCTATTGGGATACTAATAGAGTGATTTTTATTTTTGACTCGGGGCGTTCTTAATTGGACTGAGAAGTACCCGTATTACCTGATCTGGATAATGCCAGCGTAGGGAAGTCATGGTATCCCCGGATTTTGATACCCGCTTTTCTTTTGCTGGTGAATAGGAGTCACCATCATGAGAATTAACTCACTGACTATCGCAGGAACAGATCCTAGCGGTGGTGCCGGTATCCAAGCTGATTTGAAAACTTTCTCTGCACTTGGTACTTATGGAACATCTGTCATAACTGCGTTGGTTGCCCAAAACACGATGGGAGTACAATCAGTCTATGATATTGATCCTCTCTTTGTTGCTGCTCAGCTAGATTCTGTGTTGTCAGATGTCAGGATAGACAGTGCCAAAATAGGTATGTTATCCAATGCTGCCAATATTGCTGTAGTTGCAGAATCATTGAACCGTTATTCTGTCCCCCATATTGTATTGGATACTGTCATGGTGGCAAAAAGCGGTGATCATTTGCTATCGCCGGAAGCGATTGCAACTATGGTTGAACAATTATTGCCGTCTGTTTCTTTAATCACGCCTAACTTACCGGAAGCTGCCGCGATATTAAGATGCAATCTCGCTGAGAATGAAGACGATATGTTGCGTCAGGGGCGAAGATTGTTTTCTATGGGATGCCCGGCGGTTTTATTGAAAGGTGGGCACTTAATCAATGAAGAAAGCCCTGACTGGCTTTTTACTGCGGAAGGGGAATGGCGCTTCACTGCACCCAGAGTGAAAACACGTCATACGCATGGTACAGGCTGTACACTGTCTGCGGCACTTGCTGCTTTACGCCCACAGTATTCTGATTGGCAGAGTACATTACCTGTTGCAAAAACATATTTGCAAAACGCATTGGCTCAGGCGGACACTCTGGAAGTAGGGCAGGGAATTGGGCCTGTGCACCATTTCCATCAATGGTGGTAAGTGAGATGGTCGCAATTGCGGTGGACGATCAATTCAGATAATGGTGCCGTTACCGAATAATGGGGGATACAAGCAGTATCCCCACATTGAAATACGATGGTCTAAATCATTTGATCAGGCGGTTTAGGCGATAAAAATGTTAGGCGATAGTAATTTTCTTATCGAGGTAAACATCCTGAACCGAGTTAATTAACTCGATACCCTCTTTCATCGATTTCTTGAACGCCTTGCGACCAAGGATCAAGCCCATGCCTCCGGCACGTTTGTTGATAACCGCAGTACGGACAGAATCACTCAAATCATTGTCTCCGGAAGCACCACCAGAATTAATTAACCCGGCGCGCCCCATATAACAGTTAGCAAGTTGATAACGAACCAGATCAATCGGATGCTCTGTAGTCAAGTTGCTGTAAACGCGCTTATCAGTGTGCCCAAACCCGATGGCAGTAAAACCGCCATTCGTTTCTGCCATTTTCTGCTTAACAATATCAGCGCCTATCGTTGCCGCCAGATGATTTGCCTGACCGGTTAAATCGGCACTGGTATGATAATCAACGCCATCTTTCTTAAATGCTGAATTTCGCAGATATGCCCACAATACGGTAACCATACCCAGTTCATGGGCACGTTCGAACGCGGCTGAAATTTCTTCTATCTGGCGACGTGATTCAGGCGAGCCATAATAGATAGTTGCGCCAACAGCAACGGCACCCATATCAAATGCTTGTTCAACACTGGCGTACAATGTTTGGTCATATTGAGCAGGATAGGTCAATGCCTCATTGTGATTGAGCTTCACCAAAAATGGGATTTTATGGGCATAACGACGAGAAACTGACGCCAGTACCCCATAAGTTGAAGCAACACAGTTACAACCTGCCTCGATTGCCAACTCCACGATATTTTTAGGATCGAAATAAAGGGGATTGGCGGCAAATGATGCACTGGCAGAGTGCTCAACACCCTGATCTACCGGCAAAATTGAGAGATAACCTGTTCCTGCCAAACGGCCATGATTCATCAAGGTTTGCATGGAACGCAGGACAGTATTGGGGCGATTATTTTCGATCATTACTCTATCGACAAAATCTGTGCCGGGAAGATAGAGGTTTTCACGTGGAATGGTACTGCATTGGTGTTGCAACAAACTTTCTGCGTCTTTTCCTAACAACTTAGCGATATCAGTCATGATTAACTCCAGTTTGCAAAAGGCGCTACTGATTGTTGTTGATATTGGGATGAATCACAAGGTGAGTAGAGAGGTAAACCGGGGTGGATCGCTTCAGTTTGAAATATCCTCATCATCTTTCAAATTACCTCTTTGCTGGTTGCATTTGCTCATTACTCTCTTGCAGCTCGGGTATAACTCGAAATTCAGCGGGTATAACGGGTAGTGAATTGTTAAAACGTAACCCGCTCTTTTTAGGGTAAAGTAAAGAAAATTTATCAGATATGAGTAGAAATAAATATTTAGTTATTCATGCATTGAATATTTTGGTGTTATTTCCTTATATTTTCCTTCATTAAATTGAATAAATATTCATATTATTTATTATTACATGATTTTATCATCAATAATTAATGAAGATATCGTCAGGTGCCCAAAAAAAATACAATGAAAGAATAAATAAACATTAAAGTTATTTATTTTTCCTCAAGTAAGGCAATCGATTAACTGTTTGAAATTAAAGCAATTTTATATTTTTCACATAAAAGAAAAGGCCAGCCCAAGGGAGATTGAGCTAGCCAAGGAGGTGGTTCCTAGTCTTACAGTAAAACTTTTTTAGTTCTTAATTTTCATGGCAGATAATACGAGAAATAAAATAGCATTGATGTGATCTATTTCTAAAAAAACAGATCAATTTCTTTAAAATCTTATTTCAAATTACTTTGCTTGTAATTTTTGCGGGTGAGAGGTTCGGGTATTGCCCTCTTTTAAATTTCGAATAAGCAATGCATAGTTCAGCTCAATTTCTTCAGGAATGGAGAGATAAACGATATGCCCATCACCCGGAGCGACATCCACAGCCTGGCCTTTTTTGTTTGTCATCGATTCTAACGTAAAGTTAATGTTACCTGATGGAGTCATGAGTTCCAGATTATCCCCGACAAGAAACTTATTCTTCACGGCAACTTCGGCCAACCCATTGACGCGTTTACCCGTAAACTCACCGACGAATTGCTGGGAGTCTGACACAGAATAACCATATTCATAGGTTTGATAAGCATCATGGGTATGACGGCGCAGGAAACCTTCGGTATAGCCACGATGTGCAAGACCTTCCAGCGTTGTCATCAACGTTGGATCGAAAGGTTTTCCGGCTACGGCATCGTCAATGGCACGACGATATACTTGGGCCGTGCGGGCACAATAATAGAAGGATTTAGTACGGCCTTCAATTTTCAGGGAATGGACACCCATTTCTGTCAATCTTTCCACATGTTCAATGGCACGCAGGTCTTTTGAATTCATGATGTAAGTGCCATGCTCATCTTCAAATGCTGACATATATTCGCCAGGACGCTTGGCTTCTTCAATCATAAATACTTTGTCTGTAGGTTCGCCTTGACCTAAAGTTGGCTCAATATTTTTGACCGGTATTGGATTTTTGACCGAAACAGGATCATGCATATGAACAATATTCCCGACCGTATCTTCCTTGCCTTCCTGTACATTGTATTCCCAGCGGCAGGCGTTTGTGCAGGTTCCTTGATTGGGGTCACGCTTGTTGATATAGCCTGATAGCAGGCAACGGCCAGAATAAGCCATACAGAGCGCGCCATGGACAAAAACTTCCAGCTCCATATCCGGTACTTGCTGGCGGATTTCGGCAATTTCCTCCAGTGAAAGCTCACGGGAAAGAATAACACGGGTCAATCCCATCTGCCGCCAGAATTTTACCGTCGCCCAATTGACAGCATTAGCTTGAACAGAGAGATGAATATCCATCTCTGGAAATGCTTCGCGTACCATCATAATCAAGCCCGGATCGGACATAATCAGCGCATCCGGCCCCATTTCCACGACTGGTTTCAAATCACGGATAAATGTTTTTAGCTTGGCGTTATGTGGCGCAATATTGACGACAACATAAAAACGCTTACCTAATTCGTGGGCTTCTTTAATGCCTTGGGCCAAGGTTTCATGATTAAATTCATTATTGCGGACACGCAAGCTATAGCGGGGCTGCCCTGCATAAATGGCGTCGGCGCCATAGGCAAATGCGTAACGCATATTTTTCAAAGAGCCGGCGGGAGAGAGTAATTCTGGCGTAAACATATTTTTAACGTTCTCAGTCTGAGTTCAAGTCAGCCCTTAACCTTTCATCGTTATCATTGCTAAATCATTACTAAGAATAAGGGTAAGGTGAAAGGAGGGGATTTTAGCGCTTATTCCACCGTTAGCACAAATGGATATTATTGGCGCGAGTGATTAGGTCTGTTTCTGTTTACATTATCATTTCCTTGCCTTCCTGAGCGGTACATGCCGTGTCATGAAATGGAAAATAGGGGGGAATACTGAAAGGGCAAATACAGTTTTTTTCAACATACTGTTTTGAATAGGAAAAGATAAATTTCAGCAACTATATGTAACAATATGATATATATGATTTTTAGATGACTGAGCCGATTTGAAGTGGACTTGAATGGTTGTAGCTGGCGATCAAAAAAGAAAGCGCCGTCAATGCGGCGCGAGTGATTAGATATTTTTGGTCAGGTCACGAATATTTTCCGTTGGCCCGAGTTTTATCACAGATTGCATACCCTTTTTCAGGCTTGCATCATTGGCATAAAACTCACTGACGCCAATAATCTGATGATTGCGGGCTTTCAGGACAAAATAAGATTTACCGGCCTTATTTTTTCTCACCTCATGTCGCTTTATGTCGGGAGAGTTGACCTGAACTGAATGAATGCCTTTATTGGCCGCAGCTTTGGTCGTGTACATTTCGCTGTTCAGAATAATGTCACCATTTGTTGCCACCAGATGAAAATAAAATTGCCCGTTCTTTGCTTTCTTAAGATCATAATGCCCTGTAGCCATAAGAAAATCTCCTGATTGGGTAATTACCAGCTTAAGTCTAGCTTGAATTTTGTACAATGCAGGAAGAAAACCATGAAATTTATCCGGTGCGCTGTAACGCCCCGATTTTCAGGCCAAAGAGAATGCCAATATTATATCAAACGGCAGATTTCAGCTTCCCAACGGTAACCTAATCCATAAATCGAGCGTATAAATGATTTATCTTCATCTAATAGCTCTAATTTTCTGCGCAAGTTTTTAATATGGCTATCGATAGTGCGATCATTAACAATGCGGTGATCGTTATAAAGGTTATTCAACAATTGATCACGAGTGAAGACCCGTCCCGGTTGGCTGGCCATAATTTTTAACAGGCGGAATTCAACGGGTGTCAGTTCAAGCACGTGTTCAAGATAGCGTGCCTGAAAGTGATTTTCATCAATGCTCAACGCGCCTTGTTCGCTGACAATATCTTTGGGGCGATAGCAGCGGCGCAGGATTGTTTTTACTCTGGCCACGATTTCCCGCGGACTATAAGGCTTGCAGATATAATCATCCGCACCGATTTCCAACCCGAGTAACCGATCAATCTCTTCTGTTTTGGCTGTCATCATGACAATTGGAATATCAGAAAACTTACGGATTTCCCGACAGATCGATAATCCATCAAGGCCGGGCAGCATCAGGTCAAGTAAGATAATATGAGGTTGGTGTTTTTGAACATGAGCAATAACTTCATCACCGCGTTTCAGCCATTGAGTCTGGTAATCCGCCGATTGCAGATAATCAACCAGTAGCTGCCCTAACTTTGGTTCATCCTCAACGATTAAGACAGTGTATTGTGTAAAATATGTGCTCATTGTGCTTCAATTTTAGAAGATTTCATCAGCGGCAATTCTACGTGAATTTGAATACCGCCTAAAGATGATCTTTCTGCCTGGATAGTGCCATCATGTGCTTCGACAATGTTATAGCAAATAGCCAGACCTAATCCTGACCCTCCGCTTGTGCGGTTGCGTGAGGATTCACAGCGGTAAAAGCGCTCAAAAACATGCCGGCATTGTTCAATGGTTGGGCCAGGTGCACTGTCTTGTAAATCCAGTACCCATTTTTGCGGTGTTGAATAGCATTGGATAATCACTTTTCCATTTTCATCGGTATAGCGCAGGCTGTTTTCCAGTAAATTTTGAAACAACTGTATCAGCCTGTCTGGATCTGCGAACAGTATCCCATCTTCTTGTAAGTCTAATTTCAACGTGATGTGTTTATCAGCAAAACGGTTGTGGTAATTTGCCACGGAAATTTGCAGCAACTGGCTGATGTTAACCGGCTCTTTTCTGTAAGTCAGCGAGCCACGATCGGAAAGGGACAATAAATTCAGGTCATTGACCAGTTTTGTCAGGGTGGTGACTTCCGCCAGCAAGGAATGAATAGTTTCTGGTGAAGGTTTGCGTACACCATCTTGCAACGCTTCCAATTCCCCACGCAGTACGGAAAGTGGGGTACGTAATTCATGGGAGATATCCGCCATATAATCACGGCGCATTTGTTCATTTTTTTCCAACGTACTGGCCAGTTGGTTAAAATCTGTAGCCAATTTCCCTATTTCATCTTTGCTGGATGGAATGACACGTACACTAAAATCACCCGCAGCGAGTTTATGAGTGCCTTCTACCAGCCGTTTAACTGGCCGCAGTAGTCCACGAGACAGGAGGAAGGTGGCAATGAGTGCCAACAAGGTTGAAAGGCCGGCGATTACCCAACTGGTAAATTGTTGTTGATGGGCAAAACTGATATCTGCCTGACTGGTCATTTTGTCTGAGGCACTGACAATAACCCAACCAACGGTATTGCCTTGGTAAATAACTGGCTTGCGATAAGTCTCTGAGGGGATATCCCCGGGATGGCCCACCAGACGCTTCATCTGAGAGTCTATTACCCAAAATTGTGTGCGCCAGCCACGGGGCGGAGGCCCCTGATGGCTGTCATTGTTTTGTTCAATGGTACGGAGAATTTGGAAAATCATCCGATCATTTGTCGTTAGAAAATTCCAATCACCATGCTGCTGGTATTGTTCCTCCAAAGCCTCGGCCAGCATGCTTGCACGCATTTGGCTATTTTGTTTGATATAGCCGATAAAACCGTGCTGAAAGCTGAGGTTTACTCCCCAGTGCATCGTGATCAGAACCAGCATGCAAGTAGCAAAAATCGCCAGAAACAATTTACTGCTGATGCCTGTTTTCATCATGAATTTCATGACAATTTAGCCGCCTTGGCTTGTGCCCGTGCTGCCCGCCAATGGTTCCATTTTTCCTGTAATCTATCAAAAGAGATATACACCACGGGTGTTGTATACAGTGTAAGAAGCTGGCTCATGACCAGCCCGCCAACAATGGTTATCCCCAATGGGAAGCGTAATTCGGCACCATCCCCATTGCTCAATACCAAAGGCAAGGCACCAAATATGGCTGAAAGTGTTGTCATCATGATGGGACGAAATCGCAATAAACTGGCCCGGAAAATTGCATCCCGGGCACTGAGCTTACCGTTCCGTTGTGCCTCAAGGGCAAAATCAACCATGATAATGGCGTTTTTCTTGACAATTCCCACCAGTAACATAATTCCTATCATGGCGATCAGGCTAAATGGCGTATTGAATAATTCTAACGCCAGCAATGCGCCTATGCCCGCAGAAGGCAGGGTAGAAAGGATAGTCAACGGGTGAATATAGCTTTCATACAATACGCCCAGAACCAAATAAACAGTGACGATAGCTGCGAGGATAACCATCAATTGAGAGTTTTCACTATCTTGAAAATCTTGCGCAGCGCCTGCGAAAGAACTGCGGACTGAAGAGGGGACACCCAGTTCTGTCATGGTTCTTTCTATCGCGCTGATTGCTTGGGAGAGCGTGTAACCTGGTGCAATGTCAAAGGCAATGCCAGAAGAAGCCGAAAGCCCTTGATGATAAACGTCCAGCAGCGCGCTGGCGGGATGCCATTGCGCAAAATAGGACAGTGGAATGCGTTCACCTTGCGCATTGATGACAAACATTTTCTCTAATGCCGTCGGATCTTGGTTATATTGCGGTGCAACTTCCATGACCACTTTGTATTGATTCAATGGCTGGTAAATGGTGGAAATTTGCCGTTGCCCAAAGGCATTGTGGAGCAGGCTATTCGCTTCAGCAACGCTGATTCCCAAACGAGCCATAACATCACGATCATAGGTAATTGCTATTTCGGCGCCTTTAGCTTCTTCATCATTGTCAGAGTTAACATCCACCAGTAGCGGCAGTTTTTCCAACGCTTTCTTGATGATTGGACTCCACTTACGCAATTCACCGGCATCATCGGACAGCAGATTGAACTGATATGTGGATCTTGAACCGCGCCCGCCGCCAGATCTGAGGTCTTGAACCGGCACTAAATACAGACGTGCGCCGGCTTCATTGTTTAGCTTGCTTCTTAAACGAGTGATGACTTGCAGGACGCTTTCATGGCGCTCGTCCAGCGGTTTTAGGGAAACAAACATGAAGCCCGTGTTGGTGCTGTCACCGCCGGTAAATCCCACGGCATTATCTACAGTCGGGTCGGCATTGACTATTTGCATAAAGCTTTTCACTTTTTCGCGCATCGACTGAAATGAAATGCTTTGGTCAGCGACAATAAAGCCCAGCATCTTCCCCGTATCCTGTTGAGGAAAAAAGGTTTTGGGAATACTGATATAGAGCCAGATATTCAGGGCAACAATGCCAACCAATGTTAACAGTACCCAACGGGTATGGTTGAGTATCCATTTCAATGAACGTCCATAGCCTTGTTGAATTTTCAGCAATACCTTACCGAACCCTCGAGTTTGCCTCTGTGATTTTTCTGGTGATGATTTGAGTAAGTGTCCACACATCATCGGGGTCAGCGTCAGAGAAACCAATAGTGAAATGCCAATGGCAGTAGCGAGTGTGACTGCAAAATCCCGGAATAGCCGACCAAGTAGCTCATCAATCAGAACGAGAGGAATAAAAACCGCGACAAGGGACAGGCTCATGGCAAGCACCGTGAACCCCACTTCCCGTACCCCCTTGAGGGCAGCTTGCATGGGTTTCAGGCCGGCATCGATATGACGGGAAATATTTTCCAGCACAACGATGGCATCATCAACAACGAACCCTGTGGCAATAGTCAAGGCCATCAAGGAAAGGTTATTTAAGCTGAAACCACATAAGTAAATTGCGGTGAAGGTGCCAATAAGAGAGACAGGTACTGCAATTGCCGGGATAAGAGTCGCACGGCCTGAACGCAAGAACAGAAATACAACCAGAATGACCAAAGCAACAGCAATCGCGAGTGCACGCTCCACTTCTTGCAGGGAAGCCCGAATAGCCGGAGAGCGATCCTGTGCAATGTTCAACTGGATACTGGCTGGCAGTGAATCTTGCAAGATGGGGAGTTGATCGCGAATGCGTTGAACTGTTGCAATGATATTCGCGCCTGCTTCACGGCGAATAATGATAACGATTGCCGACTTATTGCCGGACATGGCAGCAGCCCGGGTATCTTCGACAGAATTCTTAACATCCGCGACGTCCTGCAAGCGAACAGGGGCGCCATTATTGTAGTGGACAATGACTGAGCGGTAGCTGTCTGCTGTTTTCAATTCATCATTGGTGTGCAATTGCCAGCTTTGTTTATCGGAATCCAAGTACCCAATTGGGCGCCGGACATTCGCATTATTGATGGCATTGCCGACATCATTAAGAGAAACGCCTTGGTTGAAGAGGGCATTGGGATTCAGTTCAACGCGTATTGCCGGTAACGAACTTCCGCCAACGCTGACTTTACTGACACCTTCTACTTGAGAGAGTTTTTGAGCCAATCTGGTGGATGCGAGATCATAAAGTTGCCCTTCACTATAACTGTCGGACGTTAAGGTCAAAATCATGATGGGGGCATCTGACATATTTGCTTTATAATATACCGGCTTGCTTGGCATGCCAGAAGGCAACAAGCTTTGGGCGGCATTGATCGCTGCCTGAACATCCCGCGCAGCGCCATTGATTTCCCGGTTGAGGTCAAATTGCAAATAAATGAATGAAGAGCCCAGAGAACTTGCGGAAGACATCTCTTTCACTCCCGCAATTCTGCCCAATGCCCGCTCCAGAGGTGTTGTGACTGAAGATGCCATGGTTTCGGGTGATGCGCCAGGCATGGAGGCATGGACAGTAATCACGGGAAAATCAACTTTTGGCAACGGCGACACGGGCAGCAGAGTAAAACTGAGCGCACCACACAGCGTGATGGCAAGACTCAATAATGTTGTGGCAACCGGCCGCCGGATAAAAAGCGCAAAAAATTTCACAGCGGCTCCTGATGGTTAACAGAGGTTTGATCAAGCTGCTTATTCTTTTGGCGACCTTTCTTGTAATAGTGCGCTAACCTATCAAACAGCAGATAGATAACCGGCGTCGTAAACAAGGTCAGGATTTGGCTCATGATAAGCCCGCCAACCATGCTGACACCCAATGGGCGACGCAACTCTGCACCAATGCCGGTACTCAGCATCAGCGGCAATGCCCCCAACAACGCGGCCATGGTGGTCATCAATATTGGCCTGAAACGCAACAGGCAGGCTTGATAAATGGCATCATAGGGCGACATGCCTTTTTCACGCTCTGCTGCCAATGCAAAATCGATCATCATGATGGCGTTTTTCTTCACAATGCCTATCAAGAGGATGATCCCAATGATGGCAATAATGTCTAATTCATAATTGCCTATCATTAATGCCAACAATGCACCAACACCCGCAGTAGGCAACGTGGACAAGATTGTGACGGGATGAATAAAACTTTCATACAGGATACCGAGCACAATATACATTGCGACAACTGCGGCTAAAATCAGCCAGAGTGTGTTACTGAGCGCATCCTGGAATGCTAATGTTGCCCCTTGAAACTGAGTGATAATGTCTTTTGGCATCTGGATCGCCCGCTCAGTTTCTTTAACAGCATTGACCGCCTGTTCAAGGGACGAGTGCTTCGAAACATTGAATGAGAAAGTGGCAGAAGGAAACTGTTGTAGATGATTAATGGACAGATTGCCCAACCGCTGTTCAACCGTCGCAATTGCATTAAGCGGCACCATTTTGCCATCATTGCCAGACAAATAAACATTGTTGAGTGCATCCAGACCTGATGAATTGTCCGTATCTTGTTCAAGGATCACACGATACTGATTTGACTGAGTGTAAATGGTCGAAATCAAGCGTTGGCCGAATGCGTTGTACAGGGCATTATCCACGGCGGCCATTGAGATCCCCAATCGGCTGGCCATATCGCGATTGACATTGAGGTAGGCCACCAGTCCTTGATTCTGCCAATCGTTACCGATATCAGCCAGTTCTGGGCGCTGCTTCAGGGCTTGCTGTAGTTTAGGCACCCAGATGCTGAGTTCATCAAGGGAAGTGGCCTGCAATGTAAATTGGTACTGAGTGCGGGATACTTGCGTATCAATCGTTAAATCTTGGGTCGGTTGCAGATACAGTTTGACGTCGGGTACACCAGCAATACTGGCCTGCAAGCGTGGAATAACCTCATCTATGCGTTGATCACGCTGGTCGAGGGGTTTTAGTGTAATTTGCACGCGCGCGTTATTTAATGTTGGGTTATTGCCGTCAACACCCACAAAAGTAGAGATATTTTCTACGGCAGGATCTTTCAGCAATAGAGCGGTAACTTGTTGCTGTTTATCTGCCATTGCGTGGAATGAAATGGATTGGGGCGCTTCAAGTGTACCCTGAATCAACCCATTGTCTTGCAAAGGGAAAAAACCTTTTGGGATCATGACATAGAGCAGGGCGGTCAGAGCCATTGTTCCGAATGCAACACCCAATGTAATCCAAGGATGGTTCAATACCCGTTTCAGAAAGACGGCATATATCGCAATCATGCGCTCGAAGAAACGCTCGCAGGCTTGTTCGAAACGGTTATGTTTGATGTCCGCTTCAGATTTCAGCATTCGCGCACACATCATCGGCGTTAGCGTCAGTGACACGACTGCAGAAATTAAAATGGCGACAGCGAGAGTAATGGCAAACTCGCGGAAGAGGCGGCCGACAATATCCCCCATAAACAACAGCGGGATCAAGACAGCAATCAATGAGAAGGTCAGGGAAATAATGGTAAAGCCGATTTCCCCGGCTCCTTTTAATGCGGCTGCCAGCGGTTTTTCTCCTCGTTCGATATAACGGGAAATATTTTCGATAACGACAATGGCATCATCCACGACAAAGCCAGTTGCGATGGTCAATGCCATTAACGTGAGGTTATTGACGGAAAAACCGCAGAAATACATAACGGCGAAGGTACCCACCAGAGAAAGTGGTACGGCAATACTTGGAATCAAGGTTGCTGTGGTATTGCGCAAAAACAGGTAAATCACCATCACAACCAGCGCAATAGCCAACAACAGCTCAAATTGCACGTCCTTGACCGAGCTACGGATAGTCACGGTTCTGTCTGTCAAAACATCTACTTTGACAGATTTAGGCAGGCTGCCAATCAACTCAGGCAGCATGGCGCGAATATTATCCGTTGTTTCAATAACATTCGCACCGGGTTGGCGTTGGACGTTGAGGACAATGGCAGGTTTTTCATTGGCCCATGCGCCCAGCTTGTCATTTTCTGCCCCTTGCTCAATGGCAGCAACATCACGCAGGCGAACCGGAGCGCCATTTTTATAGGCCACGATGAGTTTGCGATAATCATCAATGGATTTCATCTGGTCGTTGGATGAAATTGTGACTGAGCGTGTCGGCCCGTCAAAACTGCCTTTTGCTGAATTTACATTGGCTTTCATGATGGCGGCGCGGATCATATCACTATCCAACCCTTGGGCAGCGATGGCTTGTGCGTTCAATTTCACACGCACGGCAGGGCGTTGTCCGCCAGCCAATGTCACCAAACCAACGCCACTGACCTGAGAGATACGTTGGGCAACGCGGGTTTCCACCATATCTTGCACTTGCGTCATGGTTTGGGCATCGGAGGTGACAGCCAGCGTTAAAATAGGCGGATCCGCCGGATTGACCTTGTTGTAAATAGGCGGGTAGGGCAAATCGTCCGGCAAGAGATTACTGGCTGAATTAATGGCAGCCTGCACATCTTGTTCTGCCACATCAAGCGGCAGAGAAAGCTGGAAAACCAGAGTAATGACTGACGCTCCCCCGGAGCTTCTGGATGACATTTGTTTCAAGCCGGACATTTGCCCGAATTGGCGCTCCAGTGGCGCTGTCACGGCTGATGTCATTACATCTGGGCTGGCGCCGGGATACAGAGTAACCACCTGAATTGTAGGGTAATCCACTTGTGGCAAGGCAGAAACGGGCAACATCCGATAGCCGATAATCCCTGCCAACAAAATGGCCAGCATAAACAACGTCGTGGCAACGGGGCGCAGTATAAACAGGCGGGATGGCCCTCCGCCTGTCATTGGCGAATCAGATTGCATTACGGATTCTCCACGCCATTGCCTGACTGGCTGTTTGATTGAGCCGGATTCTTCTTGCTGCTGTCATCTTCAAGTGACGCCACGGACAACGGTTTGACAATTTCGACTTTGGCGCCATCAGTCAGTTGGTCGATGCCGTCAGTGACAACGCGATCGCCGGCTGAAACACCGCTGCTAATGACCGCAAATTGGCTATTTTGCAGCCCCACAGTGACCTTATTTTTGCTGACCTTATTGTCTTTATCGACTTTCCAGACAAAATGACCGTTATTTCCCATTTGCAACCCTGCGTTAGGGATCACGACAGCGTTTTGCAATGTATTGACTTTCATCTGAATATTGACGAACTGATTCGGAAACAGTGCATTGCCTTGATTATTGAATTGAGCCTTCATTTTGATCGTGCCTGTCGTAACATCAATCTGATTATCAATGCTGAGCAGCTTGCCTTGTGCCAATTGTTGCTGATTATTGCGATCCCATGCACTGACGCTGACGTCCTTGTTATTTTTCTGGGCGTTGAGTACCGCCCTGATATCGTTTTCTGGCAGGGAAAACAGTACATCAATGGGATCGACTTGGGTAATTACTACAATTGGTGTTCCACCTCCGGCAGAAACATAGTTGCCGACATCGATGCGCTTTAACCCGGTTCGGCCGGAAATTGGCGCAGTAATGCGGCTATAGGCCAATTGCAGTTTTGCATCGTCGATATCTGATTGATCGGCTTTCAGGCTGGCTTCACTTTGGCGAACCAACGCCATCTGCTTATCCAAATCTTGTTGAGATATCAGTTTATTTTTTGCTAATTGCTGAAAGCGGCTTAAATCCTGTTTGGCATTGGTCAATGTTGCCAGATCTCTGGCATATTGCCCTTGTGCCCTTGCCAGCTTAACCTGAAGCGGACGGGGATCGATTTCGGCCAGCAAATCCCCTTTTTTGACATATTGGCCTTCATTGAAATGCAGCGCTATCAATTGGCCTTCTACGAGACTGGTGATGGTTACGGTGTTTGTGGCTTGAACTGTTCCCAGGCCACTTAAATAATGTGGAACAGATTTTATTGCAGCCGTTGCTACTTGCACCGGAGGGATAACCTGGTTGCTGGCGCTTTGCTTTGCTCCCGGATTTTGAGCTTTGTTTGAGGGGGTTGGCGCACCGAAGTGTTTCCAGGCAAAGAAAGCCGCAGCGATAATCACGGCCAGCACCGCAGCGACTCGGAAAAAGTAGGAACGGCTTTTGTTATTCATTAGCTCGACATTCTCTCAATATTGTGACGAAATGTTGTGACGATAGGCAGTCATGCCACATCTAATATCAAATAGATACAGAACTTATTATTAGTGTAACCAGTTAGAATTAACCAATAATGAAGAAAGTATGGAGCTTATGTCAAAAAGATAATGTTTTGGACAATGGCTCCCTTTAGATTTTGTGATGAACAATCCAATATTTCATGAAAAATTATGTTAGGGGCTTTATCGCGTCTTTTTTTTAGTTGTCATTTCCGGAGGGTAATCACGATTGATGATGCAGGGGATTCAATCAATATGCAATGTTAATGATGTTTGAGCTATCAAAAGCCACGGATTATGTTTTTTGTGATCAACGTTGAGGTTCAACTGGATTAAATCAGGATAGAGTGAACCCACTTTGTGATTCATTTGTTTTTCGCTACGTATTATTTCCACTACATATATATTTACATACTATTTTCACTACATTCTATTGGCGCCATATTCTATTTTTGGCAAAGACCTTGGCAGAGTGTCCAGCCTGTCCGATTTATCACCAGTAAAGTATTTTCTCCAACATCTTATTATCAACACCAATACCTTGTTGTTTATACCTAATTACTGACATCTTTATCATTTGCATCTTGTTACAAACATTAAGCGATATTTCAAGCACCTGCGAATAAGGGGCATGAATATGACATTCCGCTACATTGCTATAGATTGGGGCTCCACAAATCTGCGTGCCTGGATTTTCGATGATGAGGTCTGTTTAGAACGTCGCCAATCAGAGGCAGGTGTGACAAAGCTGAAAGGTGTTTCACCCATAACAGTGTTGGCTGAGATTACAGCAGGTTGGCGAGAAGATTCTGACCTGCCAGTCATTATGGCTGGCTTGCCTGAGCAGCAAACGGATGCCGGTACATTTAATTCAGGGCTATTGCGTGGTATCGAATCTCCTGCTTTGTTACCACAACTCTTTGAAGTCCGCGCTGCACATGTCTTAAAAGCGTTGCCTGCTGAGTTTGTCAGCGAATTTTTGTCCGGGTTGCTGATTGGCCATGAAGTGGCAACCATGACGAAACAGCTTGCCTGTGGCACAAATCAATCTCTTCATGCACAACCGATCACTATTGTGGCGGAACCTAAACTGGCAGCCCGTTATCAGGCCGCATTTAACTATTTCCAATTATCAACCCAGTTAGTTGAGGGTGATGCTGCATTTCTCGCAGGCATAAGGAATATTGCATATGAACTGGCAAACTAATCTTTCCTTCATTGCCATTTTGCGCGGGTTGCGTGACGCCGGAAAATTTACATGAATGGTTGGTTGTGGGCTGTTTGGGCGCGGGGCTGGGGAGTGATTTGTACCGTGCAGGACAACCGGCCAACCGCACCAAAGAAAAAGCCATGACATTTGTGAAGGCATACAGAGCAGCAAAGCAAAAAATAAAAAGTAATCGATAAAAGGTAATGCAATAAGAGGTGTGCAATGAAAATCACTAAACTCACAACGTATCGCTTACCTCCGCGGTGGATGTTCTTGAAAATGGAAACAGATGACGGGGTTGTTGGGTGGGGAGAACCTACCATTGAAGGACGGGCGCGCACGGTTGAAATGGCCGTTCATGAGTTGGGGGAATATCTTATTGGTCAGGATCCGGCCAGAATTAATGACTTGTGGCAGGTGATGTATCGGGGCGGTTTCTATCGCGGCGGGCCTGTCTTGATGAGCGCCATTGCCGGAATTGATCAGGCTCTCTGGGATATCAAAGGGAAAGTTTTAAAGGCACCTGTCTGGCAACTGCTTGGGGGATTGGTGAGGGACAAAATCAAAGCTTACAGTTGGGTAGGGGGAGATCGTCCGGCGGAGGTCATTGCAGGTATCGAAAACTTGTGCAAAATAGGTTTTGATACCTTCAAGCTAAATGGCTGCGAAGAGCTGGAAATAATAGACACTGCTCGAAAAGTGGATGCAGCCGTCAGTGTTGTGGCACAAATTCGGGAAGCGTTTGGTCATCAGATAGAATTCGGGCTGGATTTCCATGGGCGGGTCAGTGCCCCGATGGCGAAAGTGTTAATCCATGAACTGGAGCCTTATCGTCCACTCTTTATTGAAGAGCCTGTTCTGGCGGAGCAGGCAGAATATTATCCTCGCCTGGCGGCTCAAACACATATCCCGATTGCAGCAGGGGAACGCATGTTTTCTCGCTTTGAGTTCAAGCGTGTTTTGGAAAATGGGGGCGTGTCCATTCTGCAACCTGATCTCTCTCATGCGGGTGGCATTACGGAGTGTCATAAGATTGCATCTATGGCTGAAGCCTATGATGTCGCATTGGCACCCCATTGCCCGCTCGGCCCGATTGCACTCGCTGCCTGCCTTCATATCGATTTTGTTTCCCGCAACGCGATTTTCCAAGAACAGAGTATGGGGATCCATTATAACCAGGGCGCAGAACTCTTGGATTTTGTGAGAAATAAAAATGATTTCGATATGACAGGTGGTCATTTCTACCCTCTGACAAAGCCGGGATTGGGCGTTGAAATCGATGAGGAACAAGTTATTTTCCGCAGCCAAAATGTTGCTGATTGGCGTAATCCGCTGTGGCGCCATGATGATGGCTCCGTAGCTGAATGGTGATCCACGGCACTGACAGTTTTACAGTGTTGGTAAGGGTTATGCCCAGATTTGGCAGTGAAGATTGGGAGATGGGCGTATGGGCATTTCGAATACGACGACAAGACTGGCTCACCGCCGTTACCTGACTTTGGTAATCCTCTTTATCACAGTGGTTATTTGCTATGTTGACAGAGCAAATCTCGCTGTTGCATCCGAACATATTCAGCAAGAATTCGATATCAATAAAACCCAGATGGGATACGTTTTTTCTGCTTTCTCTTGGCTCTATGCACTGTGCCAGATTCCCGGCGGTTGGCTTGTTGATCGAGTTGGCTCCAGGCTGATCTATTTTGTCGCCATTTTAGGCTGGTCTGTGGCAACCCTTTTGCAGGGAGTTGCCACAGGTTTATTATCCTTGATTGGCTTACGGGCAATGACCGGTATTTTCGAAGCTCCGGCATTTCCAGCCAATAACCGCATTGTGACCAGTTGGTTTCCTGAACAAGAACGTGCTTCAGCGATCGCTTTCTATACTTCCGGTCAGTATGTCGGGTTGGCTTTCTTGACTCCGTTACTTATTTGGATTCAGGAAATTATGAATTGGCGTTGGGTGTTTATTATCACTGGCGGTATCGGGATTATTTGGGCGTTTATCTGGATGAAGGTTTATCAGCCCCCGAATAAGAGCAAAAGGCTCAATCAGCAAGAGCTTGACTATATCCGTAAACACCGTGGCTTGGTGGATGGTGAGAGTCGTGCAGAGAAAAAAGGCAATTTGTCTTTGACGAAAAAAGATTGGAAATTAATGTTTAATCGCAAATTGCTGGGTGTTTACCTGGGCCAATTTTCTCTGGGTTCGACACTGTGGTTTTTCTTAACTTGGTTTCCGAATTATTTGACCCAAGAAAAAGGGATTGCTGCACTTAAGGTCGGTTTTATGACAACGGTTCCTTTTTTGGCGGCATTTGTGGGGGTGCTTCTATCCGGTTGGATTGCAGATAAACTGGTTAAGAGAGGCCATTCTTTGAGTTTGTCGCGTAAAACGCCCATCATTTGTGGCCTGTTGATTTCAACATGTATTGTTGGCGCAAATTATACAAATAATCCCATGCTGATCACGTCCTTAATGGCGCTGACATTTTTTGGCAATGGGCTGTCTTCTATCACTTGGTCACTTGTTTCTTCTTTGGCTCCCGCACATTTAATTGGCCTTACGGGAGGGATATTCAATTTCATTGGTGGATTGGGTGGGATCACCGTTCCGCTGGTGGTGGGATATTTAGCGCAGAACCATGGTTTTTCCCCTGCCTTGGTTTATATCTCGGTTGTCGCGTTGATCGGGTCTTTTTCTTATATTTTTCTGGTGGGGGAAATTAAACGGATTGATTAAAATAAGGCGGCTGCTATACGCCGCCATTAATTTTGTCATTTTCAAATATTAGATTAATCTCAAGGCGGTTTTTGAGATTAAATATTTAAAGGAGATTGGGATAATATAAATATAAAAATAGAATGAAAAGAATATATTTTTTCAATTCCAGTAAATGCTGCGAGTAAATAAGATATTTATACGCCTCGTACTTCAAGGTGCATGTATTACCATCCCGCGACGCGGGATGATAATACGTCGCTTCCTGAAGCTTGGAGTTAATAGGGTATAAACGTTATTTAGAGTGAATATCATCACTTTTTATCTACCCAAGTGACCATGTTTAGGGATATATTAGCACTGTTTTACCCCACTTAATGCAGCTTAACCACTAACCATAACAGGGAGTTTTTATGGCAAATATTATTTATTTAACATTGAAAGGAGACAAACAGGGGGTGATTTCACAAGGTTGCTCTTCTGTTGAGTCCATCGGTAATAAATATCAGGTTGGTCATGAAAATGAGATATTTGTATTGAATCTCCATCATTCTATTCACAGAGAGCAAAATGTTAACCATAGCCCAATTGTATTTATAAAGCCGCAAGATAAGTCGTCACCATTATTAATGATGGCAATTTCGGATAATGAAACATTGAATCTGAAATTTGATTTTTATCGTACAGCACAATCAGGGGCGCAGGAATTATATTATTCTATTGAATGCCGTGATGCGACAATCATTGAGCTATCACCGAATTATCCACACAGCGCCAATCATTCGGAAGCGCAACCCGAAGAGAAAGTCTCTATTAAATATAAAGACATTATTTGCCATCATCATATGGCGGGAACATCTGGATACAGTGTTTGGGACGATAGGGTATATTAATCTTTGGAAAAAACGCCGATTTGAACATCGGCGTTTTTTTATTATTGAATCAAGCTAAATACCGTACCAAATCATGTGTCATTGTCGAAATAGGCTTCACAGGCCCATCGTCAATGGTGGGCTTACTGTTTTGCCCCGTACCAAGGAACCAAACGTTTTTGCAATACCCGCAATCCTAATTCAAGCGTACATGCAATAAGCGCTATCACACAGATCCCGGCAATGACCATATCGGTTGACAAAAATTCACCAGCAGATTGCACCATGAACCCCAGCCCTTGTGTTGCTGCAATTAACTCAGCCGCAACCAAAGTAGACCAACCCACACCCAGCCCAATTCGCAAACCAATCAGAATTTCAGGCAATGCATTGGGTAATATAATGTTTGTCAGCAGTTGGCGGCGGTTTGCCCCCAGCGATCTCGCCGCCCTGATTCGGGTAACGTTCGCATTTTGTACGCCGGCAACCGTTGATAGGATGACCGGAGGCAGCATTGATGCCCAAATCAGCAATATTTTTGAAAATTCCCCAATGCCAAACCAAATCACAATCAAAGGCAAGTAAGCAAGGGGAGGGACAGGGCGATAAAATTCAATCCAGGGATCTAAAATAGCCTGTATCTTTTTGCTGATGCCCATCGCTATACCGACAGGGATGCCGATAATCACCGCAGACAGCAAGGCCAGTAATATTCGACTCAGGCTGGCCCAAAGGTGTTCCCAGAGAGTAACACCCATAAATCCGAGATCACCCGCGGCGCTGACAAGCTGGGCAATAACCTGTTTGGGGGAGGGTAGAATGATAGGATCAACCCAACCTTTTTCTGTGATAAACCACCAGATCAGCAGCAAGGCGAAGACAGAAATGATCCGCAATCCAAGGTATGAAGCAGACAACCATCCGATCAAACGTTGGTAACGACGATGGATATTCAATACCGACAAAGTGTTTTCTTGTTGAGAGCGCATTATTTGCCCCCCAAGTCATTGAAAATCTTATCCTGAACATATTCACGGCAGGCAATAAATTGTGGATCAGATTTTATATGACGGCTGCTTTCTCCCTGTATAAAGCGACGACCAAAATCCAGCGTCAGACGTTCAACTATTTGGCCCGGCGAAGAAGATAGCAGATAGAGTTCTTCAGCCATAAATATTGCTTCTTCAATATCATGGGTGATAAGTAAGCACTGTTTGCCTGTGCTGTGCCATAGCTTCAACAGCAGCTCCTGCATTTGTGCCCGGATATAGATATCCAAGGCGCCAAAAGGCTCATCCAGCAGTAATATCTGTGGGTTAATGGCCAATGCCCGGGCGATGCCCACGCGTTGACGCTGCCCGCCGGAAAGTTGCCAGATCTGGGCGGTTTCATATTCGGCCAGCCCAACTTGAATAAGCAGATCACGGGCGATATCCAGCCGTTCTTGTTTGGTGACGCCGATGAATTTTAAACCGAGTGCTACGTTATCAATAACATTCAGCCACGGCATTAATCCATCGCCTTGGAATATCACTCCGCGATCTTGGCCCGGCCCGGTCAGGGGAACACCGTCCAGTAGAATTTGTCCGGAAAAAGGTTGTAAAAAACCTGCGATCAGATTGAGTAATGTCGTTTTTCCGCAGCCAGAAGGCCCTTGGATCACAACGAATTTTTCAGGTTCAATATTAAAATTGATATTGTTCAATACCAATCTATCCTGATATTTCATACTGAGGTGATTAATGGAGAGCATATCGAACACCTCTCTTATTGGTTAGCCGGATAGGCTTGATGAATAAAGGCATCAGTCACATATTCGTGGTAATCCCTTTTTATGTCTGACGATTTTCCTTGTTGCGTTAAAAACTGGGTGGTCTTTTTAATCACTTCGGGTATTTTTTGCTGCAACAAGGTTTGTTGTTCCTGAATTCCGAAATAATGGTTTGCTTCAACCCAATGTGCCACTTGCTCTGCCGGTAATCCGCTGAATGAGGCAATAGCCGCAATGTTCTCGCGAGCAGCCAGCCATTGCTGAGGGTTGCTGAGGTAGCGATTATTTTCATTTTGTATGGCTCGGGTAAATTCAGTGACTAATTTGGGATGTTTTTCGGCAAAGTCATTGCGGACAACCCAGACATTCAGTGTCATGTTTCCCCATTGACTGACTTGGTTTGAGTCGGTCAAAACATGTCCAGTGGTCGTGATTTCGTTTAAGGATGGAGACCAAACATAGGCACCGTCGATATCCCCCCTTTTCCAAGCTGCCACGATAGCAGAAGGTTGCATGTTCACTATTTTCACCTCTTCCGGTGCTATGCCCCAGTGCCTTAAGGCGGAAAGCAGGCTGTAGTGCGCAGTGGAAATAAAAGGCACGGCAATGCGTTTGCCTTTCAGTTGCTCTGGCTGGCGTATCTGTGGCCTCACGACAAAGGATTCGGATTGACCAATCTGGGAATTAATCAAGAATGCCTTGATGGGTAATTTGCGGCTTGCTGCTATCGCCAATGGGCTGCTGCCAATGTAACCAATTTGTACATCGCCGGAAGCCATGGCTCTTAAAATGGACGCGCCGCTGTCAAACTTGCGCCATTGAACATTGGCCTTTACCTCTTTTTCAAAGGAGCGATTAAATTGGGCGACTTTTGCGGGATCGGCGATGGATTGCCAGGCAATAGTGACTTTGGCTTCTTTTGCCTGAGAGGAGGTGGTAAAAAGCAACAAAAAAGATATCAACA
The DNA here is from genome assembly GCF_900113945.1 of Xenorhabdus mauleonii. Taxonomy (GTDB): domain Bacteria; phylum Pseudomonadota; class Gammaproteobacteria; order Enterobacterales; family Enterobacteriaceae; genus Xenorhabdus; species Xenorhabdus mauleonii. The sequence continues at coordinate 72,956 of NZ_FORG01000005.1, forward strand.
ATAGAAATGGGATTTTTCTCACAAAACTCTCCTAATTCACATTTGGATTGTTATCTGAATTAAATACTTCTATTTATTTCGAAGAGTAAGAATATTTAAAGAAATATAAAAATATTTTTTATATTTTTTTGTGATAATAGAAGAAAATGATGATTTTTTTTGGATAGAATCAGGACGTAATTATCAGTTTAAGCTGAGGGGTTAAATTTTTAATATTTTGATTTTTTTAGTTATTTTATATATTTTGGTGGTGTGTCTTATGCTGTTTTAAAGGCAAGAAAGAAATTAATTTGCAATAATTTTAATATTACTCAAATGAGATGAATGAATCTTTTCAGCGAATATTTTTAATAAGAGCCATACTTTTTATTTTTTAAACTGGGAAATTTAAATCGATTGATGCGATTTCGGTAAGTTTTCCCACTAAGTTTTTGGGGGGTATTTTTGAAATGATGTTCTTGGGATAAGTGAGAGGTTTTTGCCTCTCACTGAGAACCAGCCTTTAGCTGGAAAAGTTCGTTCACTTGCTGTTATGCAGTATCTGGAAACCTATGGGGATATGTTCACACCAAAAATAATGTCGCCAGCCCCAAAAAGATGAAGAACCCGCCAGTATCGGTAATGGCGGTAATCATCACACTGGAACCAATTGCGGGATCTCTTCCCAGTTTCATCATAATAAACGGAATCAGTACGCCCATCAGCGCCGCCATCAGGAGATTCAATATCATCGCCATCGTCATCACAATTCCCATAGCAAGGTCACTGTAGAGCAGATATGTGACAATTCCCATGATCCCGCCCCAAATAATACCGTTGATCAAGGCGACACCAAACTCTCTCAATAGCAGGTAAGAAAAGCTGCCCCGTTGGATTTGGTGAAGCGCGAGAGCACGAACAATCATGGTGATTGTCTGATTTCCGGTATTTCCCCCGATGCCCGCGACAATAGGCATCAACGCTGCGAGGGCAACCAGTTGTGAAATAGTATGCTCAAACAGGCCAATAACCCTTGAAGCCACAAAAGCCGTACATAGATTGATGGCCAACCATGTCCAGCGGGTTTTCACCGCCTGACCGACTGGCGCGAAAACATCTTCTTCCCGGCTCAGACCCCCCATGCGGCGGATATTGGTATCTGTTTCTTCGTTTAATGTATCAACGATATCTTCAACGGTCAGGCGTCCCATCAAACGACCATTATTGTCTACCACGGCTGCGGAAATTAAATCGTAACGTTCGAATGCGCTCGCGGCATCTTCGCCTTTTTGCTCAGGTGAGAAAGTCACCGTGTCTGTATTCATGACTTCGGCAACCAGTTTATCCTGAGCGTTGGTCAACAATGTGGTAAGGAGAAGCTCTCCCTGAAGGCGATTTTTACGATCAATAACAAAGATTTTATCTGTCGTGTTTGGAATAGAGCCACGGGAACGCAAAAAGCGTTGCACTGCGTTCAGTGTTACGTTTCCCCGTACGGTCACAAATTCAAAATCCATCATCTGGCCGATACTATCTTTGTGGTACTGCAATACTTCGCGAATGCGATTGCGTTGGCTTGGTTCCAGATAAGTCAGCAGTCGGCGAGTTGTTTCACGGGGAAGGTGCTCTACGATATAAGCTTGTTCATCTACATGCAGCGTGCCGATAGAGCGCAATAGCTCAACATCAGACATATCTTTGATCAAGTTATCCCAGACAGGGATAGAGGCTTCCACCAAAACTTCACCGCGTTGGTTATTGTCTATCAACCGCCATAAAGCGAGGCGTTCATCATAAGGCAACGCTTCCAGAATATCGGCAATATCAGCAGCATGCAGGCTGAGCAATAACTTTTTGGTTTCCTCTATTTTTTCAAGTAACTGTTCATCGCTGACGCTGGAAAAAGCGTCTGTCTGAGCCAATAATTTCTCAACAAATAATTTATCGTCAATAAACAGTGAAAGCAGACGTTGACGGGCATGCGCCAATTTCTGGGAATGCTGATTGGCAATGGCTGAATTGTCAGGTGTAAAAGCCGGCTGTAACATTGGTGTACCTTTTCAGTAAGGCAAAAAATAAGGCAAAACTGAGTGCTCGCACTTAGCGTAATCAACTGAAACCGTTAAGACGATTCCTCTTCTTTGATATGTAAGTGCCAGCCAGTGACATCACTCCAGTAATCCTGCTCTTTTTCTAAATCGAGCAGCACAAGGGCGTTTTGCGTTAAGTAGTTTTTTGGCAGGTAGAGTGCCCAATGACCGTAATCGGTTTCCAGCCTTAGTGTATCAGGTGTTGTGGTGGATTGGCGTTGATTATTCAACAGAGTTGCCAATCGTAATATTTTAAGTATAGGTAAATACTGTTTTTTCTTGAACAGATAGAAGCGGGGATGATCATCTACCTTAATGGCTTTGCGATGGTAGCGTACCAGTGTTGCCAGCAATAATTGCTGTTCCTGATTAAATCCCGGCAGGTCGGTATGTTGCAGGATATAAGCGGAATGGCGTTGCAACCCACTCAAATTGATGCTTAAACCAACTTCATGCAACATGGCCGCCCACAATAGAATCGATTCCAGTTGTGGTTGTACTCGTTGGGGATTTTGCTCTGCCCATTGTTCATAAAGGTTTTTGGCGGTATTCCAGACGCGGTCGGCCTGATCCCGGTCAATATTGTAGTGTTCTGCAAGGCTTTTGGCGGTTCGTTGGCGGATATCTTGATGGCGAAAGCGGTCTTCCATTTCGTAAAGCACACCTTCCCTCAGCGCTCCTTGAGACAAGCGTAACTCTTGAATGTGCAAGGCGTCGAAAATGCCGCACATAATTGCAAGACCGGGCACAAAGATATGTTTGCGATCTTCGGTCAGCCCCGGCAAATCCAGCGCATCGAAATTTTTGTATTTCAGAATGCGCCTTACCAGCATATTGAGCCGCTCTGGTGTGATCAGGCCATCTTTTTCACCCTGTTCCACCAATAATTTATGAATGGCTTTAATTGTCCCTGATGCACCCAAGGCAAAATCCCAGCCTTTGGAGCGAAATTGCCAGACCAGATTTTCTAGTTTCTGTGCTGCCTGAAGCCGTGCTTTACAAAAATTGAGTTCACTAATCACGCCGTCCGGAAAAAATTGGTGGGCAAAACTGATGCAACCCATGCGACGGCTTTCAATCAACAACGGCTCGAAATCTTCACCAATGACCAATTCTGTGGAGCCGCCCCCAATATCAATCACCAGTTTCCGGCCTTTTTCGGGCTGTGTATGTTCAACGCCCATAAAGATCAAGCGAGCTTCTTCATGACCAGAAATGATTTCAATCGGATAGGGGATAACTTCTTTTGCCCGTTTCAAGAACTCTTGAACATTGGTCGCTTCACGTAAGCTATGGGTGCCCACCATACAGACATTATCCGCCGGAACACCCTGCAACCGCTCTGCAAACAGAGAAAGGCAAGCAAGCCCCCGGTTGATAGCCTCTTCGCTTAGTTCATTTTTGCTGTTCAGGCCATCGGCAAGATGCACCCGCTTTTTTAACCGTCCGATAACTTGTATTGCACCATTGACAATGCGGGCGATTACCATATGAAAACTATTCGAACCCAAATCGATTGTGGCAATTTCTTGGGGCTTAGGTATGGGGGTGTCGTGTTTCAACGGCATAGATCAGGCTCTTGTTTCTGGTTGTTCAAGATTTTTCAGGTAATCGTATATAGCGATTTGTGCACGGATTTTACGCTTATTCCCGCGCGGAACATAGCGATTGCTCAACTCTTTATCAATATAACGGGCTTTGACCGTATCGCTGAATTGCAAATCAAGGATATCCAAAACTTGTTGTTTCAACATGGGATCGAGCAGACAAACGGCAACTTCAATGCGGTAATCGATATTGCGGGTCATCCAGTCAGCTGATGAAAGGAAGACTTTTTCATCGCCTTTATTGGTGAAAACGTAAACGCGATCATGTTCCAGAAAGCGATCCACGATGCTGATGACCTGGATATTCTCGCTAAAACCGGCTTGATTGGGGACTAAAGAGCACATGCCCCGCACCAGAAGACGAATTTTGACTCCAGCCCCTGAAGCATCATAAAGTCTATTTACCAAATCTTTATCGACAAGGTTATTGATTTTTAGGGTAATTCCAGAGATCTCGCCGGCCTTCGCATTTTCGATTTCTTGATCGATCAGGTGATTCAGCATAGTACGTGAATTTTGGGGGGAGACCATCAGATTATCGAAAGTGACAGGACGATATGGGTTTTCAATAAAGTTGAATACCCGGCGGACTTCATTGGTGACTTCCGGTTTTGCCGTCAACAGAGAATAATCGGTATACAACCGCGCCGTTTTTTCATTGAAATTCCCTGTGCCAATATGGGCGTAACGAATAATCTCGCTGCCTTCTAAGCGGGAAATGATAAACAGCTTCGCGTGAATTTTCAGGCCTGGGGCAGAGAAAATAACATGTACACCGGCTTCGGTAAGCCGTTTTGCCCAATGGATATTGGCTTCTTCATCAAAGCGGGCTTGTAATTCCACCACAACCGTAACTTTTTTACCGTTGTGTGCCGCATGGATCATGGAGTCAATGATGCGGGAATCTTTCGCAACACGGTAGATATTGATCTTGATTGAGAGAACACTTGGATCGAAAGAAGCCTGACGCAACAATTCCAGTACATGTTCAAATGTATGGTAAGGATAGTAAAGCAGGACATCTTTTTCGCGAATGGCATCGAAACCATTGCGGAAATGGTCGAACCAAGTATGGCGCAGCCGCGGCATGGGTTTATTCAAAAGATTCCGGTTGCCTTCGTTGGGGAATTTGATGAAATCTTTGAAATTATGGTATCGGCCGCCTGCAATCACCGAGTCATCATTCGACAAGCCTAATTTGCTGCGCAGTAATTCCACCATTTCGTCAGGCATATTACGCTGGTACACAAACCGCACAGGCTCTGCCGTCAGCCTCTGTTTTAAAGTGGAAGACATTAATTCCAGCAGGTTTGATTCCATTTCTGAGACAAGGTCATATTCAGAATCACGGGTCATTTTCATGGAGTAAACATTCAAGGCATCGTAATCGAAAAACCCCTTGAATATTTCATCCAACGTATACCTAAGTATATTATCCAACAATATCATTGACTTGCGCTTGCGAGGCATTTCCGGCGGCAAGTTAACGAAACGAGGAACCTTGTCAGAGGGAATTTCCAACAGTGCGTATTGGGTGTCTTGCCCGCGGATAATTTCAACGGCCAGGTAGGTATAGTCATCTTTTAGAAACTCAACTAAATTAGTTCCCGGATTGATAACAATTGGCGTTATGTGCGGGCGCAGGTGCTGGCGAAAATATTGGCGCAGCCAGATCTGTTGATTCGGGGATATTTGCCGCTCATTGATTAAAAAAATCTGATTGCGGGCCATTTCCAGCAGCAGATCATTGTACAGTTCGTCAAATTCCTGATCGGTTTTGGCAACTTTGGCTTCGATTTTCCTCAGTAACTGGCGGCCACTGGTGGCTGAACCCTGTTCTTCACTGATAAGAATGCGCCGTTTTACGTCGGCGAAGCGAACCTTATAGAATTCATCCAGGTTATTGGAGTAGATACCTAAAAACCTCATTCTTTCAATCAGCGGATTACTTTTGTCAGCCGCTTCTTGAAGTACACGTTCGTTGAAAGAGAGCCAGCTGAGTTCTTTTTCGGTATAGAGACGATCGTGGGACATTACTACTCCGTTTGATTTTCCATTCAGTTTATGAACCAGCGTGCTGGTTTAGGACTTACGGGCTTTATTGGCAAAATAATTGTGCTGGAAAGTGCACATCCGAATGGCTGTATGATAAGAGCCGTTCACAAAAAATTCATCGATGAGTTCGCCTTCAGTCAGGAACCCCAGTTTCTTATAGATATGGATTGCTTTGGTGTTCTCTTTATCAACAATCAAATACAGTTTATAGAGGTTCAAAACAGCAAAAGCATATTCCATTGCGAGTTCGACGGCTATTGCCGCATAGCCTTGCCCTTGGTAAGCAGGAGCAATGATAATCTGGAATTCAGCACGGCGGTGGACGTAATCTATCTCAACTATTTCCACTAAACCCACTTTGGAGTTCAGGCTTTCAATGATAAAGCGACGTTCATTTTGATCATGAATGTGCTTGTCATAAAGATCGGATAACTCAACAAAGGCTTCATAAGGCTCTTCAAACCAATAACGCATGACACTGGCATTATTATCCATCTGATGAACAAAAGGGAGATCTTCCCGTTCAAGAGGACGTAATTTTATTGCAGGGTTTTCTACATCACCGGACATTGGATACCTCAGTGCTTCTGGGTTCTATACCCATCGTCTTTCAAGTTGCCTCTTTGTTGGCTGCGTTCATTCACTCCGGCCACCGTTTTTATAAATAGACGGTTATCTATGCTCCGGAAGGTGACTGAAAGGCTCTTTCCTCTCGGCCTTTGGTCGGGCAAATTCGTTCTCTTGTCGGCGCGGCGCATCTTGAAATCAATAGGGTATGCATATTTTCATTATCTAATTATTGCAATATAAATATTTATTTCCAGATTAATATTTTTCAGATGGTGAATTATCAAAATTATTTGAGCGAGAAAAATAAATTAATAAGAGATAATAACCTACAGCAAAGCTATGTCTTAATACAATATGTTAATGATGATTGTGTTAATAATATTTTTAAGAGTCTATCTCTCTTTTAAGTTGCAGCCAGACAAGGTATGAACCCGAAAGAGAGATAACCGTTGATAGCCCAGATTATTCAGATGCGTAGCCCTGTGGCGGCAACACTTTTCCATCCATTATTGCGGCATGCCCTTTCATTGACAACCGGCCATTCAAGAACCAGTCAATCACCATGGGATAGAAATTATGCTCTTGGCTTTGGACGCGCTGGATAACATCTTCGAGCTTATCATCCTCAAAAATAGGAACTTTGGCTTGCAAGATAATAGGGCCGCCATCCAGCTCTTCAGTAACAAAATGGATGGATGTACCGTGTTCTTTGTCGCCGTTTTCAATGGCTTTTTGGTGGGTATGCAGGCCGGGATATTTGGGTAACAGGGAAGGGTGGATATTGAGTAAACGCCCATAATAATGCTGAACAAAATCAGGTGATAAAATTCTCATGTAGCCTGACAAGACCACTAAATCAGGTTGATATTGATCAATCGCCTTGAACAGGGCGATATCGTAGCTGGCGCGGTCGGGATAGGCCTTGGGATCAAGGAAACAGCTTGGAATGCCTGCGTGCATGGCTCGTTGCAGGCCGTAGGCGTCAGCATTATTGCTGAATACGGCAGCTATGTGCCCATTAATTCGGTTTTGCTGGCAGGCATCAATAATGGCTTGAAGATTGCTGCCGTGCCCAGAAACTAAAACAACAATTTTTTTCATGGATGTATTTCGCTGAAATAATTCATTGACCGGTATATCCGCTGTTTTTCAAGTTGCAGCTTTATGGACTGCAACATGAAATCTATCCGGTACATAATTTATGCATGAATAATTTATGTATGACTAAATTATTTACTGATAATAACCGGTTGCTCATCTGCATTGAGTTCTGCAATTGTACCGATCTGCCATGCATCTTCTCCTGCTGCTTTCAAATATGAAATTGCCTGATCAGCCTGAGATTGAGGTAGCGCAATTATCATCCCCACGCCACAGTTAAATGTGCGGTACATTTCATGATCGCTGACATTGCCGGTTTGCTGTAACCACGTAAATACTTCCGGCCATTGCCAACTCGCAGCATCGATTCTTGCCTGCATATTTTCAGGCAGGACGCGCGGGATGTTTTCCCAGAAGCCACCGCCGGTTAGATGTGAAATGGCATGAACGTCAACGTCGGCAATCAATCCAAGAATGGATTTGACATAAATTCGGGTCGGTGCAAGCAGATGATCTGCGAGTGACTTTCCGTTAAGTTCAATACGTTCAGGTTCAGTCTGGCTGACTTCGAGGATCTTGCGGATCAGGGAGTAGCCATTGGAATGCGGCCCACTGGATGCCAGCGCAATCAATGCATCACCCACCTGCACTTGGCTGCCATCAATGATTTCTGATTTTTCCACCACGCCGACACAAAAGCCTGCGACATCATAATCTCCACCGTGATACATACCGGGCATTTCGGCTGTTTCACCCCCAACCAGTGCACAGCCTGCCTGTTTGCAGCCTTCCGCAATACCGGTAATAACACTGGCGGCGGTATCAACATCCAGTTTGCCTGTGGCATAGTAATCAAGGAAGAAAAGCGGCTCTGCACCCTGAACAACCAAATCATTGACACACATGGCCACTAAATCAATCCCGATGGTGTCATGGCGTTTCAGATCCATCGCCAAACGCAGCTTAGTACCAACCCCATCCGTACCGGAAACCAGTACAGGTTCACGATATTTCTGTGGCAAGGCGCACAAGGCACCGAAACCACCCAATCCTCCCATCACTTCAGGGCGACGGGTCTGTTTTACGACACCTTTAATACGATCGACTAAGGCATTGCCAGCATCAATATCGACACCAGCATCTTTATAACTAAGAGAGGTTTTGTTGGTCACTGCGTAGCTCCCAGGCGGTTGCATTTGAATGAATATACCTGTTGTTTTGCAAATTGCAGTTTTGTTATCTGCATCTTGAAACCCAAAGGGTATAAAACAGAACGGAAATGATTCTATCAGTCTAAGCAAACGTTTGCGATAGCTTTATACGTGTTTCCTGTCAGATAATAAATAGAGAAAAATAGCTGGAGTTGATAAAAATCAGTAGATTGATAGTGGCGCAATGCCGAAAAGGAGGTATAATCCCGCGATTTTTTTATCTGCCGGCTATATTAGGAGAAACCCATGAAGATCGTTGAGGTTAAACACCCACTAGTTAGACATAAACTTGGTCTGATGCGAGATCATGATATAAGCACAAAACGATTTCGTGAATTGGCATCAGAGGTGGGTAGTCTTCTGACATATGAAGCAACTGCTGATTTAGAAGTTGAGAAAGTGACCATTGAGGGATGGTGTGGTCCGGTAGAAATAGACCAGATTAAAGGGAAAAAAATTACGGTAGTGCCTATTCTGCGTGCAGGGCTGGGTATGATGGATGGTGTGCTGGAGAATATTCCAAGTGCACGGATCAGCGTCGTTGGCGTATACCGTGATGAAGAAACACTCGAACCTGTACCTTATTTTCAGAAATTGGTTTCTGACATTAGTGAACGCATGGCATTGGTCGTTGACCCAATGCTGGCGACAGGGGGATCAATGATTGCCACTATTGATCTATTGAAAAAGGCGGGATGCCCGGTAATTAAAGTACTGGTTCTGGTTGCAGCGCCTGAAGGGGTTGCGGCATTGGAAAAAGCGCATCCAGATGTTGAACTGTATACCGCCTCAATTGATGAACGGCTCAATGAGCATGGATATATTGTCCCCGGCTTGGGAGATGCCGGCGACAAATTATTCGGTACTAAATAAGATTTATAGCCGGCTGAAAAGTCGGCTTTTTTTTGTTTCCAGCAAGATGATACAAGAGGATATGAGTAATGACCCGTAGAACTATTGGGGTAGATGAGAGGCCGTCTCTGGCGCAAACTATTCCATTAAGTTTACAGCATTTATTTGCCATGTTTGGCGCTACTGTTTTGGTGCCTATTTTATTTAAAGTAAATCCTGCCACTATTTTATTATTCAATGGCATTGGAACATTATTGTATTTGGTGATTTGCAAAGGGAAAATTCCTGCTTATTTGGGTTCCAGCTTTGCCTTTATTTCCCCGGTATTATTGTTATTGCCTTTGGGATATGAATTAGCCTTGGGTGGGTTTATTGTTTGTGGTTTCTTGTTCTGTTTGGTAGCCCTAATTGTTAAAGTCGCGGGGAGAGGGTGGATCAATGTCATGTTTCCGCCTGCGGCAATGGGAGCGATTGTTGCGGTAATTGGTCTGGAGCTGGCGGGAGTGGCTGCTGATATGGCGGGTTTGCGTCCCGCAGCAGGCGCTGAAGTTAATATGACCAACCTGACTGTCTCTATGGTGACATTGGGTGTCACTATTTTAGGTTCGGTGGTATTCCGTGGTTTTATGGCGATTATCCCAATTCTGATTGGTGTTCTGGTGGGTTATGCACTGTCATTTTTCATGGGAATTGTAGATATAACACCAGTACGCGAAGCGCCTTGGTTTGCTTTGCCAACTTTTTATACCCCGCGCTTTGAGTGGTTTGCCATCATGACTATTTTGCCAGCAGCGCTTGTGGTGATTGCAGAACATGTCGGCCATTTGGTGGTAACGGCAAATATTGTGCAGAAAGATTTACTGAAAAATCCGGGTCTGCACCGTTCCATGTTCGCCAATGGTTTTTCAACAATATTTTCCGGTTTCTTTGGTTCAACGCCTAACACAACGTATGGTGAGAACATTGGTGTCATGGCACTGACCCGCGTATACAGCACATGGGTGATTGGCGGTGCTGCGATATTGGCAATATTGCTCTCTTGCGTGGGTAAATTGGCGGCAGCGATTCAAATGATACCTGTTCCTGTAATGGGCGGAGTTTCTCTGTTGTTATATGGCGTTATTGGTGCATCCGGTATCCGGGTTCTGATTGATTCAAAAGTCGATTACAGCAAAGCACAAAACTTGATTCTGACTTCCGTTATTCTGATTATTGGTGTGAGCGGGGCGAAAATTCAAATTGGTGCAGCGGAGTTAAAAGGCATGGCGCTTGCAACGGTCGTGGGTATTGGCCTGAGCCTGCTGTTCAAATTGATAAGCGTTATTCGTCCAGATGAGCCGTACATTAATGCGTCTGTAGAATCGATTGGCAATGATAAAAAAAGCGAAGCCACAGAATAAGTTATACCTAATTGAATTATTCTGACAAAAAGGGCTGCCATTGGCGCCCTTTTTGCTTTTTATTTGTAAATTTATTTGCATTTGGTAAGTCATTTTCATGGGCGAATTTATTCTATTATGTGGAGATTGGAGGTATTTATTTAACTTTCTTTTAACATCATGGGCATTAATTATCTCTTTTCATATGCCATATTCACTGATGGTTCTGGATTGTTATTGCAGTACCTCTTGAAAACTAAAAATAAATGTTTTTTTGTCAATTAATAAAAAGCACAGGCGAAATATTCTCAAAATAAAATCCCCAACAAATTTCGATTAACGCCTTTCTGAATTTATTATTATTTACAGAGCGATATAAACGAACAAAGCTCTTTCGCAATTTTACCCATCAAATAGGCAATGAAATATATTCTGAAAAAGTCTCTCTTTACTGGTTGTAAATTATCCATTTTATCGATTGATTGTCATTGCCAATTCCCGCTCATTTTAAGCAAAGCATTCGTTTCATTTATAGGGGCTTTTTGTGGTAGACTTAGCGCTGTTCGTTATCCATTCTGTTTGAGGTGCTTCTGAATACACCGTCGCAGCTTTCATTACCGTTATATTTGCCCGATGATGAAACGTTTGCCAGTTTCTTTGCAGGTGAGAATTCAACCTTATTAGCTGCAATAAAATTGGCCATCAGTCAGTCACACGGCAATTATATCTATTTTTGGTCCCGTGATGGCGGGGGCAAGAGTCATTTGCTTCACGCAGCCTGTGCCGAATTGTCCCAACAGGAAGAAGCTGTGGGATATGTACCGCTGGATAAACGTGCCTATTTTGTTCCCGAAGTTCTTGATGGCATGGAGCATTTGTCATTGGTCTGCATTGATAATATTGAGTGTATTGCCGGCGATCAAGAATGGGAGATGGCGGTTTTCAATCTCTATAACCGAATTGTTGAAATTGGCAGGACGTGTCTTTTGATCACGGGTGATCGTCCTCCACGCCAGATCAACCTGACATTGCCGGATCTGGCATCTCGTTTGGACTGGGGGCAAATTTACAAATTACAGCCTTTGTCTGATGATGAAAAGATCCAGGCGTTGCAATTGCGGGCAAAATTACGGGGTTTTGAATTACCTGAGGATGTCGGGCGTTTTGTATTGAAACGGTTGGATAGAGAAATGCAAACATTGTTTAAGACGTTGGATGAACTCGATAGGGCATCCATTGTGGCACAACGTAAGCTCACTATCCCGTTTGTGAAAGATATCCTTGAGCTTTGATTTGATAAGTGGCAGGTAAAATGAGTTTCAGATAAAAAAGTGATAGAGAGTAGTCTCCTATCACTTTTTTGTTTCATCACTTTTCAGAACGTTTTTTCCTAAAGGTGACCGTTCATTGAAAATGCTTGTTCATTTGGGATATTCAGCCCAGAATTTCTTTGACTTGTTCAGGCGGACGGCCCAAACGAGCTTTATTGCCGGCAACAACAATTGGGCGTTCAATCAATTTTGGATTTTCAGCCATTGCCTGTAGCAGGGCTTCTTGGGATAACGAACCATCGCCAAGATTCAGTTCTTTATACCGCTCTTCCTTGGTTCGCATCAATTGGCGGGCATCATCAAACCCGAGTTGTTTCAGCAGGACAGAAAGTTGTTCCACTGTCGGCGGTGTCTCCAGGTAATGAATGATTTCCGGCTTTATGCCCAACTCTTCAACTAGCTTGAGTGTTTCACGGCTCTTTGAACAGCGAGGGTTGTGGTAGAAAGTCACTTGTCGCATGTAAAAATCCTTTATTTATAATATTGCTCATAATTGTGTTGCAGCTGGCGTAATTGATCAATGCGGGCATCATACCTTTCTTGATCATGGCTACCCAGTTTTACCATTGCGCTGGCCCTGCTGAGGTATGCAATGGCAATATCAAACTTCCCTTGTAATGCCATGGTTTCTGCATAGGCGGCCAGTTCTTCATTGGGCTTGCCTTGTTTCCCCGCCACTTCTGTCAGTAATGTCCAGCCATTGAGATCGTTAGGATTATTGAAGGTATAGCGGAACAGCAACTGCGATGCCTGTGAATACTGTTTGGCCTGAAGGTAAGCATTTGCCAGATTGATTTGTAATACCGGGTTATTTTTCTGCTTTTTCAGTGCATTTTGCAATCGAGCAATTGCACTGGTGTATTGCTTTTGGCCGATGTCAATATCAGTCATGGCATCGATAAACCAAACGTTATCCGGGTATTTATCCAACAAGGGCGATAAGACAGTTTTGGCCTCAGCATATTTTTTATCCATAGACAGCAAGAGCGCGCGCCCATAAGTTGCTGCCAATTGCTCTTTGGCTGTGCCTTGGCTGTATTTTTTCAATAGCTGTTCAGTATAAGAATTTTGTTCTGCCGAATACATTGTCAGGATACGGATACTGGCAAATAGAAAATCCTGCGATTCAGGAACAATTTTGGCCGGATATTGATTGGCTCTGTTTCGGGCATCTGACAGTCGGTTATCTGGTAATGGGTGTGTATACAAGATCTCAGGCAACTTGGAACTGTAACGAGATTGATCGGCTAGATTTTGCATAAACATAGGCATAGCCTGTGGATCAAACCCCGCCCGGCTGAGAATTCGCAGCCCAATGCGATCAGCTTCTTGCTCATTTGATTGGGTAAAGCTGATTATGTTTTGTTTGATGCCTGCAAGTGTACCGCTAAGAGCCGCCATACCTGCCTGTGGACTGGCCATCATTAACAGGACGGAACCGAGGGCGCCAGCCCAAGCGAAGGGGGTCTTGCGTTGTTGGTCTTCGAAGAACCTCGCTAAATGCCGCTGGGTTACATGGGAGATTTCATGAGCCATGACCGATGCCAGTTCGCTTTCAGTGCTGCTATAGCGGAATAAAGCGGAGTGCAGAACAACATTGCCACCAAAAGTTGCGTAAGCATTAATGCTGGGGCTATCAACCAAATAAAAATGGAATGGTGTTTTTACTGAATCAGCGTGGTTGACCAACCTTTGGCCTAATTTATTAATGTACTCTGTCAATAGCGGGTCATAAATCAGCGGCGATTGGGCTCGTATAAAACGGATAGACAAATCCCCCATTGCCATCTCTTGATTGACACTGAGTGTTGAGCTTGCTGTCGTACCTATATCAGGCAATGAATCTTCAGTTGGTGCTGAATAAACAGGGGGATTCCCCAATAATAACAGGCTCGCGAGTATGGCTATCAGAGACTTTTTCGGCATTTTTCTCATAAAACGATCCCCGTAAAACAATCCTGGTAAGACAAGCACTCCAATTAGCTATTAATTCCATGAATGCGTGTATGATAGCAAAGGGTAACCTAAAACCTGCCGAACTGAATAATTTTTAGTAAAAATAATCATTGAATATCGCCATCAAGGAGTTTGATTTATGCTGGATATGCTTATGCAATGGTATCAGCGTCGTTTTACTGATCCACAAGTTGTTACACTATCAGTCATTTTACTGGTAGGGTTTGGAATCATCTATTTTTTCAATGGGATCTTGGCTCCTGTTCTTGCCGCGATTGTACTGGCTTATCTACTGGAATGGCCAACAATGCAACTAGAAAAATTAGGATGCAGCCGTGTGCTCTCCGTTTCAATTGTATTAATTGTTTTTATGGGAATCAGCGCATTAATTATCTTGATTGTTGCACCAACGGTATGGCAACAGGGATTGAATCTATTCTCTGATTTGCCCAATATGTTAAATCGCTTTAATGAGTATGCGCTCACCCTGCCTGCACGTTACCCTGAGCTGGTTAATGCAGGTATCATCGACATGATAGCGGATAACCTGCGCAGTAAACTTTCCCTGGCGGGCGAATCTGTCTTTAAATTTTCAGTGGCCTCATTAATTGGTTTGGTGACTCTGGCGATTTATTTGATCCTTGTTCCTTTAATGGTGTTTTTCCTGTTAAAAGACAAAAATAAAATGGTAGCGGCATTGCAGCGTGTTTTACCTCGCAACTATGGATTGGCTGGTGAACTATGGAATGAGATGAATCAGCAGATTACGAATTATATTCGTGGCAAAGTCACGGAAATGCTTATTCTGACAGTTTGTACGTATGCGGTATTTGCTTTCTTTGGATTAAATTATGCCTTGCTGCTTTCAGTCCTGGTCGGTCTATCGGTGTTAATTCCTTATATTGGTACGGTGCTGGTGACTATTCCGGTTATTGTTGTTGCACTGTTTCAGTGGGGGCTTGGAGCAGATTTCTGGACGTTGTTCATTGCATACTTAGTTGTACAGGGATTAGATGGTAACCTCCTTGTCCCCATCCTATTTTCGGAAGCGGTCAACCTTCATCCGCTTGTTATCATTCTCTCCGTCATTATTTTTGGTGGATTATGGGGATTTTGGGGTGTCTTCTTGGCAATCCCGCTGGCTACGTTAATCAAAGCCATTATTCATGTCTGGCCGGAAGAAAAAACAGAATAAGAGGCCATTAAGATTTAGCGTCGTCGCCAGTAATAACAACTAGTCTGTAATAAGAATGAAAAATCTAAACTAAATAAGGAATGGCAATGAAATCGCTATTAGGGATTATTCCCTGTGTATTTTTGGGGTGGATTCTGTCACTGCTAGGGGTACCTTTGGCTTATATGTTCGGAGCCATTGCAGCTGTTATCATTGCATTCCGGTTGAAAATTGAGTTAACAGCGCCAAAGCACAGCCTGACGATAGTTCAGATTGTCTTGGGCAGTTCCATTGGTCTGATGGTCAAAGAATTGCCTATGGAAGAAGGGCAGGATATTTTACGGTTGCTCCCTGCATTATTGGTATGTCTGGTTTTGCAATTTAGTGCCGGCTATTGGTGGTTCCACCGAAAAATGGGCTGGACTCGTGCAGAGTCAGTGCTGGGTTCTGTTCCGGGGGCATTGGCCGCGATCATCGTGCTGACAGAGCATTCTAAAACACCGCCTCAGAAAATTGTTATTTCCCATGCCATTCGTTTGGTGGTTCTTATTATTATTGCCGGGGTTATTACCGGCTTAAATCCACCTCCGGCGGCAAAACAAGTAGCGTTTGTTTATACGCCGGAAATTATTGGCTGGCTGATCCTGATTGCTATCGGAGGTTATGTTGTCGGCGTTTTGCTGGAGCGTATTCGCGTTCCGGCACCTTATATGTTGACTTCACTGGTTGTGGCAAGTGTTGTGCATTATTTTTCTGGTATTAATTTGAAGATGCCTGAATTGCTCAGTTTATTATCTATGGCATTGATGGGAATGCGGATAGGTTTGTATTTTAATGCTTTCTCCGGATCAGCACTTATCAGTAATATCTGGAATTCCTTGCAATCAGTGTTTATTGCCTTGGTTGTCACCGTGTCGGTGGCTATAGTGGCGGCACAATGGATGGATTATCCGATATATTTATTGGTTCTGTCTTGGGCTCCCGGCAGCATGGAAGCCATGTTATTTGCCGCAATGGCGATGAAAGTGAATGTTGGTATTGTTATGGCAAGCCACATTATACGCATGTCTTTACTTCATATCGTGCCGGTAATAGTCGTGATAATAGAGGGGCGGCGTAAAAAGAGCTAATTTTCGGCAGGTATCGAGCCATGTAAGGAGCAGGTAAGGATTGGTGAAATTCCCCCGTTAGGCAAACGGGGGAATGATGCTAGAGCAATTAGCCAATCAGTCAGGCTGAATGCTGTTTCAGGTAGTCGAGAACAACTTGGTGGTGATCACTGGTTTTGAATTTATCAAAAACGTGTTCAATGTCGCCCTGTGGAGTTATCAAGAAACTGATGCGGTGAATGCCGTCATAGGTTTTACCCATAAACTGTTTCTTTCCCCAAACACCAAATTGCTCGGCAAGTTGGTGATCAACATCAGAAAGCAACGTAAAATTCAGCATCTCTTTTTCTGCAAAACGAGATAGTTTTTCTGATGTGTCCGTGCTTATACCCAAAACTTCAACATTGAGGCTCTTTAGTTCACTCATCGTGTCACGCAAACCACATGCTTGTACAGTACAACCAGGAGTCATTGCCTTGGGATAAAAATAAACTAAAACCCGCTGCCCTTTGAAGTCAGACAAACTAATGGGCTCGCCATCTTGGTCAGGAAGGCTGAATTGTGGTGCCTTATCACCGGCTTTCAATGGACTCATCACGCATTCTCCGTTTGATCGTTTTGATTTAAGTGATTTTATACGCTAATACTGTTATGTGTTCTTGCATTAAATTCCATGTATAGATATATGAATTTCGGGCTAATTTGTCTCCTTTCCTTGTTGTGTTCAATCTTAATTCATATGTGTTCATCTCATGGAAAAATTATATTTCAATTTAAGTGGTGCAGGAACTTATGATTCTAGATAGTTTTGTACACTGACAGTGCCTTGTGCACTTAACTCCGCACATAATTGCTGAAAGGTTTCTTTGAAAGTCGTGCCGTTATCATCCAATGGATGATGGCCTGTAATTTGAATTTGCAGGCGGGCTGGGGTATTTCCTTCCGCAGGATGAGTTTTTGAAACCAATTCAGCAATATTAAGATTCTGGGTTGTGAACAAATTGGTAAACCGTTCAACAATTCCCGGCGAATCATCTACATCGACTTTAACAGTAATCGCCGAAGGAAATTTTGTCTGAATACCGCACCGGGTGCGTTTCATGACAACAAGCAATTCAAGTTCCGCCCCTTTTTGGGGCAGGGTAGACTCAATTAGTGTAATGGCATTCCAGCTTCCGGATAGCAGCATGATAAAAGTAAACTCTTCGCCAAACATTGCCAGGCGGCTGTCTTCAATATTACAGCCGCATGTGCTGACAAGCCGGGTAATAGTATTGACGATGCCGGGACGATCTGTACCGAGGGCAGTGATCACTAAAAAGTGTTGTTCTGATGTTGGCAAAGCGATTTTCCTTTAATTGTAATAAGTGTTTGCTGTGTGTATCTGTTTAAACATAAAAAATGATCAAGAGAAGGTCAATCGTATTTGTTAATAAGGACACGATTATAATTTTCGTTTAATCGTCTACACTTGGTATTAACAAAATTCATTGAAATCGCGTGCTTAAAGAGTTTTCTTCTGTATTACAAGAAAGTACCATGAACCTCTCATGTGTGGTTTTTGGTTTAATTAAGGGGAAGTGGCGATGGTGAGCGAACATTTTGGTTTTACAGGCAGTATGGTTGCATTGCTAACACCAATGAATTCAGCAGGTCAAGTTGATAAAGCCAGTTTGAAAAAGTTGGTGGAATATCATATCTCCAGTGGTACATCTGCGATTGTGTCCGTTGGGACGACAGGGGAAAATGCAACACTTAATCATAATGAACATGTCGATGTCGTATTGATGACACTGGAAATCGCGGATGGGCGCATTCCTGTTATTGCAGGAACTGGTGCAAATGCCACTGCTGAAGCCATTTCGCTGACCAATTGTTTCGAAAACACGGGTGTTGTGGGTTGCCTGTCAGTGACACCTTATTATAATAAGCCGTCACAGGAAGGATTATACCAGCACTATAAAGTGATAGCTGAGAATACTGACTTACCACAAATTCTGTATAATGTGCCGTCTCGTACCGGATGTGATTTACTGCCGCCAACGATTGCCCGTTTGGCGAAATTGAAAAATATTGTTGCAGTCAAGGAAGCAACAGGGAACTTAAGTCGCGTCAGTCAGATCCAAGAATTGGTTAATGATGAAAATTTCATTTTGCTAAGTGGTGATGATGGGAGTTATATCGATTTCATGCAGTTGGGCGGTAAAGGTACTATTTCTGTGACAGCAAACGTAGCTGCCGCTGAAATGGCGCAAATATGCAAACTGGCTGAACAGGGTGAATTCGTGGCAGCCCGCAGCCTGAACAGCCGACTGATGGAATTGCATCATCAATTATTTATTGAACCTAGCCCGGCGCCAGCCAAATGGGCTTGCCGTCAACTGGGGTTGATTGCCGATGATACTCTGCGTTTGCCAATGATTCCGCTAACGCAAGAAGGGCAGGAAGCAGTTGGCAAGGCCTTGAAAGTGGCTGGATTACTGTAAAATTTAGGGAATTTTAATGGCAACATTATTGCAAAAATCGAAGGTCATGAAAGTTGCTGGTCTGTCATTGGTAGTTTTTTTGGCAGCTTGCTCCAGCGATCAGCGCTATAAACGTCAAGTAAACGGAGATGATTCTTATCTTGAAACGCCTCCACTGAAAACCTTGAACATCCCTGCGGGAATGGTATTACCATTGCAAAATGGTGAATATAATATTCCGCCAACAACTTCAACCGGTGCAGTGGGCAAGGACTTGGATATTCGTCCGCCATTGCAGGCCCTTGCGTTATTGACAGGCTCCCGTGTTGAGAGTAGCGCACAAAGCAGTAAGTTGTTGCTTGATAATGCCTCGGAATACAGTAAGTTGTGGTCACAGATAAATGATCTGCTGGCGAAGAAAAATCATCAGATCAGCAAAAAAGATGATGCAACACAAACTCTGACAACGGATTGGATTACATGGGCGCGCGCAGATGAAAACGTACCATACCAGGCTCGTTACCATATTTCGGTCGATAAACAGGGTTATCAAACTGCCTTGTCTGTTTCGAATGATGGCTTGAAGCAGGGGACAGAGGAAGTCACAAATCCGGCGGAAATCCAGCGTTACAATATATTGATGCTCAATGAATTGGCTGGTGGTTTAAGTCAGCAGCAGGAAGAAGCGAGCCTGAACAGTACGAAAGATTCAGGGGCGTTAGCTGTACAAAGTGGCAGTGACAATACCGGATTGCCACAAATCATTGTACGTGCGCCATACAGTGTAGTATGGAACAGGTTACCATTCGTGCTGGAAAGCGTAGGTATGCAAGTGACGGATCGTACGCGTTCAACCGGTGCGATAGACGTGGCATACAAAGGACTCAGCTCTTCTGGTTGGAAAGAGCTGGGTGTTGAAGAGCCGACTGTCAGCGAAGGAAACTATAAGCTGCAGGTAGGTGATTTGGATAACCGAAGCAGTTTGCAATTTATCAGCGAGAAAGGTAAGCCGTTGACTCAATCTGAGAATGATCAAATGGTAGCCGTGCTGGAAGCTGCATTTAGTAAATCCACAGACAAGTAATGACATAAAGGGGCTTAGGCCCCTTTATATTTTGGGTGCAATTTCTCGTTTAATTTTTTACGTTTAAAGAAGTCACATTTCTGGAGTGTAAGATGCAGAAAAAAGCTGAGTTGTATCGTGGAAAGGCAAAAACAGTGTATTCCACTGAGAACCCTGACCTGCTTGTACTGGAATTCCGTAATGATACATCAGCATTGGATGGTGAACGCATAGAGCAGTTTGATCGTAAAGGGATGGTGAATAATAAATTCAATCATTTCATTATGAACAAACTGGAAGAAGCGGGCATTCCGACGCAAATGGAACAGCTATTGTCAGATAACGAATCGCTGGTGAAAAAACTTGATATGGTGCCAGTGGAGTGCGTTATCCGTAACCGTGCTGCCGGCTCCCTCGTTAAGCGTCTGGGGGTTGAGGAAGGCATGGTATTGAATCCACCACTGTTTGACTTGTTCTTGAAAGATGATGCCAAACACGATCCTATGGTTAATGAATCCTATTGCGAGACATTTGGTTGGGTCAGCAAAGCGCATTTATCCGAGATGAAACGCCTGAGCTACAAAGCCAATGAAGTGTTGAGTCAATTGTTTGATGATGCCGGTTTGATTTTGGTGGATTTCAAATTGGAGTTTGGGTTGTTCAACGGGAAAATTGTGCTGGGTGATGAATTTTCACCAGATGGCAGCCGTTTGTGGGACAAACAGACGATGGACAAGATGGATAAAGATCGCTTCCGTCAAAGCCTCGGTGGTTTAATTGAAGCGTATGAAGAAGTCGCACGCCGTATCGGCGTTATTTTGGACTAACTACGCAAACGATTACTTAGGGTTTATTTCTTAAACTTACCCCTTAATAATGACAGGATGCTCTCGTATTAAAGAGCATCCTGTCAATGCGTTGGTTATTTAATGAATATCAAAGTAAATATCTAATCTTTTGTTTCCAGCCTTTCTGGTTCATGCAATTGAAAAAGTATTGTTCTCTGGAGTCTCTATTGACATCAATGACATAACTTTCAGTTACCGGAACGCTTTGATTGTAATACCCCTCTTTCCCGCATTGGACACCATTTACGCAGGCTTGTCTCACTGTCCTGATGACCGATTTTTGAGCCACTTCATTTTTTACAGGAAATATTTTTGATGCTGATTCATTGCATATTTGGGTTGCTTCATTAAATGGCGTTGGGTTACCTGTCGCGGGCACCCATTGCGTGGTACACGCGGTCAGTGAAGCGCACACCATCATGGAGAATATTAGTTTTCTCATATCGTCTATATGAACGCATCCTGTTTGCAAGGCATTTCTTACAATCTTTCTGCATTCCTCCAGATAAAAGAGTTGATATTGATCAGTAAAATGCGGTTATACCTGGAAGTTACTGACATAATTAAATGAGTCGTTGCCCTGTCTGTATCATGAACGGACATTATAATTATTTATCATTGTGATTATTTAAATCAAGGGTATTAAAAAGTGACAAAGTTTCATCTGGTTACCTTACTACTTTTCTTACACAACCAAAGTGTAACTCCATGTAGGTATCTTGGATGCATTTTATGAATTGTTGTTTTTTTGATTGAATGAAACTATTTCAGCTACATGATTAATTATATGATGAAAAATCATTTTCTGCTGCGATTCCACCGGAAACACGTTGGGCAGGGAATATATTCACCGGTGTTATAAAATTCAGAGTTCAGGCATTAACTTAAGTTTTAAAAATAGGCTGTTATGTTGAGGTTATTGTATAAAATTCAACATATTATTCTGCATAGTGACAGAGATTGTGTTGTATGATGCAAAGAATATCAAATACTGTTATGTAGGAAATAAAAATTAATGAGCCATATTGATCCAACTTTACTTATTTTACTTGTATTGGCAGGGCTTGGTATTATCAGCCATAACATGACTGTTACACTGGCTATGTTATTTCTCTTGGTAGTTCGTATCACGCCATTGAATCAATTCTTCCCTTGGGTGGAAAAGTATGGCTTGACGATAGGTATTCTGGTTCTGACCATAGGTGTGATGTCACCTATCGCAAGTGGAAAAATCTCGCCACAAGAAATTTTTAGCTCATTCCTGAATTGGAAATCACTGCTGGCAATTGCGGTGGGTGTTCTTGTATCGTGGCTAGGAAGCCGTGGTGTTGCTTTAATGTCCAATCAACCTTCAACTGTAGCGGGATTATTGGTCGGTACAATATTGGGGGTTGCCTTATTCAGAGGAGTTCCTGTCGGCCCATTGATCGCGGCGGGTATTTTATCAATGATGATTGGCAAGTCATGACAGTTTCGGTAAACACCATAGACAACAATGCATGGGGAACGTTGCAAGCACAGATGCAGCAACAGGGGCAGCGCCGTTTAGTTGTATTGAGTGGTGAACCGCAATGGAGTGCTTTGATAGTTTCTCAACTGAAAAAACAGTTTCAGGGAGACTGGTTAACGGTTTCATCTCATGAATCCGATGCCATTGAACCAACTAAAGCCGTGAGTTTACTTGGGCGTGAATTTTTGCATGGCGTTTTTGATGCGACTCAGGGATTTAATGCTGAAGCATTGGCGATACTGGCCGGTACGTTAAAAGCGGGAAGCTGGTTGATTATGCGCGTTCCTGTCTGGGAGCACTGGTCAGAAAATCCTGATGAGGATAGTTTGCGCTGGAATGAATCAATAGGAATTATCCCCACACCTAATTTTGTGCATCACATTAAAAACCAATTAATGAGTTTTAAAGATGTTTCGTTATGGAAACAGGGGACTCCTTTCCAAATTTTACCATTGCCGCAGTCGGAAATGTGGCAGATGCCGGATGGAAATCCCACGGCCAGCCAGAAAGCCATTCTTGATGAATTATTGCAGGCTTCGCAAGGTGTTTGGGTCATTACTGCACCAAGAGGGCGGGGAAAATCCGCGTTGGCAGGAATGTTGGTAAGGCACTGGCAAGGTAAAGGCAAATGTTGGTTATGTGCGCCGGCCAAAATCACAACGGAAGTTATTCGAAGGTATTCAGGGAGCTCAGATCCGCTCGGTCAGGACATTCCGGAGCAGGAAACACCATTTTGGGCGGTAGACAATTTATTGAAATATTGCCGCACTAACGCTTTTCAAGCGAACGATCTTCAAGCAAATGGTTTGCAAGCGAATAACCCGCAACCGAATAATCATGGACGGGAAAACAGAAACGAAGTTGATTGGCTATTAATTGATGAAGCGGCTGCGATCCCAACGCCACAACTTGCAGAATTGATCCGTTATTTCCCGCGAGTACTGCTGACATCAACTGTTCAAGGTTATGAAGGTACAGGGCGCGGTTTTTTGTTGAAGCTGTGCTCTGCGCTGCCGGAGTGTCAAATTAGAGAGTTGAAAACGCCAATGCGTTGGGCTGAAAACGATCCACTGGAAACTTGGCTGGATAGCGCGTTGCTATTTGATGATAATCCGTGGCTTACTGAATGGCCTTCTCACTTGAATCTTGCAGAAGATTTAGATTTTTCCTCCATCACGCAAGATATGTGGCTAAAACACCCTACAATATTGCGTCAATTTTATGGGCTATTGACCAGTGCCCACTATCGCACCTCCCCCCTTGATTTACGTCGATTGCTGGATGGTAATGGAATGCGCTTTCTGGCCGCCAAATTACACACTGAAAATGACCAGAAAAATGCTCAACAGTCATTGGTTGGGGCATTGTGGATGGTAAATGAAGGTGGATTATCATCAACATTAGCGCATGAGATATGGGCAGGGCGACGGCGTCCCAGGGGTAATTTGGTTGCTCAATCTCTGGCAGCACACAGCGGCTTTCCTTGCGCGGCAATGCTACGATCACAACGGGTCAGCCGGGTTGCGGTACAAACACAGTATCGCCGCCGTGGGATCGCCAATCGCCTGATAACTCAGCAATGTCGGCAAGCCAATAAAAATAAGCTGGATTTCCTGTCTGTCAGTTTTGGTTATACCCCAGAGCTGTGGTCCCTTTGGCAAAAATGCGGTTTCCGCTTGGTGAGAATGGGAACTCACCGTGAAGCAAGCAGTGGCTGCTATACCGCAATGGCTATTTTGCCGTTGAGTGAACAAGGACATCAACTTGCCCAATCAGCACAACAACAATTATCCCGGGATGCGAGGGGGTTGGAATCATTGCTTGGTTTTACGCTTCCCCTTGAATATACCAATGACGAGCGGCTTAACGGCAATGATTGGCTAGAATTATCTGGATTTGCATTTGCCCATCGGCCGCTGTCTGCATCTTATTTTTCATTACAGCGGTTATTGCTGGCGAGCGATTTAGCCTTGCCTGCATTGAGAAAATATTTCCACCAGCAAATAGATATTGAGCAGTGCGCCCGTGAGCTATTATTGAGCGGCCGCAAGGCATTATTGAAATGTTGGCGGAAAGAAGTGGCTGACGCATTGGCAAGCATGGATAACATACTTGCCAATCAGTGGCGTAATTGGGTTACTTCTTGCGATTCTGTTGAGGCCAGTCGTCCTCATCATCCCATTGATCATTAAAATCTCGGTGCGGGGGTAATTCTGGTTTGTTATCTAAAAAAGATTTCGTGTTAACCCGGCTTAATGCTTTTACTGCATTAATAACAATGCCGATGAGTACTAGCAGAACAAGCCACCAATAATCTATCAACCAATGCATTTTACTCACCTTGAGACTATGTTCATTGCGGAGAGCGTCCGCGTTGGGGTATTAAGCGCCTTTCCCATGAGGCGCTTATTCCCATTATCCATCACCTTTCAAGTTGCAGTTTATCGGCTTCACTTACCTCAGCCCACGTTTTTATAAACATACGGTTATCTGCCCTTGGGGCTGATTCCTTGGCGGCTTTGCTGCGCGGTTGCCTGCATTTTGAAATCCATTAGATACAGATGTAATCAACTATAAGCCTAGTCAATAATTCTGATGTATTTATCAAATACATAGGATAGATTGTTTCTCAACCAATTTATGCCGGCAATATCACGATCCTGCCAAGCATCCAGCAAGACTTGTTCATCAAACAAACGCTCAGCTTCATGAGATATAGGCCAATAGCTGATATGCCAGGGTTCATAAGCTACGCCTGCATCGTGTCGAGTAAATGGGCGATAAAAATCATAATGAGACATGTTTTCTGTCAGCCAGTGGGTCAACGGTTCAAAGTAACCGCCGTTTTCATATTCCCAAGGCTCTAACTGCAACTGCTTATCTTGTGGGAGCAAAAACGGGTCATAGACATCCAGTTCAGTTCCCCAATGATGCCGGCTCGCACCCGGCAGGGCAGACCAACGAAGAATCGCTTCACATAGCTCGCCTTCACTCATTTTTGAAATATCAAGCGGCTGGCTATTGTCATCCAATACGGGACGTTGGCCGCGAAATTTTTCATTCCAGATTGTTTGCTGGCGCGTGAAATCGCGAAATGAACTGGCAGGTTGTAATTTAAATCCTGCTTGGGCAGCCTTTTGTTGCATGGCAAGAAACGCTTTGGTGGCATTGAACTGCAAACGGTGATTGCCGGAAAGTGTTACCAGATGATCTGTGGACAGGCCAGTTAACATTTCAGGTGTCATCATTTGACCAATTGCTCCATGATACGTTGATAAATTAGGCTTAATTGTTGTAATTCAGCCACGTTGACGCACTCATTGACTTTGTGGATTGTGGCATTAATTGGCCCCAGTTCCACAACTTGTGCCCCCATTTTGGCAATAAAACGCCCGTCTGATGTACCGCCACTGGTGGACAGCTCGGGTTTGTACCCGCAAAAGTGTTCAATGGAATCCACGGTTGCATCAACAAGTTTGCCTTCGCAAGTCAGGAAAGGTTGCCCGGACAGCCACCAATCCAGTTCATATTTCAGCTTATGCTTATTCAGCATATCTTCAACTTTCTGGCGGATTTCGGTGTCCGTCAGCTCCGTGCTGAAACGGAAATTAAATTGCACCCACAGTTTACCCGGGATGATGTTATTGCTGCCGGTTCCTGCCTGAATGTTGGCAATTTGCATGCTGGTGGCAGGGAAAAACTCATTGCCTTCATCCCATTGAGTATTGACCAACTCTTGCAAAAAGGGCAGTGAGCGGTGAATAGGATTGTCTGCCAATTGAGGGTAGGCGACATGCCCCTGAGTGCCAAATATCGTTAGACTGGCTGTCAGAGAGCCTCTCCGCCCATTTTTGATCATATCCCCAAGGCGATGTTGGCTGGAAGGCTCACCCACCAGACAATAATCCAGCCGTTCATCGCGAGCCATCAATGTCTCAACGACTTTAACTGTACCGTTGGTTGCCTTGGCTTCTTCATCGGAAGTGATCAAAAAGGCAAGGCGGCCTTTATGCTCCGGATACTGCGCAACAAAACGTTCTGCCGCTACCACCATGGCAGCCAGAGAACTTTTCATATCTGCCGCACCGCGGCCATACAGCATTCCATCACGGATAGACGGCTCGAAAGGCGGAGTTTGCCACTGTGACATATCACCGGCAGGAACAACATCGGTGTGACCAGCAAGGGCAAAAGTGACTCCCGTACCACGATAAGCCCAGAAATTTTGGGTATCACCGAAAGGCATGCGTTCTATCGTGAAACCAATGTCTTGCAGGCGTTGAATGAGAATTTCTTGACAACCATGATCATCAGGGCTGACAGAAGGCTGCTTAATTAACTGCTGCGCCAAATCAATTACTGGGCAAACCATGATGTGATCCTTATCTAGTCATGCGAGAAAAATTGTTGATACTGTTCAGCCTTAAAGCCGAGTAAATATTTATCTGCTGATAACGCTGTGTTTGTTTTCTCTGAATGTGAGATCAAAAGAGGTCGTTTTATTATTGCAGGCTGTTCCAGCATCAGTGCCTTGGCCGCTTCAGCGTTATCAATGGCTGATTTTTGCTCATCAGACAATTTGCGCCAGGTTGTACCACGGGTATTCAACAGGGGTTCCCAGCCGATCTGTTCAACGAATGATTGGAGTAGCTCAGGGGGTAGACCATCAACACGATAGTCATGAAATTGATAAGGGATCTCTTGGTCTTCTAGCCAGCGACGTGCTTTTTTTATGGTATCGCAGTTTTTGATGCCGTAAAGAATGAATGTCTTGTGAGAAGTGGTGTCCGACATGATGAGATCCTTGGTCTTGTTTAACGTATCCGACATAATGCGTGAAATTTAGTATTTTATCCAGATTGCTTACTCCCTTGCGCATACTTGCTGTTCTTATTTCCACCAAGGTTTCTTTATCAACAGATTTCTGCCAGTAATTTTCTACCAACATTCACGTTACAGGTTGCAAACCATTTGCAATCTCAGAAGAGAGAAATAGAGGAAAAGAATATAAATAAATTAATAGCATTGAAATAATAACTAAAATAAATAATGCATGTATTTATTATACAAATAATTAATTTATTTCAAATCAATTTGATATTTTCGGTAACTCACAATTTCCCTGCTGGCAAAACTTAGGGAAATTGTGTTCCATATTGAAGATGCAAAAGAAAACTCAATGTCAGATTAAGGCTGCTTTTCTATGCTTCAAATAGATAATAGTGGCTTCAAGGCGGGAGCGAGATTTAAGTTTTTTCAATAGGTTACGTGTATGGACTTTCACGGTTTCTTCAGAAATAAAGAGGAAGTCAGCAATTTCTTTGTTGGTCATGCCTTCGGAGATTTCTTTTAAGACATCCAATTCACGCTTAGTTAATTTTGATAATGGATCGACATAAAGATGGCGAGTGGATAAATATTGGTGAACTTTTTCACTGAACACGGCATGACCATCAATCGCTTTTTTTATGTTGCTCAACAAAGGAGCAAGTTCAATGTCTTTTAATAAATAACCATTCGCGCCGGCATCAACGGCATCATAAATATCACCGCGATGATCTGAATCAGAGAGTACAAGAATATAGGTATCAAGCCCTTTTCGACGAAGTGACTTAATCGTATCAATTCCGGAAAGACCGTGAATTTTCAGATCGATCAAAATAATGTCCGGTTTTATCTGGCAGGCGATATTTATTGCATCTTCACCATTGTCAGTTTCGGCTGTTACAATGAGTTCCCGTTCCAATTCGATCAAATCTTTTAAGCCATGACGAATGATTGGATGATCATCTACTATCATAACTGAATGATTATGCATATTCTTTCTCCCATATAGAAATGCAGATTTTTTGTTTGATAAAACATAAAAACAGGATTCTGCTTTATGTTAAATTGCTGTGTGATTTTTATGGAGTATATTGAATCATCATTAATGAGATTCTGAAAATATATCCTGATATAAAAATAGAAATATCGCAAACAGGTTTATCCATTCAGATGAAATAAAATTCACTTTCATTAGAAAATGCGTTTTCTTAATTGCTAATAATTTTCTAAATAAATTTTTGGGATATTTTATAGATTAATTTTTGTTTTTGTAAACTTATTTTAAATAATAATTTTAAATCGACTATTTAATTAATTTATCAAGTTATTAATTGGAGATTAAATACCTCTCTATAGGTATCATTAGGATAATATCTATATAATATTGGTTAATGCAACACCATGATTTGCCGTTTTTTTACCCTTCGATTTTGATGATTATGAACAAAATGCTGCTAACATCATGATTTAACCTTCCGTAACTATTATACTGGACGGATTTTTACTTCGACAGACGTGTAAAGGATCAGATAATGGATGAAAAATTAAAACAAAGTGCTCTTGATTTCCACGAGTTCCCACAACCAGGAAAAATCACAGTTACTCCGACCAAGCCACTCACTACACAACGTGATTTGGCATTAGCCTATTCGCCGGGTGTTGCTGCGCCATGTCTTGAAATAGCAGAAGATCCTTTGGCCGCCTATAAATATACAGCCCGTGGTAATCTTGTTGCGGTTATTTCCAATGGTACGGCTGTGCTGGGGTTGGGTAACATTGGTGCTTTGGCCGGTAAACCTGTGATGGAAGGCAAGGGCGTTTTGTTCAAAAAATTCTCCGGCATTGATGTTTTTGACATTGAAGTGGATGAAACTAACCCGGATAAATTGATTGATATCATTGCTGCGCTGGAGCCAACGTTTGGTGGTATCAACCTTGAAGATATCAAAGCACCAGAATGTTTCTATATTGAACAGAAACTGCGCGAACGCATGAAAATTCCTGTATTCCATGATGATCAGCACGGTACGGCGATTATCTGTACCGCAGCAGTTCTGAATGGCTTACGGGTTGTTAATAAAGACATCAGCAAAGTACGCATGGTAGTTTCGGGAGCGGGAGCCGCTTCGATTGCGTGCATGAACTTGCTGGTGGCTCTGGGCTTGCAACGTGAAAATATTGTCGTTTGTGACTCGAAAGGCGTTATCTATCGTGGTCGCGAAGAGAATATGGAAAAAACCAAGGCTGATTATGCCATTGAAGATAACGGCAGCCGCACATTGGCAGATGTGATCCCGGATGCTGATATTTTCCTGGGCTGTTCTGGGCCGGGTGTTCTGACCCAAGACATGGTGAAAACCATGGCGCCATCCCCACTGATTATGGCACTGGCCAACCCTGAGCCAGAAATCCTGCCGCCGTTGGCAAAAGCGGTACGTCCTGATGCAATTATTTGTACCGGTCGTTCTGATTTCCCGAATCAGGTCAATAACGTTCTCTGCTTCCCATTCATTTTCCGTGGTGCCTTGGATGTCGGGGCAACAACCATCAACGAAGAAATGAAACTTGCTTGTGTCCGCGCCATTGCAGATTTGGCACTGGCTGAGCAAAGTCAGGAAGTTGCTTCCGCTTATGGTGATCAAGACTTGTTCTTTGGCCCGGATTACATTATCCCTAAACCGTTTGATCCTCGCTTGATTGTCAAAATCGCACCGGCCGTGGCAAAAGCGGCGATGGAATCCGGCGTGGCAACACGACCTATTGCTGATTTCAACGTATATATAGAGAAGCTCAATGAGTTTGTTTATAAAACGAACTTGTTCATGAAACCGATTTTCTCTCAAGCGAAAAAAGAGAAAAAACGCATCGTATTGGCAGAAGGGGAAGATGTTCGCGTATTGCATGCTACGCAAGAACTTGTTTCTCATGGTCTGGCATTCCCGATTTTGATTGGCCGTCCTAGCGTCATTGAAATGCGGATCAAAAAACAAGGCCTGCATATTGAGGCCGGTAAAGATTTTGAAGTCGTAAACAACGAAAATGACCCACGTTTCAAAGAGTATTGGCAAGAATACTACCAAATCATGAAGCGTCGTGGTGTTTCGCCAGAGCAGGCACGTCGCGCAGTGATTGGCAACCCAACACTCATTGGTGCAATCATGGTACACCGTGGTGAAGCGGATGGCCTGATTTGCGGTACGGTGGGCAGCTACAATGAACATTACCAAATCGTGAAAGATGTCTTCGGCTTCCGCCAGGGCGTACATACCGCAGGTGCGATGAATGCCTTGCTGTTGCCGATGGGAAATACATTTATTGCCGATACCTACGTCAATGAAAACCCAAGCCCGGAAGAATTGGCTGAAATTACGCTGATGGCGGCTGAAACTGTCCGTCGTTTCGGTATCGAGCCTAAGGTAGCCTTGCTGTCACGCTCAAGTTTTGGCTCTTCAGATTGTGAGTCTGCGCAAAAAATGCGCAAGGCATTGGAGTTGGTTCAGCAAATGGCCCCATCACTTGAAATCGATGGAGAAATGCACGGAGATGCGGCGTTGGTGGAGAGTATCCGTCGTGACATCATGCCAGATAGCCCATTGAAAGGCTCTGCGAATCTGTTGATCATGCCAAATATGGAAGCTGCCCGCATCAGCTATAACTTATTGCGCGTGACCAGTTCAGATGGCGTAACGGTTGGGCCAGTCTTGATGGGTGTGGCTAAACCTGTCCATATTCTGACCCCAATTGCTTCTGTGCGCCGTATCGTGAACATGGTGGCATTGGCGGCAGTTGAAGCTCAAACAAATCCACTGTAATTCACAATCCCAACATTCTCGGTTTCAATCATGAAATCGAGAATAATTTGAGTGATACCCCGCCAATGCTTCCCTTGGCGGGGTATTTTTATTTGTAAATAATTCTCATTATCTATACTATGCGGCAAATTTTATTTTGATAATGAATAACTATGAAAAAATTTACCTGCATAAAATCGACATTTTTAATGTGTTCTCTTTTGGCTGGCAGCTTTGTGCTTAATGGTTGTGCCGGCGCTCCCGATAACGCCAAAAACACTTCTCAGATAGTATTTCAAACCCTTCCTGCTGAATTAACCCAATCGGGTGCTGTCGTTGATCTGAAAACAGGGAAAGAAATTACCTCTAACGAGTTACTTGAGCGATTGACTGCTTATCCTCGCGTTGTTGTGGGGGAAAAACACGATAACCCTTACCATCATCAGATAGAGCTATGGCTGGTGCAACAGCTAGAACAAAAACGCCCTCACGGTTCTGTATTACTGGAAATGATTAACCCAGATCAGCAAGAAAAAGTGAATAAAGTGAAAAGCTGGTTGCAGGGTAATCCGATCGTCAGGAGTGAGCGGATTCAACAGCTACTGGCTTGGCAACAAGGGTGGCCTTGGGAATGGTATGGTGATTTGACGATGGCGCTGATGAAAGCACCGTATCCATTGTTGGCTGCCAATATGGATCGCAGTGAAATCAATCAGGCTTATAAAGATCACAAAACAGGGGATAAAACGTCACTAGTGCCTGATGATGTTAAAAAAATGATTGAGATAACCATTAAAAATTCTCATGGTGAAGATATAGAGAAACAGCATCTTTCTGCCATGACGAAGATCCAACAGATGCGTGACCGCCGCATGGCTGAACAACTCATCAAAGCACCGTCACCGGCTTTGCTATTTGCGGGTGGATATCATGCTGCTAAAGCCATGGGCGTACCTCAACATGTGAAGCAGATCGCACCAAACGAAAAAATCGCGGTATTGATGATCGCAGAACAAGGCGTCTCTTTGAACCATGAATATGCAGATTTTGTCTGGTTTACGCCCAAAGTGAGTGAAAAAGTAACCAAATAATATTAGTTATCACAAGGACGTGCATAAGCAATAAATAAAAATAGTTTTCATTTATATATACAATTGATTATCATTCCTATCCATTTATTATTGACAAAATGTGCTACAAGAAATGTTAACGTACACCACGTATCAAAATGTTCACACGGGTCACGTGACAAAATCCTTTCTCGCTGCGATCGCACTCCATGCCGTGATAGTTGGCTGGTTGGTTTACAAACCTGCGGATGTTGATATTGAGGAATTTCTGCCTCCGCCTGCGGTTATGGTTGAACTGTCAATACAGACGGAAGCAATACATAAGATACAAAATCAACCCGTTGGTGTTGAGCAGATACTGTCTGTTACCAGCAAACAGCAGGAAAGTAAGGTTGATGAAGTTAACATGCCGAAATTGGATGTAAACGAGGATGCGCTTCTTTTGGTGAATAAGCAGAAGAAAATGCAGGAGGCGCGGGAAGTTCCCCAAAAAACACGACCTGTCGAGCGTGCAAAAGCAAAAGAACAAGAAAATGACAAGTCGCAAACTAATGCAGCACCGACGACCAGTAATGCAACAGCAAATAATGTGACTACCCGCACAGCGGCAGCTTATGAAAGTAACTCGGACACGATTGCCGATGCCAAGGCGGTATGGCAAGCCGAAGTTACCGGTCATTTGAATCGTTATAAAAAATACCCACAGGACGCGAAGAGAAGAAATCGAACAGGGCGTCCCGTAGTGCAATTTACCGTTAATCAACAGGGAATTGTGCTTGATAATAATTTGCTGCGGCCTTCCGGGACTAATTCACTCGATAGGGAAGCAAGGATGGTATTGGAAAGGGCACAGCCTTTACCTGCGCCTCCTGACATTATTTTAACGAATGGCAGGATTACAGTTGAACTGCCGATAGATTTTTATTTATCCCAATAAAAATACAGGATTGATGGCATGTCTGAGGATAAAAAAGCGTTTTCGGCAAATATCAAAAAGCCAAATCAAAAAAATACCGTAAGCAGTAAAAGAATGATGCTTAGTTTTTTGCTGGGTGGTAGTTTGTTGAGTACAGGTCTATTAAGTACAAGTTTTGCCACTATCGCAATGGAGGAAAATATGGTTCCACCTACGGCCAAAAAGCAGCCGCATCAAATGGAAATGCACGGAGATTCCCGTGTCGATAATTATTACTGGCTGCGCGATGATAATCGTCAGGACGAAAATGTCATTAATTACCTGAAAGCTGAAAATCAGTATACCGAGCAAATGCTTGAATCGGGTAAAGAACTGCGTGAAACCCTGTATAAAGAAATGACTGACAGAATGAATAAAGAAGATCAGTCCGTTCCTTATACCTATAATGGTTATGTTTATCGTACTGTTTATGAAGCAGGGAAAGACTTTCCTATCTACCAGCGGAAACCTGCCGATAATTCGACTGACTGGTTGGTTATGGTTGATGGCAATGAGCGGGCAAAGGACCATAAATTTTACCAGCTCGGCGGATTTGCCGTCTCATTGGATAACAAACGTATCGCGATAGCGGAAGATACGCAGGGGCGTCGTAATTTCCACGTTTCATTTAAAAATTTTGCTGACACTGATTGGCAGAATAATGTTATAGAAAACACTTCTGGCAACATTTTGTGGGCCAACGATGGCAAGACCCTGTTTTATGTGCGCAGGGATCCACAAACTTTATTGCCTTATCAATTATTCCGCCATCAATATGGCACGGATACCAAACAAGATAAAAAAGTTTATCAAGAAAAAGATGAACGTTTCTATTTGTCGATCGCGGAAAGTACCTCGCTTGATTATATTTTAGTGTCTAGCACCAGTTATACCAGTGCAGAATATCGACTGATTGATGCAAATAATCCGCAAGCGGAACCACAGATTTTCTCTGCCCGCCAAGCAGGGCGCGAATATGATCTCGATCATTTCCGTGGTCAATTCTATATTCGTTCTAACCATGAAAGCCCATTGTTTGGTTTATATCGCACGGATGCAATTAATAAACCGTGGGAAACTGTGATTGCACCGCAGGAAAATACTGATCTGGAAAACTTCGAGCTTTTCAATAATTGGCTGGTTGTACAAGAGCGAACGAAAGGGTTATCGTCAATTCGCCAGATTGACTGGAAAACTCAGCAAGAAAAACGCGTCCACTTTGATGATCCTGCATATATGGCGTCATTGAGCTATAACCCTGAGCCAGATACAAATTTACTGCGCTATAGCTATTCTTCCATGACGACACCAAGTTCAGTATTCCAGTGGGATATGCAAACTGGTGAGCGTGAATTACTGAAGCAGCAGGAAGTTAAAGGATTCAACAAAGAAAACTATGAAAGCCAGCGCATGTGGGTAAAAGCCCGCGATGGGATGGAAGTTCCGGTTTCTCTGGTGTACCGCAAATCCTTATTTAAAAAAGGTGAGAACCCAATTCTGATTTATGGTTACGGGGCTTATGGCATCAGTATGGATCCCTATTTTAGTTCAGCCCTTCTGAGCTTATTAGATCGCGGTTTCGTCTATGCATTAGTCCATGTTCGTGGCGGTGGGGATTTAGGCAAGAATTGGTATCTGCAAGGTAAAATCGAAAACAAAATGAACAGTTTTCACGATTTTATTGATGCAACCAAGAAACTGATTGCCGATGGATATGGTGACAGCAAGCGTGTTTATGCGGAAGGTGGCAGCGCCGGCGGTTTATTAATGGGCACTGTCATTAACCAGGCTCCAGAATTATACCGTGGCGTAATTGCAAAAGTGCCATTTGTGGATGCATTGACGACCATGCTTGATTCCTCCATTCCATTGACAACGGGGGAATATGAAGAGTGGGGCAATCCAAATAACAAAGAAGATTATTACCGCATTAAATCTTATAGCCCTTATGACAATATTGAACATCAGCGTTATCCGCATTTGCTGGTTACGACAGGCTTGCATGATTCTCAGGTTCAATATTGGGAACCCGCAAAATGGGTCGCAAAATTAAGAGAAATGAAACAAGGTAATAGTCTCTTATTATTGGAGACAAATATGGATACCGGCCACGGCGGAAAACCAGGTCGTTTTAATCGTATTAATGACATTGCCTTTGATTATAGCTTTTTATTAATGCTGGATAATGCGAAAACATATTTCCCAGAATTAAAAGACGAATAAAAATTATTATTTAATAATCCATAACACTAATAAGAAATTATCAGTGTTATGGATGCTTTACACACAAATTTGCGAAGCAATGTGAACAACAATAAATATTATATCTATTTAGGGTAAGGATAATGAAAATTGTAGCTAGAATAGCTGGAGTCAGCGCTGTGCTGATGGGCCTCCAGGGAATCGCTTATGCTGAAAATACGGACGACAATAAAAAAGAAAAAGTTGTGCGATTCAGCAGTCTGAAAGTTTCAGGTGCGCAAGATAATAAAAACTCTGCACAGATAGAGGCAATGGAAAAACCAGGTTCTTATAGCTCTGTGGGTGAAGATAATAAATTAGAGTCTATGGATAGCGTATTGCGCAGCTTGCCGGGGACTTATACTCAAATGGATGCCAGTCAAGGACAAGGAGTTGTCAGTGTTAATATTCGAGGCTTGAGTGGTTTTGGCCGAGTGAATATGATGGTTGATGGTATCAGCCAGAGTTTTTATGGTTCGGCAACGAGTGAGATTTCGCACGGGACACAGCCTTATAGCCAGTTTGGCGCATTAGTTGATCCAAATTTTATTGTTCGTGTTGATATTGCTCGTGGTCAAGCTGATGATTCAGACTCTGTCAATGCTTTGGTTGGAAGCGCTAATTTCCGCACCATTGGCGTTGATGATGTAGTATTCGAAGGCAATAACCTAGGCGTTCGTACTAAATGGACATATGGCAATAATGGCATTGGCCGAAGTGGTATGATGGCGGTTGCAGGAAAAACGGAAGCATTCGGCCCAGAAGGTTCTTTGGGAGCTATCTTAGCTGTCAGTGGACATAATATTGAAGCCCACTATAGGAATGCTGAAGGTGTGAGTAGTGAAGAATTTGGTACAAGCGAAACGTTCAAACAAAAGCCAAATTCTCAACTAATGAAAATAAACATTAAACCCAATGATTTTCATGATTTGGAGTTAAGTAGCCGTTTATATCATAATAAATTCAATAAGCGCCATATTGATAACTATGATTATTATTTAAAATATAACTACACCCCATTTACTGAACTGGTTGATGCTAAAATTATGCTAAGTACCAGTAATGGACGGCAAAAATACCTTCCTAGGACGATGGGTGTATTAGGGGAAAGTGAATCAAATGGAAAATCAAATTCTATTGATATAAAAAATACTAGTCGGTTCAATTATGAAGATACTGATTTTGCGTTCACGCTAGGTAGTAAGTGGATGCATACAGAGTATCGGAAAAGTATAGATGTAAGTACTGGTGATAAAATTAGAGATAAACAGATTGCAGAAAATAATATGTTTTCTCCAAGTGGTAAGCAAGATATTGCCAGCATTTATAGTAAACTGAAAATTGAACGTGATATTTACACCGCTGATTTAGGATTAAACTATCTGAATTACAGTGTGAGAGGGAAAAAACCAGCTTGTGAAGACCGAGTGGAGTGTTTTCCTCAGGGCGAGGCCCAGTTAAATCTTAAAGAGCGTGGTTTCAATCCGAACATCTTATTGTCAGCAGAAATTATTCCTGAGTTTCAACCTTTTGTAAGCTATTCGCACTCAATGAGAGCTCCCAATGCTCAGGAAATTTTCACCACAATGGATGGTGGTGCTTCTATTAATCCATTCTTGAAAGGTGAAAAAGCGGATACTTATCAAATTGGTTTTAATAGTTATCGCCCGAACTTAATTGTGGATGGAGATACATTCCGTCTAAAAGCAGCATTCTTCCATACTAAAATTAAAAATTATATTAGTAGTGAACCGTATATGCTTTGTCTTGAAAGAAAGTTATGTATACTTGATGGAACATTAACGGATGAAGAAAATGCAACACTTAATGAAAATGTTGCTGGCTCTCTTCACACCAATAGCTTGACACCGGTAACTATGAAAGGTTATGAAATCTCTGCTAATTATGATGCAGGTATGTTTTATAGTTCACTAGCATATAGCCAGCAAAAAACACAGCAACCAACATCAATAACAACATCCATGTTCGGCGGAAGCCCAGCATCCCAATTACCAGAAAGTTATTTAACATTGGATACAGGTATTCGCTTTTTAGATGAAAAAATTAGATTAGGGGCTATTGTAAAATATACAGGAAAATCTTATCACATGAACCCTGCCGGTGATACGGATGAGAACAATAGAGTAAAAATGGATGAATCAGACAAAGTGCCTACGATTATTGATTTGTATAGTGACTACCAAATCAATAAAAACGTATTTCTAAAATTTGCAATACAAAATTTGACTAATCGAAATTATTCTGAAGCACTGAATCGAATGAATTCAACACCTCTCATGCAAGAGCAAGAATCTAAAACCCAAACAGCCCGCGGTAGAACCTACATTATGGGCGCTGAGATTCGTTTCTA
Source organism: Xenorhabdus mauleonii (assembly GCF_900113945.1). Taxonomy (GTDB): domain Bacteria; phylum Pseudomonadota; class Gammaproteobacteria; order Enterobacterales; family Enterobacteriaceae; genus Xenorhabdus; species Xenorhabdus mauleonii. The sequence goes on from NZ_FORG01000005.1 coordinate 110,511, forward strand.
ATAGGATTTAAAAAATATCAAAATTATTAACCACTTCAGGCGATATTCTGAAGTGGTTAATAATGTGTATTGTAGCCTTGATAATAATATCCATTATCACAAAACTAACTAAAGTAACCCAATAATGCCTAAGACAGCCCCATCTATAAGTACTTTTATTAAAAGGCTTGTCTCGGAGTCAATAATATTAATTTCGAATAAAATATCAACAAGGCTATTTAGTATGCCTCCTATACCATTAATACACTTTGTGATTTCATTCTTTAATGACACGCTAATAATAAAACTTTCCATCGGTTCATCTAGTTCTTTCATGATTACTCCGTTACTGAAAGTGACGTTATTGTTTCTTTTTACTACTGCATTTATGTCTCTTGGTTATATAATTTATAGATTGGTGTATATATTAGAAGGCCATATATAGTGGTGTTATCTATTGTTATAATTATAACGATGGGGAAAATAATTAATATATAATTTAATCCTGTTATATTCAGTTTTTTTATTTTTTAAGTATAAATGCGGAAATAAGTGTTAACAATCCTTCAAGAATCGATTTTATACCATGAGATATAAGCATTTTTTGATACTTACTAATTGTTCGTTTATTAACTAATATATCTAAAGTAGCGTTAAGAATTATTGATACGCCATTACTAATATTCTCGATACAATCATAAACATCAAGCTGTTGAACTTCTTGCATATTTGTTGTTTTTTCCATAATTCCCTCATTACATAATAAAATATATAATTTTAATAACCATAATATGGTTATAAATTCAAAACTATATAATTGTTTTTTACATGATAATAATGCATTAATATGATGAAGTTCTATATTCCCCCCCCCATATGGAAGGGGAATATAGAGTTAACTTATTTTATTGATATTATGGATTTTCCTGTTTTTGTTGTTCTAACACCTTTATAGCAGCTTCTTTTAGCGCATCAGTGATGGAAATTCCTAGTTTTGCTTTAGATTGAATACTTTCATTTCCGGGGTTTTTTGCACTCCAAATACCAAGGCCACCGTCAATAATCAAATCTAAACCACTGACAATATCTTCAATACTTTTCCAAAAGCCATCATTTTTTGCTAGGTTATCAGTATCTGAAGCAGTTGCTAATTGTGTCATAATTCCCTCACATATTTATGTTGTGTGTAATGTTTGTTGCTAATCAATAGCTATATAAAAAATATAATGTAGGTGAAATTATTTTTTCTATAGAAACCAAAAAAGTTAATTAATGAGTATTTCATCCAATATCAATGAGTATTATTTTAGTCGTTAAATACAAATAAACATTGTTCGGAAAAATAATATCTATAGAATAATTTCGCTTACAAACTAAGTATAGGATAAAGATTTCATCTATCAAGTAATGGAATAAAAAAATACAAAAAAGAGTAATTATTTAACCTAACTTTTTTATTTTTAACTAAATAAAATCTTCTGTGGAGATGATTGGAAACAAGATTTCCTCTGTTAATAATTCCACTTTAAGTTAAATGATTAATTTTTTATTCTAATGACGTATAAGAATTGAATCGAGGATTAATTTAAGAAAAAATCATCCGTGCTTTGTGCGGCCAATACAATTTTTCTGGATATTTAAATAGAGATTTAACGCACTAAAAAATAATGTAAAAAAGCAAATCCAGAAGAATGTGAGAAGCCTCTCAAAATCAGCGCTAATAGTGCAGTGCTGGGATAAATTAAACCTCCCTCTATAAAAGGAAATTTTTACCGCGACATGATTCTACTAGCGTTGGTCAAAGATTGGAGAATAAAGCCAATTAGCGGGCACTGTTCACACAATGAAAAAATTTATTTATGAGTAAAATAGCGCTTGTCATTAGAATAACTTACTTTATTAAGATAATGGCAATGTTAATTTCGGCTACCTATTCAGGATATTACGCTCATGTCAGATAAGTTAATAAATACATGGATTGAGTTTCATAACGCAACAGATCAAGACCAAAAAACGCAGCTCTTTATTGAATTTTTTAATCTATTCCACTCATCCGATTTTTGGCTTGCCACTGCCGTTGCAGACAACAGCGATGACTACACCTTTTCGATAAAGGAAGATCCTGAATTCCATTTCAGGCCGTATATCATTGCTTATCTCTCTGAAGAAAATCCTGCATCATGGCACCACGCTGAATCTACCGACAATAATCCTGAAAATTTCCATCAGTTCCGTGCTGAACATTTGTACTATCTTGTTGACGAATTCCAATGCGACCTTGTGATTTATAACGGGCATAATTATGTGATTTTCGATCAAAACACACTGACAAATATAAAAAATTCAGCACAAGGTGAAAACGAAACCTATCTCCCTGATAACTCCCAGCCTTTTACTCCTTCTGATTGGGGGATGATATTAGGCGCACCTTACTCCTGTTTTAATGGATGGAGTTGCAATGATTATTCTCAAGAAGAAGATGATGGAGGTTTAGCATCCGCCTGGGGTATTGAAAATCGCGATGATCTGGTTTACCAGCTATTTACTCTGCTGGTGAGGGGACATGCTGTCGATTATTACAGGATGCGGGATGAGCTGAGCGAATTATCAAAACCAGAATTTGATGAAATGCTGGCAGGTATTCAGAAAAGTGATATGAATGAATCTGATAAACAAGAAACTATTTGGCGTTATACCATGATGTATAACAATGAAAATGATATTCAGGACATTCAATATGTAGCGTGGGATTATGTTCGTTTCAGCATGTTGTGTCTGAATGGCTGTAAACTGCAATATATCTCAGAGCAGGAAGCGAAAAATTGGGCACTTATGCTCGCCCCGTTGCTACGGATGGTTTACAGCGGCTGGGATAACCTCTGGTATCACTTTGCGCTTACACGCTGGTTTTGGGCATCAACGGATGGGGATTGGGCTGAGTGTCAGTCTGAATATGTCAATATTATCCGTGCGTTGCTGAATGACGAAAATAGCCCAACCAATGTTATCGATTGGAATAGCGATTTGCCTCCCACCGAAACCCATTCATTTGCCCAAGCGCTAACTGAAGTGTTGGCAAAACAAAATCCCGACATTGATTTTAATGAAGTGCATGAAGCCATTAGAGAACAAGTCAGGGCTGATGAATTATAAGGTATAAAAAATGTGCTCAAATTTTACAATTTGAGCACATTTATATTGATAGCAGTTTGATTAATTAGATTTTTTCTTGCGGGTTTTCTTTACTTGAGTGACTTGACTCTCAACCCAGCCATCCTGCAACCGAGTTTTCAGCGTATCCCCAACTTTCACCTGCTTAACTTGCTTTAACAATGTTCCATCAGGCGCTTCGCCGATACTGTAACCGCGACTTAACGTTGCCAACGGGCTGACCGCCTCCATTCGTGAACAGGAAACCGCAAATTTTTCCCGATAACGCCCCAATTGCCGCTCAATCGCTTGTTTCAATCGAAAATCAAGTTGTTGGATGGATTGATCGTAATGGCGGATTTTTCGCTCCGGATGCGTTTGCAATAGGCGCAGGCTAATTCTTTCATGTGAATTTGCATGCTGTTTTAGGCTGCGTGAAAAAGCATCAATCAACTTTTGGCGCAATTCAGCCAAATGATTTTGCTGGCGCGCCAACTGCAAATCAGGGCGTTGTTGTCGGAGCCTATGCTGCAATACATTGAATACACGTTGTTTCTGGGCGAAGAAGTAATCCATCGCCATTTCGAACCGCTGTTGCAGAGACTGCACCTGCCTCAATAATTCGATTTGATTGCGGCTAACCAGTTCTGCCGCCGCAGAAGGCGTTGGCGCGCGTAAGTCAGCGACAAAATCTGCGATTGTCACGTCTGTTTCATGACCGACAGCACTGACAACAGGAATACGGCTCTGGAATAATGCCCGTGCAACCTGTTCGTCATTGAAACACCATAAGTCTTCAAGTGATCCTCCTCCACGTCCGACAATCAGGACATCACACTCTTGCCGCGCGTTTGCCAGTTCAATTGCCCGAATAATCTGCAATGGAGCTTCGGCACCCTGAACAGCGGTAGGGTAAATGATAATGGGCAGGGAAGGATCACGACGTTTCAAAATATTGAGAATATCGTGCAGTGCCGCACCACTGGCCGAAGTGATAACACCAAGACGTTTGGCGGGCGAGGGCAGTGGTTTTTTATGAAATTGATCAAACAAACCTTCAGCTGCGAGTTTTTGTTTCAACACTTCAAATTGTTGTTGTAATAACCCATCACCGGCAGGTTGAATGCTTTCCACGATTAATTGATAGTCGCCCCGAGGCTCATACAGGGTAATTTGTGCCCGAACCAATACCTGTTGCCCATTTTGCGGTCGAAATGTTGCCTTTAGGTTTTGACCACGGAACATGGCGGCACGAATTTGTGCTCGTTCATCTTTTAACGTGAAGTACCAATGTCCTGATGATGGCTGAGAAAAATTGGACATTTCGGCAGAAAGCCAAATCCTGCCCATTTCCAGCTCCAATAGCTGGCGAACCGTCTGATTAAGGCGGCTAACAGAAAAAATTCCGGTATTGGTAGGTAGTGACATGTGAGCTAGATCAAATTTTAAAACAAGGACTTAATTAACTGATATTAATCTTCCTGTATGACTAATCAAGAATTTTTTTTTAAAAAATGCTGGAGGCAACCGATTTCGGCCTGTATAATGCCGCGGCAATATTTTATCCCTCTTATTGCCCCATTGCTTGGTGAGATATTGCCCATGTTACGTATTAAAAAAGAAGCATTAACTTTCGATGATGTTCTGTTGGTTCCTGCCCATTCTACAGTCCTGCCTAACACGGCGGATTTGTCTACCCAATTAACTTCTACTATTCGCCTGAACGTTCCTATGCTTTCAGCAGCCATGGATACCGTGACGGAATCTTCACTGGCAATCGCACTGGCTCAGGAAGGGGGCATTGGCTTCATCCATAAAAACATGTCAATCGAGCGTCAGGCTGAAGAAGTCAGCCGCGTGAAGAAACATGAAAGCGGTGTTGTTACTGATCCTGTGACTGTAACGCCACAAACGACTCTGCATGAAGTTCATGAATTGACTGAACGCAATGGTTTCGCTGGTTATCCGGTTGTGACAGAAGCGAATGAGCTGGTTGGTATTATTACCGGCCGCGATGTGCGTTTCGTTACCGATTTGGATCAGCCTGTGACTGCGGTGATGACACCGAAAGAGCGTCTGGTAACAGTGAAAGAAGGCGAAGCCCGTGAAGTTGTCTTGCAGAAAATGCACGAAAAACGTGTCGAGAAAGCGCTGGTTGTTGATGATAACTTCCACCTGCTTGGCATGATCACGGTGAAAGATTTCCAGAAAGCAGAGCGTAAACCAAACGCATGTAAAGATGAACAGGGTCGTCTGCGTGTTGGTGCTGCGGTTGGTGCAGGCGCTGGCAACGAAGAACGTGTTGATGCGTTGGTCGCTGCGGGTGTGGACGTGCTGTTGATTGACTCTTCTCATGGTCACTCTGAAGGTGTTTTGCAACGCATTCGTGAAACCCGTGCTAAATATCCTGATCTGCAAATCATTGGTGGCAACGTAGCCACTGGCGAAGGTGCCAAAGCGTTGGTTGCTGCGGGCGTGAACGCAGTGAAAGTAGGTATCGGCCCTGGTTCTATTTGTACAACCCGTATCGTAACGGGTGTTGGTGTTCCTCAAATCACGGCTATCGCAGATGCGGTTGAAGCGCTGGAAGGGACAGGCATTCCTGTTATTGCTGACGGTGGCATTCGTTTCTCCGGTGACATCGCCAAAGCGATCGCTGCGGGCGCGGCATGTGTCATGGTCGGTTCAATGTTGGCGGGCACAGAAGAATCTCCGGGAGAAATCGAACTGTATCAAGGCCGCTCGTTCAAATCTTACCGTGGAATGGGTTCTCTGGGCGCGATGTCCAAAGGCTCTTCTGACCGTTACTTCCAGACTGATAATGCGGCTGACAAACTGGTTCCTGAAGGCATCGAAGGCCGTGTGGCTTATAAAGGCCTGCTGAAAAGCATCGTTCACCAACAAATGGGCGGTCTGCGTTCCTGCATGGGTCTGACGGGTTGTGCAACCATTGACGAACTGAGAACTAAAGCAGAATTTGTTCGTATCAGTGGTGCAGGTATTCAGGAAAGCCACGTTCATGACGTGACTATCACCAAAGAATCACCAAACTACCGTTTAGGTCTGTAATTTATTTAGAGTGGCCCGTAATCGGGCCACTGATTTATTTATCTTTTAATTGCCACTTGTTTTGGGAATTCACCTCAAATGACAACTAATATCCATAAGCATCGCGTTCTGATCCTTGATTTTGGCTCGCAATATACACAGCTTATTGCCCGCCGTATCCGTGAAATTGGTGTTTATTGTGAACTTTGGACATGGAATGTTACCGAAGAGCAAATCCGCGAATTCAATCCAAACGGAATCATCCTTTCTGGTGGCCCAGAAAGTACCACTGAAAACGATAGCCCTCGCGCTCCAGATTATGTCTTTAACGCAGGTGTGCCTGTGTTGGGGATCTGTTATGGCATGCAAACTATGTCCATGCAATTGGGTGGCGAAGTTTCCAATTCTAACGAACGTGAATTTGGTTATGCTCAGGTTGAAATCAAAAACAACTGTGAGTTATTCCGTGATATTCAAGATGCCCTGAGCGAAGATGGCAAGCCTTTGCTGGATGTATGGATGAGTCATGGTGATAAAGTTACCGCTATTCCTGCTGATTTCACGACAGTTGCCAGCACCGACACTTGTCCGTTTGCCATTATGGCGAATGATGAGAAACGTTTTTACGGTGTGCAATTCCACCCGGAAGTGACTCATACCCATCAAGGTTTGAATATCCTGAAACGCTTTGTGTTGGATATCTGTCAGTGTGAAGCGCTGTGGACACCGGCTTCTATTATTGACGATATCGTAGAACGTCTGCGTGTGCAGATTGGCGACGATCAGGTGATTCTGGCGCTGTCCGGCGGTGTGGATTCCTCTGTTACAGCCTTGCTGTTGAACCGCGCAATTGGCAAGCGTCTGACCTGTGTTTTCGTAGATAACGGCTTGTTGCGTTTGAACGAAGCGGATCAAGTCATGGAGATGTTTGAAGGTAAATTTGACCTGAACATTATCCATGTTAAAGCTGAAGATCGCTTCCTGTCTGCGTTGGCTGGAATTGATGAACCAGAAGCCAAGCGTAAAACCATCGGCCACGTCTTCATTGACGTATTTGATGAAGAAGCATCAAAACAAACTCAGATTAAGTGGCTGGCACAGGGCACAATTTACCCAGATGTGATTGAATCTGCGGCATCCGCAACGGGCAACGCACATGTCATCAAATCTCACCACAACGTAGGTGGTCTGCCAGAAGATATGAAACTGGGTCTGGTTGAACCGTTGAAAGAACTGTTCAAAGACGAAGTTCGCCGTATTGGTCTGGAATTGGGGTTGCCTTATGAGATGCTGTATCGCCACCCATTCCCAGGTCCGGGCCTTGGCGTTCGCGTATTGGGCGAAGTGAAGAAAGAGTATTGTGACTTGCTGCGTCGTGCTGATGCTATCTTCATTGAAGAACTGCACAAAGCGGACCTGTACCATAAAGTCAGCCAGGCATTCACCGTATTCCTGCCGGTTCGTTCAGTAGGCGTTATGGGTGATGGCCGTAAGTACGACTGGGTTGTTTCCCTGCGTGCGGTAGAAACCATTGACTTTATGACCGCTCATTGGGCGCATCTGCCATATGACTTCTTGGGTCGTGTATCGAACAGGATTATTAATGAAGTCAGTGGCATTTCGAGGGTAGTCTATGACATCAGCGGCAAGCCACCAGCAACAATTGAGTGGGAATAATCCCGCGTTAGGTAATAGCTGGTAATAACTGGCAATAAATAACAAAAAAAGCTCATGTTTTTACATGGGCTTTTTTATTGTCTGTTCCCTCATGCTAAATGCTTCCTCAGCTTGTTGCCGAACAATTAGAGGCGTAAATAACATGATCAGATGATGAAATCGCATCGCCTGTATACTGCCGTTTCCCGTATCATTTAATTCGTATGTCAGAGTAGCAAGATAAAACCTTAAGAAGTGATTTAGGTAAAGAACTTTATAGAATTATTTATATTTATTGCAATATGAAAGAATGCAGGTAATAAAATTAAATCTTCAAGGAAATTATGTGGATTGAACTTTTCAGAGCGCTACTGAGTTTATGCATTTTCGATTTAATGTACTTCAATCAATAAAGGGCTGCGATAAGATTACTGATAAAATATCTTCATTTGAGAAGGAAAATGCGATGGAGTAATCATTTTTGATAAAAACATTAATTCTTGAATTCAGTCGGAGGAAATGAAGAAATAATTAGAAGATATGTACGATATTAAAATAAGGTTTCGAAAGTAAAATTGGCAAGATAATATTAACTAAAACTGGAATAACCATCAGTAATTTTTCTTTTATGGCTGCGCCAAGGTACTTGTATAACAGGTGGTTTTTTATAAAAACTGCATCTCGCTATAAATTTTAATAGTGGATTTATTTTGGTATATAAATTAAAAACTTTATTCTATGTTAGCCGTGAATGCTAATGTTGGTGATTAGCTTTATAAATTTATTGCCCATTGATTAGCACTATAAATCTATTGCTCATTATAGTGATGAATCACGTTATTTTAATATCTGAAACGGATTATATATTATGTCAATAAATATTGCTAAAGGTTTGGTTAATGTACTCGAAGGCTGTAAAGTTAAAGCGGCGTTTGGCATTGCTGGGGGATTTATTGGCCCAGTATGGGAAGCATTAATGGAATCGGAAAAGATTAAAACATTTCACTGTAGGCATGAATCAGGAGGCGTCTTTGCTGCATCTGAGTATAGCTTGTGTGAACAGGCCCCAACCGTGGCTTTTGCTACAGCAGGCCCAGGCATAAGTAATGCATTAACTGGGTTAAAAGCAGCAAGGTTGGATGGGGCGCAAGTTGTTTTTATCTCATCAATCACATCAGTGGCTCCTTCAGGAAAGTGGGGCTTGCAAGAAACCACAGTACAAAATATAAATGGTTTGGTTCTTGCTGATGGGCAGGGTTATTTTGATGAAGTCATTATCATAAGTAAAAAAGAAGATTACGCCCAAATTGAGAAAAAATTAAAGGAAGGGTTTAATAAGAAAGAAGGCTATGTAGTTGGTATATTTTTGACAGCAAAAGTACAGCGAGAAATCATCGAGAATGAGAATAGTGAAGCGTTTTTTTTATCTAATGACGATCTCGATGTTAATGTAAAACGTCATTCACAGGAATTAGCTGATTCGATTGTCAATAAAAAAGCTGTTTTTTGGGCTGGGTTTGGTGCGCGGAATGCTTCTGCTCTATTGACAAAAATCGCTATAAAAACAAACTCACAGGTCATATCGACCCCTCGGGGTAAAGGGATATTTGATGAAAAAAATAGTCTTTATGTCGGAACCAGTGGTTTAGGTGCTGATGGGGAAAATATTTATAACGCATTACACTGCCCGTCATTGTCAACGGTGATCATTATGGGCACCCGATTGGGCGAGTTAAGTTCTTCCTATGCTCAAAATAGCCTTAAAGATGTTAACGTTTATTATATCGGTCTGAATGCGCAGGAAGTCAAAAATAACCTACCTCCGCATGCTGTCATCATTGACTGTGATATTGAAAAATTCCTTACGTTAATTGATTCTCATATTGATTATGAATCAATGCCTGATAGAGATATTGAAACGGTTCCCACCCTCCATGAGAGTGATAAATATCATTCAGATCCTGCAAAGGATATGTGTCACCCACTTGATGTGATGCGTGTAATTCAAGAAATAGCGATTGATAAATTTGATTGTTATGTTGCGTCAGAAGCAGGAAATTCCTTTGTTTGGGCTAATCGCTACTTAAAATTTTCCCATCCGTTAAGATATCGTACAAGCACAGCGTATGGCTCTATGGGGCACTATGCTTGCGGGATGGTCGGGCTTGCTGCATCAAAAGAACGTTGTGCAGTAGGTATCATCGGTGATGGTTCCATGCTGATGTTGAATGAAGTAAGTACAGCAGTTAAATATGGATTACCTGCTATCTGGCTTGTGATGAATGATGCCAGTTACAATATGTGCCGCCAGGGGGAAGAATTATTGAATAATACTTCATTTGATTACGACATTCCTCCGGTTGATTTTGCTTTATTTGGGCAATCTATTGGGGCAACAGGCTATACCGTCACAAATGTAAAAGAGTTATATCAAGCACTCACTCAGGCAATTGAAGAAAAGAAACCTGCCGTGATCAATGTCGTTATTGACAGACACCCGCTTCCTCCCCTTAAAGATAGAGTGGAAAGTTTAAAGAAATTGAAGGTGTAATCATATGAATAATGGCATTTCAATCATTTCAGCGGCAGGCATTCTGCCAACGGGAAAAATTATTATTCATCCTGAGGAGAACATAAATAATGAATTTAGCGCTCCCGGCAAACAGAAGGCATCCCGTCCTCGTACTATATGGCGCTTAAATAATAAAGATGAATTAATTGAATTAATAAAAGTAAGCTTGTTAGAGGCAGTAAAACAGGTACAAATGGATATTTCCGATATTGATTATCTGATCCTTAGCCAAGTGTGGTTTGATAACATTTTGGGTGATGAATCCGGGCAACTTGCCAGAGAATTAAAACTATCTTGCCCAGTGGTGCCAATCAATGTTGGAACAAGTGGCGGGATAACGTCACTGGAGCTTGCCTCATCTTTGTTTATCAACCCAAAATTTCAGAATATAGCTGTTATTGCTGGGTGCAATTACTCGCATTGGTTTTCGGAAAGCGATCCTGCGAGGACGTTATTAAGTGATGGCGCTGCATGTTTAATGCTTAGCAGAAAACAAGGCGTAACTGTGGCCGGTTGTCAAACTGTGAGTACTGCCCATTACGATGTTTTGCAATTTAATAGAGAACCTGTGCCGCATGTCCGTTATAAACCGCAGAGTGGTGATTATATATTTAATAATTTGCAGGAGACGACTTACCGATGCTGCAATGAGGTGTGTCAAGCAAACGGAATTAATCTAAATGATGTCAGTGCTTTTTATATCTATGATCCAACAGAATGGGCTGCCGGCCATTCAGCGGAAGCATTAGGGGTAGAAAAAGATAAAGTGATATCCATTTTTCACAAGTATGGAAGTTTAGGGCCAGCTCAGAGCTTGTTTGGTTTTATGGAAATACAACATAATAAAAATTTAACTGATTCTGACTGGGTTGTTGTGATGGGCATTGGTCCTTCATTTACTGCAACAGCCGCGTTATTTAAATGGCAGCATATTCCTAATCGTATATATTGTTATGATCATAAAACTCGATTAATTAGTTCAATAGAGTGATTCAAAATACCTAAACTATTATTAAGTGTCTATTTTAGATTAAGCCTTGTCAGTTTAGGTAAAATAACTAACTGTTTCACACTAATATCATATTTATTGGGAATGTTATCGGGTTTTTATCATTGAATGTTTGTTGGTGAAAAAATTTTAATGAATTAATTACGCTAACTATCGATATAAATGGAAATAATCATGACAAGCGCAGCAATTCATTACTAGGAATTTAGTTTTTTCAAACCAATAAATTCCTTTCTAGGTGCAGTGCTAAAGAAAGTCGGCTGTCTCTTGAACAAGGCTCGTGATCAAGAGACAGCCGACTTTAGTCAGTCGTTGTTAAGTCTAACTTCATGGAATTTTTTGATGGAATGGGTACAACACTCTAACTTACTCTAAATTGCCGTGGGCATTGGATTCGGTCACGGCATTAGTGCCTATTTCCCCGTTCCCATGCATCTTGCATATTCAATCTTCATACACCGATCATATAACCAGGATTTATCAATATACGGTCGGCATAAATTTTCAGCCTGTATGCGGCATCGTGGATTCGGATATGGGTCGATTTGTTTTGAACTTTTCGCTAAGCCCGTATTGGGTATCACAAAAATAAATATACTCATTAATAATGAAGCGTAACAACATAGTCTTTTCATTTTAATACCTCTTACATTAGAGGGGGAAAAACGGAACTATAATGAACGTTAAGGGATTACATAGAATGGATAAGATATGATAAATCAGTAAGTTAAATGTGTGCCAACTCATCTTATCAAGATGCAATCAAATTGAGTATACACACGCTTAGTTAACCATTTTATAACCTAAAGCAGGTTAAACGAGCCTAGCCAATCAAACGGATTCAAATAGCCATAGTCTTTTGCCAATTTACCTAAATACGGTTCAACATTAATTTCAATGACATCCCATGCCCATCCTGCATGCAGTAGCCATTAAATTAGCGTTCTACTTTAGCGTATACACTTCGTCTTTCAAACTGCCTCTTTGTTGGCTGCGCTCGCTCACCCCGGTCACATAGTTAGCTATGCTCCCGGGATGTTCTCCCTTGCCGCCGCGATGCAATTTGAAATCCATTGCGTATAGATCGGTTGATGTAAAATCCCTCTGCTCCAATCGTAAAATGCCCGGATTGAAGGCGGCAGATACCTGTTTTGCGGATACACTAAGGATAATGGTAAATCAAAAGTATGATGCTCCAGGCAGGAAATAAGTGCCCCGTTCTCGAGATATGGCGAAACAAGATAACTGGCCACGCGAATTAATCCCATACCCTGAATTCCGGCCTGAATGTAGGCATCTGTGTCATCGACTACCAGACTCTCTTTCATACGGATCATGCAATCGGTATTGTCGAGAGTAAAAAACCATTCAGTGGTTCGCCCGGTACGATGATTCAGGTAGCCCACCGCATGATGCTTTTCCAGATCCTCCAGATTTTCCGGCTTTCCATGTGCTGCAATGTAAGCCGGGGCTCCCAGAATTACCCATGTAAAATTTGCCAGTGGACGGGCTACCAGAGTTGTTGAATCCTCAATCCTGCCAGTGCGGATCACGCAGTCATATCCTTCCTGGATAATGTCCTCCACGTTATCACTGGAGCAGAGTATCAAATCCAGTTCGGGATAGCGGTGCAAAAATTCCTGAATTCTCGGAATAACGCAATGTCGGGCGAGAGATTGGGGCATCCCCACTTTAAACCTGCCTTTGGGTTGTCCAGATCCGCCCGAAAATGATGATTCCATGGTCGCGATATCGGCCAGTATCCTTTTGCACTCGTCGTAATAACTGCGGCCATCGGTGGTCACGCTGAGTTTTCGGGTGGTGCGCTGTAGTAACTGGATCCCAAGCCTGTTCTCCAGTTCCTTTATCACCCGCGATACCGTTGAACGCGGTAGTCCCAGTACCTCTGCAGCCCTGGCAAAACCATTAGCCTCCACCACATAAACATAGACCTGCATTGATTCGAGCTTATCCATATTATATCCCGCCACTAATGCTCTAATTATCCCATTAATACGAACAGTCTAACCCGCCCACCTGTACTTATCAAATGAAGACCCCAGCTGTAAACTTGCCAAAAACACAGCAATTATACTGCGTTGAAAAGAGAGATATCAAAATGAAGCAAAACGATTTAAAGGTCAGTGAAAACGTATTGGTGCTAGGCGCGGGACAACTTGGCGCTGCCATCCTGGATGCGCTGCTGCCGGCTGTAGCTAGGTTAAAAGGCCACGTTTCGGTGATCGTTTCGCCTGGATCTTGGGATGAACAGGGCAAATTGCGGTCCAGTAACCATCAACGACTGGCGGATAACGGTGCAGAGTTTATTGCTACCGACATCTCTGCTGGTACGGTTGAATCACTGGCAGCGTGCTTTAAGGCTTTTGATACCGTTATCAATTGCATGGGATTTGTCGCCGGGGCCGGTACGCAGATAAAGATCACCCGCGCGGTGCTGGAGGCAGGCGTCAAACGATACTTTCCCTGGCAGTTTGGCGTGAATTATGATGTTGTCGGCAAAGGGAGCGGTCAACCGGTCTGGGACGAACAATATGATGTCCGAACTCTATTACGCCAACAGCAGGCAACGGAATGGGTCATTGTTTCGACCGGAATGTTTACCAGCTTTCTTTTTGAACCCGCGTTCAATGTCGTCAATTTAGCCGAGAAAACGATCCATGCACTCGGGGGATGGGAAACGCAGGTCACTGTCACTTCGCCAGATGATATCGGTCGGCTGACTACCGCCATTTATTTGCATCAGCCTCGCATTGCCAATGAAGTGGTATTTGTGGCGGGTGAAACGACCTCATACGGAAAACTGGCTGAAACCGTTGAACGCGTGACGCAACAATCTTTTACCAGAAGCGTCTATAGCCTGCCTGCATTGAGAGACGCATTGCGTTTAAATCCAGATGATCAGATGGTTCGCTATCGCTTGGTTTTCGCCCAAGGTGACGGTATGTGGTGGCCGATGAATGAAACCTACAATGCGCAGAATCATTGGCCGACTCAAAATATTGCTTCTTGGCTGAAGGCATTTCTTTGACTCTCTTCCCCGAAGAAAGCCATGACGATGAAAACCGGCATGATGCAGCTATTAGTTTCCCGGCTACTGCCATTTTCAGTATACGCCAGAACGAGTACCGTAACTGGCGATACCCTGGAGCATGCAGAAGATAAACCATTAAGGCGGGAATATTGAAACAACAGGATAAATAGCAAGAATATTTCTGTTTAACTTTCCATATAAAAGGTCATAAAAAGAACGAATGTAATGGCAATGCCATAACGGCAGTGTGTGATATTCACCTCAAAATATGATCATATTTTGAGGTGAATCATGCAAACGACAAAACGAGATACTTTGAGTATTCGTATCAGACCAAAAACCCATAGGCGAATTTAACCTGTCCCGGATTTTTTCGGCTGCGTGGGCGGTCGTCTATGGCGACAGGCCGGTATGCCACGTGGATAGGCCACAGTGCGCGGGTCGGCGCGGTGCAGGACATAACCGAATCGGGTTAAAGTCTCGCCCGGATCATGCAGGAAGGGAATTGGAGAAGCCCGAATCGTGTTGGGCTATCAATTACTGTTAAGAGGGTAGTCAATGTAACCCTGAGGTCCAGGTGTATAGAATGTTTCTTTATTTGGTGCATTGAGTTGCGCGCTTTGGCGAAAGCGTTCTGGTAAATCAGGATTAGCAAGGAAAGCATTACCGAATACGACAGCATCGGCACGACCTTCGATTAAAGCTTCTGTAGCGCTCTTCTGATCTAACCCTCCTCCCATAAGATATGCACCTTCGAAGCGAGGTCGAAGCAACCCATGATAATCAACTGGGGTACCAAATAGCGCAACATGTAAGTATGCTAAATTACGCCCATTTAATTGATCAACCAAGTAAGTGTATGTTTCCTGCGGATTGGTGTCGGTAATGTCATTAAAGTTCATTTCAGGTGAAATTTTGATCCCTACTCGGTCACTGCCAGCTTCCGCAATCATAGCATCCAGTACTTCGAGAGTGAAACGTACCCGATTTTCGACTGAACCGCCGTACTGATCTTGGCGATTGTTACTGCCTGAAGACAAAAATTGCTCTGGTAAGAAACCAGATGCTGCATGAAGCTCAACGCCATCAAAACCTGCCCCCATCGCATGAGCTGTGGCTAATCCAAAGTCTGATACAATATCGGCAATTTCATTTATTTCAAGAGCTTGAGGTGTGACCATATCCTGTGGACCATCTAAAGTCCAAACCTGTCCAGCAGGCTTGATAGCAGATGGTCCTACAGGTGTTGCGTTATCCGGCAGTAAAGATGGGTGTGAAATGCGACCACTATGCCAAAGCTGGATAAAAATCTGCCCACCATTTGCATGAACTGCATCTGTTACTTTCTTCCAAGCAGCTACTTGTGCTGTTGTCTCAATGCCTGGAGCGCGTACATAACCCTTCCCCAGTGAAGAAACATACGTGCATTCGGTAATAATTAATCCAGCTTCTGCACGTTGACCGTAATAGGTTGCAGCCAACTCACTTTGTATTCCTTCATCATTTGAGCGAGAACGGGTCATGGGTGCCATAACTAAACGATTTTTTAACGTGTTACTACCAATGCGAATAGGAGTAAATAAGGAGGTCATATCGTATTCCTTTGATACTTTTAAATGAGGCATCAATAGTACTTATTAGCTTTATTGTGATAAAGATGGGAAAATTCAAAACATTGATTCATTTTTGGAACAATCTAAATGAAATTACTCAATGATATGGAGTTGTTTGTCGAAGTTATTAAGGTTAACGGATTTCGTCGAGCATCTGATGCGCTTGGAATTCCTAGCTCAACAATATCCCGTAGAATTAGTGCATTGGAGAAGAATATTGGCCTGCGGTTACTTCATAGAACAACTCGCAGGCTAGAATTGACGGAGGCCGGACAGATCTATTATGAGCGGTGTAGACGCATTGTTGAGGAAGCAAGGCTAGCCCATGAAGAACTAGGCGAGCTATTATCTCAGCCTAGTGGTGTATTACGCGCCTCAATGCCAGGAGATTTTGCAAGTACTTATCTGCCTCCCTTGATCACCGAGTTTATGCATCGCTATCCTAAGCTCAGTTTCGATTTTGATTTAACTCCGCACAAAATTGATTTGATTGCAGACCATTTTGATGTTGCGATCCGCATTGGTGAACCTAAGGAATCAAATCTAGTTGCGCGTAAACTTGCTAATTTACGTTGTGGTATATACGCAGCACCAAGCTTTATTGATGACACCACCTTGCCTCGAGAGCCAATAGATCTATCCAATCTAAAGTGCCTGCTACTAAGAGGCGAGAGAAAACTTACATGGACTTTATGTCAAGGAGCTACAACTGTAGAGGTCTCGGTTAGTGGGCGCATTCAGCTTAATAGTATAGATCTGATGCGCAGGCTCGCAATATTAGGACAAGGTATCGCTATGTTGCCTATTGAGATTGCGGCTGAGGATGTCGAACAAGGGCGGTTAATTCATATTTTACCTAACTGGGAAGGGCTGTCCGTACCAGTATATGCCATAACTGAAACTCGATTAATACCAGCAAAAACTCGACTCTTTATTGATTTTTTACAAGAGAAACTTACCAATGTAAATACTCTTGCATTTATATAATAAGTGCAGCTCTGTTATGAGCGAAGTAAATGGATGGGTATTTCTTTAAATCATTCATTCGGTGTTTTATACCTTGTGTTTTTCGAGGTCGTTTATTTATGAAAGTCTGGACTTCGGTTGACAATTAGTTTTTTATAATTATATCGCCGGAGGTCAGATATTATAAACATTCAATCCAAACGAGATATTTCGCAAATAAATCTTGCTCTGAAAATCCAGCGAGAAGAGTTGCAAAACACATTGAAGAATTTGTTATTTATCTGCGTACAACTTATCATTTTGAGCCTCAACGTATAGATTGGTATCTTCTATGTATAGATAGTTTTTAATTAATAGTCTGCTTTCAGCTTTTTAAGTTAAGAATAAAAAGCCTCACATTTTGCTAGGCTAGTATTTGGTGGCTTTTTATTTCAGCGTAAGGGAGAAAATTTCTCTAAAGAACAATAGGGAAATTATTGATGGAGAAATAAACATTAACGCAAAGAATGCAGATAATATTTTAGTTATTTTTGTTTTGGCTTTTTTAGCATACAGAAAGGTGAAAAAGAAGCCTAAAGGAACAGTGATAAACCATAACCAACTGGCATAAAATATATATGCTCCGCCTAACCAAATTGTCAATATTGCTATCGATGGTATTGGCTCTGGCATTGTATCTACTGTCTCTAATATTACCGTTATTATATCTTTCATACATATTTTTCCACATTTTATCGTTATTCCATGAATATATCATAATGCCATGCTCCAGCCTACTGATAAGTGAGCTAGTATGAAATGTAATTATTAATAAACTAAAATTCATTTATCATATATACCCTATTAACTCCAATATGCTGGGTTGATTTTCAAATTAACAATTTAAAATCAAAAGCATGAGTTGAATCCTAACATGCATCTTCAAGTTTATTGCGTATATAAGTGAGTTCATAAATATAAATTTCCAATAAATAATAAGGTTGATCAAATATTGATTTAATATTGTGGTTTTGGGTTTTCGTATGAATTCGGGAAAGCTCAAAAACCCCTCAATTTTCATCAAGGGGTCGCTCATAAAATGTAATTTCTATAAAGCAAGAGATATCATCACCTCACACCAACAACTACGTCAGCATTTAGTCATTCTGTAGATATACCCTCGTGAAAGGGCAAGGCGTTAATGATTTCCGCGCTGATAATTGAAACTGCCTCAATCATGTTTTCATGATGATAATTATCGACTAACTTAATTACCAATGGGTTAGACAACCATTGGGAAATATTATTATCCTCAATTCCTGCAATCAGCTTGCTCATCACTAAACCCGTTCCTTCTTGATGATATGGACTCATTTGCCCTGCTTTGAATAATGTGATCTTTGTATGTATTAATTTTCCGCTAAAATTAGAATTTGCTATTCCTGTTTCAGATGGAATTGCCCTTAATACGGTATCGATATAACCTTTTCCTGCTCCCATTTCCTGCAACCTTTTGATGATCTTGCTGAGCTCTTTTGGAATTTCTAATTTATGCCTGAGTGTTGTTAATTCATCGTTGTTAATAATGGTGTCCAATAGAAATAATTGAATCTCTTTCGCACCGAGTTGTTCTAATTGAAATGCAATTTCCATCGCTATTTGTCCACCCAAGGACCAACCTAAAATACGAATGGGTTTATCAATGGATGTTTCTTGTAAAATTAATTCTTTGTAGATTTGAGCTATTTGATGTAGCGAGTCTATTTGATTATCTGAAAGGAAATTGTAATTATCGATGCCGATGCAATTGTAGGTATCAGACAAAGCATTTGCCAACGGTTTATAGACTTCACTGCCACAGTTGGCCGCATGTACCATAAACAGCTTATGTGTGGCAGTTGATTCCGGAGTTAATAAATTGAGTAAACTGAATTTATGACTATCAATTTCCAGCCATTGAGATAATAGAGAAATAGATTTGCAGTTAAATAACACAGTTAAAGGAATATTGATATTTATCGTATTTTCGATTGCTGCGGTTAGTTTTATCGCCAACAGAGAATTGCCACCGATGCGGAAGAAATTATCTTCAATGCCAACGCGTTCCAAGCTCAAAACGTCCTGCCAAATGCTGCATAGCTGGGCTTCCAGTGCATTGCGGGGCGCAATGTAATTATTCCGGTTGTCCCAAATTGGCGCAGGCAGGGCCCGGCGATCCAGTTTGCCGTTCAGCGTCAAAGGAATAGTGTCGAGGCGGGTAAAGCTGGCGGGCAGCATATATTCTGGCAGGCGGGCAGAGAGGTAATCAAACAGGGTTTCATCCGAGAGTTTTTCCTCTGCCACCAGATACGCGGCCAGTAGCTTACTTCCCTGATGTTCGCGGTCAATCACTATCGCTTGTTTCACCTGTGAATGGGAAATCAGAACATTTTCAATTTCCCCCAATTCAATGCGGTAACCACGGATCTTGACCTGAAAGTCGTTGCGCCCCAGAAATTCCAGTTCGCCGTTTGGCAGCCAGCGCACCAGGTCGCCGGTTTTGTACAGGCGGGTGTAACCTTTGGCCTTGTCTTCAGCGGTGGCAAAAGAATTCGGCACAAAACGTTCAGCAGTTAGTTGCGGTTGGTTTAAATACCCTCGTGCCAGTCCGGCTCCGCCGATATACAGCTCCCCCGGTGCCCCGATGGGAGACAGATTGCCTTGCCCGTCAAGGACATAGAGACGGGCATTAGGAATGGGCTTGCCAATATTGGTGGCGATATCACCAAATTGAAAGTATTTCTCAGTAGCACAGACAGTGGCTTCGGTCGGGCCGTAAGCGTTCATGACTTGGCTGTGATGGCGAAAATAATCCAGCATCGCTAAAGACGGGGATTCGCCCGCAGTCACCAAGCGTTGCAGGGAAGGCAGATTCGTACCCATCAGTGAATTCAGCAAGGAGGGCGATAAGGTAGCGATTTCAATGCCTTCACGCTGAATGAGTTTTGCCACTGCCGGCGCGTTGCGTTCCGCTTCGCTGCAAATGTAAAGCGTCAGACCGTGCAATAAGGCGGGAAATAGTTCGAACGCTGAACCGTCAAAGACATAGGGGGCAAACATGAGGGCTTTTTGTCGCTGGCTGATGTCAAACAACTTGGCCTGCGCGGTTATTAGATGGGTAACACTCTTATGCTCAACCATTACCCCTTTGGGCTGGCCGGTGGTGCCGGAAGTGTAAATGATATAAGCCAAATCGGCAGGATTATTGATCGGAACCGGATTTTCTGCGGATTGCTTTTCGATGAGGAGCTGGTCATCCGTGGCTATCAGTATCGGTTGCTCGGTAAATGGTTGAGTGTATGCCGCCAATGTTGCCAGATGTCGTTGTTGGGTTATCACGTATGGCGCAGCGGTATCCACCAAAATAAACTGCACGCGCTCTGCGGGATATTCCGGCGAAATGGGTACGTAAGCGCCGCCGGCTTTGAGCACCGCCAGGATGCTAATCACCATTTCCAGACTGCGGTCAAGGTAAAGGGCAATGGGGGTATCTGCCGGCAGGGAAGCACCAAACCGTTGCTGATATTGTTCGCGGAAAACAACAGCCAGTTGGTTCGCCCGTTGGTTAAGTTGGTGATAGGTCAGTTTTTCCCCTGCAAACACCAGCGCCACAGTATCGGGTGTTTTTTCGGCTTGGATTGCGAACAGTTGTGGCAGGGTTTTATCCTGCGGATAAGGGGCATCAGTCTGGTTCCACGCATGCAGCAGGGTATAGCGCTCTTCGTCGCTGAGAAACGTGATGGATGTATGCAACTGATTTGGGCCGGATGCCACGGCAAGCAAAATACGTTCAAGCTGGTAAAGCAGGCGTTGTGCCTGTTGATCTGTCAGCCATGTCTCCCCATAACTCAATCTGAGGGTCAAACGGTTATCATGTTCATAGGCTATCAGTGACAGCGGATAATCCACTTTTTCGATGGCCCGGCAGAATGTCAGGGCATGTTCGATGCCTTCTCCGTTGTCATTGAGTGCAGGCGTCGGGTAATTTTCAAAAACCAGCAAGGAATGGAACAGCCGTTCTCCGTCAGATTGCAGGCTAGAGAGCGAAACGGCACTGTGGCTGCTGAGGGCGGCGATGTCCCGTTGGATGTTTTGCAGAATATCAACAATACTGCCAGCTCTGTTCCACTGCACCGCCAGTGGCAGGGTATTGATGTAAAGCCCGACACTGGATTCAATACCTTCTACCGGCACATCGCGCCCGGATACGGTTGTGCCCACCATTGTTTGTTCATCGCCGGTATAACTGTGCAAAAGTTTATGCCAGGCAAATTGCAGTGCCACATTCAGGGTAACACCGTACGTTCGGCAGGTATTTTTCAATTGCTCACAGGCATATCCTTCTACCATAATTGCCTGTTTATCGGGCTTTTCGACGGTTTTTATCTGGGTTAAGTCAACGCGATGGCTTAACAGGGGAGACAGATCGTTGGCGGCCTGAAAATGGGCTTTGCGCTCTGCCCAGAAAGCGTCTGATTCTGCTTGGTGTGCCTGATGATATTGCTGGGTTGCCAGATAAGCCTGTTCTACGACAATCTGAGGTTCTTTCCTCTGAACCAGTGCATTGTAATATTCATGTACGGCCTGCAATAAAATCGGATTACTCCAGCCATCGGAAATACAGTGGTGTTGGGTGATCAACACTGTCACCAACTGTTCATGTTGCCTGATCTCGGTAAAACGAATCAAACCGGGCTGGTTTAAATCAAAGGGCAGGGTGCGGTCGTATTGTTGGATGGCGTCAATGGTGTTGTCCCGCTCTTCCTCCGGTAACTGGCTGATGTCTTGAAGCGTGAAATTTGTTGGCCCGATACTGGCCCCCTCAGTCACTATCTGCAAGACCTCGCTTTCCCAATCAAAGGCGGTTCTGAGGATGGGAAAACGCAGGGAAGCCAGCGCCCAGGCTTGTTGATAGGCGGTAAGGTCTAGGTGGGTGTGATAATCCAGCAAGAGTTGTACACGATAGGCATCATCTTGTGGCTGGGTCAGATAATGATAAATAAATCCCTGTTGTAAGCTGGTGGCAGGATACAAGGCTTCAATCGAATATTTGTGCTGGAGGCGACGCATGATCTTACCGGAAAGCCCGTTCACACCATAATCACTGGATGTTTTTATTCCACCGGATTGAGCCTGTTTCTGACCAGCCATAATGACAGTGTTGAGGGCTTGCTCAAAGGCTGTGATTAACGTTTGTGTTTGAGTTTTCGTCAAACAAGCGTTAAGGCTAAATTGCAACCTGCCTTGCCGAATCAGGCCATTAATACTCAGTAACCAATGGTTGTGGCTCTCATCTGTCATACTTTCCGCCTCATCAGCGGTAGTGTTGCCACAATCATCATTGGTCAGTGACCAATCTTGTTCATTTTCTCCACTTAATTGGCCGAGATAGTTGAAGCTGATGGTGGGTAAATCCCCACTCAAATATCCGGCCTGGCGCAGTGCGCCATAGCCAATGCCTTTATTTGGCACTGCCCGCAGCATCTCTTTGGTATAAATAATGGTTTCCGCAATATCGGCCTGAGCTTCCAGACGAACCGGATAGAAAGTCGTAAACCAACCGACGGTTTCTGATATGTCCAGCGTGCTATCGATATTTTCCCGGCCATGACCTTCAAGCGCGATATGATTTACGGATTGAGAGAACACTGCCGGTAATGCCAATGTCAGCGCACTGAGCAATAAATCATTAATTTCCGTGTGATAACCTAAGTTTGCCTCATGCAGAAGGATATCGGTCAGCTCAGTGGAAATACTCAGCTTATGTTGGCTGCTTGCGCCCGATGCTGTGTGGACAGAATATCCCGCCATCACTTTTTGCCAATAGGGGGATTCTGTTTGGTGCTGCTGTGCATAGTGACGGACGGCGTGAACCCATTGCCGATAGCTGCTGGTTTTCTCTGGCAGTGTTCCGTCCAGCAACAATCTACGCATATCTTCAGCAATGATCCGCCAAGATACGGCGTCGATTATCAGGTGGTGGAAGGCAAAAAATAAGCGGGCGCTGCCGTCTGGGTATCCGATCAAATGAGCGGCCTGCCACAAAGGCCCTGTATAATAATCAAAATTATTCTGCCATTGAGTCAGTTGTTGATGCAGTCTGGTTGCATCAAACTTGCTGATATCACCATGCAGTAAAGTGGGTAGCCACGGCGGCATTTCTGCGGGATAACATTGGCGATGGCCTTGTTTAGTATCGATAAAATGGGCACGTAGCATGTCATGACGTTCGATCAATGTTGACAGCGCTTGCCTGACAGCGGCGTAACTGAGGTTGCCGGGTAGCCGGATCATGAATGCCTGATTCCAATGGTGTGGGCTGGATAAATTCCAGTTGAAGAAATCCTGTTGGATAGGCAATAAATCAAATTCTCCACTCAATAAGCCCTGTTCGGCAATCATGGTTGCTGAACAGGTTTGCGTCATTAAGTACGCCAGACGTGACACGGTCGGGGCTTCAACGATCGATTGGACTTGCAGGGAGAAGCCTTCCAACCGCAGTTTGGACACTAATTTGATGCTGATAATGGAATCGCCGCCGATGCGAAAGAAGTTATCTTCAATGCCAACGCGTTCCAATCCTAAAACGTCCTGCCAAATGCTGCATAGCTGGGTTTCCAGCGCATTGCGGGGGGCTACGTAATTGTTCCGGTTACCCCAAGTCGGCGCAGGCAGGGCGCGGCGATCCAGTTTACCGTTCAGCGTCAGCGGAATGGCATCAAGGCGGGTAAAACTGGCGGGCAACATATAAGCCGGCAGGTGGGCAGAAAGGTGTTCAATCAGCGTTTCATCCGAGAGTTTTTCCTCTGCCACCAGATACGCGGCCAGTAACTTATTTCCCTGATGTTCGCGGTCAATCACTACCGCCTGTGTTACCTGCGGATGGGAAATCAGAGCATTTTCAATTTCCCCCAATTCAATGCGATAACCGCGGATCTTGACCTGAAAGTCGTTGCGTCCCAGAAATTCCAGCTCGCCGTTTGGCAGCCAACGCACCAGGTCGCCGGTTTTGTACAGGCGGGTGTAACCCTTGGCCTTGTCTTCGGCGGTGGCGAATGGATTCGGCACAAAACGTTCAGCAGTCAGTTGCGGTTGGTTTAAATACCCCCGCGCCAGTCCGGCTCCGCCAATATACAGCTCTCCCGCTGCACCAATGGGAGACAGATTGCCGTGCCCGTCAAGGACATAAAGACGGGCATTCGGGATGGCTTTGCCAATATTGGTGGCGATATCACCGGATTGATAATATTTCTCGGTGGCACAGACGGTAATTTCTGTCGGGCCGTAAGCGTTCAGGACTTGGCTATGAAGGCGAAAATAATCCAGCATCGCTAAAGACGGGGATTCGCCCGCAGTCACCAAGCGTTGCAGGGAAGGCAGTTTCGTACCCATCAGTGAATTCAGTAAGGCGGGCGATAAGGTAGCGATTTCAATGCCTTCACGCTGAATGAGTTTTGCCACTGCCGGCGCGTTGCGTTCCGCTTCGCTGCAAATGTAAAGCGTCAGGCCGTGCAATAAGGCGGGAAATAGTTCGAACGCTGAACCGTCAAAGACGTAGGGCGCAAACATGAGGGCTTTTTGTCGCTGGGTGACATTAAACAGTTCAGCCTCTGCGGTTATCAGATGGACAACATTTTTATGCTCAATCATCACGCCCTTGGGCTGTCCGGTGGTGCCGGAGGTGTAGATGATATAGGCCAAATCGGTGGCGGTATTGATCGGAACCGGATTTTCCGCGGACTGATTTACGGTGAGTGTCTGGTCATCCGCGGTTATCAGTATCGGTTGCTCGGTAAATGTTTGGGTGTATGCTGCCAATGTTGTCAGATGCTGTTGTTGGGTTATCACGTATGGCGCAGCGGTATCCGTCAAAATAAACTGCACGCGCTCTGCGGGATATTCCGGCGAAATGGGCACGTAAGCGCCGCCGGCTTTCAGTACGGCAAGGATGCTGATCACCATTTCCAAACTGCGGTCAAGGTAAAGCGCAATGGGGGTATCTGCTGGCAGGGAAGTGCCAAACCGCTGTTGATACTGTTCACGGAGAACAACAGCCAGTTGGTTCGCCCGTTGATTAAGCTGGCGGTAGGTCAGTTTTTCCCCTGCAAACACCAGCGCCACAATATCGGGTGTTTTCTCGACTTGCGTTTCAAACAGTTGTGGCAGGGTTTTGTCCTGTGGATAAGGCATATCAGTCTGGTTCCACGTATGCAGCAGGGTATGGCGCTCTTCTTCGCTGAGAAACGTGATGGATGCATGCAACTGATTTGGGTCGGATGCTACGGCAAGCAAAATACGTTCAAGCTGGCAAAGCAGGCGTTGTGCCTGTGTGTCCGCCAGCCACGCATCCCCATAATTTAATTTGATGATTAAACGGTTATCGAGTTCATAGGCTATCAGCGACAGCGGATAATCCACTTTTTCGATGGCCCGACGGAAAATCAGGGCATGTTCGATACCTTTTCCGTTTTCATTGATTATCGGCGCGGGATAGTTCTCAAAAACCAGCAAGCTATGAAAAAGCCGCTCTCCCTCAGATTGCAGGCTGGAAAGTGAGACGGCGCTGTGGTTGTTGAGTGCGGCGATATCCTGCTGGATGTTTTGCAGGATGTTGAGAATGCTGTCGGCCTTGTTCCACTGAACTGCCAGCGGCAGGGTGTTGATGTATAGCCCGACACTGGATTCAATGCCTTCTACCGGTACATCGCGCCCGGATACGGTTGTGCCTACAATCGTTTGCTTATCACCGGTGTAATTGTGCAAAAGTTTATGCCAGGCGAATTGCAATGCCACATTCAGGGTAATGCCGTGTGTTCGGCAGGTGTTTTTAAGCTGCACATAGGCATTTCCTTCTATCGTAAGCGCCTGTTCAGCGGGTTTTTCGACAATTTTTATCTGGGCTAAATCAACGCGATGGCTTAACAGAGGGGACAGATCGTTGGCGGCCTGAAACTGGGCTTTGCGTTCTGCCCAGAATGCGTCTGATTCCGCTTGGTGCGCCAAATGATATTGCTGGGTTGCCAGATAAGCCTGCTCCACAACGGCCTGTGGTTTTTGCCCCTGAACCAGTGCGTTGTAATATTCATGCACGGCCTGCAATAAAATCGGGCCGCTCCAGCCATCGGAAATGCAGTGATGCTGGGTAATCAACACTGTGACCAACTGTTCATGTTGCCTAATCACAGTAAAGCGAATCAAACCGGGTTGGTTTAAATCAAAGGGCTGGGTGCGGTCATGTTGTTGGAGGGCATCGATCGCGTTATTTCGCTCTTGCTCTGGTAACTGACTGATATCCTGAACAGCAAAATTTGCCGGCCCGATACTGGTTCCCACGGTCACTATCTGCAAAACCTCGCCGTCCCAATCAAAGGCGGTTCTGAGGATGGGAAAACGCAGAGAGGCCAGCGCCCAGGCTTGCTGATAGGCCACAAGGTCAAGGTCGGTGTGATAATCCAATAGCATTTGCACACGATAGGCATCATCTTGTGGCTGAAGCAAATGATGGTAAATAAAACCTTGTTGCAGGCTGGTGGCCGGGAACAGGTGTTCCACCTGAAAACGTTGTTGTAAACGGTTTAGGCGATCAATGGAAACGGTTTTAAGGCCATAGTCACTGGGGGTTTTCACACCACCTAATCGAGCCTGTTTCTGGCCGGCTGCAATCACTTCATTGAGGGCGTATTCAAAGGCCGTGATAAACCGTTGGGTCTGAACTGGCGATAATCGAGCCAGTACGCTGAATTGCAGTTTTCCCGCCAGAACGGCGCCATTAATATCCAGCAGTAAATGACTGCTGTTCTCGTCGGCGATAGTTAAACCACAATTGTCGTAAGTCAGTGACCAATCTTGTTGATGGGATGGCTCCGCTTCATCACTCAATTGACCGAGATAATTAAAGCTGATGGCAGGTAAATTGCCCGTCAGATATCCGGCCTGAAATAAGGCTCCGTAGCCAATGCCTTTGTTGGGAACTGCACGGAGCATTTCTTTGGTATGAATAATGGTTTCTGCTATATCTCCCTGAACAGCCAACCTAACCGGATAAAGGGTGGTAAACCAGCCCACCGTTTCAGACACGTCCAGTGTGTTGTCGAGATTTTCTCTGCCATGACCTTCAAGAATAATCGGGTGTACTGGGCGGGAGAATGTAGCCTGCAATGCCAGAGTGAGAGCACTGAGCAATAAGTCGTTAATTTCAGTGTGATAACCTAAGTTAGCTTCACGCAGCAGGGTGCCGGTCAGGTCAGCGGGTAAACTCAATTGATGCGAAATAGCTTTTTCTTCCAGCGGGTAAGCATCTTTTCTTCCCAATACATCCTGCCAGTAGGGCACTTCATCTTGATGTTGTATGGCATAGCGTTGGACTGCCACAACCCATTGCCGATAGCTGCTGGTTTTTGCCGGCAAGGTTTGGCCTTGCAGCAATCTACGCATATCCTCAGTGATGATCCGCCAAGATACTGCATCAATAATAAGGTGGTGGAAGGCGAAGAATAAGCGGGCATTGCCGTCTGGGTATCCGGTAAGGTGGGCGGCTTGCCACAAAGGCCCCGTACAATAATGAAAGCTGCTTTGCCACTGGGTCAGTTGCTGATGCTGTTCATGCTCATTTAACTTCCTGATATCACACTGCAACAAGGTGGGTAACCAAGGCGGTATTCCTGCGGAATAACACTGATGATATCCCTGTTCAGTGTGGACAAAATAAGCACGCAGAATATCATGCCGTTCAACCAGCCTTGCCAGAGCCTGAGCAATATCGGTGTGTTTGATCGTTCCGGGAAGCCGGATCATAAATGCCTGATTCCAGTGGTGTGGGGAGGGTAAATTCTGATTGAAAAAATCTTGCTGGACAGGCAATAAACCAAATTCGCCGCTCAATAATCCCTGTTCAGCGGCCACACTTGCCGGGGATGACGTTTGGTTCAGCAATTGCGCCAGACGCGACACTGTCGGCGCTTCAAAAAGCGATTTGACCTGAAGGGAGAAACCATGTTGCCGTAGTTTGGAAACCAGTTGGATGCCGATAATCGAATCGCCCCCCATGTGAAAAAAATTATCCTCAATGCCAACCCGCTCCACACCTAAAATCTCTTGCCAGAGCGCACTCAAGCGAGTTTCCAATTCTGTGCGTGGCGCTATATGGCGATCTTGATTTTCCCAGACGGGAATCGGCAAGGCATGGCGGTCGAGTTTGCCATTGACGGTCAAAGGAATGGCATCAATGCGAGTAAAGCTGGCCGGTATCATATATTCCGGCAGATGGTTTGCGAGATATTGGACCAAAACGTCATCGGTCAACGCGTCATCGCTGACCAGATAAGCCGCCAGCACTTTATGGCCGGCACGTTCCCGGTCAATGACCACGGCTTGTTTCACCAGAGGATTCGAGGTCAGGGCTGCTTCAATTTCTCCCAATTCAATGCGGTAACCGCGGATTTTGACCTGAAAATCGTTGCGCCCCAAATATTCCAGATTCCCGTCCGGTAACCAGCGCACCCGATCGCCGGTTTTGTATAGGCGGGTATAGCCCCGGACTTTATCTTCGTCTGTCGCGAACGGGTTTTCGACAAAACGCTCGGCGGTCAATTCAGGTCGGTTCCAATACCCCCGTGCCAGACTGGCTCCGCCAATATACAACTCTCCGGGCGAGCCAATGGGTGCCAGCCTGCCGTAATGGTTCAGGACATACAGACGGGTATTGTGATGCGCTTTGCCAATGGGAATATTGCCGTCAATGTCATCGGTGATATCAAAGTGGGTGATATCGTTTGTCGTTTCTGTCGGGCCATAGAGGTTAATCAGGACACTTGCGCTGTTATTGATGGCTCTGAATGCATTGACATGGGACATGGTCAATGTTTCTCCGCCACACAAAACATAACGGACAGTACTGGGTAATTGCTGGTCGAAGTCCCGAACCGTTTGGCAAAAAGCCCCCAGCATGGACGGAACAAATTGCACTACCGTCACGCCGGTTTTCTGTATCAATCGATAAAGTTCTTCCGGTTGTTTATGAACATCCGGTGAAGCCATGACGATGCTGGCACCGAACCAATTGGCGGCAAGCAATTCCCAGACTGAGGCATCAAAGGTATATGGGATTTGTTGCAGTACCTTATCCGAGGTATTTAACGGATATTCGGACTGCATCCAACTGAGGTGATTGATGACATTTTTGTGGGTCAATGCTACCCCTTTTGGCTGTCCGGTCGTTCCTGAGGTATAGATAATGTATGCCAGATCGGTACTTTGGTTTACTGGTAATAAATCTTCCATCGAACGGCCTTGAGTGACGGCATTGTTATCTGTGGCTATCAACACAGGCTGAATAGGTAAGGGCTGAATATATTTTTCCAGTGCGCTCAAGTGGTTTTGTTGCGTCAGCACGCACGGACTGCCGGTATCTTGCAGAATAAACTGCACGCGCTCTGGTGGATATTCAGGAGAAATAGGCACGTAGGCGCCACCGGCTTTTAGCACGGCCAGAATGCTGACGACCATTTCCAGACTGCGATTAAGGTACAGCGCCACAGGAGTATCTGCCTGCATTGAGGCATTGCGCTGTTGTTGGCAATATTCGCGTATCACTATGGCGAGCTGGTTTGCTTGTCCATTAAGCTGGCGGTAGGTCAGGCTCTTGTCTTCAAATATTACTGCGACATTATCCGGAGTAGCGGCAACTTGCTTCTCAAATTGCTGTTGCAGAGTTTGATTTTGTGGATAAGGGGCGTCATTCTGATTCCATTTATACAGCAGAGTGTGGCGCTCTTCTTCTAATAAAACAGGCAATTCGCTGACGGATAGAGAAGGGGTGTTGAGGAAAGCAAGCAATAGATTTTTTAGTCGGTTAAAAATTCCTTTTATCTCTTGTTCGTTGAAATAATCCCGTAAATAATCGATGGCGATTGTTAGCTCTTGATGATAGCCAAAATCTTGCAGGCGAAAAATAATAGGCTCAGTATTAAATTTTCCATCCACCATATAATGTTGTGCTTGACTGATTTCAGAAGATGATGCTGAAAGCCTTTCATAGAATATGAAGATATTGGGTAAAGCAATACCATGATTATTGGCCAGTCTGACCAAGTGAGAATAGGGAAATTGGCTGTGGTAATAGCTTTCTTTTAAAGCAAATTCCATTAATTTAATCTGCTCAATCATACTGGAGTTATCAGAAATATGGCAATATACCGGATAGATATTGGCTTGCATCCCGACAACATATTTCTCTGATTTTGTTTTTCTGCCATGAGTGATGGTATTGAAGGTGACTTCTTGTTGCCCTGTCAGCTCTGCCATCATAATAGTGACCAGACTTGAAAAGACAGCGAGAATATTGGTTTTATATTTTTTGCAAAGATCATATAGATTCTTTTTCATCGAAAAAGGCAATGTCAGCGTATTTTGGGCAGAGCTTCTATTTTGATGGTGAGGAACCAATTGATGTATATTTTTTTGGGTTAAGAAATCATGCCAGTAATTTTTATCGTTGTCATAATTGGGCGAATATAAATATTCTTTTGCTTGCTCCATACTGCCTGAGTATTGCGGAATTTTAGATAGCCAGTCTGTTGATTCTCCGTTTTTCAGGCAATTGTACAATTTATGGATATATTCATGCAGGCGGAACAGGCCAACTCCATCAATGATAATATGATGAAATTTAGTGAAAAGATAATGCCTTTTTCGATTAATGCGGATTAATGATATTTGATACAAAATCTCATCGGGAAAATTGATGGCTTGATTTATCTGCTGTTGCATCCAACTATTTACTTTTTCTTCGGGATCTGGCTGGGTTGAAAAATCATGGAATATCATTGACTCAGGAATAGACCGGTTTTTAACATATTGCATGGCTTTATTGTCTGAATTAATGAATATGCGTAACCTGAGCATATCAACATGTTGATACAACAATTGCCACGTTTGTTGCAAGATAACAATATCAACATCGCCCTCCATTAAGGTATACCAACCTAAATTATGCTGTGAGGCATTTCCGTGGAGGGTTTGCTCGTTAAATACATCCTCTTGAGCGGGGTGAAGTTCATATAATTTTGAATCCAACGCTTTCTCAGCTATTTTCATAATAAATTATACGAATGCATTCCGTTTACAAGTTATTTGTAATTTATGCCAAAAATGAATAGATGTTAGTTTTTGCTTCTCTCCCCGTCGTTTTTCATATTGTCGCTTGATTGGTCGCGTTCATTATAATTATTATTGTCAATATCAAATTATTCTTTTTATTAGGTGACGGCATTATCTATCCATTTGTTTGTCATAATTTATTACAACCAATCTCGCAACCTTTCAGCACTCTTCCTCATGCAAAGAAGTGAATGTTTATTAGTAAATGTTTATCGTCAATGCTCTTGGTTGTATTTGTTATATCTTCGAGTTTTATTCCTGTCACCCAATATTTTTCTCCTGATTTATATTTTATATTAATAATAACCATTGCTTTTTTCGTTATTTAATAAATACGATTCTCACCATTAATGATTGCATTTATATCTTTACCATATTGAAATATTGATTGCCATTTTGTTTTTAGTCTATATTATTTTTTGTTTAATAGAGTGATGCTTTTTGTTCTTTCTATGTTCAGATTGTAATGATTAAAAGTATTTATTTTAACTTTAGGTAAGTTAACTTTATATTTATTTGTTTTAATTGGAGTATATTTGTTTTTATATTTATTTGAATGGTTCTATTTGATTACTTTACCTATGGGGGATTGTGTGTTTTAATTTTTTTTGTTATTCATGAAAAGTATTTTAATTTAATTTTTCAAATGGAGATAATGTTTTTTGGTTATGATGATGAAAGGGGAGTGCTGTTTATTTTGGGAATGATTCCTATTTTTTACCACTTAGCCCGAATTTTATAATTTCACGGTTTTTAAATCATAAAGCTCTGGCTGAGGTGTTTTATATTTTACTGATTAATCTGGATCATATTTAGTTATTACTTTTGTTCCATAATTTTCTTGGGTAAAAGATATTTCTGTTTCTCCACCCTCAAAAAATTGGGTTATAATAAGGGCTTTTTCATTCTTCCAGCTGAAGTTAACATTGATGCAATCAATTTCACATTTATATTCTAGGTTCTTATTGTTAATGATTTTTTTGGTAGTCCATCATTGTTTGTTTTATATTTTAAGTAGGATTCCGCAATATTCATTCCTTTAAAAAAACATCCTGTCATAGACTCATACCCAGAAAGTTCTTCTGCTGGGATTTCTATGTTTTTACAAATAGAATCGCCATGATACATGTTTTTATATTGATCTTTTATTAAAAGATCAAAGGAATTTAGAGTTATTTTTTTATTTTCTGAACTGATAATTTTAAAAATATCTTGATTATTACGCTCATCCGACAAAGAGAAATAAAAAATTGCCCTATGATCCTCAAAGAATATGATCGTATTATCAATAATCATAAGCTCTGAAAATGGGTATTCGCATGATTCTTCATCATTTTCAGTTAAAACCTCATAGATAGCATTATCTATATTTATCGAATATTTAGTTAAGAATAAACGGTAAAAATCAACTGCTTTATTACTCTTCCAAATTTCTATTGGTGTTCTTTTTTTAGCAACATATTTATATTTACATGTGTTTGTAATAATTACATTTTCATCAGAAAAGAAAACACTTTTTGTTAAGAATAACTTTTCTAACTTTTCTAATTCAAGGTGAATATATGGTTCTGTTATTACATCTGAAAAATAAGGGCCTTTCCATGTGACATTTTTAAATTCATGATCTAAATTGATTTTCAGAAGCAAAAGCATTTACGCAGTTTAATAATAGCGTGAATGCAATGACCACTATAAATTTATACATTATTTTTACCTTGGGAAATTGCAATTTATCCTAAAAATGAAATTAATTATCTGATTATAGAAATTTTTTGTCATTTGTTAAATATAAAACCACTCGCTATGCGGGTGGTTCTGATTGCTACTTTAATCCAGTTAGTACCAAAGTTACCATCATAATCATTACTGTTATGATTAGTACTTTTTTGACTATCTCACCATTTGTCTTTATTGCGTGAATACTACCGATATGATTGCCTAACAAACTAGCAATTATCATTGGAATACCTATAATAAATGCCATATTTCCAGATATCGCAAATGCAATGAATGCCCCTATGTTTGAGGAGAAATTAAATATCTTTGAAGTGGCAGATGCCTTAAGCAAATCTAAATTATTAATTAGATAAAGACATATTATAAAAATACTACCCGTTCCAGGACCAAAGAAACCATCATAAAAACCCACAATAAAGCAGGTCATAAAAACAATAAATACAGATTTTTTTATTTCGGATTTAACTTCGCTTTTTGAGGATAACTTTCCTTTGAAAAAAGCTGCTAACAAACCTAACGGGAGCATTCCTATTATTATATAGGTAATAATGTGACTTGGTAGATAAATTACAGCTCTGGCTCCTATATATGCACCTAAAAGAGAAGATATTATTCCTGCTGGAATTATACTCCATATAATGGATTTATTTTTTAGAAAATTTTTAATGGCAGCTATTGTACCAACAGTACTAACTAATTTTTCTTGCCCTAAAGCTAGATGAGGAGGAAGTCCTACTAACATAAATGAAGGTATTAATATTAGCCCTGCGCCACCGGCAATAGAATCGATATATCCAGCTACAAATGAAGCAAGTACTAAAATAAATATCCCTATGTATAGATATTCAGAAATTAAACTGTTTTCAATAAACATTTATTATCCTATTACTTTTAAATGGCGGTTGCATTTTTCACTAAGAAAGAATGATTGTTCTGGTTTTTTGTAAAGAGAGAAAAGTCTTAATAACCATCTCATTCAGCTTATTTTTATTCATTGATAAACTATATAGTTCATTGTTATCCATTTACGGTTACCTCTGTCACTATCCTAAAATATGTCTTTAATAAAAAACCAACATTAAAATAATAACTACGCCATTATTTAACTTTAATTTAAATATTTTTACAATTAAATTTATTTAATTAAACTAATAAAAATGTGAAATTTAAAATTATTAATATAAAACAATGCGTTATATATATTTTAGTTGGCAGGTTGTTGGTATTTTTTATTTTCATGCAAAATATATTGAATTAAATGATTAAAATAATGAATGCATTTGATTAAGAATTACACTGAGAGTGCTCATGCTTAATCTCACAAGATCACATTTTCTGGATAAGGTCATTTTTATATAGCCTTGGAATATTTCAGGAGAAAAATAGGTAAGAAACTATTTAAGGCATTATCTTACATGGATTAGAATGATAATTTTATTATGAATAATAGTTGGGCCGTTTAGGACTTTCTGTCTATTAATCACTAACACAGCCACTTTTAGCTGCGTGTTGTTTATTTTGATACTTTTGAACCCTTAAAATCTTCTGTCAAAAGCTCGTCTATAATTTATTCACCTTCAATGCTAAACAAGGAAACCCATGATGACCATGTTGAAACAGAGACAGCTTATGATTATTCGCGCATTGAATGATCAGAATCACCAGATGCGACCTATTAGTGAAGAAAAATTTCGGTTTCTTGGGGACACGTTTGGGCGAGATCAATTGGCTGATGATATCAACTACTTAATAAAAATCGGATTAGTTAACCATGATGCCATGCACTTTGATATTGATGGTGGTTATGGTTTTAATCTTGGCGCGATGGTTCTTACTGCCGCAGGTGTTGATTATGCCAATATGGATGAAATCGATCATGAGATTGATTCTATAACCATTAAAATTCATAAGAACATATTTGAACAACTCGAAACGGTAATTAATGAAACAAATTTGTCAGATGTTGAAAAGAAAAAAATCTTACACCTGATAAAAGAACAAGGAATTGAATCAATTGTCGGTCAGTGTGTTGATACTGTATTTTCCAATGCGAAATTAGCGGCTCCTGTTCTTTCTGAAGTGGCTAAAAAAGTATTGTAGTGGTTGTTAAGTCCTGCCCAACGCTGCGTTATGCCTGAATTTTTTAAGAACAAGCGATGCCGAGGTGAAAAAAGTTTTCTGTCTACGTCCATGTTTAGTTTACGTTGATAGTCAATATGCCAGAGTGTCGCTTGAAGCTTCTATATACCCGACGAATTTACCATTCCCTTGCCGCCGCGATAAATCTTGAAATCCATAGGGTATAGATTGGAAATTGTTACATAGTGTGATTCTTTTCACGCTTTGCATTCGAATTGCACAAAATTAAGAAATATTCCTAGATCAACTAAGAATCAGGCTCAAGCCAATCCTCCCCTTATTTCTTACACTGCCCAGTAATAAAAATACTTACGAACACTTTCGCTATTTTGCGATCTGCCTTTTTTATTTTTCACCTGCATCAAAAGGCCTGTCTTCTCGTGATTATCTAAGGATTTCACATGATTAAAATTCTAGAACAAATTCGTAAACCTACGCTGGATCTTCCAGTGGAAGTGCGTCGGAAAATGTGGTTCAAACCTTTTATCCAGTCGTATCTGGTCGTTTTTATTGGCTATATGGCCATGTATTTGGTGCGCAAAAACTTCAACATTGCCCAGAATGATATGATCTCGACTTATGGTTTGTCGATGACTCAGCTGGGTTTGATTGGGTTAGGTTTTTCTATCACTTACGGAATTGGTAAAACCGCTGTTGCTTATTATGCTGATGGTAGAAATACCAAGCAATTCCTGCCATTTATGCTGATCTTATCCGGCGTTGCCATGTTGGGTTTCAGCATGAGTATGGGAAATTCCAGCATCAGCGTATTCCTGATGGTGGCATGTTATGCCCTGAGTGGTTTTTTCCAAAGTATCGGTGGGCCAGCCAGCTATTCCACCATTACGAAATGGACACCGCGCAATAAACGCGGCACCTATCTTGGGTTGTGGAATATGTCCCATAACGTTGGTGGGGCAGGTGCAGCCGGGGTTGCTCTCTTTGGTGCTAACTATTTCTTTAATGGGCATGTGATAGGAATGTTTGTTTTTCCTTCTATCGTTGCCTTGATTATCGGCTTTATTGGATTGCGTTATGGTAGCGATTCACCTGAAAGTTATGGTTTGGGCAAAGTCGAAGAGTTGTTTAATGAACCTGTCAGCGAAGAAGATAACGCGGCAGAAGAAAATCAAATGACCAAGAAAGACATCTTTGTTGAGTACATCTTGAAAAACAAAGTTATTTGGTTACTTTGCTTTGCCAATATTTTTCTTTATATCGTGCGTATAGGCATCGACCAATGGTCGACGGTATATGCGTATCAAGAGCTGGGGCAGTCAAAAGAAACGGCTATCACTGGCTTTACGATGTTCGAAATCGGTGCACTGGTGGGAACCCTGATGTGGGGTTATTTGTCAGATTTGGCGAATGGCCGCCGGGCATTGGTTGCTTGTATCTCATTGGCGTTGATTATTGTTTGCCTTGAGTTCTATCAGAACGCCACCAGCGAATTCATGTACTTAGGTTCTTTGTTTGTACTTGGTTTCTTAGTATTTGGCCCACAATTATTGATTGGTGTGGCAGCCGTTGGTTTTGTACCGAAAAAAGCGATCAGTGTTGCAGACGGTGTTAAAGGAACATTCGCTTATCTAATCGGTGATAGCTTTGCCAAGCTTGGTTTGGGCATGATTGCTGATGGTGTACCGATTTTTGGCCTGACCGGTTGGAAAGGCACGTTTGTTGC
Source organism: Xenorhabdus mauleonii (assembly GCF_900113945.1). Lineage (GTDB taxonomy): Bacteria > Pseudomonadota > Gammaproteobacteria > Enterobacterales > Enterobacteriaceae > Xenorhabdus > Xenorhabdus mauleonii. Next base: position 147,291 of record NZ_FORG01000005.1, read on the forward strand.
CCTTGATGTTTCCGCTTTCGTTTGCCTTATTCTGCTTGCTTTTGTTGCGATTGCAGAAGAGAGAAAAATCCGAAAACAAAAACATGTGTTAGTGAATACATAACATTAGGCGGATGCTGCTGGGGGAGCCTCAGCAGCATCCGCTATCCTCCTCTATACCTATCTTCCCATCCCTTGCGAAGCCTTGTCAATAAGAGTAATTTAGTCCTCACTTCCCATTTGATAAAAATAGTGATGATTAAAGTAGCATTAGTTGATGATCATGTGATCGTGCGTTCAGGATTTGCCCAGCTTCTAAATTTAGAGCCAGATATTGAAGTCGTGGGGGAATTCAGTTCGTGTGCGGAAGCCAGACAAGGGCTGCCGGGTTCAGGCGCAACTGTATGTATTCTTGATATTTCAATGAAAGATGAAAGTGGGTTGTCTCTATTGCAGGATCTCCCTTCAGGCATCACCTGCATTATGTTGAGTGTGCATGATTCCGCTACTATGGTGGAAAACGCGTTAAAAGCGGGCGCCCGTGGTTATCTGAGTAAACGTTGCAGCCCAGATGAATTGCTTCAGGCGGTACGCACTACAGCAAACAATGGTTGCTATCTCACCCCCGATATTGTGCACAAATTGACATCATCAAAAAACAGCTCGGTGTCGTTGGATCATCTGACTAAGCGTGAGCGGCAAGTGAGTGAAATGCTTGCCAGTGGCATGGATGTCAAAGCTGTGGCGGTTGAATTGGGTTTGAGCCATAAAACAGTGCATGTTCATCGTGCCAATGCGATGAGCAAATTAGGGGTAACGAATAACGTTGGTTTAGCAAATTATTTTACTGCTGGTGATCTTTGATAAAGCCGCGAAAGTGTTTGCCATCAATGAATTCCACCCATTATGGAAAGCCTGAAATTCGTAAATGACTGGGCAGGAGAAGAAGTCGTACGCTTTTGCCTCTATGCCTGATCGGCACGTCATAACACCACCAGATCCACACCCGCCAAGCACACACTGTCGGTTAACGTCATTCAACCGCGCGTTACACCCATCACCATCCTGGCTCGCACGCCAAACGTGCGACTGAGTGTTGCTATGGCGGTATTGAACGCCTCTTTTGCGATTACCGCAATTCCCACCGGAAAGTTGACTGATTACCACCCGTTGTGCACGTTTGCTCCTCCGCCTCATTTGTACGCAAAAGGGGGCGTTCTTGTGCAGTTATGCAAAAGAGGGGGGAAACCTTACCTGAGCCGGCCTTGTGCGAGGTTTAAATATCAAGAAAAACTGTGCAATTTTATGAGAAATTGTGGGGCGATTTTTATCTAATTAAATCTTTGATCACGTGATACATGTTTTATATCCTATTAACTCCAAGTTTCAGGAAGCAATGCATTATCATCCCGCGTCGCGGGATGATAATGCATGCACCTTGAAGTACGACGCGTATAGTATCTATTCCCTAGTAGATCGAACAGATCTTAAAAATTTCATCATATTTCATATCATTGTAGCCTACCAATATTTACTAATAAGTTCTATTCATTAAATGAGAATAAATGTATTATTAGTTTCATAGTCTTAAGCATTCCTGATTGGTGGGTTAGATCTAAAAGCAATGAATTATATTATCATAATCTTCAACTATAATTATGAGATTTATTAAATTAATATAATCTTCAATAAAATAAATAAATAAATAAATAAATAAAATGATTTTTATATGTAAACATTATTCAATTCTATTTATTATAATTTTGTTTTTCAATTTAATCTTATATAAATCAATGTACTTCTAGTTGGGTATACTCTACATTTTTATATTAAATAAATTATTATTAGCAAACCAAGTAAAAATCAAATGACATATAATCAAACTCCTATTGTACAAGTTTCTCGTGGTGATCTAATTTATGGATTATCTAGAGAAAGGCAAAAATACGTTATAGCTTACGCACCATTTCGTTTTATTAATATGAATTATAATCCAAAAGACGTTGATTATATACCTACAACTATAGATCATTATTTAATTCCATTTGAAAAATTTAATAATGAAAGAAAGTTGGCGCATATTGAAAAAGGTGCGGTTTTTGAAAAATTGGTGGCTTTTGAAAAATTGGCATCTTTTGAAAAATTAGAGTCTTTTAAAGAATTAGCGTCTTTTAAAGAATTGGAGAATTCTGAAAAATCGGCAATTTCTAATTTATGTAAAGAGAGAAATCAAACTAAATTGAATATAGGAAGTGCTCAAAGGCGCGAATATAACTTGAATCTGCCTAAAAAACGAGGATTTAGGGATAATTATAACGCACATATGATAGGTCATAAAGCATATTACACCGCTATGTTACCTGAACATGATAAACGTCAGTTGGATTATGAGGTGCGTAAAAAACACTTTATCAGAAAGTGCAAAGGGGGATTATCTTGGGTTGTCACGGACAGTGACCCTATAGCTCAAAAAATTAAGGTACATTTTATTCTTGATGGCTTAGACATGAGATCTATAGTAAGTAAACAACCTTATGTCAATAATAAAACTGGTGAAGTTAGTAAAACCAGTATAACTGCAAGTGAATTGAGGTGGATCTATAGGAATAGACACAATCCTAAGGTGAAACAAAAAATACACTTTTGGTTTGAAGGGAAACCTACGATTCCACCCTGGGAAAGCGAAGAAGGAAAGATGATATGGCAAAAATACGTACCAAAATATTTATCAGAGTGATTATTTAAAATATTCTTTTCATATTTTCCTTATCTTACTAAGATTTTTAATACGCAGCCGCAACGTATTGCGGCGCACCTTTTTCCGAGTTTTCCGAGCGTCAAACTCACACAACCTTAGTGCCCGCCCGTCTTCTGCTTCCATCAACCTGATTTCACTATCAACAAACCGCATAATTTGGTCGTCAAAACTGATGGACATACCTTTCATAAACATCATGCCGACCGTTCTGTACACGATGGGGTAGCTGGTTACTGCTGTAAATTTCATGATTTCTGGCAACATCGCTTCTTCTTTCAGATTTAAGCTGGCCTGAAACGCTGACTTTCTCGCCCTGTACGTCATTCTCAGCCGTGTTTAAGTGGGTTGATGCCTCATTCCAATATATTTGATAGCATCTTGGTGCTAGATCGCCATGTGCAAGGTGTTGAACTGAACGCCGAACGATTTAATCAAACTCAATAAGAAATTAACGTTTTGTAACAAATATTATTTTTTGAATGCAGTTTGAAATGTTACTGTTTCATCAATAATTCTTATTTGGTCTAGCGAAATGTATGATTTAACATCTCAAGCAGCATGGATACACGGCACTTTATTTATAATAGGAATGGCTATAATTATTTATAGTTTGCGTTTTATAAAGGCAGTTCAAGGAAAGAAGTATCTTGAATTTATAGGGGTAGTGGTGATGGTTATTGGGGTAGGATTAGTCTTCATTGCAGCTATCTACGCCTTATGGTTAGTCTTTATCTATGTATTATGCCTGTTAATTTGCCATAACTCCCCGCTTTGGGCGCTATTCTCATAGTTGGCAAATCTAAATACCACAATGGCTGCGCTCCGGTATGGATTTTTGTTTTTTGGTACTCAAACGCTATCACGTGCAAAGCATCACCATTGGCGGTACCAATGAAGCGGTGCACGAACTAGTTTGCCAATTTTTTCCGGCAGCGACCTTATTGAAACATTCCGCGCCCCTCAAGCGTATACTGGCTATGAAAGCCCAAATGCTGATCCGCGTCGGTCGGCTTGAAAGGACGCGGCATTTACCCTTAGCTATCTCGCGCCGATTATCACCGGCTGGGATTTGCTGAACTGCATAGAGTGAGCCAAAAATGGCCGTTGGCATGAAACCTCGATTGATTTTTTCGGGCTGGCGCGCTTAAGAACCTGTATCAACAAACCACATAATCTGGTCGTCAAAACTGATGGACATACCTTTTATATACATCATGCCGACCGTTCTGCGCTTGATAGGGTAGCCGGTTACTGCCGTAAATTTCATGATTTCTGGCAATATAGCTTCTTCTTTCCGATTTAAAACAATGCGGGAAATAACCCGCTGACCTGATGATGCACATTATCCAGTCCAGTAACCGGGAAGGGGATGTGGTGGCAGATTTCTTTATGGGGACTGGGGGTAACTTTAAAAGTAGCATTAAAATTAAATCGCCGTGTTTTGGGCGTAGAACTGGAAGAAGAACGATTTAATTAAATTGAACAAGAAATTCAATCCACTCTCCGGTAATTCCGGATAATTCAGTTTGTAGCTATTAATACTTTTTATTCAACTTAGGGTATTTCATCAGCAGTAAACTTTGACTTTACAACTTAAAAGATGGGCTGAGATATAGACTAATTTGGTTTAATGGCTAATTGTAGAGTATTAAAACGTATTAATATCTACAGCACGTACTGTATTAAAATAAGAACCTGGCTTAAATATTATTAATTGGCTAATTAGCAGTAGGAAGAAGCGATCTTTAACGAATAATAAAGTGAGGGATTTATGTCTGACGTTAATAAACCAGAAAATAATGATAAAGAATGTTTACTTTCTCCAGATCAATTCAAAGATAGTGTGGCACCTGTCGGTTCTTTTCCTTGGGCAATTATTCAAGTGTATCTAGGGAAATACCTGCGCCGTAAAGACTGGCGCTTTCCTACTCAATCTATACGCCTTAAACCCCAAATAGGTGCGGAGCTAATCTATATAGAGGAGTATGATGAAGACGAATGGGTGTCATGGTTTCCGAAGCAAAAAGATATGGTGGCGTGTGATTGGGAGATATGTGTTGCTGATAAAAAGCAAATAAATTGATTTCATTTATTTGTTAAGGCCGCTTATTGCGGTCTTAATAAATTTGCAACATTCTTATATTTATAATGGTACTGTGATTACCGACACCCCCCTTATACGTAATCCTATTTTGCATATAACATTTATGGAGGACAGTTCTGCAGAGAAGGTAGTTTATTATACCAATCCAAACACGCCACTGGTGCTATATGACCCTCTACTTGGAACATGAACAACAAAAGCTAAAGCAAATTCGAGGCTCTTTCCGTCAAGCCGTTGACGAGACACAATCTCACCTTATATGACGTCATGAACGCGATGTAACATCACTGGTAATTGGCATGGATGTCGCATAATATTTATGCGTTGAATCATTACCAAACCCGTCTATTCAAGGCGGATTTGTCAGTCGTGTGACATGTAATCCCATAGCAGCTTTACTTCATGTCAGCATGCTGCTACGCCAGCTGAGACGATATTCTTCCTGTACGCAATTGTGATTCCACTACGCCGCCCACTGAAAAATCACTAAATTTAGCGCCTATTTATCATAATAAATAAAAGGCAATGAATTTAATTAATTCGTCGTTGTGTGGGTAACTAAAAATTATCATGGGAATTAATATTTAATCATCATTAAATGACAATAGATCATTTTAAGTTAATATTAAAATTTAAAAAAATATTTTTTATGTAATTTAATCGATTATTTTTTTATTTATAATGAAAATCCCCAAGCCATCAAAAAGGTAAATTCCATGGGTGAAAAAAATTTTGTCAATATATCAAATAATACAATGTCCGTTTCAGTTAAAGGTAGGGATGATAAGCATTATCATAGTGTTACAGTGCCAGCATTAGGCTCTGCGCATGTAAATTATACAGGGTATTACCTGTCTCAGATAAATATTTTAATAGAAACTCAGGTGATTTATTTCAACCAGAATTTAATGTCTTCTGATATTTCAGGAGATTTAAGTGGTTTCTTTAATAGTCGTTCAGAGTTTACAATTAATTTCAATATAAATACTTATCAATTTTATATAACTTAATGATAGTCACCTAAATATTAGTTCAATGAATACAATTGGTGAGGTTTATAATATGAGCTATAAATTTATAATTAATAAAGTAGGGGTAGGTATATCAGTTTACTTGACTGCTGCTAGTGGGACAGAGGCAGGAACAGACATAGGTGAGGGTAATTCAAAGAAAATATATTATGGCTCCAGAGAAGATGATAGATTGGTAATGTTAATGGTTCGTTTCAGTAGAAATATAGGAGAAGTGATTGAAATTAATTACACAACTTCCACGATTGGAGTGGGGATTGACGCAGTATTTAACAACAATACACATCTCTTGTTATCAAATGACATGATTAAGGATCCATATACTATTAGAGTAAGTGGTTATAATTAATAATGTTTGCAGGAAGGGTTTAATAAAATAATGGAGTGATGTAATCATGTTTTTTAAAAACTATCACTCCATTGAAATAAAGAAACCACTCTTAATTGATACTCTATGTCAGATTTAACTTGAAAATTTCAATTGGCTAATTACAAGATAACAATATCATCTAAGCATAATTTGTTTATTGAGTTTTATTTTTCTGATTAACACCGTTCATGAGGCAAACGGCGCAAAAAAATTTCTTCAAACTCCTTTCGGGGATAGCGCTCAATAAGCAGTTTCTCAATCAGAAAATTTTCATAATCATCAAACAACGTAAACGTATCAAAGAAAGCCAGCTCCCCTCTATACAGTTTTGGGTAAAGAATTTTTATACTCCGTTTCCCCATTATCTCCGTCATTCTTGATAAATAAAATGTACGTTGTCACCCGTTAGTGGCATTTTTAATTTCAACCATTGGGATCTCTCCTATGGTTGATTTATGGGTTGGGCAAAAAGAGTAACTCTATTGCTTTTACTTGTTTATTTCATCGGCAACTCTTTGCGTCGGGTTATCGCCGTCTGTCAGTATTAGCGATGGCCCTTACCCTTGAACGAACAGACAGAATCAAAAATAACTCATGCCGCCGTGTTGGACGGGACATTATCAGATAGGCTGTATCCTTGGCTATAACGCAGATGAGGCATTGGGTGTACACAGCGGTATCTCTTCCCTGAAGAACAACAATGGCCTTGAACTCATCTACATTGATGTCCGGGTGCAGATGCCGGCGGATTCGGTGTGGAACCAACGGCAGAAAGTGCAAGACTCGGATTAGTTTTGAATTTACATAGTCACGTAAGGGGAGTAGGTTGATTGTATACCTGAAAGGGAGAATATGACACTTAAACTAGTAGCCGTATATCCAGATGCCTATGTATTTGTAGAGCCAGACCCAAAAGAACGAGATAAAAAACGATTAACTATCTCGTGTCATGGCGAGAAAACAGGTGTAATGATAAATGGAACTTATTTTGGAGCATTAGGAGTTGCTCAACTTATTCGCGGTTGGGCTGCAAGCATCGCTAATTTGCATAGTGTTCGGATGATTATCTGTGGCTCCGCAGATCCAGGTTCTAGTATGACGATAAAACCATTAGCCATGGAATTATCTGCACAGTTGCGAGATATTTTAATTAAGGGGTATGTGCGTAAAGTTGCTGCAAATTGTGCTTTTCCAACTGTGTACGATTGTTTTTGTACATATGGAAGGCAGGCTGTTGAATACGGGTTGAGCTGCTTTTCCATATCCAAGGACGATCCTTTGTACCATTTCCACAGCGTAGTTTTTTTAAACGGAGTTCAGGTAAAACAAACTATGAACGGGCACGATTTCGTAACGTTGGGATATGATGGTAAGGCACGGCCTTTTGGCCTGTATAAATAAAGTGAAATTTAATCTTTTAACTTCCTTTATTTCCGCCAGAGATGAGAACTGCAACTCCCACCCTGAACAGTAATTAAATAAAGCCAGAAAGTTAACTAAATCGAGATTTCCTGTCTTTCAACCCCCCTTGATTCCACTAATCTCCGGCTCTCTGGCGGAAGTTAACAAAATCAATAGATTACGTTAAATGGGAGAATTATCCTCTTTAACTCGTTAATATTCTCAGCGATCCCCTTCATCCAAAGTGGGATATCACACCTTGAGTATGGTGATTTCCGTCATGGCTAGGCAACTCATCAATAATCTCGCCATCCTCTAATGGAGGACGGGATATAACTGCATAGGTAGATACGGAATTATCCCGTATGTTAAAGGGCAGAAATCTACCCTTTAGAAATCACTCATTTTTCTGCTGCATGAGTTTGTTGAATTTTTAATGTAGTGATTGTGGGTGCAGTTCTGTATATACCTGCCACAAGACGTTTAATGAACGGTGTCCTGTAACCTGAGCCACCTCTTCAATCGAGAACCCAGCTTCGAATAGGCGACTTGCGCCTTCCCTGCGTAGATCGTGATAGCGGAGATCTTGAATACCCAATTCTTTGCACGCATCGTGAAATGCATTAGATATGCTTCTCACATTGTAGGGAAATATAAGTTCACTATCAGATGTTGGTTGGTTTTGAACAATATCCCATGCTTCTCCAAGCAAGGGAACAAACATGTGATTACCCATTTTTATCATTCGAAGGAAATCCATTTTGCTCCAATTCAGCCATCCTCATAGCACCCCCTGTTTTTGCGTGGGATTGTTTTCCGAAAGTGCGATTCTCCCTATAAATATATTTACCGCCAGATTTGACACCAACGGGGCAACGATAGCGGGCAGTGCCGTCTGCGCGAGGGTGCTTTTGTATGTTATAGTGAGCCATGTGCGATGCTCTCCAGCTCAAATTTTCACGATTTAAAGGGAGCCTGATAATCCCAAAATAGCCTGACGTCCTTAAAAGCACGAAAATTAGCAAAACAGAAATCCAAATAATTCAGTGCAATAGTCAGGTGTGGTGGGGAGTTAGCGTGTCATCTGGGAAATTTTTTCTTTTTATGCGCCGATATCTACTTAATTCATTCTGTGGTTGGTTGTTGTTTTCTTGCTGGTGGTTTTGTTTATGGGTAATTGCCTATTATTTTCTCAATGATTCCGAACTGGCTATATTATTTTTTCCCTTTGCTTTACGTCTTGGCATTGTATTGCATATCCCGAAGAGCTACTGGCCAACGATTTACGGGGCAGAATGTGGGCTAACTATCTGTTTGGCATTATTAATGGGGCAGCCACAATGGTTGACGGTATTAACCGCCAGCATCGCCAGTCTGCCAATTGTTTGGTTTGCCAGTCATTATTATTGTGGCACCCAATGGCAGCGATTTGCTGTCATGATGAGTGTTATTTTGGCAAGTGCCATTATTAATGTTGTGGCAGTAAGCAATCATAATTCGACCTTGCTCATTGCATTTTTAGTGAGTTTAACTGGCGGTGTTATGGTGGTGCCCCTGTGTTATTTAGTGTGGCACTACTTATTCCAGAATATTTGGCACCCTTTGACTGCCAACCTTGTTATGTATCGGGTTCACTTTCGCCTGCGCCATATTTTTCTCTATATTTTACTGTTTTTACTTAATATTTTTGTTCAGGTAGGGTATCCCAATGAGCTGCGCTATTTTGCGCCGTTCTGTCTGGCTATCCCCATTATTTTGTTGGCTTTCCGGTATGGCTGGCATGGCGCTGTGCTTGGCACCTTGCTAAATAGCATCGCATTGATTGCGGCTCGTAGCGGTGTTTCAAATATGGAGATAACAGATTTATTGTTGTCACTTTTGGTACAGACGATAACAGGGATCATGCTTGGCATGGCTGTTCAGCGTCAGCGGGATCTCAATGCGCAGTTAAAACGCCAGCTATATCGCAATCACAGTTTATCCCGTCAATTAGTGAAAGCCGAAGAATCTGTGAGACGAGATATTGCCCGGGAATTGCATGATGAAATTGGTCAAAATATTACGGCTATCCGAACGCAGGCTAATATTATTCAACGAGTAGAGGCTGCGCCAGTAACGTCCAATTGCGCAAAAACCATCGAATCATTATCCCTTAATGTCTATGATACGACTAAAGGTTTGCTCAGTCGGTTGCGTCCTAAAATTCTTGATGATCTTGGTCTGAAAGAAGCCATTGAACAATTATTGCGGGATATGGAATTTGAAGCTCAAGGGATCATCGTGGATATATTCTGGGCAGATAATTCGGCTGTGGCAATTGAACAATTAAGTGATACCACCAAAATAACGGTATATCGTCTTTGTCAGGAAGCACTGAATAATGCACTGAAATATTCTCAGGCAGATCGTATTGAGTTGCATTTTTCCGTTAAGGGAATGATTCACTTGTCGATTAAGGATAATGGAATTGGCTGTAAGGCCGAAGATCATATGAAAGGATTTGGCTTGCGTGGTATGCGAGAACGTGTACAGGCACTCGGTGGCAAATTCTCTGTCAGTAATGGAAAAAAGCATATCGAAAAAACGGATAATGAAAAAACTTATAGCGAAAAACGACAGCATAATTTGATTAATGCTGGAACAAATTTGTCGATCATTTTGCCCAAACTTTAAGACGAGTCATGACATTTTTTCTTCAATCTAAGCCAGCACATCACCGTCATTTATCTGATGGAGAAATCAGAGAGCAATATCGTTACTGGCGTTTGCATATCATGCTTAGCCTTTATATCGGCTATGCCCTGTTTTATTTTACCCGCAAAAGTTTTAACTATGCGATGCCGGCAATGATAACCGATCTTGGCCTTGATAAAGGTGATATTGGCCTTATCGGGACTTTATTTTATATCACTTACGGTTGCTCTAAATTTCTTTCCGGCATCATTTCAGATAGCTCTAATCCCCGTTATTTTATGGGTATTGGTTTAATTGCTACCGGGGTTATCAATATTTTCTTCGGATTATCCAGCTCAATCGCGATGTTTACCTTTCTTTGGGTATTAAATGCGTGGTTTCAGGGATGGGGTTCCCCATCATGTGCCAAGTTGCTTACCTCTTGGTATTCCCGTTCAGAGCGCGGGTTTTGGTGGTCATTGTGGAATACTTCGCACCATACCGGGAGTGCTTTGGTTGCATTGCTTGTGAGTTTTTTAACACTGCATTTTAGCTGGCGTGAAGGATTTATTGTGCCGGGTTGTTTGGGGATTCTTGCGGGGCTCTTTTTATGCTACCGATTACGCGATAAACCAGCCACGATGGGATTACCGACGATTGGTCAATATCGTAATGATGGTCTGGAAAAGATGCAGGAAAATGAAGGGCAGGGGTTAACAACCAAAGAGATATTGAAAATTTATGTGTTCCGCAATAAGTATATTTGGCTGCTTTCTCTGAGTTATGTGCTGGTTTACATTGTTCGTACGGTGATTAATGATTGGGGCAATCTTTATCTGACGGAATATCACCATTATGATTTGGTGAGTGCCAACGCAGTATTATCGCTTTTTGAGGTTGGTGGGTTTATGGGGTCTTTGGTGGCAGGTTGGGGATCAGACCGATTATTTGGTGGCAACCGAGGGCCAATGAACCTGATTTTCGCCATGGGAATTTTTTTGTCTGTGGCGGCATTGTGGTTGATGCCGGTCACTAATTTGGTTTTCCAATCAATCGGTTTTTTCACAGTAGGCTTTTTTGTTTTTGGCCCGCAATTGTTGATTGGTATGGCTGCCGCTGAATGTTCACATAAAGATGCTGCGGGAGCTGCTACCGGGTTTGTCGGCCTGTTTGCTTATACCGGCGCTGCTCTTGCGGGTTATCCTGTTGCCATTATTTTGGATAATTATCATTGGACAGGGCTGTTTATAGCGATTTCTATCTGTTCAGTAATGATTGGGTTACTTTTGCTTCCTTTCCTGCAAGCTCAATTTCCAAGAGAGAAAGTACAGGATTAATTGGTAGTTTTAATTGATTGTGTGAGTATAAAAGCTCAGGGATGGATAGATAAAGGCCCTTGCTTAAGGGGCCGTATTTCGTTTAAGCCATTCTTCTTTGGTGATTTCCCATATTTCACTGTCATACTTCCCTGATACATATTCCTTTTCTTTTGCATTTATTTTCCTGGCTCCTTGCGCCAATGAAATTCTTTGGGAACCCTGATTAATACTGGCTTTTTGTGCTCTGAGAACAGGTTTGCCGAGTATATTAAACCAATAATCAGTGACTTTTTCACAGGCTTCGCGCATAAATCCTTGGCCTTGGTATTCTAATGATAACCAGAAGCCGCGGTTGTTATCTTGCTTATCATATAAGCCAATGACACCGATGAGCGCGTCAGGATTGTCTTTCACTCTTATCGACCAAATCCAGGCTTTTCCGGACTGGATGGCGGGAAAAGCCACGTTGTTGACAAAATACTCAGCACCATTATCAGGGTAGGGCCAAGGAACAGCTCCGCTATCCAGATATTTGACAATTTCCCAATGAGGGAATTTTTGCTGGATTTGGGGAGCATCGTTATAAGCGAGTTTTTTCAGCAGAAGCCGTTTGGTTTCTAAATTATCGAAGGGCATTTCACATTCCTTTTGTTGATTGTTTATTTTATGAAAAAATAGTGTTAACTAAAAGGCGGGTCAATTCGATTTTGGCAATTAATGGGATAAGGGCAGATTTCAAAAACATGGTATAGTATGCCCCCTGTTTCTCCTATCCACCGGTATGTTATGTCTTATCAATGTCCTTTATGCCACTCTCCATTGTCGTTTGTTCACAATCAATGGCGTTGTAACAATAATCACCAGTTTGATCGTGCAAAAGAGGGGTATGTCAATTTATTGCCCGTTCAACATAAACGTTCAAAGGAGCCGGGTGATAGTGTGGAGATGATGCAAGCAAGAAGGGCGTTTCTGCATTCGGGGCATTATCGCTCTTTACAACAAAAATCCGTTGATTTACTTAACGAATATTTGCCAGAAAATGCAGGGATGTTGCTGGATATTGGTTGTGGTGAAGGTTATTACACCGCAGCAGTACAGGCACAATTAAGTTGCCATCGAAATTTGGCAGTCTATGGTTTAGACGTGGCAAAAGTGGCTGTTCGTTATGCAGCTAAACGGTATTCCAAAGTCAATTTTTGTGTGGCATCCAGTCACCGATTACCATTTTCAGATAGTTCTCTGGATGGCATTTTGCGGATTTATGCGCCGTGCAAAGCAACGGAATTAGCGCGAGTGGTGAAACCCGATGGCATTGTTTTAACCGTGACACCCGGCACACGACATTTATACCAATTAAAGGAATTGATTTATCAAGAAGTGCATTTGCACCCTGAAAATCAGGAACAGTGGGTAGGATTTGAGCTGATTTCAACGGAAACGCTGTCTTATCCCATGTTGCTGGATGGCGAACAAGCCCATAATTTATTGCAAATGACACCTTTTGCGTGGCGTGCGTCGGAAGAAATTAAAACCAAATTGCTATCGGAAAAAGAATTTAATTGTGAAGCCGATTTTATGTTGAAGGTATATCAACGTATTTAATCACCATAGAAGTGTGGCGTTTTGTGAGTATTAATTTAGTTTATAAGATTAATTAAATAATAATAAACACTCACAAAACGTTAGCTGTATATCTTAGCAATTACATCTTATCAAGAATATGATTAATATGATTATCACCTGCTTCGCTGAAATCCGGGAGATATGAATACATGATTCTAACTCGACTCTCACTTTTTAAGTGAGCGTACATGCTATTTATAGCGATTTCTATTCTATCTATTGTGAATCTACTTATTTTTTCCAATTTTCCACCAGTATTGGGGTCAAATACAAATAAGCTTTCCTTATTCCAAAAAACAAGTCCAACATGATTTAAAAATTCTGCATCTGGTGATGAATATAATGTATTCATATCATGATTATATAGTGTATTTATAGGGATTTCAGCGGTCTTTTCATATTCCATGACACCTAATAATAAAAGAGCACAGCCTTCGTCAGGGAAATTGCCTCCTGTAAATCCATAACCCCCTAAAGGATTACTTTGTGTTTTTTTTGTATAAAAATCATGTCAATATTAAAATGAAACTGTTGGCTGGATAATGCACCTTTTCCACGTTGATAGATTATTTCTGAATGCTTTTTGGCTATATTGAATGCATTTTGGAGTGATGGGAATTTGAAATTTTCTACACTCATAAAATACTCCATAAAATTATGCGATAGGTTGTAATCGGATTGATATGTTTCATCCATTATTTTTTTTAAAATATATATGGAAATTGCACTGCAAAAACCAGCTTTAGGGCCGAAAGATCGACAACTAATAATTTCATTTTCTCTTAAATGATTAATATAATAACCTTGGTTAAAAAAGAAGAAATCGTTCATAATATGCTTCCTCTCTAATTCAGTATTTTGTTTAAAAAACTCCAAATAGTTATCTAATCTTAGTTAATGAAATAGCATTTATCCATTATGTTTAAGATGGTTGTTCAATGTATTGTTTTTTTTGTTTTTGTTTTTGTTTTTGTTTTTGTTTTTGTTTTTGTTTTTGTTTTTTGCTTATCTTTGGCGCTCTTAACGCGTTTTACCAGACTAAACTTGGTTAGTTATTTAAAAATAAGGTTAACTAAAAGTTATAGGTACCTAATAAAAACTCATTGTCAAACAAAAGGTAACCAAAGTAATTTGATTGATCACTGTTGTTAAATACCAATATTAAATAGTAACAGTGAAGGATCTGGTAAACTGACGTGAGGTAAAAAGAATGATTTTAAATGCCAGTTATACATTACTAGTGGCATGTTTAGCTTTGCTCATTGGTATGTTTGTGGTTAAACACACTCCTTTTTTGCAAAAAAACCATATTCCAGAAGCCGTTATTGGTGGGTTCATTGTTGCGATTATTCTATTAATTGTTGATAAGGCAATTGGATATACATTTATATTTGATACTTCATTACAAAATTTGTTAATGGTGAGTTTTTTCTCTTCTATTGGATTAAGTTCTGATTTTTCTCGCTTGATAAAAGGGGGAAAGCCACTTGTATTATTGACTGTTGCAGTCACAATCCTTATTGCCATCCAAAATACGGTCGGTATAAGTATGGCTGTGATGATGAATGAAAGTCCGTTTATTGGTCTAATTGCAGGCTCTGTCACATTAACGGGAGGCCATGGTAACGCCGGTGCTTGGGGGCCAATTTTAGCTGACAAATACGGTGTGACAGGTGCCGTTGAATTAGCTATGGCCTGTGCGACCATGGGGCTGGTTTTGGGGGGCTTAATCGGTGGGCCTGTTGCAAGGCACTTATTGAAAAAAGTCACAATACCGAAAGCAACAGAGCAAGAACGTGATACGGTTGTTGAGATTTTTGAGCAACCTAG
Source organism: Xenorhabdus mauleonii (assembly GCF_900113945.1). GTDB lineage: Bacteria > Pseudomonadota > Gammaproteobacteria > Enterobacterales > Enterobacteriaceae > Xenorhabdus > Xenorhabdus mauleonii. Next base: position 162,379 of record NZ_FORG01000005.1, read on the forward strand.
CGTTAAAAGGAAAATTAATGCCAATAATGTGATTGAAACCATCTCAATGATGATCATCTGTATTGTTGTGGGCGGTTATATCAGCACCTTATTTAAAGATACCATTTTTCAAATGCCGACTTTTGTATGGTGTTTATTTGTCGGGATCACTATTCGTAACGTGTTGGCGCATGTTTTTAAACATGAGGTTTTTGAGCCAACCGTGGATGTTTTAGGCAGCGTGGCCTTATCACTCTTCTTGGCGATGGCATTAATGTCATTGAAATTCGGTCAACTGGCCAGCATGGCGGGCCCAGTATTAATCATTATCGCAGCACAGGCTGTTGTGATGGTGTTATTTGCTTGTTTTGTGACATTCAAAATGATGGGCAAAGATTATGATGCGGTCGTTATTAGTGCGGGGCATTGTGGTTTCGGCATGGGGGCAACGCCAACCGCTATTGCGAATATGCAGACAATAACTAAGGCCTTCGCTCCGTCACATAAAGCTTTCCTTATTGTACCCATGGTTGGTGCCTTTATTGTTGATATTTCAAACAGCATTCTAATTAAAATCTTTATTGAAATTAGCGCCTACCTTACTTAAGTTCATCACTGTATCTCATCAGTGGTTTGCTCGTATAACAAAAATGTATGGGGAAATCACTGAGTTTTATCTATTTTTTTCTTTGAAAATTCACGGTAAATTGTCTTTTTGTAAACTATTTAGTGACTGAGTTATCTGATTGTTATCATTTTTTTAGATAAAATATTTTCTAAAAAGAATAACAGCTTGCAGACTACTAAAGATGAAACTAAGACACCTCGATATTTTTTATGCCGTGATGACTTGCGGTTCACTAACCCGAGCGGCAGAAGTTTTACACATATCTCAACCTGCTGCCAGTAAGGCGCTTAAGCATGCTGAACAACAATTGGGTCTTGCTTTATTCCAACGCATCAGAGGGAAGTTATTACCCACTGATGAAGCATTGCAGCTCTTTGATGAAGCAAAGGTTGTTTACCGAAATTTAGATCGGTTAAGAATACTGGCACAAAATTTAGCCAAGGATCCGCAGGGGAAACTGGCGATTGGTTGCTTGCCTAGCTTAGGTTTGAGCTTAGTACCGGAAGTCACTGCCCAGTTCATTAAAAAACACCCCAATATAAAACTAACCATTGGCACTCATCATACGGTTGATATTTTACAATTATTAACACAGCAGGATTTAGATATTGGCATTGGTTTCAATTTGGCTATTGAAGGAGGCATTACGGTTCTGCCAATCGCCGAAATTCCGCTTGTTTATATCGATAATATAAGAAAGCAATCCCCTGTTTCATTAGCTGATATTGATAAAGAGCGTTGGATTCATCCTGGCTCAGACTCCCTTGTGCAATTACTGTTGCAATACCAAGAGCTTCCGGCTTCCAATGTTAGTGTTCATACTTATCATATGGCTGCGGAGTTTGTGCAGGCAGGGTTAGGATGCAGTATCACGGATATCTTTTCCGCTGAACATACCTTGCCAGAATTCATGATCTACCCCTTAAAAGAAAACTTACATTTAGCAGTATCCGTTTTTCATCGGGCAGATAAACCGCTAACTAAGGCGGCTCAAAACTATGTAAATACGCTATCACTTACTCTTGAGAGGAGAAATAAATTACTTAACCAAAGGTTATACTCTGGCAATGAAAACTCAATTGATTAGTTGGCTTATCCGCCGTTAAATAAGGACTCTCCAGTTATTATTGGTTGCGGATAATTATGAAAAAACATGTGGTGGTTATTGGTGCCGGTGTGATTGGGTTAAGCACTGCATATGCTTTAATTAAAGCAGGCCAAATCGTCACTCTGTTGGAATCAGAATCAGATGTTGGGATGCAAACCAGTTTTGCCAATGGTGGGCAGCTCAGTTATCGTTATGTTTCTCCTCTTGCGGATGCCGGTGTTCCATTGCAGGGGTTGTGCTGGATGGGGAAAGATGATTCACCGCTGAACTTAAATATTCAATTCTCTTTACAGCAGTGGTCTTGGTTAGCGCAGTTTACTTTGGCCTGTAATCGAAAAACCAATAAAGTTAATGGGGCTCATTTACTGCGGCTTTCGTTATTAAGCCAAAAAATCATGGAAGTATGGCGTACAAATGGGAATATTGATGATTTTTTATGGGAAAAATCAGGAAAGTTAATTATTTACCGCGATAAAAAAAGCTTTCAAAAAGCGTGTGAAACGATCGATAGCCAATTTCAGCAAGTTTTGAATGCACAAGAAACGGTTTCTTTAGAACCGTCATTAAAAAACATTCAGTCACAGTTAGTAGGTGCCATTTATTCGCCAGACGATGAAAATGCGGACTGCTACTTATTCTGCCAAAGGTTGTTGAAATATTTATTGACACAACCACAATTTAATTTGCGTTTACAACATTCAGTTAAATCCTTTATTAAAAAAAATAACCGCATTATTGGAGTTGCCACTCACCAGGGAACTATTTTTTCCGATGATGTCATTATCTGTGCCGGTAATAAAAGCCGAGAGTTATTGCAATCACTTGGTATAAATGTGCCTATCCTGGGTCTGAAAGGCTATAGCTTAAGTGTACCTTACCCACAAAAATCACATGATTTACCGAAAATAAATATCACCGATTACGGCAATAAAATTGTTTATGCTAAATTAGGCCAACAATTACGTATCGCTGCGATGGTTGATATTGGTTATGATAAATCTGGGTTGCGTAATAATAGAATAACGGCGTTAAAAAATATTATTCAAAAAACGTTTCCAGAACTACCGAATATGGATGAAGCAGAAACATGGAGCGGTTTACGTCCATCAACACCAACAGGTTTACCAATTTTAGGTAAATCCGATTATGCTAATTTATGGTTAAATATTGGGCATGGAAGCTTAGGTTTCACATTAGCCGCAGGAAGTGCTGCAATACTCAGTCAATTAATTACAGAACAGACTTCACCTATTTCTTTAGCAGGATTAACGAGGTAAGACGTAATGATAAAACGAAATAACCCCAAACCACGTTTAGCTGATAGTGTTGAATATGCAGGATTAATCTACTTATCAGGCCAAATCCCCAATGATTTTTCAGGCGATATTACTCAACAAACTAAAGAAGTGCTCGCGAAAATCGATGCACTGCTGGCCGCCGGGAATAGCAATAAAACACGCATTCTTTCTGCCCAAGTTTGGCTCAAGGACATAAAACATGATTTTGAAGCCTTTAATGACGTTTGGGTATCTTGGATGCCGACAGAAAATAGTCCTGCTCGAGCCGCTGTTGAAGCCAACATGGCACGCGAACAAGTCCTTGTCGAAATTATGGTAACGGCAGCGCAACTGTAAATATTGGCAATTTAGCGAAAAGGTGGGGTCTGTTAACCCCTCCATATGATATTGAATTATTAATAACTGCACCTTGTTAATTTCATTTTTCAGGTGCAGTTCAGGCAATCTATTTTTTGCTAATTTCTTGTTTTGTTAATTCATTTCTTTATTAATTTATATGCATATGCCGATTTTTTAGTTGATTACTCTGCATACATAAATAATTTAAGGTGTTCGAATAAGATATTAAATCCAATAATAATTAATATTATTCCACCCATCAATTCTGCTTTTTTGCCCAGTAGAGGGCCAATATAGCGACCAATCAGCATTCCCAATGTAGCCATAATCATGGTCATCAGGCCAATTGTCATTGCAGTGTGCACAATATCGACTTGCAGGAGGGCTAAACTCACCCCCATGACCATGGCATCAAGGCTGGTGGCGATGGCCGTGAAGATTAATGTCGTTGAACTGTGTTGGGATGCGTTTTTTTGGGTTGCTCCAGATTCTTGCTTGAGACTTTCAATAATCATTCTGGAGCCAAGAATGAGCAGCAATGTGAAGGCTATCCAGTGATCCCATTCCATAATGTATTGGCTGGCATAAAGCCCCAATGACCACCCGATTAAAGGTGTGACGGCTTCCACTGAACCAAAGATAATGCCTGTACGGATAGCTTCACGGAAACGGGGGCGTTTAAGGGCGGCTCCTTTCCCTATCGCTGCGGCAAAAGCATCCATGGAAAGCGCGAGTGAAAGAACAAGTATAGTGTAAAAACTCATCAAAACAGCCTCGGTCGGGGAATTCCATATACACACAACTCACCCCCAACCTAACGGTGTTGTTATGTGCCTATGGTCTTGCCAACCGAGTAGAATCCATCTATTTTTTATTGATTAAGTTATCGAAAATTAACATTGATCAATAAATTTGAGACTCTTCGGCATTCGTACCACGTTTTATTTTAAACGAGTATGTTGATACGAATTTTCCAGATATTATCCGGAACAGGCTACTCCCCAATGACTGAAACGGACAATATCATAACCAGAATAAAAGGCAAAAAATATTTTCTCATCTATTTTGCATGATTTCGATAATGATAATCATTATTATTTTCTGACAAGAAATTGATAAATTTTCTCTAAATCATCCAAATTTGTTACTGAGATATATATTTTATTCTGTTCCAATTCCATCATAAGAATGCCATCTTCAGAGAGATTCATTGATTTAATATTGTCATAAGAAAAAAAACGATTGGAATAATAAAAACCTTGTTGTTTGAATATTAACTTTGGCGAGCGAATATAACCCAGATATAACGTTATTAAAATGATAAATGACAATAAATAAGTTGTGAATTGGCTGCCATGTGACGAGACATTATTGTAAATAACAATGACGATCAAAATAATGAATATTAGGGCATCAATGCGCTGTTTTCTTTTTAGTTTTATGCTTAATAGCGTTTTTCCCTTGAGCCGGTCGATAATAAATTCATCATAAATTGAAAAAGCGAGCATTAACGCAATCAAAATCATCAAGAGGGCATCATTCAGGCTCATTTTTCATTCCTATTTCTCACAATGAATGGGCATTTTATCTTGTTTTTTAATAAAGAAATGGGGAAGCAAAACCTCCCCATTTCTTGAAGCGATGTAGAAAAACTGGTTCTAACCCAGGAAACCAAAGCGGAAGCCGACGATCCCCAAAATGAAGAACCCAACGATTATCCATAGCGGGTTAACTTTTTTCCGCAATAGCCACATACAACCGAATGTGAGCAGCAGTGGCATTAAACCCGGCATTAACTGATCCAGAATAGTCTGGACGGTAGTCACCTTAACTACACCGGTGATTGGATCCGGAACTTCAGAAACGACCAACGGAATATCGACCCTTGTCCATTTATTAACCAGCGCTCCCATGACAAATAAGCCAAGAATTGAGGCTCCTTCTGTCATTTTTTGCAAGAAACCGCCGCCCATATCTTTAACGATATCCAGACCTTTTTTATAGCCATAGGATACACCAAAGTAACGGGTAATCAGTCGTACCAAATTGAACAGGACGAAAAACAGGATAGGCCCAAGCATGCTGCCGCTCATGGCAATCCCGGCACCAAGGGCCGCAAATACCGGACGAACGGTGCCCCAGAAAATTGGGTCGCCGACACCGGCCAGAGGCCCCATTAACCCAACTTTGATACCGTTGATGGCACCGTCATCAATGTCAGCGCCGTTGGCACGTTGCTCTTCCATTGCCATCGTGACACCAAGGATTGGTGCAGCAACATAAGGATGAGTGTTGAAGAATTCCATGTGGCGTTTGATAGCCTGTTTTCTTTCTTCAGTGTTTTCAGGATATAAGCGACGAATGGCCGGAACCATTGAAAAGCAGAAACCGAGTGCCTGCATACGTTCAAAGTTCCATGAACCCTGAAATAAGTTAGAGCGGAGGACAACACCACGGATATCGCTTCGTGTCAGTTTTTTCTGACCTATATTTGTTGTCTCTGACATGTTGTTTATCCTCTTAATCTAATTCGTTATCAAGGTCGTTTGAGGTATTGCCGGCAGGGGCGGCAGCCTGAGATTGGTTGTATTTAGGGCTAAGTTGGATATACAGGATAGCCATAACCACACCAATTACACCTAATGCAACAAGGTTGAAATCAGTAAAGGCAGCGGTAACGAAACCAAGGTAGAAGAATGGCATCAGATAACCGGCACGCATCATGTTAATCACCATTGCATAACCAACAACCACAATCATGCCGCCTGCGATATTCAATCCGCTGGTCACAACCTGCGGGATGGAATTCAACATGTGCTGAACTTCAGATGTTCCGACTGATATAGCGACAACCAGGGCAGGGATAGCGATTCTCATCGCCTGCAACATCAACGCGGAGATATGCAGCACAGTGATTGCACGAAGATTGCCGTTTTCTGCCGCCTTATCGCCGGCATGCTGGAAACCAACAGTCAGAGTACGAACGATAATGGTCAATACTTGCCCAGCGGCAGCCAGAGGGATGGCCAAGGCAATGCCGGCACCGACATCTTGCCCGCCGGCAATAACCAGAATGGTTGAAATAATGGAGGCCAGAGCCGCATCGGGAGCGACTGCTGCGCCGATATTCATCCATCCAAGCGCGATCATTTCCAGCGTACCACCGATAATGATACCGGTCTTCATATCACCAAGAACCAAGCCGACTAACGTACAGGCAACCAAAGGGCGGTGAAATTGAAATTCATCGAGAATAGAACCCATACCTGCAATACAGGCAACGATGAATATCAACACAAGCTGAACAACGGTAATTTCCATTGTTTTTCTCCTATAACCAAATGTAATTTGGTAAGAACTTTGTTATTGAGTAATGGTTAATAAAATGACATCTGTTTTTGTTTTTTAAGCTTTTTTGAGCAGATCCATCATATTCAAGCGGGTATCGCTGGCGACTTTGCGAGCCTCCAATTCAATGCCACGGGCGTTCAGTTTTTCAAAGGCGTCAATATCATCTTTGTCAACGGAAATGGCATTGTTGATCTGGGTTCTTCCTTGACGGAAAGCCATGCCGCCGATATTTATAGACTCCAGAGTGACTCCGCCTTCGACAATGCGCAGTACATCGGTTGGATTAGTGAACAGCAACATAACGCGTTCACCTGCGTATTTAGGGTTGTTGTAAACGCGAACACATTTTGCAACATCAATAACGTGTGCGCTAACTCCGGGAGGAGCGACTTGTTTCAGTAGAGTAGAGCGCACCGTATCTTGAGCAACTTCATCACTGACCACAATGATACGCTTGACGTTAGTTTCTTTAGTCCAGCGGGTAGCGACTTGACCGTGGATGAGACGATCGTCAATTCGTGCAAGGGCTATTTTCATGTGGCAGCCCTCGGAAGGGGCTGAAACAGGTGCAATTGTGGGTGCTGCTGGTTTGGTCTGCTCAGGTTTTGCCGGCTCTTCAGCGGGTTCTGTTTTCAGGGCGCGGATCCCTTCTTTGCCTGTTTCCAATGCTACTGAAACCAGTTCTTCCATGGATGGGTCGTCATCGCGACACATAAAGGCTTCAACCAGCATCGGAATATTAACTCCAGTGATAATTTCGTAATTATCTTTATCAACTGCGATGCGGTTTGCGGCATTGAACGGGCTACCGCCCCAAGTATCGACAAAAAATAAAACCCCTTGTGTTGTATCAAGCGATTCCAGTTTTTTGTTGTACTTATCAAATAACGTATCAGCATTTTCACCGGGTACGAAGTCGATATAGGAAACGTTTTCTTGTTCTCCAATCAACATCTCAGCGGTATGAAGCAATTGCTCTGCCGCGGACCCATGTGTGCCAATCATAATGGCTATACTCACTTATTTTCCCCTTCTGTAACTATTGAACTCAGATTTACAGCAAGCTCACGCGCAATATTTCTAAAGTATGGCACCTTCTACCAATGATTGTTTTCTACCAGCAATTATTGATAGTTGAATAGATAAAATCACATCAATAATCTATCTCAATATTTAATTTCTCATGGTGTTATATTTCGTTACATAAGAAAATATGTCGTTAGATTATCATTTGATGCTTTTAAGAAAATTGCTATCAGTCAGAAAAATTAAGATAGACTATTTTCATAGCCCAAAAAGAGATTTTTTACTTTCCATAGAATATTTTGTGTTATTAAATATTTCAATATTATGTTTTTGAAGTTAATTATTCTGTTTCCGGTAACATTTTGTTAATCTTTGTGTAAAATTTTTGCGATGTTTTTATGGCGAAATGTAAAATAAAGTACTTTAGTGATCCGTTTCAGCCAAAAAAATATCCCTGCCAAATGACAGGGATATGATTTTATATAAGGACTGAATGTAGTAAAAAATAGGTAGAAAAATCACTCATTTTTATATTAATGAGTGGTCTTATATTAATCACACTGAACTTTTATTGCCAAACCACCGCGTGAAGTTTCACGGTATTTTGCGTTCATGTCTTTACCTGTTTCGTACATTGTTTCAATAACTTTATCGAGTGAAACACGTGGCTCGCTGGTACGACGCAATGCCATGCGAGCTGCGTTGATTGCTTTGACAGATGCAATCGCGTTGCGCTCAATACATGGAACTTGCACTTGGCCTGCCACTGGGTCGCAGGTCAGGCCGAGGTTGTGTTCCATGCCAATTTCTGCCGCGATACAAACTTGCTCTGGGCTAGCACCAAGTAATTCAGCAAGACCAGCTGCCGCCATTGAACAGGCAACACCGACTTCTCCCTGACAACCTACTTCGGCACCAGAAATAGAAGCATTCATCTTGTACAAGATGCCAACAGCGCCGGAAGCCAGGAAATAGCGGGTATACAGCTCAGGGGTAACTGGCTCAATGCAGTGGTTGTAGTAAGCAAGCACTGCCGGCACGATACCACATGCACCGTTGGTTGGCGCGGTTACAACGCGGCCGCCCGCGGCATTTTCTTCATTGACAGCCAATGCAAACATATTGACCAGATCAACAACATTCATTGGGTCATTGGAAAAACTATTGGATGAAGTCAGCATGCGGTGCAGTGCTGCCGCACGGCGAGGAACACGCAATGGCCCCGGCAATACACCTTCTGTATTCAGACCACGGTCAATACAGGCTTGCATGGTTGACCATACATCTTCGAAATACTCAGCAATTTCTTCTTGGCTGTGTAAATCCAATTCGTTTTTCATCATCAAGCCAGAAACGGACAAACCTGTTTTTTTGCAGTTCATCAGCAGTTCGGATGCAGAACTGTATGGATAAGAAACAGGCTTGGTATCTTGAGATGGTTTGCCAAAATGTTCTTCATCAACAATAAAGCCACCACCGATAGAGTAATAGGTTTTACTGTATACTTTTTCATCACCAGCGAAGGCATGGATCTGCATGCCATTTTCGTGCAGTGACAGGTTATCGCTACGGAAGTTCATGCCTCCATCGCGAGGGAAATCGACTACGTGTAAACCATTTGCCAGTGGCAAACGTTGAGTATGCTCAACATCACGAATAAAACCTGGAATTGAATCAATATCAACTGTCGCTGGCATGTTGCCTGCCAGACCCATGATGATAGCGATATCTGTATGGTGGCCTTTCCCGGTTAATGAAAGTGAGCCGTATACATCAACAGCTACACGCGTGATAGAGGACATTACTCCTTGGTTTACAAGATCATCGACAAATTGTTTGCCTGCTTTCATAGGGCCAACAGTATGAGAGCTGGATGGGCCAATACCCACCTTAAACATGTCGAAAACGCTAATCACGCCAGACTCCTTTAAGAAGAAAGAGATATAGTTATTTATATTAAAAGCGCGCTACTTTACTGTTATTTAGTAGTGTTGATAAAGGAGTTTACAGTTTTTTTTTAATTATAATAGCAATTGATATGATCATGGATAAATAATATACAGATTTATAACATTTTATATCCTGCCTAGAGTGTTTTTTGAACTTGTTGTGCTAGTTGGTAAAGGATCCCGGCAGTGAGTCCCCAGATCATCTGTTCTTGATGCCAGTAAAAGTAGACCCTGTGCAGCCGATTGCGGCGCTTTATATCCACATATCTGTAATGGGCGATAGACAGCACATCAAATAACGGGACTTCAAACATTTTGGCTACTTCGGTTGGATTGGTCCGCAAAGAGAGCGAAGGGGGAATCAGGCCGATGACAGGTGTAACGCGATAACCCCCGCTGCTGTCCAAGGGAAACAATTGCCCCAGGATTTGCACTTCGTCTTGTGGAATATTGACTTCTTCTTCTGCCTCACGCAATGCAGTGACAATCAATGAAGGATCTTCAGGATCAGCAGCTCCGCCCGGAAAGGCAATCTGGCCTGCATGGGAGCGGAGATTCCGGGAGCGTTGTGTCAATAAAAGCGTTGGTTCTGGCTTGCATATAATCGGCAGCAATACCGCGGCATTACGCTGGTTGCACGCCAATTGTGCTGGCTGCGCGGGAAGTTGTAATTGAAACCGATGAATGAAGTCAGAAAGTGATGTCATGGTATATCAAGTTCCCCTAATTGCGGCAAAATCCGCCCTAGTTTATCAAAAGTTTCCTGATATTCTTTTTCAGCAATGCTATCTGCAACGATACCACCTCCTGCCCAACAGTAAATTTTTCCTTTTTCTGTCAGTAAGGTACGAATAGTGATATTGCTATCCATTGTACCGCAGAAACTGATATAGCCGATAGCGCCACAATATCCATGTCTGCGATGTGGCTCTAATTCTTCAATGATTTCCATCGCCCTGATTTTAGGCGCTCCGGTAATTGAACCGCCGGGAAAACAGGCACGGAGCAGATCGGTGGCGTGGTATTCATCAGGCAATGTTGCTGTAATGGTGCTGACTAAATGGTGTACAGCGGGAAAAGGTTCCACGACAAATAATTCAGGCACTTTGACTGAACCTGGTTTAGCAACTCGGCCGATATCATTTCTTAATAAATCAACAATCATCAGGTTTTCAGCACGGTCTTTCCGAGAACTGGCTAATTTTTCAGCCTGCAATTGATCCTCTACCGGATCTTGTCGGCGTGGCAAAGTTCCCTTAATCGGGCGAGTCTGAATTTGTTTATCTTCCAGCAGAATAAAACGTTCTGGTGAAACACTGATAATGCAATGTTCAGGCAAACGGATAAAAGCAGAAAAGGGCGCCCGATTGCTTTCATTGAGTTGAGTGAATGCTTGCCATTCATCTCCTTGATAATTAGCCTGAAAGCGCTGTGATAAATTGATTTGGTAGCAATCCCCACTTTGTAGATAGCGATGAATTTGAGCAATTTTTTCGTGATATTGTTGCTCAGTCATATTTGATTTCCACTGATTGGTCAGGGAAAAATGGGATTCTTTATTTTCCTGCAATGATTGCAGCCACGCCAGCCTTTTATCGATATTTTGATAGCTCAGTAAGGTTGCTTTCTGTTGCTGATGATCAACAATCACGGCCCAATCGTAGATGCCTATGGCCATATCAGGAAAATCCAGCTCATTTGCAGCAATGGTTGGTAACTTTTCAACCCTGCGGCCAAGGTCGTATCCCCATATACCCAGTGCTCCTCCCTGAAAAGGCAATTCAGGATCAAACGCTGGGGAGATATCACAGGCATTGAGGTATTTTTTCAACAAAAGGAAAGGGTCTTCTTGAGAAAAAGAAGTTTCATCAGCCAGGCGGATTTCAGTTGTTTCGCCCCGGGTAACCAGTGTCGCTATCGGCTCAGAGACAAAAATATCAAATCGATTGTGCGGATGTTCGGCTGCTCCTGAATGTAGCAGCATTGCCCAAGGGGAAGCGGATAACGGAGCGAAATAATGAATCGCAAGATCAGGAGAATATGGTAGTTGTTTTTTTTGTAATGCAGTATTCATGATGGAATTAGTGTCAGCGTTTGGCAATTCTCAGTCAGTGTTTTTAGAGGTCATTAACACGTGATGAGAAGTCGTGTATTAACCCAAGGAGATTAGCAGAGAATCTCACTCCTGACTTTAGATAAAAAAGGCTATAATCTCTGTCTGCTATTAAATTGCTATGTTTGAGGTTCTAGCCATGTTTTCAGGTATGCCAGCATTATCCCATAAAGAGCAGCAAGTTGCTGTAGAGAGAATTCATCAACTTATTTCTGAAGGAATGGGAAGTGGGGAGGCCATTGCCATCGTTGCTCAGGAGTTGCGCGAAAAACATAAGGATAATGAGCACATCCATGTTTTATTTGAAGATGATGAATAATAAACGCAACGTATTTTTAACAAAACTCACATAATTACTTTCTATGACATGTTAATTTGTCTCAACTTTTAATCCATAGAATTTGGATGGTAATAGGAGGTAATTGTATGAAGATGAATCAATTTATTCATCGAATTGGTTTGGTAGGCGCAGGGATTCTGTTTTCTGTCTCATTTACTGCGGCAGCCGCCGAAAATGAAAGAGTGGCAAAGTTTGTTTCTTGTGGGAATTTGACGAAAGATCAGGTTGCCGCACAGGTTAAGCAAGACTTCTTACAAAATCGCATCGCCCATTGGGACGCTGACAGAAAACAATTAGGCACCTCAAAACCAATTGCATGGGTAAATGTCAACGATATTACTGGTGATGAAGACGCATTACAGATCCCACTTATCGTCCGGGGTTCCAAGAAAGACAAAAGCTATAATGTTAAGGTCGATTGTAAAAAAGAAACAATAAGTTATAGTGAAGTGAAGTAAATAGCTTGTCATACTATTTTTAAATATGAGCGGGATACTGGAATGTATCCCGTCTTGTTTAAACAGTGAGAGGGCTTTATGACGGAACTACGGAAACTATATCCCGCTTATGGCGCATATCGCACAGGGTATTTAGATACAGGAGACGGACACCAGATTTATTGGGAATTGTGTGGTAATCCGAAAGGCAAGCCTGCGGTATTTCTCCATGGTGGCCCCGGTGGTGGTATTGCAAGTTATCATCGACAGTTATTCGATCCTGAACATTATCACATTATGTTGTTTGATCAACGGGGCTGTGGCCGCTCTAAGCCTTCCGCCAGCCTGGACAACAACACAACCTGGCATTTGATCGATGACATTGAACGGCTGCGGAATTTGATGGGAGTTGAGAAGTGGCTGGTTTTTGGTGGTTCATGGGGTTCAACGCTATCTTTGGTTTACGCTGAAAAATATCCTGAACGTGTTTCAGAATTAGTGTTGAGGGGCATTTTTCTATTCCGTCCACAAGAGCTACATTGGTACTATCAGGAAGGAGCATCCCGTTTTTTCCCTGAAAAATGGGAGCGCACATTATCCATTTTAGCTGAAGAAGAACGCACAGATGTGATAGCGGCCTACAATAAAAGGCTGACCAGTGATGATATGCAGGTACAACTGGAATCTGCGCGCTTATGGAGCCTCTGGGAAGGCGAAACGGTAACGTTGCTGCCTTCTGCAAATACCGATTCATTTACGGAAGATAACTTTGCTTTGGCATTTGCACGCATTGAAAATCATTATTTTATCAATAACGGCTTTATGGATGAAAACCAGCAACTATTGAACCATATTGATGCTATCCGGCATATCCCCACCGTTATTATTCATGGGCGCTATGATATGGCATGCCAGGTTCAGAATGCGTGGGAGCTTGCAAAAGCATGGCCGGAAGCTGAATTGCATATTGTAGAAGGAGCAGGTCATTCTTTTGATGAGGCCGGCATTTTGCATCAGCTAATTAAGGCAACGGATAAATTTATTGGAAAATAACTGAGATAACCACCCCGTATGCGGTGGTTATTTTTCACTTCATATCACTTTAAATCCCGCCGTAGTCTTCTATTTGCAGCCTTATCAGCGGCTTCTGGGTTCATAAGGCAAGCGTGACATCAATCTTGATTGTTGACGATAGTATTGCAAGCGCTGCTGGAAGTACTCTCTCAGATGCGGTAATTGCGATTTTTCAACAGTGTCGGGAACAACCGGCATGTTATAGCGTTCTTTAAAAGCAACGCCAGATGCTGCTAAATCGACATTGATTTTATCCATTTCATCTTTAGGTAATTCGGCTAAGTTATGTCCCATGGTGACTCTCTTTACAAACTGATTTCTTAACAGTGAAAACTAATCAACTCTCTTTTATTTAGCAAGCAGTTTAAAACGTTTTAAAAGAAATGATAAAAATAAATAATATCTATTCTCATTTTTATTAAAGAAGTTATTTTCTAATCAGAAAATTAATTAAATAAAACTGATTCTTATTTCGTTATATTTAATGAGATTTATTCTTATTAAAAATCTATAAAATTCATTATTTATCAATTAGTTATTTTATTTAATTTTATTTTTGTCTTATGGGGTTTTAATTGGCATAATACCCGAAATTTTAATGAATTGTCAGGAGGAACGGCTAATGTTAAAACAAGAAATGATCAAAAAATTAAATGAGCAATTGAATCTGGAATTCTACTCTGCAAATTTATATCTACAAATGAGTGCATGGTGCAGTGACAAAGGGTATGAAGGTGCAGCGGCATTTTTAAAAGCGCATTCTCAAGAAGAAATGCAGCACATGCAGCGCTTATTTGATTATTTGGGTGACACTGGTTCAATGCCTGTACTGGGTGCTATTCAAGCGCCTCCTGTTGAATTTAATTCTATTGCTGATGTGTTCAATCAAACTTACGAACATGAAAAATTGATCACCGAAGAGATCAATAAACTGGCTCATGTTGCGATGCTGACGCAGGATTACTCTACTTTTAATTTCTTGCAATGGTATGTTGCTGAACAGCATGAAGAAGAGAAATTGTTTAAATCCATACTGGATAAACTGGACATGGTGGGCGAAAGCGGTAAGGCTCTCTTCTTACTTGATAAGGATCTGAAAAGCTTATCTACAGCTCCTACACATGCCGCACAATAATGGCAAATTAAGCTAATTTGAACGGTTTCTCAGCGTAATTCTTGTTTTTTCGCTCATTGTTGAAGCAAGAATTACGGTTCTTTTCATTTTCCCCCTCATTTTTGCGTAGTGCTTCACAGGTCAAGACATTGTTCATCAATGAACGCAGATTAAACTGATTTTTTGATATAGAATCCCTGCTTAATTGTAAGAAATACATCTACATATTAAAGGGTTATCTATTATGTCTATTCTTAACATCCGTTCATCTTGGGCTAAATTGTCCGCTCTGGTGGTTCTGTTTGTCGGTATTTCTTGCCAGCAAGCTTTGGCTCATGCTCATTTGAAAGATCAAACTCCGGCGGAAAATGCAACGGTTGAAGCTGCTCCGCAAGCCATAACGCTGAGTTTTTCAGAGCGCATTGAACTTGGATTCAGCAAGGTAAAATTGATTGGCCCTGAAAAAACAGTGATTAAAACAGGTAAGTTGGAACTGGATCCTGAAACAAAAACAAAATTAATTTTGCCAGTCGAAGGCAAACTTGCTGCGGGTGAATATAGTGTCGATTGGAGTGTGCTCTCAGTCGATGGTCATAAAACAAAAGGTGTTTATAGCTTCATTGTAAAATAATGATCTCTCTAGAGGCGTTATACGTATTTTGCCGTTTTTCTCATTTTGTTGTTGTTATGCTGATGTTTGGCCTCAGCTTATTCAGTGTCATGCTTGTTTCAGGCCCTTTTGCGACTTTGATGAGAGAACGGCTAAAAACTGGAATTCTGATCAGCACGGTATTGGCTCTAATAACCTCAGTGGTGTGGTTTGTTACTCAAGCTGGGTTAATGGGGGATGGCTGGCATGATGTTTATATGCCGGAAATCTGGTTAGCCGTGTTGAGCACCTCGTTCGGAAAAATTTGGCAATGGCAATTGCTGATTGCAATAGTTGCTGTTGGCGGATTATATCTCTCCAATGCAAACCTCAGGCATTTTCTATTACTGACTTGTTCGACCCTTTTGTTGTCCAGTCATGCACTTATTGGCCATGCAGCCATGTATGAGGGCAATATAGGGCTATTACTTCAAGCAAGTCAGGTCATTCATTTATTGAGTGCAGGGTATTGGTTTGGTGGGTTATGGCCGTTTTTGCTGTGTCTGCAATTCTTGCGTTTGAAAAAGATATCAAATGGGGCTGATCAAAATACAGTTGACCTATATCCAGACAGCATATCAGCGATGAAAAAATTTTCCTTCTACGGCCATTTTGCTGTTTTTTTGGTGATAGCAACAGGTATTGTAAGCAGTGTCATCTTAATTCCGGGGTGGCCTACATTCAGTCGTTCCTTGTCTGAATATCAATCAATGCTATGGCTTAAAATAGTTCTAGTCGCAGGTATGGTACTTTTGGCATTGATTAATCGTTACATTTTAGTCCCTAAGCTAAGGCAAAAAGGCAGTTACCAATTGTTAATAATCAACAGCTGGCTGGAAATTATCTTAGGAACATGTGCATTATTGTGTGTCGCGATTTTTGCTATGCAACCTCCTGCATGATCTCTGTATGATTAGTATAAATCTGAGTATATAGACCTAATGGGTATCGAATCGCAGCCAACAAGGCTGTGATTGAAATTTATAAGCGATAAAATTAACAATAGATCAAAAGATTTGTTTATTTGGGAAATAATAATGAAACGAATTATTTGGGCTTTACCTTTCTTTTTGCTTTCTTTTCAAGGCATAGCGGCACCAATACAAACTGTCAGTAAGCTGCAATTTGGCAAAGAATGGGCATTTACCCGTGAGGAAGTCATGCTGGATTGCCGTATGGAAGGCGCGCTGTTTGTGATAAACCCCAGCACGTTGATGCAGTATCCGCTGAACGAAAAAGCAACGCAACTGATGAAATCTAATAAAGTTATTGCGACTTCATTAGATACAATTCTCCTCGATGATCCGGCACAACCCAATAAAAAGATGAGCATTGAACCATTTCAGAAAGCTGCATTGGCTTTATGCGACCATTCAGATAATAAAAAGTAGCGATAAATCAATGTAGTTAATGCAAATGGTGGCTGAACTTGCCTGACAGTGATAGAAACTCGTAGAAGTATAAATTTGGTAAATAATGACTGGTCAACTACTCTTTAAGTGGTAAGTTGTCCTACGTCTCAATGGAAACTTTTAGCACAAGGCTCTCTTAACAGAGCCAATTTTCCCTAGGCCGAGTAGAGGAATGAACTCGGCCTCTTTTTGTTTATCGCGAGGAATGGATATTTTTGCTCTCTTCTCAATAAATTATTTCATTTTTTCCTATATATAATGAAAAAAGAGGATAAAGCAACCGTTGCTCCGCGTATTTGGTACACTATTTTTTTATAAAAAGAACTTGAGCAAAGGCACGGTTATGACTGCAAGTTAGATTGGATTTTAACATAAGCTGTGATATCTCCCTGAATTTTATAAGTGAATACTGGTAAAAATAATTAAAGAAAATTTAAATTAAGGGTAACAGACGTTATCTTGAAATAATTTACATTACGACAACAAATTGTTTTTCATAAATAGTTTGGGGAAAATGTCTAAAAAGCTAGTGTCTGACAAGCTTTGATGTAAAAATTATGTGTTTATTTTGTTAAAATTAGATTTGTGTCGTAGGGGTATATGGATAAGAACGAATTTTATCAAGAGTTAACCGATAGCCTGATGGCTCTATTATCAGGTGAGTATGACCTCATCGCTTCTCTTGCCAATGCAAGCGCGCTGTTATATGAGCGTTTGGAAAATGTTAATTGGGTTGGATTTTATTTAGCAGATGGTGATACCCTAATTTTGGGTCCATTTCAGGGTAAAATCGCCTGTGTACGCATTCCTATCGGTAAAGGTGTATGTGGAACGGCTGCCGAAACTAATACAATACAACGTGTTTCAGATGTGCACACTTTCCCCGGTCATATAGCTTGTGATGCTTCCAGTAATGCAGAAATTGTTCTTCCTTTGGAAATCAATGGAAAAATTATTGGAGTTTTAGATATTGATAGCACGATTTTAGATCGGTTTGATATGAGTGATGAAAAAGGCTTAAAAGCGCTAGTTATCAGGCTTTGTGAACATTTAAGGCAATGTGTAGTGTCAAAATATCTACAACAGAATGTAACTTAACATACGTATAACGTGGCATTTATCAGTAACGCTATTATAATGTCGCCTGTTCATGCCTGCGCTGGTTGGCAAAACCGTTGTAATCAGGAAATTTCATGGAAAATCAACCTAAGTTGAACAGTAGTAAAGAAGTCATTGCTTTCTTGGCTGAGCGTTTCCCGCTTTGTTTTGTAGCAGAAGGTGAAGCACGTCCTTTGAAGATTGGTATCTTCCAGGATATCGTTGAACGTATTCAGGGCGAAGAGTGTTTAAGTAAAACACAACTTCGTTCTGCTTTGCGCTTGTATACATCCAGTTGGCGTTACCTCTATGGTGTGAAAGAGGGCGCACAGCGTGTTGACCTTGACGGTAATATATGTGGTGAATTGGAAATAGAACATATTGAACATGCCCGTCAGCAATTAGTTGAAGCTAAAGCGCGAGTTCAAACTCAGCGAGCTGAACAGCGTGCCAAGAAACGTGAAACCGAAAACGTATCAGACAAAAAAAGTGAACGCCCTGTGAGTAAAAAGCCGGCTCCTCGCCGTCAAAAACCAGGTGAAGGTGCAAAACACCCAGCCCGTTCACAAAATCGTCTGCAACAATCGCGTAAACCAGCAGAGAAAACTACACGGCCTGAACTAACTTCAGTTACCGACGTCTCTTCTTTGAAAGTCGGCCAGACAATCAAAGTAAATGTAGGAAAAAGCATAATGGATGCATCTGTGCTTGAAATTGCAAAAGATGGTGTAAGAGTGCAGTTACCTACTGGTTTGGCAATGATTGTACGCGCAGAACACTTAAAGTTCTGATACGGAGGCCAACTCGGGCATGAACAAACTCATTATTTTGGCTTTCGTTTTAGGTCTATCGTTTTCTGGTGCGGGGTATGCTGATACCAGTACCAGTAATAGTAACGGGGCAGAAAACAACAATGTTAAAACTAACGTTGTAACCAACGACAGTGCTACCAATAGCAATGTTACTAACAATCCCGTTACGAATAACAATGCGGTTACCAATAATAAGGCTGCCAATGGCACTGCCGTCAATGGTAACAAAACAGTTGTAGTCAGCCTGAATCAGTTACCTGATTTAAAACCGGAACTACAACATCCAACAGTCAGCAAGCGGATAGTTTCCCGCTTTCTTCGTTCCCATTACCGCCAATTTTATTTGGATGCGGATTTTTCAGGAAAGATTTTTGATCGTTACCTGAATCTATTGGATTATGGGCACAACGTTTTCCTGGCATCAGATATCGCAAAATTTGCGAACCAAAAAGGCACATTAGGAAAAGAGCTTGAAAATGGTGACTTAAAGCTACCTTATGCCTTGTTTAATTTGATGCAAAAGCGTCGTTTTGAGCGCTATCAATATGTTCTTTCTCGTTTAGAGAAGCCAATTGACATTAATGGCAACGGTACGATTGAAACAGAACGTTCCAAGGCTCCGTGGCCAACGAGTGTTGAAGAATTGGACAAACTTTGGGATGCCAAAATTAAATCTGATTGGATAAACCTCAAACTATCTGGCAAAAGCGATAAAGAAATCAAAGAAACACTAATCAAACGCTATCGGATGTTATTGAAGCGTCTCACTCAAACCAAGAGTGAAGATGTTTTTCAAACAGCGATGATGGCTTTTGCCCGTGAAATAGATCCACATACCAGCTATCTTTCTCCTCGTGATACAGAACAGTTTAATTCAGAAATGAGCTTGTCTCTTGAAGGCATTGGTGCTGTTTTACAATATGAGGATGAATACATTACCATTCGCTCACTCGTTGCTGGAGGGCCTGCGGCTAAAAGCAACCTACTGAAAGTGGGTGATAAAATCATAGGTGTTGGTCAAATCGGCAAACCTATTGTGGATGTTGTTGGATGGCGTCTGGAAGATGTTGTTGCATTAATTAAAGGGCCGAAAGGAAGTAAAGTCCGCCTTGAAATTATCCCGAGTGCGAAAGGCGCCAAGAATCACATCATTACTCTTACTCGCGAGAATATCCGTCTCGAAGACAATGCCGTTAAAATGTCGGTAAAAACGGTTGGCAAAGAGAAAGTAGGCGTTCTCGATATACCGAGCTTTTATGTTGGTTTGACGAATGATGTAAAAGTACAGTTACAGAAGCTCACTAAACAGGGTGTTTCTGCGATCGTGATTGACTTGCGCAGTAATGGTGGCGGGGCATTAACAGAAGCCGTATCACTTTCAGGTCTGTTCATTCCTACTGGTCCAATTGTTCAAATCCGGGATAATACAGGTCGGGTTAAAGAAGATTCGGATACTGATGAAGCAGTCTATTATAAAGGCCCTCTGGTTGTTTTAGTTGACAATAGAAGTGCTTCTGCGTCTGAAATTTTTGCTGCCGCGATGCAAGATTATGGGCGGGGATTAATTGTTGGAGAACCAACCTTTGGTAAAGGTACTGTTCAGCAATATCGTCCTTTGAATCGTATCTATGATCAGATGTTAAAACCTGATTGGCCAGAAATTGGTTCTGTGCAATATACTATTCAGAAGTTTTACCGGGTAAATGGTGGTAGTACCCAGCTTAAGGGGGTAACTCCGGATATCATTATGCCGACAGGGGAAGATCCTTCTGATATAGGTGAAAGCCAAGAGGACAATGCATTGCCGTGGGATAGTATTCCACCTGCAAACTATAATTCCTCAAAAGTGATTTCAACGTTGGTTCCATTACTGACTAAGCTGCATAATCAACGCATTGCCAATGATCCTGAATTTAAATATATCAAACAAGATATGGTTTATTACAAAACCATAAAGGATCGTAAGGGTGTCTATTCCTTAAACTATGCGGAAAGAGAAAAAGAAAATAAGGAATATGAAGCAGTTAAATTGAATCGCATTAATGAACGGTTTAAACGGGAAGGGAAAAAGCCACTTAAGTCGCTTGAAGATTTACCAAAAGACTATAAAGGGCCAGATCCTTACTTGGATGAATCAGTAAAAATTGCTCTGGATTTGTCACATCAGCCTGCTGAAATTGCTGTAACGAAGTAGTTTGTAGGTTCGTTATTAAAAGGCCGGCTTAATAGCTGGCTTTTTTTTATCATAATGTAAAGTTGTGTTGATTGTATCGCTTAACACCTTAAAAAACTTGAATAATATAGGTTCAGCCCCCATTTTATGGTTCAGTTCTTAGTTGAATGGTTTGATTATTAGAGGAAGCAAATTTATATGATGAGAATAGCCTTGTTCCTTCTCACTAACCTTGCTGTCATGGTTGTGTTTGGGATAATACTTTCACTTACAGGAGTTCAGCGAAGCAGTGTTACTGGCCTCATGATTATGGCTGGTCTGTTTGGTTTTGGTGGAGCTTTCGTTTCTTTGTTAATGTCGAAATGGATGGCCTTACGTTCTGTTGGTGGTCAAGTTATCGAAAAACCTGCCAATGAAACCGAAGCTTGGTTGATGGAAACTGTGCGCCGCCAGTCTGAGCAGGTTGGTATTACTATGCCGCAAGTGGCTATCTATGACGCCCTTGACATTAATGCATTTGCGACAGGTGCTCGTCGAAATGCTTCTTTGGTTGCTGTTAGTACAGGATTGCTGAGTAATATGAGCCGTGATGAAGCTGAAGCTGTCATTGCTCATGAAATTAGCCACATTGCTAATGGCGATATGGTAACGATGACTCTTTTGCAGGGTATCGTGAATACATTTGTTATCTTTATTTCACGTATTATTGCGCAGGCAGCAGCAAGCTTTCTTTCCAGCAGTGATGACGAAAGTGAAAGCAGCAGTAACGGCAACCCTATCGTTTATATGGTGCTTTCCATGGTACTGGAAATCGTATTCGGTATTCTGGCGAGTATTATCACCATGTGGTTCTCCCGTTACCGTGAATTCCATGCCGATGCAGGGTCTGCAAAATTGGTTGGCCGTGAAAAGATGATTGCTGCATTACAGCGCCTTAAAACCAGCTACGAACCTCAGGAAGAGGGCAGCATGATGGCATTTTGCATCAATGGTAAGGGTAAGAGTTTCAGCGAGTTGTTCTTATCTCACCCGCCATTAGATAAGCGAATTGAAGCTCTGCGTAATAACGAATATATAAAATAATATTTTAAGTGTCTTAATCGAAGGGGCTTAAGCAACTTAATGAAAAGCCGGAACTGTCTTAAAGTTCCGGCTTTTTTTGAGCATGATTTTAAATGGTTCTAGTTAACTACTTTTATATTTATTAGAAAACCAGCTAAATTCTCGCAAATCCATTTAGTGTTGGCTCAATGCGATTTCATCATCTTGTTCTAATATTTCTTTATTCGTTTGCCCCATCAATTGACTGGTGATTGTACCGGCAGCCATTGCGCCATTGACATTTAATGCAGTGCGTCCCATATCGATAAGTGGTTCAACCGAAATTAATAGAGCTACCAAAGTGACAGGAAGCCCCATAGCTGGCAAAACAATCAGTGCAGCAAAAGTTGCTCCGCCACCAACACCGGCAACGCCTGCGGAGCTAATGGTTACAATTCCAACCAGAGTTGCAATCCATAACGGATCAAAAGGATTAATGCCCACGGTAGGCGCAACCATCACTGCTAACATGGCCGGATAAATACCAGCACAGCCATTTTGACCGATCGTTGCACCAAAAGTGGCAGAGAAACTGGCGATAGATTCGGGAACGCCAAGGCGGCGAGTTTGTGTTTCAACATTTAATGGAATACTTGCTGCACTTGAACGGCTGGTAAATGCGAATGTTAATACAGGCCCTGCTTTTTTGAAAAATCTCAGTGGGTTAATACCTGTAAGCGCCAGAAGCCCGCCATGCACAACAAACATCAATCCGAGGGCAACATAGGAAGCAACGACAAAATTACCTAATTGTGTAATATCATGAATGTTGGAACTGGCAACAACCTTAGTCATCAATGCCATAACACCGTATGGAGTCAGAAGCATCACCAATCTTACCAATTTCATTGCCCATGCTTGCATTGTATCAATGGCAACTAGTGCGCGTTCACCTCGCTCATGATCATCTTTGAGCATTTGCAATGCAGCAATGCCTAAAAATGTCGCAAAAATCACTACACTGATGATGGAAGTCGGGTTTGCTCCAGTCAGATCAGCAAACGGGTTTTTAGGGATAAAAGAGAGAATGATTTGCGGCACACTCATATCTGCAACTTTACCAACATAATTGGTTTCAATAGCGGATAAACGAGCGGTCTCTTGAGTTCCTTGAATTAAGCCTGCCGCACTCAGCCCAAATAAATTGGCAATAATAATACCCAGTAGAGCGGATATTGCTGTGGTGAACAACAATGTACCAATTGTCAGGAAGCTGATTTTGCCTAAAGAAGATGCTTTATGTAAGCGTGCAACCGCACTCAGAATTGAAGCAAAAACCAGAGGCATAATGACCATTTGCAATAGCTGTACATAACCATTACCAACAATATTGAACCACTTGATTGATTCTTTGACTGTTGGGTTATCTGCGCCATAAATAATGTTCAAAGCGAGTCCGAAAGCAACGCCTACAATTAGCGCGATAAGCACTTTTTTGGACAAGCTCCATTTATTTGAGCTGGTTTTTGCCAATAAAATAAGCAGTGCGACAAAAACGAGCACATTGATGATGAGTAGTAGATTCATCCCTAGTCTCCAAAAAATTTTATCCCTCTATCTTGTAAGTTGTTGTTTTTATACGCTGCGCTACAACTTACAATCTATCAGGCATAATAATAGTTATATGATCTGTAGTTTTTGATTCATGGTACGTGTGTGCTAAGTGGTGACAGGTAACTTTCAAGCAGCTAATTGATTATTGGTGCTGTAAATTCAAAAACCATCGGAGATGCATACCATGACAATCTATGAGATTGAATAATATCAACATAAGAATTATGTTTCTTATAATTAAATGGAATTAAATATAATTATTTTTCACAAAACAGTAAAAATGGTTATAAGGCCTAATCAATCTAGAGCTTATTTTCCATAATGTTTTTTATTAGATGTACTGAGTTGGGGAGTTAATGGTACTGGATAAAAATGAAAAAATAATATTAAGAAATATTATTTATATTTGAATGGATGACCCTATGGAATAAATAGGGTCATTATCTTAGGGATGCATTATAAATTAGTCAATTGTATAAATTTTGTAACTTATCAATTTGTAACTTATCGAGCGACAATTTGTCGAATGGCAATTTATCAAAATAATGGTTGAGTGAAAAATTGATGTGTTGGGGAAGGGTGATAGCAACAACCACGAGTAAAACAGCAATAGCTCGCTCAGCTTTTTTTCGCTCTTTACCTCTAAGAATTGGAATACAAAAACGTGTTCTCAGGGGCCATAAGAGTGGAATACCGGCAGGAGTGAGCATATCTGCAATCAAGTGGCTGATATAACCTACAACCATTGCATGGATAAAATCGGTAGGAATAGGCCAATCGGCAGGTATTTCAGTCTGGAAAAGAATAATTCCTGCTATCAACGCCAATAAACTATGCGTAAAGCCACGATGTCCGCATAACCGTGCAATGGGAATGGATATAAAGCGAAATAATCTTCCTAAAGTGGAGCTGGGGTGATCAATATCAGGTAACAATGAAGCCAGAAGCACGCCTGGGAGCATATGTAACCAATCTCCCTGAGCTATTTCTGGTGTGATTTGTAGCTGGTGAGCCAATACAAGGCTGGCAACGGAAAAAAGGAGGTGCCCTTCTGCTGTCATAACGTTTTATACTAATTATTTATACTGATTGCTGTTTATACATACAGTTGGCAGTATAGAGTGTTTCGCATGAGGATGGTAGAGGGTAAATAAGAAAAATCTGTTATTTATTAATATATAACACTATTATTTAGCTAGTTTTTTCCTAGATCAGCTAAAAAAGTAATATAGAGATTAAAATTTGCGCTGCTGAATCTAGCCATAAAATGTTTGAAAAATAGCAGCGCAACCAGTGTTAGCTAATATTTTCTTTCGTCAATTTTTCCAGTGAACTCAATTTGATATCGGCCAATGACCAACGTGGATCATTGAAATTTTGGGCTGACGGCACAACGATAGAGCGCATTCTTGCCGCTTTGGTGGCAATCATCCCATTAAATGAATCTTCTAAAGTAAGGCAATGAATTGGATTTACACCAAGTTGGGCGGCTGCCTGCAGATAAACTTCGGGATGAGGTTTGCTGTAAGGCAGTTTGGCGGCAGAAACGACGGTATCAAAGTAATGTTGTAAATTAAACAATTCGAGTACTTCTTCCAACATTTCGAGAGGAGATGCTGAGGCTAAACCAACTTTTAATCCGTGTTCTCGGCAGAGGCTCAAAGCATGTTCAACGCCTGGTAGTAGAGGGCGCTTTTCTTTTACTAAGCGAACTACATGGTTAATGATGCGCTGCTCAACCTCACTTTTGGATGCACCTTGCCACGGTGACGCTTGGTACCACAGATCAACGACGTGATCTATCCGCAATCCCAACGTATCAGGCAATGTTTTTGCTAATGTTAAATCGACCCCCAATTCGCTGAATACAAATTTTTCCCCTTGTTCCCAATATGGCTCAGAATCAATGAGCAAGCCATCCATATCAAAAATAGCGGCTTCTATAGATAAACAAAATGACATTTCATATCTCTCTGCAATGATAGTCGCGATTAGTAAGGATTAATTGTAGCAATCTCCGTAAGTTAAGTCTTGCCATGAGAAAGCTTGTATAGGCGATTGCTGGCTGAAAAAGGAGGGGTATTCAACGTCTATCATTAGTGTGCCTATTCCTCATTAATTGGGGTATACCTGGCTAAAATTTTCTAACTGTTTTCGATCTGTCTCCAGAGGGAGATGATTTAATTTTTCATGAGGCGGTTTTGTTTATAATTTTGCTGCCAAAACCAGGCCATTTCTCTAATCTGATTTAATGATTCAAATAAGTACCCATTCAAAAACTCTCGGCGAAATGAGTCATTAAAACGTTCGATAAATCCATTTTGTTGTAATTTACCCGGTTGGATATGGCACAGCTCAATCTTATTACTTTCACAATAGTTCATCAGATTCATGGATATTAATTCAGGTCTGTTATCGCCCCGAATTTGTTGAGGTAATTCTCGCCCTTCTTTTAAACGCTCAAGTACGCGAATAATTCTCTAGGCGGGCAGTGAAGTATTAATTTCAATAGCCAATCATTCTCTTGTGCTTTCACCAATAATATTGATAATTCTGAATCGATTACCGCAATATACTACATCATGCAGAAAATCTAATAATTGCTGTCTCATTTTAGGGGAATTGGATAAAGACATCTTGTACTATTGCAGATGAAAAACAACTTATGGGATATTAAATAAAATGAAGCTAATAATTTTTGACTGTGATGGTACTTTAGTTGACAGTGAGCATTTGTGTAACTTGGCACTGCATGAAGAGTTAAAATTACTAGGTTTAGAAAGTGATCCAACCACTCTCCTAAACAGCTATCGTGGAATGAAACTAGCGAAAATAATTGAGTCTCTTGAACAACATTACCGCACAATTTTTCCAGAAGATTTTGAATCGAAGTATCGTTACAGAATGAATAATATGCTTGCAACAAATTTAAAACCTAATGAAGGGGTTGAAGAGTTACTAAAATCTCTTGATATTTCCTTCTGTGTAGCTTCATCAGCCCCAATGGAGAAAATATTGCTATCATTGAAAGTCACAGGGCTACTAAACTACTTTAAAGAAAACATCTTCAGTTCGTATGACATAAATTCTTGGAAACCTGAGCCAGATATTTTTTTGCACGCAGCCCAAAGTATGAGCACTGACCCAGAAGATTGTCTTGTTGTAGAAGACAGTTACGTAGGCATAGAGGCAGCATTTAATGCTAATATGAAGAGCGCTTACTTTAATCTTAACTCGACCATGGAATCTAAATTCAATGAGATTCAAATTAGTAATATGTCCGACGTCTTAGATATAATTCAAGTATGTAAAAAATCAGTCACTAGATGACGAAATGACTGGCATTTCAGCATTATTTACGCCTTCATTTTTTTGTATGTACTAGTTGCCTGAAATATTTATTGAACGTTATGTGCTTTATTAAACAACAAACCTATAGTTAAGTTGTGAAATACAATTAAATATACAACTTATTCATCGTCTGTTTAATTTTTACGAGCCTTGGCTTTATGAGAGAAAAAGTAAAAAAAACGTATAGGCTTGCAGAATCTAAATTAACAATTTTTGCAAACACAGCGACTCAGTAACACGTTCATTTCACGTATACGAAATCATCTGAGGAAGGTTATAGTCAAGACAGGATTCGCAGATTGCGAGCATTTGGTATCAAGAGAAGTCAAGAGCAACGAACCACTGTCAGATTTAAATCAGTCTCTTACAGTGTAAGCAAGAAGCTTAGTTAGAGGGCTAGTTTCATCAGCTATAAGACCCAGAATTAGATAACGTTGAGATAATTAAAATTGCATAAAGCAGCAACCCGAAAACAGTAACTATCCAATTAGCAATTGCATAATTCTTTTTATTTAAATTTGTGCTTTTTGAAAGGCTCCAATAGGCTAAAAACACCAAATTAACAACTGGAATCATGACTAGAATTATTGTCCAAACCCATTCTTTTGTAGAGATAACCTGTGTTCTATCATTCTGCTCCATAAATCATCCTGAAAAAATAAATCAATATTTAATCATATTGAAGTACATAAAATTTATTTATGCAATTGAATTAGAGAAGTATTTATTTTCCCTACTGAAAAATTTTTTTATCTCTGACCGTCTAGTTTTTGTGTTGCTGAAAACTCTGTGTCACTCTTTTAATCTCGCTAAAAACGCTACCGCGTGGGGTGTTGGGGCTTTGCCCTGACCAAGAATTTTGTCCCGTTTTTGACGAAACGAAGCGGTTTAGTGAATCTATTTAACATGCAGGAACACGTTGATTCACTGTCAGGCATTATTTTATTTGTCTCCTTAGAACCATTAATCTGCCCTGAGTCAGGTCGGATCCCTTGTTTCAGGTGAAGGTAACAACCATCATCCTGTTTTTAAAACAAACGAATAAATCTTAACTGTCAGTTACTATCTGAAACTAAAAACAATATTTTTGCCTATTCCCTTGAGCTGTGAGCGTACAGATAGGACCCAAATCCCCACTTTTCCTGAAGAAGTGGTTTATCTGGGGTAGCATTGTTTCTACAATATCTTTCAAGATAGACAGTCAGACGGAAAAGTTGATTAAGTCTTCTCAGTACTTTCAGTTTACTGTAATTTTTACTGTAATTTGGCGGATTGCATTCATTACTCAGGTGAGCGCTAAAATTTCTTTTTGTATACCTCTACGTATTCCAAAAGCCTGTCGCAGACAAGGTTGTTTCCAAAACCATTATTGGCCGCAGTAGCTACTGCACTAAACACCTGCATACACGCTGGAAAAACCACCAACAAGGTAAGAGCCGACATAAGCACGGCTATGGCAGCAAATGAGACAAATTACGGGTACAAATGAAGCAACGTGACAAACACTACTGCAGACAACATCAAACTGAAAGCCCATTGTGGTGTGGATGTGATATAGAATTTGGCATCATTATGCTTTGTCTGCCATAGACGCAATACAGTGGCAGAGCGATTGCGATGACAAAAGGTGCTCAAACGTAAAAAGGCAGGTTTTTGCAGTATAGTGGATCACTCTTTTTCTCACTTCTATCTTGAAACCGATCTCAATTATTCCTATCTAACCAGTATAAAATCCGTTGCTATACTCAGTATTAAATGTTTTTTCTGTTTGCGCATAGTAATGTGCATATATGAATAAATTAAGACAATTACATAATATAATTAATTGTTTTTGATGGAGAATTTAAAATAATGGGGTATTTACAAGCAAGATATGTTGCTATTGCTAAACGAATCTTAGGGTGGGTGATTTTTGTACCAGCTTTTTTGTCGACTTTTGTGTCAGTCGTAAATCTGGCGTGGCAACATGGCCTGAAAGGTGATGGAATTAATGCCGTATTTAATGATTTTATCAAGATGATGGCAGAAATGATTAAGTTCAATACACCTTTTTTAGATTTTTTTTGGAAAAATTCACCAACACCTGATCGAGTGATGGGAATGACCGGTGTAAATATCAGTTTTATTATTATTTATTTCTTAATGTTTGTTGGCTTGGCAATGAGTGCATCTGGTTTAAGAATGTACCGCCAATTTAAATACATTAAAGAACATATTGAAGATCAAATGCTCCTTGAAGATGCTAAAGAAAATGGAATGACTAAGGAGCAGTTAATAGAGAAAATTAAATTCCCCCGCCATAGCTTATTTAACCAGATTTTTACTCTCTATATATCGCCAATCATCATTGGAGCAATAGCTTATTTCTTATCTAGGCTACTGGGTTGGTAATATAAAAATAATGGCTGCGCAAGGAGGATTTACGCAGCTTTTTGATATTTATAGTTATATCTTTTTAGGTAAAGTGATTCCTGTTTTTGCTTTATTCACATTTTCTAATGTAAAAGTTTTTACTTTTTTCTTGGAAGGCGTTTGGTATCGATAATTCTTTGTATAGTTATTCGGATAAGATTTTATCAATTATATTTTGCGCTACGATGAAGTTATCTCCTCCGAAAAGGTTACATCGATTCAGCAAGTGATAGAGTTGGTAAATGGGTTGGCGTTCAATAAAATCGTGTGGCAATGGCCAAACACTTTGATAACCATCAAAAATTTGCAGAGGGAGTTCCGGATAAAGAGGTAACATCGCCAGATCACATTCGCGATCTCCCCAATAACAGGCTGGATCAAATATTACTGCGCATTCATCATTCAACGACGCACAATTGGTAGGCCATAAATCACCTTGCAAAAGAGAAGGTTGGGGGTGGTGGGAGTGTAATTTATCACTGACTATTTGGACAATTTGATTGATATCGCCAAATATCATTCCATTATCTGCCGCGATTTGTAATTGCCAACCTATTCGTTTTTCGGCATAAAACTGATTCCAGCGTTTTTGCCATCCATTGGGCTGTATGGTGGTTGCAAGCATGTTATCAAAGTCAAAACCAAATTTTGGTTGTTCACTCCATTGATGCAGCTTAGCCAAGTGTTGACCGAAACAATATGCGCTATGGGCATTGAATGGTTTAAGAGGCAAGTATTCCAGCAAAAGGAAACTATAGTCACGATCATGTCCCACGCCAAATACTTCAGGAACACGAACTGTTTTACTGCGAGCCAGTAATTCTAACTGTTCTGCTTCTGCTTTAAAAATTGGCAGCATTTCTTTCACATTAGATTTAACGAAAATATACTGTTCGCCATATTCAATGCACCAAGAACGGTGTATATCGCCACCCGCTAATTCTGTTTTATTGTGAATTTCAGCGTCACCAAAATGATCACTTAATAGACGGTTCACGGTTTGCCACATGATTCACCTCATTAAGTTGACAATTGCTATGTCCATATTACAGCTAGATGCAACATTTGAACAGGATAAAAAGGGTTTTAATAGCAATTAATAAGGCCATATCTCAAATCCGATATGGCGCTCTACGTTGGTTAATTTGATTTTTCTGGCATTGATACAGTTTGAGGGGAAGTTCTTTTGCTGGATTTTTTGTTTGCCTTTTTGCGAGCCAGTCTTATTTGGCTATAAATAAGTGCTGCGATGAAAAAGATTGCTTGAATAATGACAATGCAAGGCCCTGTTTCTCCATCAATGTGGAAACTGATAATTGTACCGAGCACACAGGATAATACGGATGCAATCGTGGCGACAATCAGCATGCGATCAAAACTCCGGCAAAGAATAAAAGCAATGATGCCAGGTGAAATCAGCATTGCAATCACAAGAATAATGCCGACTGCTTGCAGTGATGCGACAATGGTTAACGCCAGCAGAGATAATAAACCGTAATGCAATAGCTTAACAGGGAGGCCAACAACACGTGCCTGGTTGGGATCGAAACAATAGAGCATAAAGTCTTTTCGTTTCAGCAGGACAACCGCAAGCGTGAGCCCAGCAATGCACATTGTTTGAATCAATTCATTTTGTGTAATGCCAAGTATGCTGCCAAACAGTATATGAGTCAGGTGCTGATCGGTATCTATCCGGGTAAACAAAACTAACCCAAATGCAAACATGCCAGAGAAAACAATTCCCATGACCGTATCTTCTTTAACTCTACTGTGTTCTTTCAAGTATCCAGTGGCAAATGCACAAAATATACCGGATAAAAAAGCACCCACTGCAAGTGGTATTCCAGCGACAAAGGCCAGAACGATACCGGGCAGGACTGCGTGGGAAATGGCATCTCCCATCAGTGACCAACCTTTTAAGACCAGATAACAAGACAGCACTGCACAGACAGCGCCCACCATAATGGCCGCCAGAATGGCTCGCTGCATAAAATCGTGCATAAAAGGCTCAGTGATTAACTCAATAAATTCATTCATGGATGCTTTCCTGAGTTAAGGCCATGGATTCCTTTCTGGCGCGTCTGCGAGAAGCCAACATGCCGTGCTTGGGAGCAAAGAAAAAAGCCAGCAAAAAGATTAACGTTTGCATCGTGACTATCACACCACCAGTTGCGCCATTAAGAAAATAACTCAAATATGCCCCAGAACCACTGGTGAGTGAGCCGATAGCAACGGCAATGATCAGTAAATTTTTAAACCTGTCTGTCAATAAGTAAGCCGTTGCGCCCGGAGTAACAACCATAGCAATGACCAGAATGGCTCCTACCGTTTGTAATGCAGCAACAGTACAGGCACTTAATAAAGTAAAGAAAATTATTTTTAATCTTAATGGAGATAAACCGATAGAGCGTGCATGGGTTTCATCAAAAAAAACAACCAATAAGTCTTTCCAGAGCAGCATTAAAACGACAAAGGAAACGGCGATAATAATCTCGACTTGTAGAACGTCTTCATCTGCAATACCTAAGATATTACCCATGATAATCGTTTGCACATTCACAGAGGTGGGATTTAAAGAAACGATGAGTAATCCAACAGCAAAAAAAGTCGAGAATATAAACCCGATCACCGCATCTTCACGCAACCGAGTAATGTGGCGTACTAATGTCATTGATAATGCGGCGAGCATGCCGGTAAAAAAAGCGCCGCCAGCATAAGGCAAACCTAAAGCATATGCACCGGCTACGCCGGGTACAACGGAGTGGGAGAGGGCGTCTCCCATTAATGACCAGCCTTTCAACATCAAATAAGCAGATAAAAAAGCGCAGACTGCACCAACGATGGAACTTACCCACATAGCTTTTACCATGTAGTTGTAATTGAATGGCTGTAATAACAACTCCATCATGGCTAATTTTCCTTCTGTTTTGGACTCTGTCGCGGAGGAACATGATGGTCATGCCCATAAAAGACGGCCGCACGTTCGTCATCAGTAATGACGGTCAGTGAACGAGGGTCATCGTCATCATGCAATTCTGGGCCAGAAAGATTTATATGGCGTAAAACTCCACCGAACGTAATTTCCAGATTTTTTTGAGTAAACGTGGTTTCAGTTTGTCCACTGGCCAATACTGTGCGGTTGATCAAAATAACATGATCGCAAAACTCGGGCACACTTCCGAGGTTATGAGTGGAGACTAAAATTAAATGGCCTTCATCTCGTAAGTCACGAAGTAAACTAATGATGGCATTTTCCGTTTTAACATCAACACCGGTAAAAGGTTCATCCAGAAGCAGTACCTTTCCTTCTTGGGCTAATGCCCGGGCTAAAAACGCCCGTTTTTTCTGGCCACCGGAGAGTTCACCAATTTGCCGATCGCTCAGGCCGCTTAGTCCAACACGTTCGAGTGCTTTACCTACGATTTCATGATCATGTTTACTGGGGCGACGTAAGAATCCCATTTTTCCATAGCGGCCCATCATCACGACATCGGAAACTAGCACAGGGAAGTTCCAATCGACTTCTTCAGTTTGTGGGACATATGCAATGATGTTTTGTTTTAACGCTGCTTTAATCGGTTGGTTATTAAGGGTAACTTTACCTTGAGAGGGATTTACCAGCCCCATAATGGTTTTAAATAATGTAGATTTTCCACTGCCATTCATGCCAACCAATGCACAAATTGTGCCGCCGGTAATGTCAAAGCTGGCATCATAGATTGCAGTGTGCCCATTGTTATAAGTGACAGTCGCGTTATCGACAATTAAATGAGGTGGTTCAATTAATGGTCGTTGATTCAACGATGAACGGTTCATTGATTAAACCCTTTTGCAATGGTATCAACAGTCGTATTCAGCAGATCGATGTATGTAGGAACAGGCCCTTTTGCAGTAGAAAGGGAATCTACATAAAGTACGCCGCCGTAACGTGCCCCGGTTTCTTTACTGACTTGTTTTGCAGGTTTATCCGAGACAGTACTTTCACTGAAGACAACGGGGATTTTATTGGCTCTTACAGTATCAATGACACTGCGTACTTGTTGGGGGGAACCTTGCTCTTCAGCGTTGATGGGCCATAAGTAAACTTCTTTGAAACCATAGTCCTGCGTGAGATAGCTGAAAGCGCCTTCACTAGTCACCAACCAGCGTTGCTCTTTCGGAATGCGTGAAAGCCGCTCTCTAAGTGGTGAATCTAGCTGGGCGATTTTTTCTGCATAGATTTTGGCATTGCGATTATAAGTTTCAGCATTTGCCGGGTCGTGTGTGACAAGCGCCTTACGGATATTTTCGATATAAATCAGGGCGTTTTTGGGCGACATCCAGGCATGGGGGTTGGGGTTTTTATTGTAAGGCCCTTCACGAATTGGAAGAGGGGTAATACCTTCAGTAATAACAGCGACCGGTATATCTTTCATATTTTCAAAAAAACGCTCAAACCAACGTTCAAGGTTTAATCCATTCCAAAGAATAAGATCGGCACGTTTTGCTTTAATAATATCCTTTGGTGTTGGCTGATAGTCGTGAATCTCTGCACCAGGTTTTGTTATGGAGTCAACAATGGCCGCGTCACCGGCGATATTTTGGGCCATATCTTGAATAATGGTGAATGTCGTAACGACCCTGAATTTTTTCTCTGCATGGGCAAGTTGGCTAAAGAAGAACATTGCTGATAGTGCAATGATCAAGGTAAATATTGGGAAAACAGAAATTGAGTGCTTTTTGACCATTGTAATAAACCTTACTTGTTATACATATAATTATTGATAATGATTATCAGTATCATTTGTGTAAAGTCAAGGCGTTAACGAATTAAATTCGTAATAGATTTGATATCTGCATGCTTAATTTCCGGCAATTCAGCATGGCAGTGATGACTCCCATGCGAACAAAAAAACGAGATATTGTCCAGAATTATCCAAGATAAATAGGTTAATTTATTTTGATAAATATACTCCCATAGGCTTTGAGCTGTACCAGCCAGACCAAGACTGACTCCTCATTCATTTCTGTAAGCATAGATAATCATGCTAACGGGGGCAGAGAGTGCAGCCAACAAGAGGTCACTTGAAAGTTGATAGGCATAACAGAAAAATATTTTTCGCTTATCAAAAAAATTATATATCCTTTATAAGATCAATTTTATCTTAGGGGGAAAACGCGTGAAATCAAGGTTTGGCTATATTGCATCAGTTCTGTTATTGGTGGGATGTTCGGGGCAAAATGCGCAGCAATCAGGCGTTCAAGCTCAACCTACTGCAACACGCATGCTTAATGACAATAACGCCGCGTTTGGTTCTCGTAAGTTTACAAATAAATCTGAACCAACACCATTTGATGCTTTCATTGAACAAGCGTCAAAACGCTATGGTGTTGATGAAATGCTTATTAAAGCGATTATTCAAGTAGAATCCGGTTTTCGCCCAGAAGTTATCAGCAAATCAAATGCTGTTGGATTAATGCAGATTAAAGCATCCACGGCAGGGCGGGATGCTTACAAAATGAAAGGAAAATCAGGGCAGCCAACGATGCGTGAATTGAAAGATCCTGAAACCAATATTGACCTCGGGACTGCCTATATTAGCATATTGAAAAAACAGCATTTAGGCGGAATTGTTAATCCTGAAACATTGTATTATGCCACGATAGTTGCATACGTGAATGGCGCAGGAGCGTTATTGCGGACATTTGATTCCAATCGGGCTTTGGCAATCACTAAGATTAATCAAATGACGCCAAATGAGTTTTATCAATATGTTCAAAATAATCATCCTGCACCACAGGCTCCACGTTATTTATGGAAAGTAAAAAACGCTTATCGTGCATTAGGGGAAGTTCAGTGATGACATAACCTATTATTTTCTGTTTTTCATTAAGAATGATGGCAGGCTTGGTACTCTTTTAAAGAGGTTTCTAGCATCGGTGTATGTTTGATTTCTTATCTTTGCAAACCTACTAGGCCAACTGGGATTGACGTTAGTATAATAGTGTTCATCTCTCATTTTTTGGATTAAATGAAACAATTCATCATCATTTTGAATAACGCATACCATATTAAACGGCGCAATATTTTTTGGTAACACAAATATGGCGGGATAATTAGTGGCTGGATCAGTATAAGGGTTTTCTGTATCTGCACCATGGTGTATAAGATTGGGGTTATTTCCAGCAATCAACACATTAATCTCATTTATGATTTTTATGATTCGTCTAGTGACAACGCCCATATCGGGTTGCTTTTCTTGATTTTTCATATTGTTATCACAATAGCTAGGATATATGCCTGCGTTTTTATCGTGTTTTATAATTCTATCATTTACGCCATAATCAGCGATATGTACGCCGATTAATAACAAATCATAATCTGCCGTTAATGGTTTGCTTTGTTCATTGGGGGCTAATACTTTGATCGGTTTGTTCTTGTATAGAACTTTAAGATATTGTTCTTCTTGTTTTTTATTTGAGTCTACTGGGACTAATTTGAACGAATACTCGTTGCCACTTGGTCTTTTTGAAATATAATCATTAGAATTTGGGGAATTACTATTTCTCATAATAAGTCTTTCACCCATTAACTCTTGCAATCGCCCTCTGGTTATTTTTAAAGGAATTGAGGTAGCATAGCGAGCATTAATACAATCTTGCACTTTCTGATTAAAATATTCAATTTCTAAACCAGAAGTACCTTCTAGCTTGCTGAATAATTGGTTTTCACAGATGAATCCGGCCTGAGGTCCCCAATTTGAACTTTTTCCTTTTATATCAAGTGATTTTGTGGGGTATCCATCCCTAATTAATGAGCCAGCCAGGCTTTCTACTGGCCGAATACCGACAATACAATTATTAATCGCTGCATATCGTTGTAGTTTAATTACATGGCTATAATCAATTCCACCCAAGAAACCTGTTAAACCTTTAACTAACTCTTCAGGTGATTGTGATGTTTCTTCTTTTATGTTGTGCTCGATTTGCATATAACAACCTTTTGTTCTTTCCCAATGTGAAATACAAAATAGATTTAATGTGTCTTTTAAATTATTCTAGGTTTCTTTTAATGGAATTATAACTATAAGTAAATATATCTCTATGTTTTTTTATCTTAAATTTATTAAAGTGAATTATGTTTATATGTTAAGTTTTTATTTTTACATTTGTATTTTTAATGCATTGTGTAGAGAAATTATTATTTTTCATTTAAACTTGCTCAAGTAAAAGATAAGCATTATATGGTCTGAACTAAAATATCTAATGTGTGCTTATAATTTCTAAATGTGATATAAATTAAAAGGATATATGTTAAATTAAATCTGATAATTCAGTGCATTCAATGTAGTAATCTAATTAAATATAGCTTTCGGAGTAATAAGAAAGTGAAAAAATTCCGTGGTATCGTAAAAAACAGTTTTATTCGCTGAGATACCAAGATCTTTCTGCGGAATGCATACCGAAAAGATAGTTTTTGATTTTTCAAAATAATAAATAATTATCAATTAATTGATAAAGTTGATTTGATATCAATATGAACTATTTCAACATCTGCTCTGTGTGATAGTATGCTCAGCGAGTTAGGATAAATGTACAGGATACATTTGAATAATGTGTCATAAATGTGTACACATCTTGCGGAGTGAAGCAAGAGTTTGTTTCTAACGTATTGATTAACAATGAATTTGATTTAATGCAAGTGATCTTTCGTATGGGTCACCACTGTATATAAGGATTTTAAATGCCTGTTATTACTCTTCCTGATGGTAGTCAACGTCAATTTGAGCATGCTGTTTCTGTAATGGAT
The DNA here is from genome assembly GCF_900113945.1 of Xenorhabdus mauleonii. Taxonomy (GTDB): domain Bacteria; phylum Pseudomonadota; class Gammaproteobacteria; order Enterobacterales; family Enterobacteriaceae; genus Xenorhabdus; species Xenorhabdus mauleonii. The sequence continues at coordinate 199,486 of NZ_FORG01000005.1, forward strand.
GTGGCGCGTGATATCGGCACTGGTTTGGCAAAAGCATGTATTGCCGGCCGTGTTAATGGTGAGTTGGTTGATGCCTGTGAATTAATCGAAACTGATGCCAACCTTGCTATTATCACCAGTAAAAATGATGAAGGTCTGGAAATAATCCGTCACTCATGTGCTCACTTGTTAGGTCATGCAATCAAGCAGTTGTGGCCTAATACGAAGATGGCCATTGGCCCTGTAATTGACAATGGTTTCTATTACGATATCGATTTGGATCGCTCTTTGACGCAGGAAGATATCGAGTTGCTTGAGAAGCGTATGCTGGAACTTGCCAAAAAAGACTATGACGTTATCAAGAAAAAGGTCAGCTGGCAGGAGGCGCGCGACACATTTGCAGCTCGTGGCGAAGAGTATAAGGTTCAGATTCTGGATGAGAATATCAGCCGTGATGATCGTCCGGGTTTATATCACCATGAAGAATACGTTGATATGTGCCGTGGGCCGCATGTTCCTAATATGCGTTTCTGCCATCATTTCAAACTGCAAAAAGTTGCAGGGGCATATTGGCGCGGCAATAGCGACAACAAAATGTTGCAACGTATTTATGGTACTGCCTGGGCTGATAAGAAACAGCTCAATGCTTATTTGCAGAGATTAGAAGAGGCGGCTAAACGCGATCACCGCAAAATTGGTAAGCAGCTTGACCTGTATCATATGCAAGAAGAAGCACCGGGTATGGCTTTCTGGCATAACGATGGCTGGACCATTTTCCGTGAGCTGGAAACTTTCGTCCGCATGAAGCTTAAAGAGTACCAGTATCAGGAAGTTAAAGGCCCATTCATGATGGATCGCATCCTGTGGGAAAAGACAGGACACTGGGAAAACTATAAAGAAAATATGTTCACCACTTCATCGGAAAACCGTGAATATTGCGTAAAACCGATGAACTGTCCGGGTCATGTCCAGATTTTCAATCAGGGATTGAAATCTTATCGTGATTTGCCGTTGCGTATGGCTGAATTTGGTAGCTGCCACCGTAACGAGCCATCAGGTGCATTGCACGGATTGATGCGTGTACGTGGCTTTACTCAGGATGATGCACACATTTTCTGTACCGAAGAACAAATTCAGCAGGAAGTTAGCAGCTGCATCAAAATGATTTATGATGTATACAATACATTTGGTTTTGAGAAGATTATTGTTAAATTATCAACTCGCCCAGAAAAACGTATTGGCACGGATAAACAATGGGATGAAGCAGAAGCGGATCTCGCCAAAGCATTAACCCAAAATGGTATCGAATTTGAATACCAACCGGGTGAAGGGGCATTTTATGGCCCTAAAATTGAATTTACTCTACATGATTGTTTGGATCGTGCGTGGCAATGTGGTACTGTGCAACTGGATTTTTCACTGCCAGCGCGTTTGAGTGCGTCATATGTGGGTGAAAATAACGAACGTAAGGTTCCTGTAATGATTCACCGTGCGGTTCTGGGCTCCCTGGAACGCTTCATCGGTATTCTGACAGAAGAATATGCTGGGTTTTTCCCAACATGGTTGGCGCCTCAGCAGGTCGTCGTCATGAATATTACCGACGGTCAGGCAAATTATGTACAGGAATTGGTTAAAAAACTTCAAGATGCAGGCATTCGTGCAAAAGCAGACTTGAGAAACGAGAAGATTGGCTTTAAAATTCGCGAACACACTCTGCGTCGTGTACCTTACATGCTTGTTTGTGGTGATAAAGAAGTCGAGTCAGGAAAAATTTCTGTCCGTACTCGCCGTGGCAAGGATTTAGGTAGCATTGACGTCAACGAGTTTACAGAAAAACTGCTGACAGAAATTCGCAGTCGCAATCTTCATCAATTGGAGGAATAAGGTATTAAAGGCGGAAAAAGAATTCAACCGGCGCGCCCAAATCGCATTAATGAAGAGATTCGCGCCACTGAAGTTCGTTTAACTGGATTAGATGGCGAACAGATTGGTATTGTCAGTCTGAAAGAAGCTCTTGAGAAAGCCGAGGAAGCTGGTGTTGATTTAGTTGAAATCAGCCCAAATGCCGAACCGCCGGTTTGTCGTGTGATGGATTACGGCAAGTTCCTCTATGAGAAGAGTAAGTCGATCAAAGAGCAGAAAAAGAAACAAAAGGTTATTCAGGTTAAGGAAATTAAATTCCGTCCTGGTACAGATGAAGGCGACTATCAGGTCAAACTACGCAACCTGATTCGTTTTCTGGAAGATGGCGATAAAGCTAAAATCACCCTGCGTTTCCGTGGGCGTGAGATGGCGCATCAACAAATTGGTATCGAAATGCTTAACCGCATTCGTGACGATTTGAGTGAACTGGCAGTAGTCGAATCCTTCCCAACGAAGGTTGAAGGCCGCCAGATGATCATGGTGCTCGCTCCTAAGAAGAAATAGTCAGGCAGACAAGTAATAGGCTCCAGCCAATTCTGGATGGGGTCTATTCGCCTTACTAGTTCGTTGTAATTAACAATGCGAAGTGGAAATTTAAAATGCCAAAGATTAAAACAGTACGCGGCGCAGCTAAACGCTTCAAAAAAACCGCAAGTGGTGGTTTCAAGCGTAAGCACGCTAACCTTCGTCACATTCTGACTAAAAAATCAACTAAGCGTAAACGTCATTTACGTCCAAAAGGCATGGTCTCCAAAGGTGATCTGGGCCTGGTTGTTGCTTGCCTGCCTTACGCATAAGCAAGTTTTTTTTAGATTAGAATATAGAGACGATAGGAGAAGTATATGGCTCGCGTAAAACGTGGTGTTATTGCCCGTGCACGTCACAAGAAAATTTTAAAACAAGCGAAAGGTTACTACGGTGCTCGTTCGCGCGTTTATCGTGTTGCTTTCCAGGCTGTTATCAAAGCTGGTCAGTACGCTTACCGTGACCGCCGTCAGCGTAAACGTCAATTCCGTCAACTGTGGATTGCACGTATCAACGCTGCTGCACGTCAGAACGGCATGTCTTACAGCCGTTTCATCAACGGCCTGAAAAAGGCTTCGATTGAAATCGACCGTAAGATTCTGGCTGACATCGCTGTATTCGACAAAGTAGCATTTGCTGCTCTGGTTGAAAAAGCGAAGGGCGCTCTGGCATAAGTCAGGTTAAAAGAGGGAGCTTGCTCCCTCTTTTACTTTTTCTCAAAATGTGGCTTACTATTATTTACTTAGGTTTGCTAATTAGTAGTATTTCAACTAATCAACTCAGAAAGTATGTGGAGGAAATAACGAAAATGATGAGATTAGCCTTTTTTCGTTTCTTTTTTTACTTTAGCACCTGAAATCAGGAGGCTTCGCGCGTAAGAAAAGAAACGAAAAATAGCGCTTGAGCCTCCAATGTGGAGGCTTTTTTATTTTTATGCATTCATAAGTCGATAAACTTGTGGGCATAGTCGATAACAACTAAAGGGCCATCTGGCCGAAGGAAGAGGAAACGATGTCACATCTTACTGAGCTGGTTGCAAAGGCAAAAGCAGCCGTAGAAGAAGCCCAGGATGTTGCTGCGTTGGATTTGGTGCGAGTTGAATACCTGGGAAAAAAAGGCCATTTAACCCTCCAGATGTCATCGCTGCGTGACTTACCTGCCGAGGAGCGTCCAGCGGCAGGGGCTGTCATTAATCAGGCTAAACAAGAAGTTCAAGAAGCATTGAACGCGCGCAAGGCAAAGCTTGAATCAGATGTTCTGAATGCACGCTTGTCAGCCGAAAAAATCGATGTTTCATTGCCTGGCCGTCGTATGGAAAACGGTGGATTGCACCCTGTTACACGCACGATTGAACGTATTGAAACTTTCTTTGGTGAGTTAGGTTTTTCTGTTGAATCCGGCCCAGAAATCGAAGATGACTATCATAATTTTGATGCCCTGAATATACCTGCACATCATCCGGCCCGTGCGGATCATGATACTTTCTGGTTTGATGCAACGCGTCTGCTGCGTACCCAGACCTCTGGGGTACAGATCCGCACAATGAAGAATAGCGAGCCACCTATTCGTATCATTGCTCCGGGACGTGTATATCGTAATGATTATGATCAGACACATACACCAATGTTCCATCAGATTGAAGGATTAATTGTTGATAAAAATATCAGCTTTACCAATCTGAAAGGGACATTGCATGACTTCCTGAATAACTTTTTTGAAGAAGATATGCAGGTTCGTTTCCGTCCTTCATATTTTCCATTTACAGAACCTTCAGCTGAAGTGGATGTAATGGGGAAAAATGGCAAATGGCTTGAAGTATTGGGTTGCGGCATGGTGCACCCGAGCGTGTTGCGCAATGTAGGTATTGATCCTGAAGTCTATTCTGGTTTTGCCTTTGGTATGGGAATGGAGCGCCTGACCATGCTTCGCTACGGTGTGACAGATTTACGCGCATTCTTCGAAAATGATTTACGTTTCCTCAAACAATTTAAATAAGGCGGGTATATCTCATGAAATTCAGTGAACTCTGGTTACGCGAGTGGGCAAACCCGGCCATTGATAGTGAAACATTGTCTGATCAAATCACCATGGCTGGTTTGGAAGTTGATGGTGTTGAAAAAGTGGCAGGTCAATTCCACGGCGTATTTGTGGGTGAAGTTGTGGAATGTGGCCAACATCCAAATGCAGACAAGTTACGTGTTACCAAAGTCAATGTTGGTGGCGAACGTCTGTTAGATATTGTTTGTGGTGCGCCAAATTGCCGCCAAGGGCTTCGTGTCGCTGTTGCTACAGTGGGTGCTGTGCTTCCGGGTGATTTCAAAATCAAGGCCGCTAAATTACGCGGTGAGCCATCTGAAGGGATGCTGTGTTCATTTTCCGAACTGGGTATTGCTGACGATCACGATGGTATCATTGAGCTTCCTGTGGATGCGCCGATTGGCACTGATCTGCGTGAATACATGAAATTGGATGATAATGCGATTGAAATCAGTATCACACCAAACCGCGCTGATTGTTTGAGCATTATGGGTGTAGCCCGTGATGTTGCTGTGATCAACAAACTGCCTTTGAACGAGCCAAAAATTGAAGCGGTTAAACCAACGGTAGATGCGACATTCCCTATTCGCGTTGATGCCGCTGAAGCTTGTCCTCGTTATCTGGGACGTGTTATCAAAAATGTAAACGTTAAAGCGAAAACACCATTGTGGATGCGTGAAAAATTACGCCGTGGTGGTATTCGCTCTATTGATCCGGTTGTTGACATTACCAATTACGTTTTACTTGAGCTGGGACAACCACTGCATGCCTTCGATTTAGAGCGTTTGAGTGGTTCAATTATTGTCCGTTTGGCTGAGCAAGGCGAAAAACTCACGTTACTAGATGGTAATGAAGCCGAACTTTCTGCTGATACACTTGTAATTGCTGATGAAAAGCAATCACTTGCAATGGCAGGGATTTTCGGCGGAGAACATTCTGGTGTTAATGCCGAAACGCAGCATATTATGCTGGAGTGCGCATTCTTTGCACCGTTGGCAATTACTGGTCGTGCTCGCCGTTATGGTTTGCATACTGATGCGTCTCATCGTTTTGAACGTGGTGTCGATCCGCAGCTTCAACATAAGGCAATGGAATATGCGACTCAATTGTTGGTTGATATCTGTGGCGGGGAAGCTGGAGAAATCGTTGATGCTACCAGTGAAGCGCATTTGCCGAAACCAGCAACAATTACACTGAGCCGTCAAAAATTGGATCGCTTGATTGGCCATCATATTATTGACGAACAAGTAACTGATATCCTGACTCGTTTGGGTTGCCAAGTAACCGTACAAGCCGATAGTTGGCAAGCTGTCGCTCCTAGCTGGCGTTTTGATATGCAGATCGAGGAAGATCTGGTAGAGGAAGTTGCTCGCATTTACGGTTATAATAATATTCCAGATGTGCCAGTACACGCTGACCTTGTGATGACTTCGCACCGTGAAGCCAATTTGTCTCTGAAACGCGTTAAAACCATGCTGGTGGATTGCGGCTATCAAGAAGCAATTACCTATAGTTTTGTCGATCCGAAGATTCAGCAACACTTACATCCTCAGCAAGATGCATTGATTCTGCCAAATCCAATTTCAGCAGATATGTCAGCAATGCGTTTATCTCTGTTGACGGGGTTATTGACTACAGTTGCCTATAACCAGAATCGCCAGCAAAGTCGTGTTCGTTTATTTGAAACAGGTTTGCGTTTTGTACCGGATGAAAATGCAGAACACGGTATTCGTCAGGAATTGATGCTTGCTGGTGTTATAGCCGGAAATCGCGTCGATGAGCACTGGTCGATGGAAAAACAGCCCGTTGACTTCTTTGATTTGAAGGGTGATTTAGAATCTGTTTTAGAACTGACAGGTAAACTATCGAAGATTTCCTTCAAAGCAGAAGAACATCCTGCTTTGCATCCTGGGCAATGTGCTGGGATTTATCTGGAAAATAGTTACATTGGTTATATTGGCGTTGTTCATCCAGAACTAGAGCGTAAACTTGACTTAAACGGCCGTACCGTGGTATTCGAGGTGTTATGGGCTAGTCTGGCGGACCGCGTAATTCCTGAGATGAAGGAAGTTTCTCGCTTCCCATCTAACCGCCGTGATATTGCTATTGTTGTGCCTGAAAATGTAGCCGCAGAAGATGTTCTGGTTGAATGTAAGAAAGTTGGCGTAAATCATATAGTTGGCATAAACTTATTTGACGTGTATTGTGGTAAAGGTGTTGCGGAAGGCTATAAGAGCCTTGCTATTAGCTTAATCTTGCAGGATACCACGCGTACACTGGAAGAAGAAGAAATTGCTGCGACCGTCAACAAATGCGTTGCTGCATTAGAACAGCGATTCCAAGCATCCTTGAGGGACTGAACTTATGGCGCTTACTAAAGCTGAAATGTCAGAAAATCTGTTTGAAAAACTGGGTATTAGCAAACGTGACGCTAAAGATCTGGTAGAGATGTTCTTTGAAGAAGTGCGTCGTTCTTTGGAGAATGGGGAGCAGGTTAAGCTATCTGGATTTGGCAACTTTGACTTGAGAGATAAAAATCAACGCCCTGGTCGTAATCCGAAGACTGGAGAAGATATTCCGATTACAGCTCGCCGCGTTGTCACTTTTCGCCCAGGCCAAAAGTTGAAAAATAGGGTAGAAAAAGCGTTACCCAAAGAATAGATAAATCAAAAAGGCCGCATATTGCGGTCTTTTTCTTACCTTAAATTTCCTATTGCTACAATGGGAAGTATTTCTTATTTCCGAATGGTTTTCTTGCCATGCACTCTGTTCATGAACTGGTCACGTTGCAGAAAAAACGCAGCCATCGAATCATCATTATCCTGTCTGTTTTACTCATTGTTCTGTTTATTTTGTCATTATGTGCAGGCGAAATTTGGTTTCGGCCTGATCAGTGGCTATCTGAACCAGCTCAATTATTCATTTGGCAATTAAGATTACCCCGAGCGGTTGCGGTAATCATGGTTGGTGCCAGTTTGGCTGTATCGGGTGCAGTCATGCAGGCATTGTTTGAAAACCCGTTAGCAGAGCCTGGGTTGCTTGGAGTCAGTAACGGGGCCGGTGTTGTAGTGGTATGCCTGATACTGATTTTTCATGGCATAGCGCCATTATGGCTGTTGAGCGTTGGTGCCGTGTTGGGAGCGCTTTTTATGACGGGCATCTTGCTGGGTTTTTCCAGAAAACATCATGTGACCAATGCCCGTTTATTATTGATTGGTGTTGCTTTCGGGGTGATATTTGGTGCCTTGATGACATGGATGGTTTATTTCAGCAGTAGTTTAGATTTGCGGCAATTAATGTATTGGATGATGGGGAGTTTCAGTGGCATTGATTGGCGTCAAAAATGGTTGGTTATTGCATTGTTTCCCGTTGTTTTATGGCTAAGCAGTAAGGGGAACGTCCTGAATTATTTGTCACTGGGGGAATTGCAGGCCCGACAGCTGGGGGTTTCCCATCATATGTGGCGTAATGTTTTTGTATCCGTAGTTGGGTTATTAGTGGGTTTGAGTGTTGCCCTTGCGGGAGCGATTAGCTTTATTGGTTTGGTTATTCCCCATATTTTAAGGCTGATTGGCCTGACAGATCATAAAACTTTGCTGCCGGCCAGTGCATTGGCGGGAAGCAGCGGCCTATTGCTGGCTGATTTATTTTCACGTTTGTCACTATCTCATGCAGAAGTACCAATCGGTGTTGTTACTGTGACATTGGGGGCACCAATTTTTATATGGCTTTTGTTGAGAACGCGTCGCTATTAAGAAATACGCTGAATATACTGGAGAAAAAGTCAGTAATATGGGAATAGCAAGATGAGGAATTATGGCTGACCAACCGATTGTAGTTCTGGATAATGTGACTGTTGGCAACAGATTGAATTCATTATCTGCCTCTGTTATGGCCGGGGAACAAACCCATTTGGTCGGTTTAAATGGCTCAGGGAAAAGTACTTTGCTTTCAGCGATTGCTGGTGTTTTACCCTATCACGGGAACATTTATTTACATGGCAAGGAATTGACTGATTACCGACAACATGAACTGGCGCAATATCGCTCTTGGCTCTCTCAATCTGCATCTATACCTGCCATGCCGGTGTTCCAATATTTGGACATGTTTCGCCCTCAATTATCTCCATTGAAGCAGAGTGAGCAGGTATTACATGATCTTTGCCAGCAAATGAAACTCGTTTCCCTACTTTCTTCACCAATCGGGCAGTTATCCGGTGGAGAATGGCAACGTGTCAGATTGGCTGGAACTTTTTTCCAAGTATGGCCGGAACTGAATCCTAATGGGCGATTACTCTTACTTGATGAGCCAACAAATAACCTTGATATCACTCAGCAAGCCATCTTAGATGAATTAATTAAAGCATTTTGTTCCTTGGGAGGTTCTGTGCTGCTGAGTAGCCATAATCTTGATCACACTTATGAACAAGCGGCAGGTGTATGGCTGTTGTCACACGGAAAATTATTGGCATCAGGTGTACCACAAAATGTTATGACTGAACAAAATTTATCAGAAATTTTTGAGGTAAGTATTAGACATCTCAAAAATACCCGCTATAAATTATGGAGGATCAATCATAGGTAATTTTTATAAGTGAATTCGCTACATTTATAGCTTTTATTATCGCATAGTGCTCTCTGATTGATTAAAAATTGTTTATCTGTTGATGGTTGGTTAAACTAATTTCATCTAGGATTGTCAGATTATAAATATTAGTTAATGCAAGGCATAAGGCGATTATGGACAGTTTTTTGCCATTTTCTCGTCCTGCGATTGGCAGTGAGGAGATAGAAGCAATTGAAAAAGTTTTACGTTCAGGTTGGATCACTACAGGGCCACAAAACCACCAATTAGAGCAAGATTTTTCTCGTATGTTTGGATGCAAACATGCGATTGCTTTGTGTTCCGCGACAGCGGGAATGCATTTGGCTTTGCTGGCGTTGGGTATAGGTCCCGGTGATGAAGTCATCACTCCCTCTCAAACTTGGGTTTCCACAATCAATATGATTTGTCTGCTGGGCGCTGAACCCGTCATGGTAGAAGTTGACCGTGATACGCTCATGGTGAGTGCAGATACAGTCAAAAAAGCGATCACTCCAAGAACCAAAGCGATTATTCCTGTGCATTATGCTGGAGCGCCTTGCGATCTTGATGCTCTGCGTGCTGTTGCCCAAGAAGCTAATATTCCTCTGATTGAAGATGCAGCTCATGCTGTCGGAACGCGTTATAAAAATGAATGGGTGGGAGAGCGGGGAACCGCCATCTTTTCTTTCCACGCCATTAAAAATATGACGTGTGCCGAAGGTGGGATGTTCGTTACAGATGATGACGAATTAGCCAATAGGATCCGTTGCTTAAAGTTTCATGGTTTGGCTGTCGATGCATTCGACCGACAAATTCAGGGAAGAAAGCCTCAAGCAGAGGTCATTGAGCCGGGTTTTAAATATAATTTATCCGACATCCATGCGGCGATGGCAGTTGTGCAATTAGGCAAACTGGCATCAATGAACGAGCGCCGCAGGGAACTGGTGGAACGTTATTCTGCCGCTCTCATTGACTCACCCCTTCAGATGTTAAGTGTTCCTGAATATGAACACTTGCATACCCACCATCTTTTTATGGTTCGTGTTGACAAGAATGTCTGTGGTATTGACCGGGATACTTTCATGGCGCGCCTAAAAGACAGAAATATTGGTACAGGCTTGCATTTCAGGGCCGCGCATACGCAGAAATACTACCGCGAACGTTACCCGCAACTCTCTCTGCCTGTATCTGAATGGAACTCGTCAACACTCTGTTCATTGCCACTTTTTCCTGATATGAGCAATGCAGATGTTGATCGTGTCGTGAATGCAATAACTGCAATCCTTTCGGAGCATAATTAAGTGACATTTGAGAAGATCAAAAAAGTTTCCGTCGTTATTCCTGTTTATAACGAAGAGGAGAGTTTGCCCCAATTACTGGAAAGAACTATCGGAGCATGCCGGGAACTTGAACGAGAATACGAAATTATTTTGGTGGATGATGGCAGTCGTGACAGTTCCGCCGATATTCTGACTCAGGCAGCAGAAGTTCCTGAAAACCACGTTATAGCTATTTTGCTGAATCGCAATTATGGGCAACATTCAGCAATTATGGCGGGGTTCCATCAGGCAGATGGCGATTTAGTGATTACGCTTGATGCTGATTTGCAAAATCCACCGGAAGAAATTCCTCGGTTGGTTAAAACGGCAGAAGAGGGATATGACGTAGTTGGAACACGCCGTGCCAATCGCCAAGATTCCTGGTTCCGTAAAAGCGCATCTAAACTCATCAATGCAATGATCACTAAAGCGACAGGACGCTCAATGGGTGATTATGGCTGTATGTTGCGTGCCTATCGTCGCCACATTGTGCATGCAATGTTGCAGTGCCATGAGCGGAGCACTTTTATTCCCATCCTTGCCAATACGTTCGCCCGCAGAACGATAGAAATTGATGTAGGGCATGCAGAACGTGAGTTTGGGGATTCTAAATACAGTTTCATGAAACTGATAAACCTGATGTATGACCTTTTGACCTGCTTAACAACCGCACCTTTGCGGTTACTGAGCGTCGTTGGAAGCATTATCGCCATCACAGGTTTCCTGCTGGCGGTACTATTGATAACTCTGCGCCTTATTTTTGGCTCAATGTGGGCTGCTGAAGGTGTATTTACTCTGTTTGCTATCCTTTTCATGTTTATTGGTGCGCAGTTCGTCGCAATGGGATTACTCGGTGAATATATTGGCCGGATATATAACGACGTTCGTGCTCGCCCGCGTTATTTTATTCAAAAAGTGGTCGGAGTTAACAAGACCAAGGACAATCAGGAAAAAAGCTAATGAAAGCAGTTATCTTTGCCTATCATGATATTGGTTGTGTCGGACTTAATGCGCTCGCAAATGCAGGTTTTGATATTCAGGCAGTATTTACGCATACCGATGATCCAAATGAAAATCACTTTTTCTCGTCTGTTGCTCGTGTCGGGGCAAATATGGGGTTACCTGTATTTGCGCCAGAAAATGTGAATCATCCACTTTGGGTTGAACGCATTCGAGAGATGAAACCGGATGTCATTTTCTCTTTCTATTACCGAAACATGATTAGCCAGGAAATCTTATCCTTGGCTGAGAAAGGCGCATTTAACTTGCATGGCTCCTTATTGCCAAAATATCGTGGTCGGGCTCCGGTTAACTGGGCGGTACTCAATGGTGAGACCGAGACAGGCGTAACGTTGCATAAAATGCTGACGAAACCAGACGCTGGAGATATTATCGCGCAGCAGTCCGTACTCATTGGCGAGGCGGATACTTCGCTGGAAGTGCACGGAAAAATACGCGAAGCAGCTGCTGAGTTATTGGAAGGTATTTTACCGCAGATAAAATCAGGCCATTATCCTTCTATCCCACAAGATGAAAGTCAGGCAACGTATTTTGGCCGTCGCTCGGCTGAAGATGGTGAGATAATCTGGAACAAATCCGCCAGAGAAATTAATAACCTGGTCAGGGCTGTTACTGAACCATATCCAGGCGCATTTACTTTCTTGGGTGAGCGTAAGATTACCATTTGGCGTTCTCGCCCACTGGAACAAAATCATGGCAAACGCCCTGGCACCGTCATTTCAACTGAACCATTTGTTATTGCTTGTGGCGATGGGGCACTGGAAATTATCAGCGGGCAGGGTGAATCAGGTCTCTACGTCCAAGGTAATCGATTGGCTCTTGAAATGGGTATCGTAGCGGGTATTCATGTTGGCCCAAAAGCAACCGCACAAGTCAGCCGCCGCAAGCGTGTTTTAATCCTGGGTGTTAATGGGTTTATTGGTAATCATCTGACAGAACGTTTGCTGAACGATGGCAATTACGACATCTACGGAATGGATATTGGTTCTTCTGCCATTGAGCGGTTTATAGGCAACCCTCGTTTCCATTTCATCGAAGGGGATGTCAGTATTCATACTGAATGGATTGAATACCACATCAAGAAATGTGATGTTATTTTGCCATTAGTGGCAATTGCCACTCCAATTGAATATACCCGCAATCCTTTACGTGTCTTTGAACTGGACTTTGAAGAAAATCTGAAAATTGTCCGTTACTGCGTGAAATACAATAAACGAATTATTTTCCCATCAACGTCCGAAGTTTATGGAATGTGTGACGATAAGGAATTTGATGAAGATAATTCACGTCTTATTGTCGGACCTATTAATAAACAGCGCTGGATATATTCAGTTTCTAAGCAGTTACTCGATCGGGTTATCTGGGCATATGGTGCAAAAGAAGGTTTGAAATTCACCTTGTTCCGTCCATTTAACTGGATGGGGCCAAGGTTGGATAACTTGAATTCAGCACGTATTGGCAGCTCAAGAGCAATTACTCAATTGATTTTGAACTTGGTGGAAGGGTCACCGATTAAGCTGGTAGATGGCGGGGAGCAAAAACGCTGCTTCACTGATATTCATGATGGTATTGAAGCCTTATTCAGAATCATCGAGAATCGGGATGGTTTGTGTGACGGTCAAATTATCAATATCGGTAATCCAACGAATGAAGCCAGTATTCGCCAATTAGCTGAAATGTTGCTGGATAGTTTTGAAAAACATGAACTGCGCGGCCATTTCCCTCCATTTGCAGGGTTTAAGAAAATTGAAAGCAGCAGCTATTATGGCCAGGGCTATCAGGATGTAGAACATCGTAAACCCAGCATTAAAAATGCGGAGCGCTTCCTTGGCTGGAAACCAACCATTGATATGACACAAACCATTGATGAAACATTGGATTTCTTCTTGCGTGGAGCAGTAGAAGAATTACAAAGGAAAAGCTAGAAAGGGATAGGGACTAACGTAATGAAGAAAGTTGGTTTAAGAATTGATGTAGATACTTATCGAGGCACAAAGGAAGGTGTACCGCAATTGCTTGAGATTTTGCAGAAGCATCATATCCAAGCCAGCTTTTTTTTCAGTGTCGGTCCAGATAACATGGGGCGCCATTTATGGCGCCTGTTACGGCCCAAATTTCTTTGGAAAATGCTGAGATCGAATGCGGCCTCTCTTTATGGTTTGGATATTTTACTGGCTGGCACAGCATGGCCGGGTAAGAAAATTGCCAAGGATCTGGGGTATCTGATGAAACAAACAGCAGATGCAGGTCATGAAGTTGGATTGCATGCATGGGATCATCAGGGCTGGCAAGCGAAAGTTGGGCGTTGGTCGGAAGCCGAATTAGCAGAACAAGTACGATTGGGAACTGACGCGTTAAAACAGGCGATAGGGCAAGCTGTTACATGTTCAGCAGTTGCTGGCTGGAGAGCGGATGAGCGTGTAGTGGCTGTCAAACAGCGTTTTGGTTTTGATTACAATAGCGATTGTCGTGGAACGCATCCATTCAGGCCAATTTTGTCTGACGGCAAAGTTGGGACTGTGCAAATTCCGGTTACACTGCCCACTTATGATGAAGTCGTTGGCACACAAGTCAGTGACGTTGATTTCAATAACTTTATCCTTGATGCAATTAAAAATGCTCAAGGTGTTCCTGTTTACACCATTCATACCGAAGTTGAGGGTATGTCGAAATCTTCTCAATTCGAAACACTCTTGAATATGCTTCATCAGCAAGACATTACATTTTGTAAATTGAGCGATTTATTACCTGAAAATAGAGACTCGCTTCCTGTTGGGAAAATTGTTCGTTCGGATTTTCCCGGTCGTGAAGGCTGGTTAGGTTGCCAACAAGAGGTATAACACAAATATGTTGAATACTCGGACGAGTAAAGCTGGAGCCGTACTGATGGCTCTTTTTTTTATCCTCACGTATCTGTTGCCGCTGGACGGCCGCCTGTTATGGCAGCCAGATGAAACCCGGTATGCTGAAATCAGCCGGGAAATGCTGCAACGTGGTGACTGGATTGTGCCTTACTTTTTGGATGTTCGTTATTTTGAAAAGCCAGTAGCAGGATACTGGTTTAATAATATTAGTCAGTGGATTTTTGGTGATAATAACTTCGCGGTTCGTTTTGGCTCAGTATTCAGCATCTTAATCAGTGCATTTTTACTTTATCGATTAGCAATGATGATGTGGCAATGTCGTCAGACTGCGTTTGTTTCCAGTTTGATTTACATTTCTATGTTCATTGTTTTTTCCATCGGCACATATAGTGTTCTTGATCCCATGTTTTCTTTGTGGATCACCGCCGGAATTGTCAGTTGTTATTGGACGCTTAAAGCCAGCAGTACACGAGAACGGGTTGCAGCTTGGTCTGTATTGGGGCTGACTTGTGGTATGGCTTTTATGACAAAAGGTTTTTTGGCATTGGCGTTGCCCGTCATTAGCATGGTGCCCATCACGTTATACCAGAAACGTTTTTTAGAAATGCTCCGCTTTGGCTTTCTTGCCGTTATTTTTGCGATTTTGATTAGCCTGCCATGGGTAATTGCAATCGCGTTACGTGAACCAAATTATTGGCATTATTTCTTCTGGGTGGAGCATATACAACGTTTTGCTTCTGAAAATGCGCAGCACATTGCACCCATTTGGTATTACCTGCCAATACTGGTTTTAGGTGTGATCCCGTGGTTGGGTCTACTGCCGGGAGCTTTAGTCAAAAGCTGGAAAGAGAAAAAAGATCGCCCAGAAATGTTTTTCCTGCTTTGCTGGTTTGTCGTTCCATTTATTTTTTTCAGCATCGCAAAAGGTAAATTACCAACCTATGTTTTGCCGTTTATTGGGCCATTAGCTGTGATGATGGCAAAATACGCTGTCGATTGTGTCAAAAACGGCAGGATGAAAGCATTAAAGGTGAATGGGCTGGTCAATGTCGTCATTGGATTGGCAGCGATTTTAACCCTTTTCATTATGGAAAAATTCACCAGCCATCCACTTTATCAGCCTGATGAACGGTTGAAATGGATCACGGGAATTATTGCTTTCGGTTTTTGGGGAATCGTTGGCTATTTGTGTTTTACCCGTAATGGTAAATATTGGTTATGGGCTGCCGCATGTTCACTTGTACTGAGTCTGTCTATCGGCAGTGCATTGCCTACCAATACGATTAATTCCAAACTACCTCAGAATTTTATCCGGCAGAATGAAACAGAGCTGGCGAATAGTAAATATATTTTCACTCAATCTGTTGGGGTGGGAGCGGCTATCGCATGGGAATTGAAGCGTGATGACATTTATATGTTTGATCGTACAGGTGAATTGGAATACGGCCTTTCATACCCTGATAGCCAGTACAAGTATGTGACTCAAGAAGAATTTCCTGAATGGTTGGCAAAAGCGCGTAAAAATGGTCAGGTATCGATGGTCTTTTTGCTCTCTTCAAAAGGAGAGCTGCCGGACTTACCAAAACCCGACCTTGTGCGAAGAGACCATCGTTTTGTCCTTGTTATTTATAAGAAGCAACCATGAGTAATGGTATAGCGTTATTAATATTGGTTAGTTTGCTGACCTGTGTTGGGCAGCTATGTCAGAAGCAGGCGGTTATTTGTTGGCAGAAAAACACCCCTCATAGAGGGGTGTCTGTAGCTATATGGCTGACTGGTGCTATTCTTTCGTTAGGAATAGGCATGATATTTTGGCTGCGGTTGCTGCAATTTTTGCCATTGAATATTGCCTACCCAATGTTAAGTATTAATTTTGTTGTTGTAACGTTAATTGGGCAATTCCTGTATCGGGAAAAAGTAGGCCTAAAAGACTGGATAGGCATTTTTGTCATTATGTTGGGAATTTTGTTGATGAGTCTGGAGCAATGAAAGGTTACCTTTGGGGAATAACGAGTGTTTTGCTGATCACGATAGCGCAACTGCTTTTGAAGTGGGGGGTTGTTCATCTGCCACCACTTTCACTGTCGGCATATTGGCTGGATATTGATTGGCTTTGGCAACACCATAATCCTTTACTCATGATTTTGGCTGGATTGTCAGGTTATGCACTATCCATGCTATGTTGGTTCTTTACCCTAAAATACCTGCCACTGAACAAAGCATACCCCATAATTAGTTTGAGTTATGTTTTTGTTTATTTAATGGCGGCCATTTTGCCGTGGTTCAATGAGCCTATCTCATTATTAAAAACGGTTGGGGTAATTTGTATCTTATCTGGCGTTTGGTTAATCAGTCGGCCGGGAAAAAATCAACTTCATTGATCATCAATAGTCACTGGCCGCCAGTAACAAGGGAATAAACAATTTTAGTTCGATATGGCAGGAAATCTGGTACATAAACTGGCCTTTTTATCTCATGGCAGATAAAATTTGTTTGTTTCCATTATGGTCACCGGGAGAAAGCAAATGATAACCAGAGCAGGCTATTTATGCTTACTATTTAGCTTTTTTCTCATTGGTTGTTCCAATCAGATCTCAAAATCCCTCCCTCCGTCGTCAAAAGCCGCACTTTCTGACCCAATAATGGTCATTGCCCAACTAAAAGAACAACTGAAACAATGGCATAATACGCCTTATCGCTATGGAGGAATGGATAGGCGTGGTGTTGATTGTTCTGGCTTTGTCTACCGCACATATTATGATCGTTTTAATATCCTACTTCCGCGCACAACGAGTGAACAAACTAAGCTAGGCACACGGATTGATAAAGGCGATCTGATGCCGGGAGATTTAGTTTTTTTCAAAACGGGCAGCGGCGAAAGTGGGTTACATGTAGGCATTTATGATACGAATAATGAATTTATCCATGCATCTACCAGTAAAGGTGTCATACGTTCCTCCCTTGATAATGTGTATTGGCGCCGTGTTTTCTGGCAAGCCCGCAGGATGTGATTTTACTTTTTCCGGCATGTGGGCATCAATATCCAGATTATGAGCGATATCAATAAATTGCAGTTATCACTTACGTTTTTCTTTGCTGGAGCTAAATATGTCCACATTACGTCTGTTGCTGTCAGACTCTCACGATCCTTGGTTTAATCTCGCTGTTGAAGAATGCATTTTTCGGCAAATGCCGCCAAATCAGCGCGTTCTGTTTTTGTGGCGCAACGCCAATACTGTTGTTGTTGGACGTGCACAGAATCCGTGGAAAGAGTGTAACACCAGGCGGATGGAGCAGGACGGTATAAAGCTGGCTCGCCGTAGCAGTGGTGGTGGCGCCGTTTTTCATGATTTGGGCAATACATGTTTTACCTTTATGGCGGGCAAACCTGAATATAATAAAACGGTTTCCACACAGATCATCTTGGAAGGGTTAAAAAAGTCAGGAATTCATGCAACAGCATCTGGCCGTAATGATTTAGTTTTATCTTCTCCGGAAGGGGAGCGCAAGATCTCCGGCTCTGCTTATAAAGAAACTAAAGACCGAGGGTTTCATCACGGTACTTTGCTGATTAATGCCAATCTAAATCGCCTTGCGGATTATCTCAATCCAGATCCCAAAAAGCTGCAAGCGAAAGGGATTACATCTGTACGCTCTAGGGTTACAAATGTATCCGAGTTATTGCCGGGTATTACGCATGAAACAGTCTGTAAGGGGATCGTTGAGTCATTTTTTGAATACTTTGATGAGACGGTTGAGGCGGAAGTCATTTCGCCACAATCTTTGCCTGATCTGCCGGGTTTTAGTGATATTTTTGCTAAACAAAGTAGCTGGGAGTGGAATTTTGGTCAGGCACCTGCGTTTAGTCATGCTTTGGATACACGGTTCGTCTGGGGTGGAATTGAGCTACATATTGATGTTGAACATGGCATGATCAGCCGTTGCCAAATATTTACCGATAGTTTAGAACCTACTCCGTTTGAGTTATTGGCGGAAAAACTGATTGGCGTACTGTATCAGCCGGAGGCGGTGGGGCAGAGCATTCATCAAATTCGAAATCTATATCCCTCCCTGGACGCGGAATTACAGCAACTACATGATTGGTTGGTCAGCGAATTAAAATGAAGGGTAAATTAGGCTGAATGGGATAATTGTCATATAAATTCCGGATGAAAGTCCTATAGCGGGATTTTCATCTGCCTATATTTTATGCGGGAACTTGGTCATAGTGGCGCCTCTTAATGGAAGAACCCGAAGATAGCTTACATAAGTGTGAATCTTTAAACCTCAACTGACAGTTTTAGGTCTATCTAACAGGTGTTAGTTGAGGTTAATTTTAACAAAAAAGCAGAGCTGAAAGTTCGAAGACAGTGATTTGTTTCTTCTTCAATTATTTCTCGCAATTGCTGAAAGCATTGTATTCAATCCGGTGGCTATCTGCCCTAAATTTAGCCGGTGTAGTATTAAAATGTTTTTTAAAAATCCGGGTAAATGTAGCCTGAGAGCTGAAACCATATTGCAAAGCAATATCCAGGATTGGCAATTTATCTTCACGCAAAGATTTGGCTGCCTCATGAAGGCGGCGCTGACGGACATATTGTCCCAGTGTACATCCTTTCATCTCTTTAAATATGCGTTGTAGATGCCATTTTGAATAGCCACTTTTATGGGCAATAGTCTCTATTTTGATTCCTTCGGTTCGTTGAAGTTGGCCTTCTAGCCATCTCACAATATCGTTGATAACATTTTCTGACATATCTACCTCCCACATAGGTGGGTATTTGCTGAAAAGATAGCGATGTAAACAATAAACACAAATAGTAACTTAAGTTATTATGTGAGACATTTTAAGTGTTTCATTTTAATCGTATACACAAAATGTGCTATTTTAGGATAATAAAAATCATACAGCGTTTGCTTTTCTCTTATGAAACAAGTGATAGCATCAGATGTTCATCAGTTTTTTACGTTAGTGGTATTATTGTCGCGTTGTAAATGATGAACGAGGCTGTAATGCAATCTGATTTAACTTATTTAACCAGCAAGCTGGTTTTTTTTATTTTATACGCACTGGTAATGGCTGGAGTGACAGGGTTACTGTTTTTGGATGTGAATTACCTACATAATGGTGTACAGGAAAATTCACTGACTGAAATTTTTCAGGAGCTGTTCTTACTGATTATTGCTGTTTTGTTGTTTTATGAGGCGAAAAAGAATTTAAAACTGCGTCCGGCATTGTGCTTAATGGCGGGCTTTTTTAGCAGTCTCTTAATTAGAGAATTAGACGCTTATTTTGATGATGTTTTCTTTCACGGAGCATGGTCATGGTTTGCTATTCCACTGTCTCTGGTTTGCATAGGATATGCTTGTCTGAAAAGAAATCAGTCTCTTTCCGGCCTTGTCCATTTCACCCGCCATCAGAGTTATTCCATGATGGTATGTGGTTTGTTGTGCGTACTGGTGTTTTCCCGTCTATTTGGTATGGGAAGTTTATGGCAAGGATTGATGGATGAACATTTCAATCGGGCAGTCAAAAATATGGTTGAAGAAGGCTGTGAAATGTTAGGTTATTCGCTGTGCTTAATCGCCACGCTTTGGTATTTACCCTCCGCCCGTAAACAACGTCTTGAATAAAAAATAGCTGACTCAATAAATTAATGTGATCAAATAATATCGATCTGATTGTTTTTTGTATTTGAGGTGGATTAGCTTTCAATCAGTTTAAATTAAAACTAAGGCAAATTTTGCAGGGACTGCAAAGCTTGCCTTTTTTACGTTATCCATTTTTATTCATTTACTGGCCTGAAAATCCCTGCCAGCAGTATATGTTCCGAGGAACAGAGAAAGAGTGACTGTTTTCTATTGTCGGAGATAAACTTGTGGTTGATGAGTTTCAGGATGTTGGGTAACTCCTAAATCTGCCTGATACCACTGTTTGAGAATATCGTCACGCAACACATCCTGTGGCGTGCCTGTTGCCACTAATTTTCCTTTGTGCAGCAGGATAATCTTATCGGCATACAGTGCCGCCAGATTCAAGTCATGCAACACACAGCAGACGGCAAGGGGAGATTGCCGTGTTAGTCGGTGAACTAACCGCAATGTATGTTGTTGATGATAAAGATCCAGTGCGGAAGTCGGTTCATCTAAAAACAGACACGATTCTGTGGGTTCTGGGTGCCAAAGCTGTGCCAAAACCCTTGCCAGTTGCACTCGTTGTTGCTCCCCTCCGGACAGTTGTTGGTAATTCCTATTTCTCAACTCTTCACATTCGGTCAACGCAATAGCTTCATCAATGGCAGTTTTCTTGTGACTGTTTTCATGGGGAACACGCCCCATGGCGATAACATCTTCTACGCTGAACGAAAATGACAGAGAGCTGTATTGCTTCATTACAGCACGCGTACGCGCCAGTTGCTGAGTCGGCCACTGAGAAATAGGGATGCCTTTCAATAAACACTCACCTGAGTGTGGAGGATTGTATCCTGTTAATAGCCGCAAAAGCGTGGATTTTCCTGCACCATTCGGGCCAATAATCGCAACAACTTCACCCTGACGAATAGAAAGTGAAACATCTTTGATTATTTGCTGTTGGCCGATGAAATAATTTAAATTTCTGGCTTCAATTAAACTATCAGACATAACAGGTTTCATTATAAACGTCTCCCGGATGGTTTAAGGATAAGCCATAAAAAATAGGGAGCGCCGATCAAACCAGTGATAAGTCCTACTGGCATTTCAGCAGGGGAAACTAATGTACGGGCCAGTGTATCGGCGGTTAATAAAAGGCATGCCCCACCAAGAGCAGAGATTGGCAGCAGCCAAGTATGATCACCACCAAACCGAAGTCTGACAAGATGCGGGATAACCAAGCCGATAAACCCAATGATCCCAGTCAATGCAACAGAACACCCAATCAACAGAGCGCTGAGTAACAATAATTGATACTTAGTACGGCGAACATTGACACCTAAATAATGAGCTTCTTCATCACCCAATTGCAGTAAATTGAGTTTTCGCGATTGACTGAAGGCCAGTATGCAAACAGGGATGATAAGTGACGCAGCAATAAGTAAGGTTGGCCATTCAATTCGACTCAGTGAACCCATCATCCAAATAGTGAACTGACGTAATTGCTGATCGTTACTGATATAACTTAAAACACCAATAAATGATGCACAAAGTGCATTAATGGCAATACCTGCAAGCAATAACTTAGACAAGCTGCCGTGGTTATATTTCCCAAGGGAAAAGATTAGCAGCGAAACCAGCAGGCTGCCGATAAAGGCTGCAATAATGTGGCTGTATAAGGCAATACCGGCAAAAAATGTAATAGGTTGAACAATCGCTACGGCTACCATCAACGCAGCGCCACTGCTGATCCCTAATAAGCCGGGATCAGCGAGGGGATTGCGGAACAGACCCTGCATTATGGCGCCTGATACAGCCAAGGCACACCCAACAAGGATTGCCAATAAAATTCTTGGTAACCGGATATTTAGCCAAATTTGCCACTGTGGGTCATCCAAAGAGGATTCCCACAGAGTTTTGAAAGAAAGCGGCAATGCCCCCAGATTGGCTGAACTAATTGCTAAAAATATCAGCAGAATACTCAGTACTATTAAGCCAATAGCGGGGGATTGAGAACGACTCATTGCACTTGCTCCGCTGCTTCACGGACTTTTTTCATTACGGCAGGCGTCTGCAATCCAAATCCAAGCAGACCCATTTCATCTACAACAACGACCTGCTTTTTCATACCGGCAGGTGTGAAATTCAGCCCCGGAAGTTGCCAGACTTTATCAATACCACCTAAGGTTTTTAGCCCCTCAGTGCTGATCAGCAGCAAGTCTGGTTTGCTGGCAATGACACCTTCTTGGGACAAAGGACGATACCCCTGAAAACCTTGCATGGCATTTTTCGCACCAATGGCACGGATCATTTGATCTGCTGCTGTTTGTTGACCGGCAGCCATTGGATTGAGGCCACCGTGGCTCATAATGAAGATTACTTTGGTGGGAATATCTGACGTGGTGATGTCAGCTAATTGCTGGCGGTATTGGGCAACTAACTCTTCGCCACGTTTTTTCTGATTGACCGCCTTGGCGACGGTCATGATTTTAGCAGGAACGGCTTCTAACGAGGTTTCGCTGGTCACTTTAATGACTTTTACACCGGCATCTTCGACTTGCTTGAGTGCCAGAGAAGGCTGAGCCGATTCACTTGCAATCACCAGTGATGGGCGCATGGATAAAATTCCTTCGGAATTAAGCATTCTCATATACCCGATATCAGGCAGAGAAAGCAATTCCTTCGGATTCAGGCTGGTACTATCCCTTGCGACAACATTCTGTCCTTCGCCAAGTGCAAAAACAATTTCAGACACATCGCCACCAATTGTTACAATGCGTTCAGCAGAGAATGCACTGGAAGAGATGGCAAGCATAAATGTTAGAAGCCATTTTTTCATGCTATGCAAGTTTCCTGTTCTGGTTGTAATTTAGGCAGGGCACTAATTTGATCACGCCACTGAGCCTGCTCAGAAGTTCCTTCGGTACGTTGGCCGTACAATTGTGCGATTTGGTTGCCATTAGCATCAAACAATTCCAGGCTGGTAACGAAACCATCAGTTGTTGGTTTGCGGGTTACCCAACTTTCCGCAATGGCGCTTTCAATCAGATGCAACGTGAAGTGACGATTGAAAATATTGATCCATTTCTGATCAGAATTCTCTTCCTGATAAGGCATCAAACGTTCCAGCTTGCCAGTAAAAATCTGAATACAGCCACGGTTTCCGACGAAAACCATAATTTCATTCTGATCTTTATGCGCTATTTCAACAAGTTGAGATAATGCTGAATTATCTACACGATATGCCAAATCATCTTTCACTGCATTGAAAATTTGTTGACGGTTCAGATTGTGGCGTTTCATCATAATGAAAAACTGATGTACATCAGTCATGGCACGCCATTCATCATCCAACTGAACTTGCAGTTGTTCTGTCATTGCAGCATGTTCAGGCACTTCTTCTGGTTGGATAACCAACTCAGGGTTTTCATCGGTCTGGTATTTTTCAATCAGTGCGTCCCATGCCGCCATATCAGTTTTGTTGGTGGTATAGACTTTATGCAGGGCATCACCTTGGCGATCAAAGAATTGAATGCTGTGACGCATACCGTTCTTGGCAGGTTCTACCAGAGAAAAAACACTGCTCCAGTGATCGAAGAACAGACGCAGATCCAGCTCACGAGGATTGAGGATCAACCCGACATGTTCGCTGAATTTGGTATTTTCGTAACGGCCAATGTGCTCATGAACAGCAAAATCATTACGGGTAATCGCCTTGGTTTCACCAACAACCGCCAATTCCTGCAGCAGGGTAGGAGCATCAACGTTCAGACGTTTTGCATCAATGCCGACACGGCTATGCAATAACTCTCCTTCGCTGACATTGAGGTAAGCAGCCAGATCACGTGCGTATTTAGCTTTGTTATCTGCTTTGGCTTGTTGGTAACGTTCATAAAGTGATTGAGTCACAGTTACTAGCTCCTTAAAAACACTGCGTTAAAAATAAATTTAGTCTTAAAGTAATCTTATTGAGGTGCTGCTATTTTTACCACTGGTAGCTGACAAACAGTTTAGCGCTGCGGCCATTCTGCGGTGCTCCCTGTGATGAGTAATATTCTTTATCAAAGGCGTTAGCCAATACGACAGAGGTAGTTAATCCTTTTAGTGCGTCTTCACCGTGATAGCTGACATAGAAATCATTGACACCATAACCTGCGTATTGAGTAGAATTTCTCTGCCCATTTTTTCCTTTAAAATTAGTGCCCTGAGTAAATTTACCGATCCACCCAATGGAAAAACCGCTTCTGGACAGAGGAATATCTAAAGTACTGGTGAAGGAATCTGGGCTAAGTGCATCTATAGATTCGCCGGTTTCATCGTTTTTGCCGGTGGTACGGTTATAGGCGAGATCCCAAATGAATAGGTCCGAATTATATGTCATAGAGACATCCCAACCCCAGATTTTGGCTTTAGGAATATTGAATGATGTGGTGAATCTCATGTCAGGCGTTACTGTGGCAGAGATGTAATCTTTCGCCTTGGTATCAAAATAACTGGCTTTGAATTTCAGTCCATCATTGTTAGCGAAAAGATCATCAAAACGCAGTCCGAAGCCATATTCCAGCGTCTCATTGCTTTCAGGACGTAAATTAGGGTTTGGTTTCCAATAGTTAGTGAGTCCTGGGCGATCTTCTTTAGGAGGTATATAAAAATGTTTTGAATCGTTATACATTTCTCCCATAGTTGGCGCACGGAATGCCTGAGAATAGGAAGCAAACAACATCGACCAATCTGTCGGAGTTATGCTGATAGCACCTTTTGATGACCACTTATCGGCACTGATATCGTTATATTTGCTATTTGAAGCTTTGTAATTGTCGTAGCGGGTGCCTGCAATCAATGAAACAGGCAAATCACGCAGGGTGATTTCATCTTGAAGCCAACCAGATGCAAAACGAATATCGGCATTAGGGAAACTCTCTGTATTGCCACTCGGTTTTTGTTTCTGTTTGTAAGTTTCACCGCCGTAAGTCAATTGGTGGGCGGCAAAAGTATTCACCCCAAAATGGGAGCGGTTTTCTAATTTCAAACCATAAGTTTCTTGTTTTCGGCCTTCAAAGCCATTATTTTTGGTTTTGGCATTAATATTAATGTCAGAATAATAGGTATCAGCCCTGAGATTTAACCAACTGTAATTTGAAGGGTTAAATTGATAAGTCAACTGGGCATCACGCTGTGCTGTAGTACGGTCTGTCCGTTGACTATCATTGAGGTAAGTGATGTCCTGAGGATTTTTGGGTTCATGCGCTTCATTGCGATAATAACGCAAATTGCCGCTGAGTGTTTGGCTGTCAGTTATTTTCCAAGAGCCCTTGGTCAGAATATTACCGATGCTTTCATCATTACGGCCTTGTAACCCGCCGCCATACCGAATATTACCGACATCCCGGGTAGCAAATGACAATAAACCATCAAATTGTTCTGTTCTGCCAAATGCAGAACCACCAAATCCGAGGCTATGGTCGCCGCTTCCGGCACGATTAAATACACGGAAACCCGCATTTTGGCCGTCTTCCAACAAATCGGCGGCATCGACTGTCTGATAGGCGATAACACCTCCCAGGGCGCCGCTGCCATATAATAAGGCAGACGGGCCGCGAACGACTTCAGTTTGTTTAATTAAGGCAGGATCGAGGAATACACCATTAAGGTGTCCGGTATCCGTTCCTTGTCGAATACCATCAACAAGCGTCAAAACACCACTTTTAGAATAGCCGCGCAGACTGATGTCCTGCCCATTGGCACGTTCAGTGCCAGAAATATGAATACCCGGAATATTACGCAGCAAATCATTTGCACTGCCTGCAACTCGACTATTGGCAGAATTGTTTTCAATGACCGTCACCATCATTGGAGCTTCAAAACTGTCACGTTGATTGCCTGTGGCATACACAGTTATTGTGTCCCCAGATGATTTGCCTTTTTCGGCATGCGTCGTTTTGGTATGTGCTGGCTCGGAAGGTATTGTCGCCGCATTCGCAGAAGCTAAACTTGCGAAGATGACTACTGTTAATGTAGACAGCTTTAGGTTTGGCGATTTAATTCGGGTCATGTAAGTCAATCTCCATGTTGAAACGGCATTTTAATCAACACAAATAGTCAGGTAGCTCGCTGATATTCAACGGGCAGGCTTACTGGTTTTTGAGTGTGTCAGAATAAATTTGCTGAGTTTGGTCGGATATACTGGAAAAATTTGTTTTGGCAGCAAGTCTTCATTGCATACAATTTCCCCAGAAATGGCTGACTACTGATGCAATTGCTTGCCGCAGTGATGCTGAATAGATCAGGATGAGTCTGCTGTTGTAGAGAATTAATGTAATTGAATGGGTAATGCTCTAATTTTTCCATACCAAAAGTGAACAGTAATTATTCTAATATTGAGAATAATTATCGTTTCAACAAAGACTAACTTCAAGCTATTTTTTTCTATACCTAAAATTATGTATTAATTGACTGATTTTAGGTGTTTTATTTTTGATATTGGCTGGCTCCTATGGGGAAATAGGAGCCAGAATAAAGAAAGGATTCAGGAACGGCTTTCGATGGCATCTGCAAGAATACTGATAAATTGTTCCGTATCTTGCCAGCCAAGGCATGGATCAGTGATGGATTGCCCGTAAGTTAAGGGCTCTCCGTGGATCACTTTTTGTGTTCCTTCAACCAAGAAGCTTTCAGCCATAACACCGGCAATGGCAGTGGAACCAGCTTTAATTTGTTCACTGATATCCCTGGCAATATCCAGTTGACGGCGGTGGATTTTCTGGCAATTAGCATGGCTGCAATCAACAATCAGACGTTCTGGCAAATGCTGTTCGCGTAATTTATGGCAAGTTTCTGCAATATCTTCAGCACCGTAATTCGGTTTTTTCCCGCCACGCATAATAATATGGCCGTAGGGGTTCCCGTTGGTTTGATAAATGGTCATTTGACCATTCTTATCAGGAGACAAGAACATGTGTTTGGCACGTGCGGCGCGTATAGCGTCAATGGCGATGAGTGTATTGCCATCCGTGCCATTTTTAAAACCTACAGGGCATGAGAGGGCGGAGGCCATTTCCCGATGAATCTGGCTTTCGGTGGTTCTGGCTCCAATCGCCCCCCAACTAATTAAATCGGCAATGTATTGACCTGTCACCATGTCCAGAAATTCTGTCGCAGTAGGTACACCCAACTCATTAATATCAATCAATAGCTTACGAGCAAGAGAGATGCCTTTATTGACTTGGCATGAGCCATCTAACATTGGGTCAGAAATCAAACCTTTCCAGCCAACCACGGTTCGCGGCTTCTCGAAATAGGTTCTCATTACAATTTCCAGACTATGCTGGTATTTTTCACGTAAAACGCTCAGGCGGGAAGCGTAGTCAATGGCGGCATCAACATCATGGATAGAGCAGGGGCCAATGATGACAAGCAGGCGTTGGTCATCACCTGCCAAAATTGATTCAATACGCTTACGTGACAATGTCACATTCTGCAGGCTCTTTTCTGATACAGGATATTGTTCAGCAAGTGCTTTAGGTGTGATTAGGCTATCAATGCGGTGCGTTCTTAACTCATCTGTTTTGTACATATACTTTTACTTTCTCGAATTCTACTTCACATTGAAACAGTATCTGGAATGACTGAAATCACAATAACTCAACTTCCAGCAAATTCAACAGACAATTAATGATATTTATGCGAGAAAGTATCGTGAATAATTATTGTGAAATTTATAGGGTTTTCCAATCAGAACATTCGGCGTTTCAACCCCATAATATCAATAATTTTGGTTGAAATTTCTTCGACAGAATAATTGGTCGTATTTAAATAGTTAATTTGATTCTTACGAAATAGAGCTTCCACTTCAGCAATTTCAACCCGGCATTGGCGCAATGAAGCGTAACGGCTATTTTCCCGCCGCTCTTCCCGAATGGCAGCAAGCCTTTCAGGACTGATTGTCAGACCAAATAATTTATTCTGAAAAGACTTTAACGCTGCGGGTAACCGAAGATTATCCATATCATCGGCGGTGAATGGGTAGTTGGCAGCTTGAATACCAAATTGCATGGCAAGATAAAGGCTGGTTGGTGTTTTTCCACAGCGTGATACGCCAAGAATAATCACTTGGGCTTGATCGAGATTGCGTAATGAAACACCGTCATCATGGGCGAGGGCATAATCAATGGCAGCAATGCGGGCGTCATATTGCCCCAGGTTTTTTTTAGATAAACCATGAGTCCGGTGTAATTCCGGCTTTGGCTCCAGACCTATTTCTTGTTGCAGCGGCGCAACCAATGTTTGAACAATATCCTGACAGAAACCATCACTTTGGGTAATAATATTTTTGACTTCATTTGAAATGATGGAATAAAAAACTAATGGCCTGATTTGTGTGTGTTGGTATATCGCGTTTATTTGATCGCGAATTTCCTCTGCCCGCGCTTTGTTGGTGACAAAAGGTAGAGTGTAGGAAGTAACGGCAATTGGAAACTGGGATAAGACAGCATGACCCAATACTTCGGCAGTGATTGCGGTTCCATCAGAAATAAAAAATACGCTGCGCTTCAGCGCATCATCTTCTGATGTTATGGGGGTATAAACTTCCATCATCATCTCTTTTCTTTTATTGTTCGATTTTAACGGTATTTAATCGGATTTTTTAGCATTATCGGCTGAATCGTTTTTAACAAACGCTATCAGAATAACCAGTGTTCTTGATTATATCTATAAAAAAATAATATTGTTGGGTTGATCGATTCACCTTTCCGTCTCTGGCAAAACAATGTGCTAGTCTATTCCTGCTGTTAAAAGCAGCGATAATTTTTCCGATTTGTACCTCTGAATGTAAAAAAAGGATAGTTTCTAATGTCCAATAATGGCCTCACCCTAAGCAACGTGCTCTGGTATAACCAATTAGGTATGAATGACGTTAATCGAGTCGGTGGTAAAAACGCCTCCCTTGGCGAGATGATTACCAATTTAGCTGAACTTGGTGTGTCTGTTCCTAATGGTTTTGCAACAACGGCACAGGCATTTAATGATTTTCTGGAACAAAGTGGCGTGAACCAGCGTATTTATCAGTTGCTGGATGAAACCAATGTTGATGATGTTAATCAATTGGCGAAGGCTGGCGCACAAATCCGCCAGTGGGTGATTGATACGCCATTTACGGCGCAGCTTGAGAAAGATATTCGTGATGCTTATCTGCAATTATCTGAAGGCGAGCCTGAGGCCTCTTTCGCAGTGCGCTCTTCTGCAACAGCAGAAGACATGCCGGATGCCTCTTTTGCCGGACAGCAAGAAACTTTCTTAAATGTGCAGGGCATTGACGCGGTCATGGTTGCTATCAAGCATGTCTTCGCATCATTATTTAATGATCGCGCTATTTCCTACCGTGTGCATCAAGGATATGACCATCGTGGCGTCGCGCTTTCTGCGGGTATACAACGTATGGTGCGTTCAGATTTGGCATCATCAGGCGTGATGTTCACGATTGATACTGAATCTGGTTTTGATCAAGTTGTCTTTATCACATCAGCCTATGGCTTGGGAGAGATGGTTGTACAAGGGGCCGTGAATCCAGATGAGTTTTATGTTCATAAGCCGACATTATTAAACAATAATCCTGCGATAGTGCGCCGTAATCTGGGTTCTAAAAAAATACGCATGGTTTATGCGGATAGCAAAGAACATGGAAAACAAGTACGTACGGAAGATGTTTCAGATGAGCTACGCAATCGTTTCTCTTTAACGGATAGTGAAGTTGAAGCGTTGGCAAGACAGGCTTTATTGATAGAAAAACACTATGGCCGCCCGATGGATATTGAATGGGCGAAAGATGGGCACAATGGCAAGCTATATATTGTACAGGCGCGCCCCGAAACTGTTCGTTCAAATCAGCAGGTCATGGAGCGTTACCAACTCAATGAGCAGGGTAATGTCCTGGTAGAAGGCCGAGCGATCGGGCATCGTATCGGTGTTGGAACAGTGAAGGTAATCCACAATCTCAGCGAAATGGATCGTATCCAGGCCGGTGATGTGCTGGTGACAGACATGACTGATCCTGATTGGGAACCTATCATGAAAAAAGCGGCTGCAATTGTCACGAACCGTGGCGGCCGTACTTGTCATGCCGCCATCATTGCCAGAGAGCTTGGGATCCCGGCTGTAGTTGGTTGCGGCGACGCTACTGAACGTCTGCAAGAAGGCCAGCAGGTGACCGTATCTTGTTCGGAAGGTGATACAGGGTTTGTTTACCAGAATAAATTGGATTTCAGTGTCCAAAGTTCTCAGGTTGATGAATTGCCAAAACTCGATGTCAAGATCATGATGAATGTGGGAAATCCCGATCGTGCATTTGATTTCGCTTGTCTGCCGAATGAAGGAGTAGGTCTGGCTCGTTTGGAATTTATCATTAATCGAATGATTGGTGTTCACCCTCGTGCCTTGCTCGAATTTTCCCAGCAGTCTCCTGAATTGCAAGAGCAGATTACGTCATTGATGGTGGGTTATGATGACCCGGTTGAATTTTATGTCGGCCGTCTGACGGAAGGGATTGCAACGTTAGCGGCAGCATTTTGGCCTAAGCGTGTCATTGTTCGGTTGTCAGATTTCAAATCCAATGAATATGCGAATCTGGTCGGTGGGGATATGTATGAGCCGCACGAGGAAAATCCGATGTTAGGTTTCCGTGGCGCAGGGCGTTATGTTTCTGACAGTTTCCGCCAGTGCTTTGCTCTGGAGTGCGAAGCCGTCAAACGGGTGCGTAATATCATGGGATTAACCAATGTTGAAATCATGATCCCATTTGTACGTACTGTCGCTCAGGCTGAAGCTGTTGTAGCCGAACTGGCATCTCAGGGGTTGAAGCGCGGTGAAAACGGTCTGAAAGTTATCATGATGTGTGAGATCCCATCAAATGCACTTTTGGCCGATCAATTCCTCGCGCATTTTGATGGTTTTTCAATTGGCTCAAATGACATGACACAATTGGCCTTAGGATTAGACCGTGATTCCGGTGTCGTTTCTGAATTGTTCGATGAACGCAATGACGCAGTGAAGCAATTACTTTCCATGGCAATTCAGGCAGCTAAACGTCAGGGAAAATATGTTGGTATCTGCGGTCAAGGTCCTTCGGATCACGAAGACTTTGCTGAGTGGTTAATGAAAGAAGGAATTGACAGTTTATCGTTGAATCCTGATACCGTAGTGAAAACTTGGATTTCTTTGGCTGGGAATAACTAACGGAATATAACTCTAATAAAAGCCTGTTAAAATATTTGCAGGCTTTTATATTTTGTATAATAGAATACTTTTTAACAGGGATGCTTAATTACAGAAAACTAAGGCAGGAAAAAACAAAGGTAGAAAAATTCCAAAAAAAAAAGCCTATCATGGGCTGACAGGCAAAGACTACACACAGCAATATATGTATTACTTGGTACACACAGCCTATGGCGTTATAGGCTGTGATAGCAATTCACTGGGAAACATTCGTTTCGATGAAAGGAATATTAATTTAATAAGAGAGTTTATTCTTTAAGAATCCTCTTAATAAATAGAGTCAGGAAAAAGAAATTTTAAGAAAACGACTTTTTTGCAGCAATTTTCAAGAGCGAGTTATTTTTGAGAAGAAATGAATTTATTTTTCCAATAAGAAACAAGAAATGCATTCACTTATTTTATAATTGCGCAAGAAAATAATATTCTCGCGCAGCTATTTGGTTATTTTACATTCTTTTTACTAAAATGTTTTTCGGGGGTGAGTGTAATTTTCTCAGGCTTGGGAACTTCATTCATCCATGCCAGCAGTAAGCTGTAGGAAACTGCCAGAACAACTGGGCCAATAAATAATCCGATAACGCCCAGTGAAAGTATGCCACCGATAACACCTGTGAGAATCAGAATCATGGGCAGGTCAGCACCGAGACGGATCAGGAAAGGCCGCAGCACACCATCCATTGTGGTCAGAATTACACTCCAGACAACCAAAATGGTTCCCCAAGTTGTATCCCCTGTCCAGTAAAGCCAAGCGATAGAGGGAATGAGAACCAACAGAGGCCCAAGTTGGGCAACACAGCAAACAAACATCAGTACTGTCAGTAGCATTGGGTAAGGAATGCCGGCGATGGCCAACCCGACACCGCCAGCAATGGCCTGTACCAGTGCCGTGACAACAATGCCAAGGGCCACAGCACGGATGGATTTCGCTGCCAGCAATACTACGGCATCACCACGTTTATCAGCCAATCGGACAGCAAAATGGCGGATGCTCAACATAACCTGTTCGCCTTTCCAATAGAGCAAGACACTGAATACGACCATCAGTGCTAAATGGAAAAGGAAACGACCTGCATTGACGGCTTGAGTAAGAAACCATGTCGTCGCTTTGCCAATATAAGGCGGGATTTTATTGAGGAGTATGTTACTGCCATCAGCAATCAGGGCTTGCCATTTAAGATATAGATCTTCACCAACGACAGGAACACGGTTTAACCATTCCAGGTGTGGTAATTGAATTGCAGAAGGGGACTTTGCCCATGCAATCAAAGGAGCACTGTTTTCTACCAAACTACCGACCAATAACGCTATAGGAATAACAAATAGTAAGACTAATAATAAAGTCATAATGGTGACAGCTATCCACCGTCTTCCCCATAAGCGTTGCTGTAATTTTTCTAATAGTGGCCAAGTGGCAATGACAACCATTCCTGCCCAAATAAAGCCAAAAATAAAGGGGCTTAAGACCCAAAAACTGGTCGTGATGAGCAATAAAATGAAAAATAATGCAAATAATAGTTTGGGCAAGTCTAGGTGTGATTGCGATTTTTCCATGAAATAATTTCTCGTTTAAATTAAATACACTGTTGGCAGTACCAATGGTAATTAACTATACGTTATTTCCCCAATGGCTCAAAATTGATAAATATGTGATATGGTTTAAAGCCTGCCTGCTCGGAAAGTTGTCTGAGTAACATTATCGAAGATAGTATATAAATAAAGCAATGTGGATACTAATTACAAAAGGGGCAACCTGCCAATGATCCCACGTATATCCCAAGCCCCCCATGTCAGTGAACTGACGCAGGATTATTTGACTGCACTGAAAGAAGCTGGTTTTACTGGAGACACCGCCAGCAGCTATGCCGATAGGCTGACGATGTCAACAGATAACAGTATTTATCAACTATTGCCACAGGCGATTGTGTTTCCTCGTTCCAGCGCTGATGTCGCACTGCTGGCAAGGGTTGCCGGAGAAACGCGTTTCCATGCCTTGAATTTTACTCCACGTGGTGGGGGAACAGGTACAAATGGGCAATCACTCAATAATGGCATTGTGGTGGATATGTCCCGCTACATGAAGCGTATTCTGGAGATCAACCCAGAACAGGGATGGGTTAAGGTTGAAGCGGGTGTTATCAAAGATCAACTCAATCAATATCTAAAACCTTATGGTTATTTCTTCTCTCCTGAACTCTCGACCAGCAATCGTGCCACTCTGGGAGGGATGATCAATACAGATGCTTCCGGTCAGGGTTCTCTGGTTTATGGTAAAACCTCCGATCATGTACTGGGTGTGCGGGCTGTTTTATTGGGCGGGGAAATGTTTGATACCCGCTCGATGGACACAGCATTAGCGGAATCGATTGCCAAAGAAGATACAACGATAGGGCGTGTCTATAAAACGGTATTGGAACGATGCCGTGAACAACGAAAATTAATTATTGAGAAATTCCCTAAGCTCAATCGATTCCTGACCGGGTACGATTTGCGTCATGTGTTTAGCGATGATATGCAATCATTCGATCTGACCAGGATTTTAACCGGCTCTGAAGGCACTTTGGCTTTTATTACGGAAGCGACTTTGGATATTACGCCGCTGCCAAAAGTCAGGAGGCTGGTGAATGTCAAATATGATTCCTTTGATTCAGCTTTACGCAATGCCTCTTTTATGGTGGAAGCCAAGGCACTTTCGGTAGAGACGGTGGATTCTAAGGTTCTCAATCTGGCACGCGAAGATATTATTTGGCATTCAGTGAAAGAATTAATTACGGATGTGCCCGATAAGGATATGCAAGGGTTGAATATTGTCGAATTCAGCGGCAATGATGTACAGCAAATTGATCAGCAGGTACAGCATCTTTGTTTGCGTCTTGATGAATTGATGGAAAAAAATGAAGCGGGGATCATTGGCTATCAAACATGCCATGATTTGGCGGACATTGAACGCATTTATGCCATGCGGAAAAAATCTGTTGGATTACTTGGCAACAGTAAAGGAGCCGCCAAACCTATCCCGTTTGTTGAAGATACCTGTGTTCCGCCACAACACCTTGCCGATTATATAGCGGAGTTCCGCCAGCTCTTGGATAGCTATCAACTTGATTACGGTATGTTTGGGCATGTTGATGCGGGTGTTTTGCATGTACGTCCGGCACTGGATATGTGCGATCCTCAGCAAGAAATTCTGATGAAACAGATTTCTGATGAAATTGTCCGTCTAACAGCCAAATATGGTGGTTTGTTATGGGGTGAACATGGCAAGGGTTTCAGGGCGGAATACAGTTCGGCGTTTTTTGGCGATATTCTCTATAATGAGTTGCGTCGAATAAAAACAGCATTTGATCCCCTTAATCGGTTGAATCCGGGGAAAATCTGTCCACCCATTGGAATTGATGCCCCGATGATGAGAGTCGATGACATCAAGCGTGGAACTTACGATCGCACAATTCCTGTGAATGTAAGAAAAACATTTCGCGGCGCGATGGAATGCAACGGGAATGGCTTGTGCTTCAATTTTGATGTCAAAAGCCCAATGTGCCCATCCATGAAAATCAGCCAACACCGTATTCATTCACCCAAAGGGCGGGCAACTCTTGTCCGGGAATGGCTGCGGCTTCTAACAGAGCAGGGGGTTGAGCCAAAATTATTGGAGTCAGGGCTGGAACAGGAACGCCCCAGCTTGCGAGGGTTGATTGAAAAAACACGCTATAGCTGGCGGGCATGGAAAGGAGAATATGATTTTTCACATGAAGTGAAAGAAGCCATGTCGGGTTGTTTGGCTTGTAAGGCTTGTTCAACCCAATGTCCAATCAAGATTGACGTACCTTCATTCCGTGCACGTTTTCTGGCACTTTATCACAGCCGTTATATGCGTCCATTGCACGATCATATAGTTGCAAATGTTGAACACAGCACACCATTAATGGCAAAGGCTCCGCGGGTATTTAACTTTTTCCTAAAACAGCCGTGGGTGCAAAAAATTAGCCAGGGCACGATTGGCATGGTTGATTTGCCATTGCTTTCTTATCCAACATTGCAACAACAGCTTGTAGGCCACTATGCCGCAAGGACAACGCTGGAGCAGTTGGAAACTTTGCCATCATCCCAGCGCGATCAGCATGTCTTGATTGTGCAAGATCCTTTCACAAGTTACCACGACGCGAAGGTAGTCAGTGATTTTGTGCAGTTAGCTGAAAAATTGGGATATAAGCCGGTTTTACTGCCATTTTCGCCCAATGGGAAAGCCCAGCATGTTAAAGGTTTCCTGAATCGGTTTGCCAAAACAGCCAATAAAACGGCTGAGTTTCTCAATCGGGTTTCGCGGCTGGATATTCCGATGGTCGGTGTTGATCCTGCTTTGGTGCTGTGCTACCGAGATGAATATAAAGAGGCGCTTGGCGAACGGAGGGGGAATTTTAACGTTCAGTTGGTACACGAGTGGCTAATGGATATTTTGCAGGACAAATTTCCCCAAGGAAAACATGCTGATTCAACATCCAGCCATGATTGGTATTTATTGGGGCACTGTACTGAAGTAACGTCACTGCCTAACAGTGGCAAACAATGGGCTGATATTTTTCGTTATTTCGGCCATCAGTTAAACAATATTAATGTGGGATGCTGCGGCATGGCCGGTACATATGGTCATGAAAAGAAAAATCTGAAAAATTCACTCGGCATCTACAAACTTTCATGGGCTCCGGCGTTAGACAATCTCTCTGTGGATAATTGTCTGAGTACGGGATATTCATGCCGCAGTCAGGTGAAACGCATAGAAGGAAAATCAATTAAACACCCATTGCAAGCCTTATTGGAGATAGTGCCGTGATTTGGAAACGTAAGATAGATGTGGATTCACTTAATGGAATGAATCGTAAAAGTATGGTAACGCATGTAGGGATAGAGTTTACCCAGATTGGCGATGATTTTATTGAAGCAACAATGCCTGTTGATGAGCGGACTAAACAACCGTTTGGCATTTTGCATGGTGGGGCATCTGTAGTCTTGGCTGAAACACTTGGTTCGTTTGCTGGGTATCTTTGTTCCGAAGGTGAGCAGAAAGTGGTAGGGGTTGAAATCAATGCTAACCATCTGAAATCTGTCCGTGAAGGTACGGTTAGAGGCCTCTGTAAGCCTATTCATCTTGGCCGCTCACATCAGGTTTGGCAGATTGATATCTATAATGAACAACAACAATTATGCTGCACATCCCGTCTGACAACGGCTATATTATCTTAGTGTTATCCGATTAAGCCGTCTCATTATGTTTTTGTTCCTGCCTTTGGATGGCAGGAACAAACTGGCACCGTTTCCCGCGAATAAGATAGAATAGTCCCGCAAAATAGTCTATTAGTTAACCACAGACATTCAAGTATAATTTCAGGAAGCATGTATGAAGCGATTTTTAACTATTGTCGGCATGTGCTTGATTGGCATGTTATCTTTAAGTGGATTGGCTAATATCGCCCATGCTATCGAGTATCCATTACCACCTGCCAATAGCCGTCTTGTTGGTGAAAACAGTACCTATACTGTGTCCGATGACAACGTCCCGTTGGAATTTATAGCAGCGAAGCACCAGATAGGCTTATTGGCAATGTTGGAAGCCAACCCTGGGGTGGATCCCTATTTACCGAAAACTGGCACTGAGCTGATTATTCCATCACAAATGTTACTTCCAGATGCACCGCGTCAGGGAATTGTCATCAATCTGGCTGAACTTAGGCTCTATTATTATCCTAAAGAGACAAACCATGTCATCGTATATCCTATTGGCATAGGGCAACTTGGGCGTAATACGCCAACGATGACAACATCGGTCAGTCAGTTAATCAAGCATCCAACATGGACTCCGACTGCCAATATTCGCAAAGATTATGCCAGTCGGGGAATTACTCTGCCTACGGTTGTACCCGCTGGGCCAGATAACCCAATGGGAGACTTTGCGTTACGTTTGGCTGCCGGACATGGCGAATATCTGATCCACGGTACAAATGCAAATTTCGGCATTGGCATGCGTGTCAGTTCAGGTTGTATTCGTTTGCGGCCTGATGACATTGAAGATTTGTTCCGTACAGTGCCAAAAGGAACGCGTGTGCAGATCATCAATGAACCGGTAAAATATGCCGTGGAGCCGGATGGCAAACGTTATGTGGAAGTGCATCAGCCACTGTCGAAGACTGAGTCAGATGATCCACAGTTGATGCCAATTACGCGTTCTACGGGGTTGGTTGAGTTTATTGATAACCCTGCCACAGACGAATTTATCGTCGATCAGGCGATTAATCGTCGCTCAGGCATGCCAGTAGAGGTAAATAAAGGCCAAGCTCCAGCCAATCAGAAAGAATTGAACGCTTCAGCACCTGTTAAAACAGGATCTGCTGAAAATAGCGAAGAAGCCACTTCTGAGATTAAGCCAGCAGAAGTGCCGTCATTGCATCAGCCAGAGCCAATCTATCAACCGAACATTTAGCGGTTGTGAGGAAGAACGGGAAACAGTCATTTTTGCTGGAGAACCGGGAGAGATAAATAAAAATGGCGTACAGTGAGTACGCCATTTTTTTATTAGTACAAGCTTATTTCTTGTATGAACGGACTTGGTTATTAAGGCGTTGATTTGCACGAGCTGCTTCGTCTTTAGCTGATTGTACATCAGAACGGATAGAACTGAGGTCATTGCTCAGCTGGTCAACTTTAGAACCCAGAGTTTGAACCTGAGAAGCGAGCTGTTCAACTTTAGTCGCGCTCGAACAACCAGCTAACAGAGTAGAAGCCAGAATTACTGCACCAAATACAACTTTAGTACGATTCATTACAATACCCTCTAGATTAAGTTAATCTCCAAGTAGCTTTCTAAGTATTACACAAACTATTTTAGAAAGAGAATAAATTTTTGCTACAAAAAAAATTTTACCGTTCTATATCTCAGAATAATCCAATAAATTTTGGATAGTGATAATAAAATAGAGATTTTTAGTTTATTTAAAAATTGAGAAAACAATCTAATGTAATCGCCTATATCTCACCAAATTTATTGCAAAAATGACACATAATAGAAAATATAAGAACTTCAAATTTTCTTCTGTTTTATGGATGTTAATATTATGTCACGATTAAC
Organism: Xenorhabdus mauleonii; assembly: GCF_900113945.1. Classification (GTDB taxonomy): domain Bacteria; phylum Pseudomonadota; class Gammaproteobacteria; order Enterobacterales; family Enterobacteriaceae; genus Xenorhabdus; species Xenorhabdus mauleonii. The sequence continues at coordinate 237,753 of NZ_FORG01000005.1, forward strand.
GTGCCGCCTAAGATTAGGCAGCACGTTATTTATGATTTCAAAAAATGAATAACAAAGAATTAAAGCACGTGAACAGAAGAGGTATTTGTTGTGCCGCTTGGTACCAGCGCACCGGATACCATTACGACGACTTCACCTTTATGCGCCATACCACTTGCCAGAGCGGCTTCTTTACCAATACGGTAAAAATCATCAGTAGAAGCAATTTCTTTGACGATCTGAGTAGAAACACCTTTAACCAACAACAATTGGCGAGCGGTGATTTCATTTGTGGTCAGAGCCAGAATTGGTGCGTTAGGGAAATATTTACGGATAGATCTTGCAGACTTGCCGCCATAGGTTGCCACAACAATCAATGGGGCTTCCAGTTTTTCTGCGATTTCAACAGCACCACGGCTGACCGCTTCGGTAACACGCAATTTCTGGGTTTTAGTACTTTCAATCCGGCTATTCATAACGCGATCTGTACGTTCACAGATAGTTGCCATGATAGAAACCGCTTCAATAGGATATTTCCCTTTAGCACTTTCACCAGAAAGCATAACCGCATCTGTGCCATCCAAAATGGCATTGGCAACATCGCCGGCTTCAGCGCGGGTAGGGCGTGGGTTTTTAATCATGGAATCCAGCATTTGAGTTGCAGTAATCACAACCTTACGTGCCGCATTACATTTTTCGATCATCATTTTCTGTGCGAAGATAACTTCTTCTACAGGAATTTCGACACCCAGATCACCACGGGCAACCATGATACCGTCTGATGATTCGAGAATTTCATCGAAGTTATTCAAACCTTCCTGGTTTTCAATTTTAGAGATAATTTGGATATGCTCGCCGCCGTGTGCTTTAAGGTGCTCACGGATTTCCAGTACATCGGCACGTTTACGGATGAAAGATGCAGCGATGAAGTCTACGCCTTGTTCGCAACCGAAAATCAGATCTTGTTTATCTTTCTCTGCCAGTGCAGGGAGGTTGATGGAAACATTTGGCAGGTTAACACCTTTATTTTCGCCCAAGTCTCCATTGTTCAATACTTCGCAGATGACTTCAGTTTCAGTGACTTGTTTAACTTTCATGGCGATCAGGCCATCATCAACAAGGACAGTGTTACCTGGAGTCAGATCAGCCGGTAATCCAGCATAAGTCACGGCCACACGTTCTTGATTGCCGATGACAGATTTATCTGTTGTAAAAGTGAAAGTCTGGCCTGCAGTAAGGGATACATCATTGCCGCCTTCCAGTTTCATGGTGCGGATTTCAGGGCCTTTAGTATCCAGTAGGATTGCTGCTTTTTTGCCAGTTTTCGCTGTGACTGCGCGAATATTTTTAATACGCTGACCATGCTCTTCGTAGTCACCGTGAGAAAAATTCAGGCGCATTACGTTCATGCCTGCATTGAGCAGCTCCGTCAATTTCTCTTCGGATTCTGTTTTTGGCCCGATAGTACAAACAATTTTGGTTTTTTTCATGACAATCTATCTACTGGTTTTAATGGATTAAAAGAGTGAATCGCCAACCATTGACATTTATGCCAACAATCGCCTGGTATTGTAAGTTGCGCAACATAATGGAAAAGGATGGCAGAACGCGTCAAATGGTTTTTTAGCGTACAGCCAAACATGCGCAGGTATGCGGACTGGAAGCAATTAATTATCTGTGGTTTTTTCTGAGTTCGGTAAATCAATTGGCTGAAACCATTCAACTTATGATAGGGACGTATTATAGAGACTAATTTCTGTGAAATGAATCAAAAAAATGGTTCTTGAAAAGATTTATACGAGGAAAAGGGACAATAGTTCAGTTCATGTTAAAGAAATCAGAGAGTTGTTGCGCAAACAGAAAGTAGTTGAATTTTTAGTAAAAAATTGGGTTAGAGAACATTTAGTTTAAGGAGATGAGCAGAGAATAGAAACAGTGGCAATGAGAAAACAAGTAAGCAGAAAAAAATAAGAATAAGAGCAGATGTGAATAATATATGGTGCGTCCGAGTGGACTCGAACCACCGACCCCCACCATGTCAAGGTGGTGCTCTAACCAACTGAGCTACGGACGCACATAAAAATTTTGGTTTCAGTCTGAAATTTGGTGCGTCCGAGTGGACTCGAACCACCGACCCCCACCATGTCAAGGTGGTGCTCTAACCAACTGAGCTACGGACGCAATCTAAATTTCTGTGGCTGACAACGGGGACGAATATTAACGGGCACTGCGCATTCTGGCAAGGGAAAAAGTGCAAATTCTTGTTCAACTGCTCGCATTTACATCTTTTAGAACGAATTTACAGCTTTTTCCCTTATTGTTGATAATTTGATGTACTAAATTAACAACAACTGAATTAATGAGAGGAACGATTCAAAACAAACTGAACAGGTTGTTTTTGCGTCCACATAATTCGATAACCCATCATAAATGCTGCTGAAGTTAGACCAATGATGAATCCAATCCAGAATCCCCGCGGCCCCATTGGTTCCGTGACATAATCAGTCAGCGCCAGAATATAGCCACTGGTCAGCCCGAAAAGCCAATAAGAAATCAAGGTGATAAAGAAAATAGAACGAGTATCTTTATAGCCGCGCAATACACCTGATCCGATAACCTGAATAGCATCAGAGAGCTGATAAATTGCTGCAAACAACATTAAGTGAGAGGCAAGAATGACAACTTCTGTATTGTCGTTGTACATAAATGCGATTTTTTCGCGGAACAATACCGTAAAAGTTGCAGTCATGCAGGCAATAATCAAGCCAACGATCAAGCTGGTATAAGCCGCAATTCTAGCACCTTCGGTTGACCCTTTACCCAGGTTATAGCCAACACGGATAGTTGCAGCTATTCCCAATGAAAGAGGGAACATAAACATCATTGAGCTGAAATTGAGGGCTATTTGATGACCCGCAACGGCAACGACGCCAAGCGGAGAAACTAATAATGAAACAACCGCAAACAGGGTAACTTCAAAGAACATCGCAAGGGCGATAGGTAAGCCAAGAAATATAATCCGTTTTTGGGTATACCACTTAGGCGCCGAAAAATTGTTGAATGTTTGGATGTCTTTTTGGCTGGGGGAACATTTGACATAAGCCAAAAGCAGCAAGAACATAACCCAATAAACAGTTGCTGTTGCAACACCACAACCGACGCCACCTAACTCCGGCGCACCGAATTTGCCATAAATGAAAATGTAGTTAACGGGAATATTAACCAATAACCCGGCAATACCGATGACCATTCCTGGTTTAGTTTTCGACAACCCTTCACATTGACTGCGCAACACTTGGAAAAACAAGTAGCCGGGCGCACCCCACATAATGGCGTGAATAAATTCTGTCGCCTTTTGGGCCAAAACAGGATCAATATTATGTTGTGCTTCGATAATGAATCGGCTGTTATACAATATCGCAATAACAAAGATAGAAAGGAAAGTTGCCAGCCAAAAACCTTGCTGAATTTGTCCGGAGACTTTTTTTCTTTGGCCGGAGCCATTCATATGCGCAACTATCGGAGTTAAGGCGAGCAATACACCTTGACCGAACAGGATAGTCGGTAGCCAGATCGATGTGCCTACGGCAACAGCTGACATTTCAATAGCACCGGCTTTACCGGCCATGACTGTATCGACGACCCCCATTGCAGTTTGTGAAAACTGAGCAATGATGACGGGGATCCCCAAAGCGAGCAAACTACGCGCTTCATTTAAATATTTCTGCACGTACTACACCTTTATTTAATTGATAATTAATTGAAAAAACAAGTAATACTTTTGCGAGCAAACGATAGTCGTCGAAATGTATCTCTTATGAGCAAAGGCATTGTATAGGACTCATTTTTATTAATCCAATTGTAGTACGATGCTTATACTCAATAATTGAGGCTTTAACTATTCCTATCCTCATCTACAGTGGTGTTCAAAAGTAATGTAGTGATTATGTGGCATAGTGTTAAAAGTAATGCTGTTTAAAATGATAGCGTTTAAAGTGATAGTGTTTAAAAAAAATGGGTGGGTTAAACTAACTTGCTATGTGAAATGATTAAAGAGGTTCGCATGTTTACAGGTATTGTTCAGGGAAAAGCGCCGATAGTTGCCATTGATGAAAAAACACACTTTCGGATCCATACTGTTAAATTTCCGGCTGAATTATTATCCGGAATTGAAACGGGGGCTTCTGTTTCCCATAATGGTTGCTGTCTGACAGTGACTAAAATTGATGGTGATTTAGTCAGTTTTGATCTCATGAAAGAAACACTGCGGTTAACTAACCTTGGTGAACTTGAAATTGGCGATCTCGTCAATTTGGAAAGGGCAGCCAAATTTGGTGACGAAATTGGCGGACATTTGATGTCTGGTCATATCATTACAACCGCTGAAATTGCAAAGATATTTACTTCTGAAAATAATCATGAAATTTGGTTTCGAGTTCACGATAAGCAGTTGATGAAGTATATCCTGCATAAAGGATTTATAGGCATTGATGGGATCAGCCTGACAATTGGCGATGTTGTAAACAATCGCTTTTGTGTGCATTTAATACCAGAAACGTTAGAACGTACAACGCTGGGTAAAAAGCGCCTTGAGGAAAAAGTCAATATTGAGATCGATCCACAAACTCAGGCAGTTGTAGATACCGTTGAACGAGTTATGGCACAAAAAGAACAAACAAAATTGTTGATTCAAGCGGAAGAACAATAAGAATTTTATTGAATTGCCGTGAATTCAAATCGTCTTGAATTGTAGTAATACAGAATTCAGTAATAAGGGTTGTAATAGCAGTGATGTTGTAGCTATATCATCCCAAAATATAAAAGCTACAGAAACTGTTCTTCTGTAGCTTTTGAGATTTATCCAAGCAAAGTTTCCTACCTAGGAACTCTTAACCCTTTCTCAATACCTCGCGGGCTGAAAATAATCTGCCACAGTTGAATATCTCTGGCACGAAATGCGCCTGCACAGGCATTCAGATAATAACTGAACATGCGTTTAAAACGTGGGCTGTAGTTATCTTCAATTTCATGCCAACTGGCAATAAATCGCTCATACCATGCCATGAGTGTCCGATCATAATCTGCGCCAAAGTTGTGCCAATCTTCCATCACAAATTTTCCAGTACTTGCCTTGGCTATCTTTGATATTGATGGCAAACAACCATTTGGGAAAATATATTTTGTGATCCAAGCATCAGCGCCTAATTTATCACGATTGGAACCAATGGTATGGAGAAGGAATATTCCATCAGGCTTCAGATTTTTTTTCACAATATCAAAATAGTTGGCATAATTTTTGGGGCCAACGTGCTCAAACATGCCGACGGAAACAATGCGATCGAACTGGAGATTTAAATTCCGGTAATCTTCAAGGATAATTTTTACATCCAGATCTTTACAACGCTCTTGGGCAAATTTCTGCTGTTCTGCGGAAATAGTTACACCAGTAACAGAGACGCCGTAGTTTTTCGCAGCATAAGCGGCCAAGCCACCCCATCCACAGCCAATATCCAATAATGTCATACCGGGGGAAAGTTGTAATTTTTCACAAATCAGACGAAGCTTGTGAGTTTGAGCCTCTTCGAGCGTGTCAGAATCTTTCCAGTAACCGCAGGAATATTGCATATAAGGATCAAGCATGCGAGTAAAAAGATCATTGCCTAAATCATAGTGTTCTTCACCTACAATCCAGGCTCTTTTAGGAGACTGTAAATTAAATATGCGAGAAGCAATTATCCTTAAAATATCTTTAGCATTTTTAGGAATACGATGCTCTAAACCAGCCCGCAATATTTTATGAAAGAAAATATCAAGGCGTTCACATTCCCACCAGCCATCCATATAACTTTCACCTAGCCCCAGAGAACCTTCTTTTAATACCCGCTTATAAAAATCAGGGTTTTTTATGCGTATATCGAAAGGGCGTTTGCCGTTGATTTCAATATCAGCTTCCTGAAGTAATTCCTGGGCAATTCGATGCCAAGAGTCAGTTGTTGTGTTTTTACCTTCAACGAAAGATGAACTCATATACTCTCCAACATTTGTGTGGTGGAATTTTGAGGTATCACTTTTTAGCTGATTTTTATTATGGTAAAGCTATGCAAATTTATTTGGAAATAATGAGAAAACTATAAAAAACCGCGTACGGCATTTTCGTCCTGAAATGAAAGGGAGCTTCACTGCCCTGAAAAACCTCAATTTCCAAGTTTTTTAGAATAATGAATCGGTATGAGTATATGAGTGAAACAACATTTAAACAATCGACAAAAGGTCACACATCAGTGTGACCTTTATATAATAATGTTCTTAGATATTATTTTTTAAAAAATAGCATTATTTGCTTAATAACTTTTTTTGGCTTTTCGCTTTTGTAACCAATAACCAAACGTCATCGGCACAATAGTGGAAACCATAACGGTGGTTGTCGATAAGAGAGGATTATTCATAAAAATAGAAACAACCATGCTGGCGAAAAAGCATAAACCCAGTTGCAGAGCATTTTGCAATGCGGCTGCTTTACCGCTGCTCTTTGGATAAACAGAAAGCGCGTTTGCTACAGCAATTGGATAGGATGCGCCGTTCATTGCCGCCATGACACAGAACGGGATCAAAATAGCCATAAATGAAGGTTCGTCTAAAACGGAAAGCAAATAAATAATGAACATGCTCACCGAATAACCGACCAATAGAATTGGAAATACCGTTTCGCTTTTCACTTTTTCCAGCAGGATGCGGCAACCATATCCACCAATCATAAATGCCAGAGTTTGGGGAATATAACTCAATCCGATGTCGGTAGGGTTATAGCCCATATTTTCCAGAATGATTGGCGACCCTGTCAGCCAGGCAAAAAAGCCAGCACTACAAGCAGCATAAATCAATACGTTACCGCTAAAAACAGGTGAACGAAGCAACGTGAAGAAAGAAATGGATTTCTGATTGACATTGGCTTCAGTGCTTTTATCTTCCTTTTTTAAGAAAAATGTTGGTATCAACAATAAAAGTGTCACAATCATTAAAACGAGAAAAATAATTTTCCAGCCAGCGTGCGACAATAACCAAGCGCCTAACAACGGTGCCAGAGCAGGGGAAAGGGCAACTAAAGGCATGATCATTGCAAAAACACGTTTAGCGCGCTCTGCATCGAATCTGTCAATAACCAGCGCCTGCCAAGAAACAGCAGCAGAACAGACACCTACCGCCTGAATAAATCTCAATACAAGTAATTGTGTCGCGTCAGTTATCCAAAGCATGCCTAAACAGCTAATGGAAAACAGAGATAATCCGATAATAAGTACAGGCTTTCTTCCTATGCGATCTGACAATTGCCCCCACAAGAGTTGGGCAAAGGCAAAACCTGCAAGAAAAATACTGAGGCTTGCACTAATGGCATTTTCTGAGGTATCCAAATCTACTTTCATTGCCCCAAAAGCAGGCAGATACATATCGATAGCCAAATAACCGAGCATGCTCAGGCCAGCGAGATAAAACATAAATGGAATTGAATTTTTATTTGTTGGCATGGTGTTCGTAACTTGATGTGGTAATTGATAAAAGAATACCTGACTTATTCTATATGGCATGATTTTTACTTGTGAAACGGTAATATTTGCACCATGCTGTGAAAAAAATTGAAAGGAAGATATATGTGGTCTGAATATTCTCTGGAAGTTATTGATGCTGTTGCCAGAACAGGAAGTTTCAGTGCGGCAGCATCAGAATTGCATCGCGTACCTTCTGCTGTAAGCTACACAGTGAAACAACTTGAAGAATGGCTGGCAGTGCCTCTATTTGAGCGACGTCATCGTGATGTGGACTTGACCGAAGCGGGAGCCATTTTTGTCAAAGAAGCCCGCTCTGTTATCAAAAAAATGCATCACACCCGGCATCAATGCCAGCAAGTCGCCAATGGCTGGCGGGGACAATTTAGCATCGCAGTTGACAGGGTAGTAAAACCTGAGAGAACCCTCCGGCTTATCCTTGATTTTTATCGACATTTTCCCGATATCGAGTTGTTTATTTATCCCGAGGTTTTCAATGGCGTGTGGGATGCACTGGTGAATGAGCGGGTGGATGTTGCGATTGGGGCAACGCGTGCTTCCCCCGTTGGTGAACGATATAACTTCAGAGACATGGGATTTATGCCTTGGTTGTGTGTCGTCAGCCCGGAGCATGAGCTGGCATCAATATCGGGGAAATTAAATGACGATCAACTGCGGCCTTATCCCAGTTTGTGCCTTGAGGATACTTCACGCAGTTTACCTAAAAGAGATACATGGGCGTTGGATAACCAACGGCGGCTGGTTGTTCCTGATTGGGATGCTGGGCTGAATTGCCTGATGGATGGTTTATGTGTTGGAATGGTGCCCAAACATCGTGCATTGCCTCTTATCCGTAAAGGGAAATTGACAGCGCTTGAACTTGAACAACCATTGCCTGATAGCCCATGTTGCTTAGTATGGTCGCAAAAAAGCCATTCACCAGCATTAAGTTGGTTATTTGATTATCTTGGCGATAGTGAAACACTTAATGCTGAATGGTTGCAAGAAAACTAATTGTCAGCGACGGTAATCGATAAACGGCCCATCCGCGACGGAGCGCCGTTCAACAAGGCGCGGGTGGACTTCAATAGTTTGTGCATCTTCACGCTTATTGACGATCCTATCCAGCAGCATAGAGAAAGCCATTTGCCCCAATCGCTCTTTGGGCTGGTGGATGGTTGTCAATGCCGGGGTAAAATAGCGGGCATTTCGGATATTGTCATAACCAATGATGGAAATGTCTTGTGGTACACGCAAGCCTAATTCATCAGCGGCGCAAATTGCCCCCATTGCCATAACATCGCCCCCGCAAAAAACGGCTGTTGGGCGATGTTTCTGGTTTAAAATCTTACACATGGCTTGATAACCGGATTCAGGTTCGAAATCACCTTGCACAATCCACTCATCGCGAATAACAATGTTGGCCTCTTTCAGAGCCTTGAGAAAGCCTTGGTGACGCCCGCCACCGGTATTTCTTGCCAATGGGCCAGGAATGGATGCAATGTCACGGTGCCCACGTTCAATAAGATAGCGTCCAGCCAAATAACCACCATGAAAAGCATTGTCAATGATTGCATCGGTGAAATCCCCTCTGGACTCACCCCAATCCATAACTACCATCGGAATATTGCGATAGTCTTCTAACATGCCTAAAAGCTGTTCAGGATATTCTGAACACATAACCAGCAAACCATCTACGCGCTTTTGTGCCAACATGGCAAGATAAGCTTTTTGTTTATCAAGGTTATTATGGGAATTACATAAAATCAGAGTGTAACCCTTGCTGTAGCAACTATTTTCAACAGATTCTATGATTTCAGCAAAATAAGGGGCTTCGCTGGATGTTGCCAATAGTCCAATGGATTTTGTGTGGTTAACTTTCAAACTACGGGCAACGGCACTGGGGGAATAATTCAGTTCTTTAATAGCAGCCCAAACTGCAGCCTTAGTATCTTCGGCGACGAAACGGGTTTTATTGATAACATGGGATACGGTTGTGGTAGAAACACCAGCGCGTTTGGCCACATCTTTAATCGTTGCCATGATAAAAAGGACTCCTGACCTTATGGTCTAAATTTATATATTCTAACTTTTCAAGTTGCTGATTGATTGGCCGTATCTGTTTGTCGATACGCTTTAACTTGAAATATAGATAATTGTTAATCGTTTACCAACATATTTATATATGAAGTGATGGTTGGCAACAATTTAGCGATAAACATTGAATTTTGTCTGATCTAGCTCAAAAGTGAAAGTGATAATCGATGTTATAAAGAGTACGGATTTAAGATCGAAGTATAATTTATAAACAATGCGGTAAATGACCATCTAAAATTTATGGTGTTGGGTATCTTGCTTTTCACATTGAGGATGTTCTATGGATACAGATTTGAAGTTGGGACTATTGGCTGCCGGTAGCGCATTAATCATGATTGTCTTTCTGGCAAGCCTTTGTCTTATCTAATTGAGAGCTAGGAAATTAATTGACGTATAACACCGTTTGCATTAAGGGTTGGCTTTCTGACATTCATAATCAGAGAATGAAAGAAAACCAACCCTTATTATTTCAAACTGGCATAAGAATCAATCTTATTAAGCCAGGTTTTCTTCAACAAATGCCCAGTTGACCAAAGCCCAGAAATGCTCCAGATATTGTGGGCGAGCATTACGGTAATCGATGTAGTATGCGTGTTCCCAAACATCAACGGTCAGTACTGGTTTATCTTCGCCAGTCAATGGGGTTGCAGCATTAGAAGTGCTAACGATAGCCAAACTTCCGTCAGCTTTTTTGACCAACCATGTCCAACCGGAACCAAAGTTTTTCAGTGCGGCATCAGTAAATTGTTGTTTGAACTCAGCAAAAGAACCGAAGGCATTATTGATGGCATCAGCAACTTTTCCGGTAGGTTCGCCGCCGCCATTTGGTGACAGGCTATGCCAGTAAAAAGTGTGGTTCCAAACCTGTGCAGCATTATTGAAAACACCGCCTTCAGATGTTTTGATGATTTCTTCCAGGGATTTTCCGGCAAATCCAGTATCTTTGATAAGATTGTTCAGGTTTACAACGTAGGCGTTGTGGTGTTTGCCGTAGTGATATTCCAAAGTTTCTGCAGAAATGTGTGGTTCCAGGGCATCTTTGGCATAAGGTAATGCTGGTAATTCAAAAGACATTGCATGCTCCTTTTTAATATCGGGTTTTCAGCTCTGTAGCCATGATTAGTAAGATTAATCATGGCCAGGGCAAATTTAGACTTATTATCTTGTTGCTATTTTGGTAATTATCTTAACAAGTTTTCAGTCAAATGACAGGGAAAAAGATGCTATTTGGCTGAAGTTGGCGTAGATCTAAACTATCCGATGTATTTGATGCAGTTAATGTGATCAGTTGGGATAGAAATATTGAATAATTATTTCCCCCAATTGCCGTTGAGGCACATCATGGCAAGAACTTACCTTAGCAAAAACGTACTGTACTATAGTAAAAATATACTTGGTAAAGCCGTGCCATGACGAAACTTCATGATGAAAATCGGCCCCTGAAAGTTCTCTGTGGAAAAATGAGAGTATAAAGTGGTATTCTAAATCAATCTTTTCTGATGCTGAAAATAGTGCTTGCAGTTTTAAGGAAGCAAAAATGACGACTATTAATACCAATACTAACACCGCTACTGATACAACAACTGAGGCGATCGTTGAGAAAATTGAGCGCCAAATTAAAGAAAACCCAATCCTTCTGTATATGAAAGGTTCTCCGAAATTGCCAAGCTGTGGTTTCTCGGCACAAGCAGTACAGGCTTTGTCTGCTTGTGGTGAACGCTTTGCGTATGTGGATATTTTGCAAAATCCTGACATCCGCGCTGAATTGCCTAAATATGCAAACTGGCCGACTTTTCCTCAACTTTGGGTTGACGGTGAACTGGTAGGTGGCTGCGACATTCTGATTGCAATGTATCAGAATGGTGAATTACAGACTCTGATCAAAGACACTGCTGATAAATATCGTGAGCAGGATGCAGAATAATCTGCTGAAATGATAAGCCAGACCCCATGCCTGTAATAAACATGGGGTCTGATTCTTCAGGAATTGTTTTCTGTGGACGCGTCGGACGGTAATGGCCAACCACCGAGTCGTTTCCAGCGATTAACGAGTTCGCAAAACAGCAGGGCAGTGCGATCAGTATCATAAAGTGCACTATGTGCTTGGGTACTATCAAACGGAATTTCCGCGGTGATACAGGCCTTGGCCAGAATTGTCTGACCAAGAACCAATCCACTGAGTGCAGCGGTATCAAAAGTCGCGAACGGATGGAATGGATTTCGTTTCAAACTAGAGCGTTCAGCGGCGGCCATAACAAAACCGTGATCAAAACTAGCATTATGGGCAACCATAATTGCACGGTTACAATTCGTATCTTTCATACCCTTGCGGATCATTTTGAATATAGCATGCAGAGCAGTGTATTCACTGACCGCACCCCGTAAGGGATTTGTGGGATCAATGCCGGTGAATGCCAGTGCAGCAGGATCAAGGTTGGCTCCTTCAAAAGGGTCAATATGAAAATGCAGCGTATCAGCAGGCATTAACCAACCTTCTTCATCCATCTTTAAAGTAATTGCAGCGATTTCAAGTAAAGCATCTGTACGTGCATTAAACCCGCCGGTTTCGACATCAATGATAACGGGGTAATAGCCACGAAAGCGTCCACTTAGCATGTTTTGATCGTTTTTATTAGACATCTGGTTTTCAGTTCTTAATAACTTCAGGATTTTGTTTTTGACTCTGGAATAGCAGGTATTATGACAAAATTTGCTGCATCTTGCAGGAGTAATGCTTACCTAATTAAAAAGGGCAAGAAAACATGCCCTTTTTAATCTCGTTTGTAGACGGCAAGTTACATGCTGAAATCGATTGGGGATTGAAGAGAATAAATAATCAATTTCCTAATGCGTTACTTGCACTGCTGTTCTCAATGAGTTCTATTTTATAGCCATCAGGATCTTCAACAAATGCAATGACAGTTGTTCCACCTTTGACTGGCCCAGCTTCACGAGTTACTTTTCCACCAGCAAGTTTGATGCGCTCACAAGTTGCTGCGACATCATCAACACCCAAGGCAATATGCCCAAATGCGGTTCCCATTTCGTAATCTTCAACACCCCAATTGTAAGTCAGCTCAATAACTGCGCCTTCACTTTCGTCGCTATAGCCAACAAACGCGAGAGAATATTTATACTCAGGGTTTTCACTGGTACGAAGTAAACGCATACCCATTACTTGAGTATAGAAATCAATCGAGCGTTGTAAGTTGCCAACACGGATCATAGTATGGAGTAAACGCATGATTACCTCTTGATCTTTATTAGTTTTATTGCAAAACATTGCTTATTGTACAGCATGGCTTTATTGCCAATGTAGTCTAAAATATGTACTAACTGCTAAAATTTTACACATTAAGCCTAGCTGCTTACGTCTGATTAACTATAACTTGTCTGGATAAAATAATTCAATTTGTCCTTCCGTTTATTTGATTTCGTTTCGTTATTATTTTGTTTTTAATTGTTATCATGTGGTCATATACTGACCATATAGTGTTTTCCATATGTAAAAGGTTGATGAATCTGGGTGCAGGAGGATCAAATGGCTGAACAATTAGAATTTTTTGCGATTCCAAATCCGTGCCGGGGAATTTGTGAATCTGATTCTCGTGGTTTTTGCCGAGGGTGTTATCGGAGCAGAGAAGAACGGTTTGCCTGGATGAAGTTATCGGATAGTGAAAAAAGAAGAATATTGCGGTTATGTCATCAGAGATATCTAAAAAAATTAAAAATAAAAAGAGAGAATGGAGATATTATTCCGACTCAGTCTGATTTATTTTAATTTTATTCTGAATTGATCAAAAAGTGTCAATTAGGTGAATAATAATTTAGGATTGCCTGAAAAATAAAAAATGTTACCAGTAATAAATGATGTAATACGTGTATTATATTTCTTTAATTTGACTTAAGTTAAGTTTAGATATCGCTATTGCTGACCTATTTCAGTATTTAAGTAAAAATTTCTTATTAAAGAATTATTTATTGTTCGATAAAAGAGCTGTTTTTTTATCTTATTGTTTTATATATTATTTATAATAAAATGGACGTTCTCTGTAAGAGAAAAATGATATTAATGTAAAAATATATAGATTAGTATTTGGATGGCGGTTATTCTTATAGAACTTTAACCGAGTGGAAATGTATATATTTTGAGGGTTTGTATTTTTTTTGTTGATATTTAAAATTAGAATAGTTTAGTTGGAGGATTATTTTATACAGTTTATATCGTTGGTGGATTAATGCGCGAATTTATTCGGTGCGCCATAGAACTTCGCTCTTTAGGGCGACGAAGATGTCAACTTTAAGTAACAAGCCAACGCGACACACTAATTAAGTAATTAGCGAAATATCTGACTCTGCTAAATGTATAAGCATGATATAGAGTGCGTATCCATTATTCATATGAATAAACTGATTGGATAATTCATTGATGTTATATGAGTCTCTAATTATAAGGAGGGGTAATTGGAATTGACATTGGGATCAGACCTAGCACGTTTAGTCCGTGTTTGGCGCGCTTTAATTGATCATCGTTTGAAACCGTTGAAATTAACTCAAACACATTGGGTTACTTTATACAATATTAGTCAGCTACCACCAGAGCAATCACAGATACAGCTCGCGAAAGCTATTGGTATTGAACAACCATCTCTGGTAAGAACTCTTGATCAATTAGAAGAAAAGAAACTGATTACACGTCATACATGTGCCAATGACCGACGAGCGAAAAGAATCAAATTAACCGGGGAATCGGAAACTTTTATCCAAGAAGTGGATAGTGTTATTGATTCGACAAGGAAAGAAATCTTGGAGGGAATTACTCACGATGAGTTAATCCTACTTGCTTCTGTAATAAAAAAAATTGAAAAAAACATCAGCCAATTACATAAACAGGTAATATAAAAATTAACCTATAATAAAATCGCGGTCCAGATCCTGGTCAGCCGCGATTTCTTGGTTTTGTATTCTCTGAATATTTCAGAGAGGTGATACAGTGAGAGAACCTCCGCTATCAGCAATTTTGACGCGTTGGCCTCTGCTAAATGGAACTCTATCTAATTTCTGTACCACAATGATATTTCTTCCGCTATCCGTACGAACCTCTAGTTCAACACCTTTCGTTTGGTCTATATATCCTTCAATCCCTTGACCTGCCATACCACCAGCAATGGCGCCGGCAGCTGTAGCGAGTCTTTGGCCTGAACCACCACCGACTGTATTACCTAATAGCCCGCCTAAAACAGCCCCACCAATGAGACCTAACATATTAGGATCTCCAGCTTGATTGCCTTTAATGGTGACGGGACGTACAGACAGAATAGTACCATAGGTTACTGCTTGAGCTTGTTTGGCTTGACCAATAGAATAAGTATCACTAGAAAGTGCTCCCATGTCTGCACAACCTGACAATGTTGTTACTACAACTGCACCAACCAGGAAACGTTTGAACATAGTCACTCCTAATTTTAATGCCCGATAGGGAAGCTTGATAATAAACTGACTATCAAGCATGCGCTACTGTTAGCAGAAAACTCTCAGTAGAGAACTTATTGTTAGCAGAAAATTAATAAATCTGCTAACCATTGATACGATATATTTGCATATAACCAATGCGTATAGCGTACTCCTAAAGGAATAATTCCTAACCAAAAGTTTAGCATGTTTTGTGAAGAGCTTTCCAAAACTCAGATTTTATCCCCGCTATTAATCAGTAAACATATATAGTCCAAATAGATGTGTTTTATAGTTTACTCGAGATTAGAAGTATCAATTTGCTAAATGTAATCCATTCTTTAAATAGGAGAGTATTCATGAAATCAGGACGTTATATTGGTGTTATGTCTGGCACTAGCATGGATGGCGTTGATGTTATTTTGGCAGAGATTAGTGATAAAGTTGTTATCCAACAAGAAAGTTATAATCATCCTTTCCCGCAAGAACTTAAACAGCAATTGCTTTCTATCTGTCAAGGGCAGCAAACAACTTTATCAATGGTTGGTCGATTTGATTATGAACTCGGCACACTTTTTGCCGAAGCAGTACTGGGACTATTGAATAAAACAGGCCTGAATGCCAGTGATATTACTGCCATTGGATGCCATGGCCAGACAGTTTGGCATGAACCTGATGGCGAAAAACCTTTTACTATGCAAATTGGTGATAATAACCGCGTTGCGGCACTTACCAATATTACAACTGTGGGTGATTTCAGGCGGCGTGATATGGCTTATGGCGGTCAGGGAGCACCATTGGTACCGGCATTCCACATGGCTGTACTGGGGCATCCTACAGAAAAGCGTGTCATTCTTAATATAGGTGGAATTGCAAATATTTCTGCATTGCTGCCTAATTCTGCGGTAAAAGGGTATGATACTGGGCCTGGTAATATGTTGATGGATGCCTGGACATGGCGGCACAAGCAACTGCCTTATGATAAAGATGCATTATGGGCTAACGAAGGCACTGTGGTTGAACCTTTACTGCAAAAAATGCTATCCGATCCTTATTTCGCACGAACTGCACCAAAAAGCACAGGTCGAGAATACTTTAATATGGCATGGTTGGAAAAACAGCTAGCCGATTTTCCTGATGTTATGCCAGTAGATGTTCAGGCAACATTAGCTGAATTAACGGCTGTGAGTATTGTTCAACAAGTTATATTAAATGGTGGATGTGAGCGTCTTTTAGTCTGTGGTGGCGGTGCACGGAATCCACGTGTCATGAGCAGGATGTCAGAATTGTTGCCGGATACCGAAGTGACTACGACAGATAACTATGGATTGAGTGGTGATGATATGGAAGCCTTGGCATTTGCTTGGCTGGCATTCAGAACAATGTCTGGGTTGTCTGGTAATCTGCCATCAGTAACAGGTGCGGATAGGGAGACAATTTTAGGTGCAATTTATCCCGTAGTTAAATAACTTATTGAGCAATTAGCAGTTAGTTGCAAATGATTGTTAATTGCAAATAGCGGTTGATTGTAAATAACAGTTAGTTACAAATAGCAGCTAACTGCAAATAGCACTTATTTGCAAATAATAATTAGTTGTAAATAATAGTGATATGCTAATACCCATAAATAATCGAGAGCTAAAAATGTCAGAATATAATGAAATGGCTATCGCAGAATTGCGTCGCGAATATATACGTGGTGGGTTAAGGCGCAAAGATCTAACGGAAGAACCGATAGAACTTTTTGAACATTGGTTGAAGCAGGCCTGTGACGCTAAACTCAGTGATCCAACAGCGATGTGCATTGCTACGGTAGATGAACATGGCCAACCTTACCAGCGTATCGTTTTACTAAAACATTTTGACGCCCGCAGCCTAGTTTTTTATACCAACCTTGGTAGCCGCAAGGCAAAACACTTAGCTCAGAATAATCGAATCAGCCTTCATTTCCCTTGGTATCAATTGGAGCGGCAGGTTAGTTTTCTTGGTAAGGCGGAGCGTTTATCTCCTACTGAAGTCATAAAATATTTTCATAGCCGCCCAAGAGACAGCCAAATTGCAGCATGGGCTTCTCAACAATCTTCACGGATCTCTGCCCGAGGCATTCTGGAAGGAAAGTTTTTGGAGTTGAAACAAAAATTCAAAAATGGCGAAGTGCCGTTGCCCAGCTTTTGGGGGGGATTCAAAGTCGAATTTGATTCGGTAGAATTCTGGCAGGGAGGCGCCAACCGTTTACATGACCGTTTTCTGTACCAACGAGAAGATAATGGATGGCATATTGACCGTTTAGCTCCTTAACAAAGAGCTAACTTACGTCGAAATGCCCGGTAGTATGCAATAGCTTTCAGATTACAGCCTATAAAATAGGGGCTTGATAATTTGAGTGGATAATTACTGTTTTTAATACTGGCACTTATATTACTGGCGTTTTATGCTATAGCACGTGATTTATAACGAGATGCTTATATAGATATATAGGTAAAATATACAAACCGATGGAGTCATTGATGTCTAGCAATAACCTGATTAAACAACTGCAAGAGCGGGGCCTTGTTGCCCAGGTAACGGATGAGGAAGCGTTAGCTGAGAGACTGGCGCAAGGTCCGGTTTCTCTCTATTGTGGCTTCGATCCTACCGCTGACAGCTTGCATTTGGGCCATCTGGTTCCTTTGCTGTGTTTAAAACGATTCCAACTTGCTGGGCATAAGCCTATTGCATTGGTTGGCGGCGCGACAGGTTTGATTGGCGATCCAAGTTTTAAAGCAACAGAACGCAAATTGAACACAGAAGACACTGTCCAAGAGTGGGTTGAGAAAATTCGCAAGCAGGTTTCACCATTCCTCAGTTTTGAAGGTGAGAGTGGCGCAGAGTTAGCCAATAACTATGAATGGTTTGGTGAAATGGATGTGCTGACTTTCTTGCGTGATATTGGTAAGCATTTTTCTGTTAACCAAATGATTAACAAAGAAGCGGTAAAACAGCGCTTGAACCGTGACGATGTTGGTATTTCATATACTGAATTTTCTTACAATCTATTGCAGTCATATGACTTTGCAAACCTGAATGGTAAATATGGTGTTGAATTGCAGATTGGGGGTTCAGACCAATGGGGCAACATTACATCAGGTATTGATTTGACTCGTCGCTTACACCAAAAACAAGTGTTTGGTATGACAGTACCGCTGATCACCAAGTCAGATGGAACCAAATTCGGTAAAACAGAAGGCGGGGCAGTTTGGCTGGATCCTAAGAAAACCAGTCCATATAAATTTTACCAGTTCTGGATTAATACGGCAGACGCAGATGTTTATCGTTTCCTGAAATTCTTTACATTTATGAACATTGAAGAAATCAATGCACTTGAAGAAGAAGATAAGAACAGCGGTAAAGCGCCACGCGCTCAATATGTATTGGCTGAACAAGTTACAGGCATGGTACATGGTGACGCTGGGCTGACTGCGGCAAAGCGTATTACTGAAAGTTTGTTCTCTGGGAATGTTGCTGATTTAACCGAAGATGACTTTGCTCAATTGGCTCAAGATGGCATGCCTGCGATTGAACTTGAAAAAGGGGCTGATTTGCAACAAGCATTGGTCAGCGCTGAATTTGTTCCTTCTCGCGGACAGGCTCGCACCATGATCAGCTCTAACGCGGTTTCCATCAATGGTGAAAAGCAGTCTGAACCAATGTATGTCTTTGCGGACTCTGATCGTCTATTTGGACGCTATACCTTACTGCGTCGCGGCAAAAAACATTATTGCCTGATTAACTGGAAATAATTCACACAAGTAAAAGTTTTTATTAAGGGCAACAGTAATGTTGCCCTTAAAGTATAACGATATCTTAATAAGCCATCTGTGAATCAAAAAATAATAAACTAGGCCTTATCATGAAAAATATTCTTTCAATTCAGTCTCACGTTGTTTTTGGTCATGCAGGAAATAGTGCTGCTGTTTTTCCAATGTACCGTATGGGAGTGAACGTATGGCCATTAAATACAGTTCAATTTTCTAACCACACACAATATCCTCAATGGCGTGGTTGTGTGATGCCACCAGAGCATCTGACTGAAATAGCGCAAGGCATCGGTGAAATTAATAAACTCGCTTCCTGTAATGCGGTATTGAGTGGTTATATTGGCTCTGCAG
Source organism: Xenorhabdus mauleonii (assembly GCF_900113945.1). Taxonomy (GTDB): domain Bacteria; phylum Pseudomonadota; class Gammaproteobacteria; order Enterobacterales; family Enterobacteriaceae; genus Xenorhabdus; species Xenorhabdus mauleonii. The sequence goes on from NZ_FORG01000005.1 coordinate 256,969, forward strand.
AGCAGGGAGATCGTATTCTCGATATCGTGAAACAGGTTAAGCAAGCTAATCCCGAGGCTTGGTATTTTTGTGATCCGGTTATGGGACACCCAGAAAAAGGTTGTATTGTTGCTCCAGGAGTGGCGGAATTTCACTGTGAAAAATCATTGCCTGCCAGTGACATTATTGCGCCTAATTTATTAGAGCTTGAAATATTATCTGAACGAAAAATTGAAAATGTGGAACAAGCAATATCTGCGGCACGTGCATTATGTGAAAAAGGTCCGAAGATTGTGCTGGTGAAACATCTTAGTCGTGCAGGATATAAAACAGATTGTTTTGAAATGCTGTTGGTAACCAAAGAGCATAGTTGGCATATTAGCCGCCCATTGATTGATACAGGAGCGCGTCAACCTGTTGGTGTTGGCGATTTAACCAGCGGCTTATTCTTAGTGAATTTATTAAAAAGCCCATCTTTGGGGAATACAGAATTACAAGCTGCGTTAGAGCATGTAGCAGCCGCTGTTTATGAAGTGATGCTGGAAACGCAAAGAAGCGGAGAATTCGAATTACAATTAGTCGCTGCACAGGACAAAATGGTTGTACCAACATATCATTTCAGCGCACTACAAATTGACTGACATATCCCTGTTACTTGTCACTTTCAAGTCGCGGCTTGAAATCTATTATATCCATTGGGATAGGTAGCCAGTCTAATTAAGCTTCCGGTACGGCTGTACCGGAAGCAAGCAATATTGAAAGAATATCTACCTGAAATCACCCATAATTAATTTAAATCAAGCCTTCTGCCATTAGAGCATCATGAACATTGGGACGTTGCTTAATTTTATCCCTATAAGCGTTTAAATATACCAATTCAGAAATATCTAATTTTGTGGTGGGTGCCCACAGAATAATGACGAATAGATAAGAATCTACGACGGTAAAATGATCCCCAGCGATATAAGGCTGTTTTGCTAAGATGCCATCAATATAAGCAAAGTGAAATTTTAGCTTTTTTATCGCAATATCGATAGCGGCTTGGGGAGCTGCCATAATCGGAAACAGAGGCGAAAAATTTTGATGCAATTCACTGGATATGTAACTTAACCATTCTATTTGATGGTAATGCTCCATTGTGCCTGTCGGTGCGAGTAGGTTTTTATCAGGTTTTTGGTCGGCAATATATTTAAGAATGGCAGTCGCTTCCGTGAGTATTTGGCCATTATCAAGCAGAATTGTAGGTACTTTTCCTTTGGGATTGATAGCACGAAAATCAGCACCACTTTCAGTTTTTTTATTTATTAAATCCACTTTTACCATACTGAAATCCAAACCTGTTTCACGAAGAATGATATGGGGGGAGAGTGAGCAAGCTCCCGGTGTATAGTATAGTTTCATAACTTGTTCCTTAATTAAGCCTTTAATTTTGTGGGTATGTTAATTTTGGATACAATAAAACAAAAAACAGTAGTCGTTTTTTATTTAAAAGTCAATATGTTAAGCAGGGAGCAAAGGGGAGGAATAAGCCCAGTGTAATAAAAATAACCGGGCTTATTGAGTAGGTCAATTATCTAGCGTTCTTATTTCAGTTCTAGCTCATTCATTGCAGCGATGCTAAAGCCACCATCTACATGCAGGATCTCACCCGTAACGCCACCAGCCAGATCAGAACACAGGAATGCAGCCGCATTACCCACATCTTCTGTCGTGACAGTACGACGGATAGGTGTCACTGCTTCGCAGTGTGCCAGCATTTTACGGAAGTCTTTAATACCAGAAGCCGCCAAAGTACGAATTGGGCCAGCTGAAATGCCGTTAACGCGAATGCCTTCAACGCCCATTGCATTTGCCATATAACGAACGTTTGCTTCCAGAGACGCTTTTGCCAGACCCATTACGTTATAGTTAGGGATAGCACGTTCTGCACCCAGATAGCTCAGGGTAAGCAGGGCAGAATTAGGATTCAGCATGCTGCGGCATGTTTTTGCCATCGCAACAAAGCTGTATGCACTGATGTCATGTGCAATTTTGAAACCTTCACGGGTAACAGCATTAACATAATCACCATCAAGTTGATCAGCAGGTGCATATCCGATGGAGTGAACGAAACCATCGAATTTAGGCCATACTTTACCCAATTCAACAAACAATGCGTCGATGCTTTCATCTTCAGCAACATCACATGGCAGAACGATATTAGAATTCAGTGATGCAGCGAACTCTTCGACACGAGGTTTCAGCTTGTCATTTTGATAGGTAAAAGCCAGCTCTGCTCCTTGATCGTGCATTGCTTTAGCAATCCCATAAGCGATAGACAGTTTGCTGGCGACGCCAGTAATGAGAATGCGCTTGCCGGTCATGAAACCCATAGCAGTATCCTTATTGTTCTTTGTGAGCAAACACCAATAGTCACGGAGTTAAAATAATATCCATAATATGACCAAGGTGTTTATTGTTAATAAACGGGGACGATTCTACCATGCCGGAGAGAAATGTGGTGAGTTTCCTACTCTGTTCCGATCAGTGAATAAAATACGTCCGGTTAACATTAAAAATCAGGTGATATCTTGCCGCCAAGCATCGGCGGATAGCGCTTCACCAAAATGACTGGCTATCAATTTGCGTGTAATGTCATGCAACGGGGAAGCCAGCACCTCCGCTGTATTACCACGTTCAACAACTTCCCCTTCATGCATCACCAGCATTTGATCACTGATATGCTTCATCATACCGAGATGCTGGGTTACATAGATGTATGAAATCCCATGTTGTTCCTGTAATTCCAGCATTAAGTTGATGATTTGGGAACGCATTGACATATCAAGGGAAGCCAATGCTTCATCAGCAACAATAATTTGTGGCTGCAATATTAATGCCCGTGCCAGAGCGACACGCTGCTTTTGCCCGGAGGCGAGCATGTGCGGATAATAATTGGCATGATCTGACCGTAATCCGACTTGGCGTAATGTCTGATTGATCCGTTTCTCGCGTTCAGCCGGGGATAATTCGGTATTCAGGATTAACGGCATATCCAGAATTTGCCCGATACGCTGGCGAGGATTCAACGAAGTACTGGGATCTTGAAAAATCATGCGTATGCGTTGGCTGCGATAACTGTAATCCCCGTAAGTCAGTTTATGGCCGTCGATCAGAATTTCGCCGGAAGTCGGTTCAATAACCCCTGACAGCATTCTTGCCAGTGTGGACTTGCCGGAACCATTCGCGCCAATGATGGCCAGCGTTTTTTTCGGTTGCAAAGTAAAGCTCACCGGTTTTACGGCGTCGAGGTGCAGTCGGCGAAATAATCCCGTTTGATAGCGGAATGTTTTAGTCAGATTTTTGACTTCCAGTAATGTATCAACCAATTACGGCTCCTCCATATTCAAAGGGAAATGGCAGGCGAATGCATGGCTTTTAACCACTCGTAGCCGTGGGGTCTCAATGCAAGTTTTCTGGGCATAGGGACAACGTGGCCCTAAACGGCATCCCACCGGCAGGTGTTCCAGAGAGGGAATGCCTCCCGGCAGTGTATTCAGCCGGCTTTTATGTGGAAGCGGGCTGCCAAAGTCAGGAATTGAACGGATAAGCGCCTGTGTATAAGGATGGTGAGGCGTTACCAGTAATTCATCTGGGGTGGCGCTTTCCACGGTTTGGCCGCAATACAGCACATTGATCCGTTTGACCAGTTTGCTCATCATTTGCAAATCATGACTAATCAATAAGATCGTCATGTTGTTGTTTTGATTCAAACTCGATAGCAAACGGAAAATTTGGGCCTGTGTTGTTGGCTCCATGGCATTGGTTGGTTCATCTGCAATCAGCAATCTGGGTTGATTGGCAAGGGCAATGGCAATCATGACTTTCTGGCACTCACCTTCTGTTAATTCATAAGGGTAACTGTGCATGATGTCGTTATGATCTTTAATGCCAACGCGGTGCAATAGCTCGATTGCACGGCGCTTTCGCCAATTAAATCTTTGCCACCAGCGGCCTTTATACGTCCAGCTGGGGATGGCTTGAATGAGTTGCTTGCCAATATTTTCAGATGGATCGAGACATGACTGTGGCTCCTGAAAAATCATTGAAATATTGTGGCCTATCACTTTGCGGCGTTGCCGTGGTGTCAGGCGCAATAAATCAATATCGTTGAAACGAAAACGATCAGCAGTAACATTGAGGTTATCTTTTGTGACGCCACAAATCGCTTTGGCAATCAGACTCTTCCCTGATCCAGACTCGCCAGCCAGACCGAGGATTTCACCTTCTGTCAGTGAAATACTGAATCTATCAACGGCTTTAACGGGGCCTTCAGCGGTCATAAACTCAATGGTGAGGTTTCGAATATCAAGTAATGGCATTATTCGACTCCTGCATTAATGGCTCGATGGAGACCGTCGCCCAGTAAATTGACCAACAGGACACTGAGCATAATTGCGGCTCCGGGCAGCATAACGGTCCAAGGTGCAGCATAAAGTAATTCCAGCGAATCCCCCAACATGGCACCCCATTCAGGTGACGGTAATTGCGCTCCGAGATCGAGAAATCCCAGGGCTGCGATATCAAGGATAGCGATAGAAAGGGCCCGGGTTAATTCACTGACAATCACGGCGGTAATATTGGGGAAAATGGCGTAGCGTAAAATATGGTAATTTGAAGCACCATCCAGGCGTGCGGCAGTAATATATTCTTTATCCAGCTCGTCATGTACTGCGGTATAAACGGTGCGGACTATTCTTGGCAACAATGCCAGACAAACCGCTATCATGGCATGATGCAGGCTGGCTCCGACAAATGCAACGACAATAATCGCCAGCAACAGCGAAGGAATCGAGAGCAAAGTATCAAGGATATGATTCAGGACTGCTGATTTCAATCCATGACTCATGCCCGCAAGACTCCCGATAACTAAGCCGACAATAGCAGCGATCGCAGTGACAATCAGCGCAGTTCCAAATGTGGATGATGTCCCAATCAACAGACGGCTAAAAATATCGCGTCCAAGATCGTCAGTTCCGAGGAAAAAAGCGACGTTGCCGTGATGTGACCATGAAGGAGGCATAAGCTGTTCTACAAATTGCTGGTCAAGCCGATATGGGGCGATATAGTCCCCCAATAAACTTAACGCAATTAAAATCAGCACCCCATAAAAACCCATCATTGCCAGCAGGTCAGAATAGAAGAATCGCCAGATAACTTTTAATGGCGAAGGCATTTTCTTTTCCTGATAAAAGTTATCTAAAGGCATACCATTCCTTATGCTTCAGAGGATTAGCCATCGCTCCAATAATATCTGTCAGTATATTGACTGAAATAACCAAGGTTCCTACTACCATAACACCCGCTGAAATTGCTGAATAATCTTGCTGGCGAACAGCACTGATAAGCCAACGCCCAAGGCCGGGCCAGTTAAATACCTGCTCTGTCACCATAGCCAATGTAAGCATGGTTGAAAATTGTAACCCCAATTTGGGAATAATGGGGGGCAATGCATTATGCAACAAGTGACGACGGATAATTGTCAATCTTGACAAGCCGCGTGTTGCCGCTGATTTAATATAGTTTGCAGTTGAGATTTCCTCCGCACTGTTGCGCATCAAACGAATGACTTCCGTCATGGGCGCTACCGCCAATGTGAGAACCGGCAGGATCATATGCTGAATGACGCTCATGATCATATCATTGCGATAAGGCGATTTTGACAGCCAAGCATCAATTAATGCGGAGCCTGTCACCGGCTCCATCCGGTAGAGCAAATCAAATCGCCCTGAAACAGGCAGCCATCCCAGATGGAGAGAAAAAAGGAGAATGAGCAGCAGGGCCAGCCAGAATACAGGGATAGAAAAGCCACATAACGCAAATGTACTGATAATGATGTCTGCTTTTTTATTGCGCCAAACACCCGCGACAATCCCCAGAGGGATCCCGATGAGTAATGCGATGGAGAAAGAGAGAATACAAAGCTCCATAGTCGCCGGGAGCACTTCATACAACTGCGTGATAATTCGCTCACCATTAATGCTGGAAATGCCAAAATCCCATTGCAGCAGGCTACGGAAGTAAAATAGATAAGCATCCACCAATGAAGCACCGCTCAAAGGACCATGCGGCGTGAAATACATCAGGCTGAAGCTGATAAATGAAAGAAAAAATAGCGTCACAACCAGCAGCACCAAACGACGCAGGATATAAATAATCATTCGCTTCCCTTTTTATTTTCAGCAGGAACAGGGGTGCTTTGCTCACGGTAAACTTTACCAAAGGAGCTGTTGCCAAACGGACTCAGAACCAATCCTTTAATGTTATAACGAAAGATTTGTAAGCGCATTGAATAAGCTAATGGTAGTACAGGTAATTGTTGAGCGAGAATTTCTTGTGCAACATGATAATTGTTGATGCGTTCTGCAAGTTGTTGATTCAATAATGCTTGATGAAGAGCATCATCAAAATCCGCATTACACCAGCGGCTCAAGTTGGTTTGGGACGCAATGGCGGCACAACTCAATAATGGGCGGAAAAAACTGTCAGGGTCGTTGCTATCGGTAGACCAACCCGCCAGAGTCATATCGTGGGTTTTATCCATCAACTGATTTTCCTGAAAACGGCCTTCGACGGGGCGAATGGACATTTTAATGCCGACATGTGCCAAATCGGCCTGAATGAGTTCAGCCATCTTCAGGGGGCTTGGGTTGTAAGACTGCGATGCAGTTGGCACCCATAACGTCAATTCCAGACCATTTAATCCCAGTTTATTTAACATCTTCCGGGATTTTTCAGGATTATATTCGGTGATTTCAGCACGATTATCATACGCCCAAGATGCGCGGGGCAAAATAGATGCCGCTGTTTCTGCCGTGCCATAATAAATTGATTTCATCAACCGTTGGTTATTGATGGCATAAGCAATTGCCTGACGGACTTTCAATTGATCCAATGGCGGTTTACTGGTATTGAATGCCAGATAAGCGATATTCATTCCTGAGCGCAGTGTTTGTCGCAGGTTTGGATCATCATGCAAGATATTCCATTGGTTGGCATCGGGGTATGCCAAGACATCACATTCACCGGTAAGGAGCTTGGAGATTCGGCCAGTACCGCCAGCCCCTGTATCCACAACGACCTGTTCCATTTGGGGCTTGCCATTCCAGTATTTGTCATGGCGAACAAGGCGGATAAATTGCTCCACTTGATAATCTTCCAGCATGAAAGGCCCCGTGCCTACAGGTTTCCAGTCTATCTGCTCTTGCCGGTTCATTTGGTGGAGCTTCTGGGCATATTCTTGGGACAAAATAGGAGCATAGTGGGTTGCTAAATGCCAAATAAAGGAAGCGTCAGGCGCATTAAGTTGAAATTCAACGGTATATTTGTCGATTTTACGGATATCCTTGACTGCATCACCAAACTGCAAGCTATCAAAATAAGGATAATTGCCGCCATTGACGTAATGGTAATAGTGCGTTTTATCAAAGAGGCGGCGGAAACTGAACACGACATCATCCGCATTCATTGTGCGGGTTGGCGTAAACCATTCGGTCGATTGAAAAGCAACATTGCGGCGCAGATAAAAACGATAGGTTGCGCCGTTATCCCGTATTTCCCAATGAGTGGCCAGTTCCGGAGCCAAGCGGTAGGTTAGGGGATCAACGCCCAGCAGACGGTTGTAAATCTGTGCGGCAAGCGTATCCACGGTTAATCCACTGATGGATTTCTGTGGATTAAATGTATTCAGGTTGCCGTTGACACAATAAATAAACCCACTCTGCCTTAAGTCAGTTGAAGCGTGAGATAGACTTTCCGTAGTATCGTGAATTCTGGATCTGGGAATAAGTGTGGTAGTTGTTGTTTTTATAGTCTTTTCTGTCACAGGTTCTGGAATAGCATTATTGGCCGCCGGGGCGGGGAAAGAAAATAATAATATGATCCAGTAAATCAAATATCGCATATAAAACGTCAGCCATAAAAAAGAATCTGGCCATTGTACTTAATTAACGCTTTTTGCTCAAAAACAACGGTCAGATCACGATAGTGAGAAGTATTCTCAATTAAATGCTTTACAAATAGAATTGAGAAGTATTATCATTTGCATGTGCTTTAGGGAAACACGCTTGTAACTTCAAGTTGGGAGTTCCAAATAAAGCGCGACATTGCTCACATTGCTTCCAGTATTTTATTAGCCGGCTCGGGTGCCGGCTATTTTTTTATCTGCTTCATACCGATTTTCAACTACTGATTTTTACCGACTGACCTTCAACTACTCACTAACCTGAATGCTGATGTGGTGTTTCTTGATTAACCCACGTAGCTGATGGTAAGTCAGATTGAGTTTATTAGCCGCTTTTTTCTGATTGAATTGGCTTTCAGTCAACGCCTGCATAATTAAACGCTTTTCACTGTCATTTTGCCATTGCCTTAAATCGAGTGGTAATTTCGGGAGGAAATAATCGATAGAATCATTATCTGTTGATAGGGGAGCCGGAGATTGTGAGGTCAATTGCTGTGACGCTGAAAAGGGATTAATAATAATGGAATTTAATTCACTTTCATTGTTACCGTGTCGGTAAATTGAGCGCTCTATCACATTTTTTAATTCACGCACATTACCGGGCCAATGATAAGAAAGGAGTTGTTGCTTGGCCTCGTCGGTAAAACCGGGGAAAAAAGGCAGATTGAGTTCCTGGCACATATGGATGGCAAAATGTTGTGCCAATAACATGATATCGGGGTGTCGTTGGCGCAATGGGGGGATTTGTACGACATCGAACGCGAGCCTATCAAGCAAATCAGCCCTGAATTTTCCCTGAACAGCCATAGCAGGCAGGTCTTCATTGGTTGCGCAAATCAAGCGTACATCAACCTGCAATGACTGATTGCCGCCAACACGTTCCAAATAACCATATTCAATTACCCGCAGTAATTTTTCCTGCACCTGCATGGGTGCGGTAGCCAATTCATCAAGAAATAATGTTCCTCCGTCTGCCCGTTCGAAACGTCCTTGGTGTTTTGCTCGGGCACCGGTAAATGAACCGGCTTCATGACCAAATAGCTCTGAATCAAGCAAGTTTTCATTGAGTGCTGCACAATTGAGCGAGATGAACGGCCCCTGCCAACGTGGAGAAAGATAATGCAGGCGGCGTGCGATCAGTTCCTTACCCGTTCCTCGTTCCCCTAAAACTAAAACGGGTTTATTCAATTTTGCCAGTGCAGAGACTTGCTCCAAAATTTCAATAAAACAGTTTGCTTCACCTAATAGGTTATCAATGAACTGAGGCATGGTATTTTTCGCCAATAGTTAGTCAATTTAACTTCGTTAAATGATAGTGGTAAAAAGTTAAAGATAAATTATTTAAGTAATTTCAACCAGATAATTAAACTAAAAAAGTTGGCATGCATTTTGTATTAGATTGAGAGCCTTATCGTGTAGCTTGTATTCATCTTTAACAAGACACCAACATAACATGTACCATACTAATGAAAGAGGTTTATAACTATGGGTATTTTTTCTCGTTTTGCTGATATCGTAAACGCTAATATTTCTTCTCTGTTAGATAAAGCGGAAGATCCGCAGAAAATGATCCGCTTGATGATTCAGGAAATGGAAGACACGCTGGTGGAAATCCGCTCAACGTCAGCCCGCACGCTGGCAGAAAAAAAACAGCTTCTGCGCCGCATCAGCATGGGTGAAAGCCAGATTGATGGCTGGCAGGAAAAAGCGGAACTAGCACTGAGCAAAGATAAAGAAGATCTGGCTCGTGCAGCATTGATTGAAAAACAAAAAGTCAGCAGCTTGGTTGCAACTCTGACAAATGAGCTGTCTCTCTTGGACGAAACACTTGAGCGCATCAAGGGAGAAGTCACAGAGCTGGAAAATAAATTGACAGAAGCGAGAGCAAGACAACAATCATTATCTTTGCGTCATCAAGCTGCCGCATCTTCCCGTGAAGTACGTCGTCAATTGGATAGCGGTAAAATTGATGAAGCAATGGCGCGCTTTGAGCAATTTGAACGTCGAATCGACCATTTGGAAGCGGAAGCTGAAACTGTCGGGCTGGGTAAACAGAAATCACTCGACCAGCAATTTGCAGAATTAAAGGCAGATGATGAAATCAGTGCGCAACTCGCGGCCCTGAAAGCTAAAATGAGTACCAAAGACTCACAATAATGACATAAGCCATGCATGGCTTATGTCATGCACAACTTATTGTTTGCACAACTAAGGAAAGATAATGGGCTATATATTTCTTGGGATCCCGCTGATCATCTTTGTACTTTTTGTCTTACCTATCTGGCTGTGGTTGCATTACAGCAGTCAGAACAACAGAGGTCAGTTAGGGAGCAACGAAATCCAGCGTTTAGAGCAACTGACAGAGAATGCCCGGCATATGCAGGAACGGATCAAAACGCTGGAAGACATCCTCGATGCAGAGCATCCAAACTGGAGGCAGTCATAATGTCGAATAGGTACAACCGGAAATTTTACCGCCTGCCTGAGCAAGGAATGGTTAAAGGGGTTTGTGCCGGGGTGGCAAACTATTTTGACGTTCCCGTTCCACTTATCCGCACCATCACGGTACTATCGTTGTTCTTCGGGCTGTTTGGTATAACGGTATTGGCTTATATTATTTTGTCCATTGTTATGGAGCCGGCACCTGCGGGATACCGGGCTGATGAAAAAGAGGCAGGGCCATCGGCGCAGAAAATGTTGGATGAAGTTGATTACCAATTGAGGGCAGGCGAAGCTCGCTTGCGCCAAATGGAGCGCTACATTACATCTGACACTTACAGCGTACGCAGCCGTTTTCGCCAGCTTTAGGTCATGGATAAAATTGAGCCATAGACTTCATTAATTGAAAGACGACAAATCTATCTAATTGGTCTAATTAGTTTATATAGTGAGTTTATGTCGTTAATAGAAAAAATATATGCGATCTGGCCGTAACAGCGGAATGACTGGGCATGAAATCAAATACCGGTGTTACGGGCTAGGTTAAACCGAACTACGGTATTCCATTGGGAGAAACATGAAACGGTTGCAAAACGAATTAACAGCTCTTGTGAATCGTGGAATGGACCGCCACTTGCGGTTGGCGGTAACAGGATTAAGTCGCAGTGGAAAGACCGCATTCATCACATCTTTGGTAAACCAGTTACTTCATATTCATAGCGGTGCCAGATTGCCGTTATTTTCAGCAGTACGCGATGGACGACTGCTTGGTGTCAAGCGAGTTCCACAGCGGGATTTGGGTGTTCCCCGCTTTGCTTATGATGAAAATATTGCAGCGTTGCATGAAACACCGCCTTACTGGCCGATCCCGACACGTGGCGTGAGTGAAATTCGCTTGGCGCTGCGTTACCGCTCTGAAGATTCTCTATTTCGTTACCTTAAGGAAACCTCAACCCTTTATCTGGAAATCGTCGATTATCCGGGAGAATGGTTATTGGATTTGCCCATGCTAGAGCAAAACTATCTGGCATGGTCGCGGCATATGAGTGGATTGCTGAAAGGGGAAAGAAAGGAGTGGACCAAGCCGTGGCTAGAATTATGCAATCAATGCGATCCATTGGCTCCTGCCGATGAAAACTTACTGGCCAAAATCGCTCAGGCCTATACCGATTACTTGCATCAGTGTAAACAGCAGGGATTGCACTTCATCCAACCCGGTCGTTTCGTATTGCCGGGAGATCTGGCCGGAGCGCCAGCCCTGCAATTCTTTCCGTGGCCGGATATTGACAAAATTGGCGAACCTCAATTAGCAAAAGCGGATAAACACACCAACATCGGCATGTTGAGGGAACGTTTTGCCTACTACTGTGACCATGTCGTCAAAGGGTTCTACAAAGAGCATTTTCTCCGTTTTGACCGACAGATTGTTTTGGTGGATTGTTTGCAGCCATTGAATAGTGGCCCGCAAGCATTCAATGACATGCGGCTTGCGTTGACGCAGCTTATGCAGAGTTTCCACTATGGCAAGCGAACACTGTTCCGGCGTCTGTTTTCACCCTGCATTGACAAATTAATGTTTGCTGCCAGCAAAGCCGATCATATTACCCCCGATCAACACGCAAACCTTGTTTCCCTGTTGCAGCAATTGGTTCAGGAAGCCTGGCAAAATGCTGCATTTGAAGGGATCAGCATGGATTGTGCGGGGCTGGCATCTGTTCAGGCAACAGAAAGTGGCATAGTGGCCCATGATGGTGAAAAATTCCCGGCCATTAAGGGAAACCGTCTGTCAGATGATAAACTAATGACATTTTTTCCGGGAGAAGTGCCACAACGTTTGCCGAACAACGATTTTTGGCAAAAGCAAGGGTTTAATTTCGAATCATTCCGGCCAAGACAAGTCAATGTCGATACACCGTTACCCCATATTCGCATGGATAGTGCGATGGAGTTTTTATTGGGAGATAAACTAACATGACAGAGCCTCTGAAACCGAGAATGGATTTCAGCGATCAGGCGTCAACGTCGCAAGAGCCATCACTGAAATCGAAAAAGGAATTTGATAATCAGGAAAATGAATTCTATCCAGCGATGCCAGAATTGGCCGCAGAGGAGCAAGAAGGAGAGTTCGAAGGTGCAGTAAATGCGGCTTTGCGGCCCAAACGTAGCTTTTGGCGAAAAATCTTTACCTGCGCCATCTTGTTGCTGGGTGTCAGCGTAGTCGCTCAATTTATCCAGTGGATATATCAATCATGGCAACAACATGACTGGATAGCATTGGGCATTGCCGCTGCGGGTAGCATGATTATGCTGGCTGGAATAGGCAGTGTAATAAAAGAATGGCGTCGTCTTTATCACCTGCGCCAACGTACGGAAGAGCGGGATAACGCAAAAGCCCTGTTGCAAAGCCATGGTGTCGGCAAAGGGCGTCAATTTTGCGAGAAATTGGCCGCACAAGCCGGGATTGAACCACAGCATCCGGCATTGCAGCGCTGGCAAGCGGCCATGCATGAAACACACAATGATCGTGAAATTGTCATGCTGTACAGCAAGCTGGTACAGCCGGTTCTGGATGCGCAAGCCAAGAAAGAAATTAGCCGTTCTGCTGCAGAATCTGCATTAATGATTGCCGTCAGTCCGTTGGCGATAGTCGATATGGCCTTTATTGCGTGGAGAAATATTCGCCTGATTAACCGGATTGCGGCACTTTACGGAATCGAATTAGGTTATTTCAGCCGCATTCGCTTGTTTCGGTTGGTTTTGTTGAACATTGCTTTTGCGGGAGCATCAGAGCTGGTCAGGGAAGTCGGAATGGATTGGTTATCACAGGATATCGCAGCGCGCCTTTCTGCGCGAGCCGCACAAGGTATTGGCGCGGGGCTGCTTACGGCCCGTCTGGGAATCAAGGCGATGGAGTTATGCCGTCCTTTGCCGTGGATTGATGGGGATAAACCAAAGCTGGGGGATTTCCGTCACCAATTGCTTGCCCAGATTAAAGGGACATTGCCGGCGAAAAAAAATACATTCACGAAAGCCAAAAACGTACTCAAAGAAACAGAAAACAGCACAGTGGATAAACGATAGCTACTGTTATTTTAGGTTGACATCTGACTTTATTGTAAACTTTTACTGACAAGGGCTTCATCTATTGCATAGTAACGGGTAACATTTCAGTCGGTTATGAGCATCGTGTAAATAAGGTCAGAATAATGCGATTGGAAGTTACTTGTCAGGATCGAATTGGGTTAACCCGAGAGTTGCTTGATTTACTGGTTCTACGAAATATTGACCTGAAAGGAATTGAAATTTCTCCTGCTCGTCGTATTTACCTTAACTTTACCCAAATTGATTTCAACACATTTCGTTTATTAATGGCGGAGATCCGTCGGATCAGTGGTGTGATTGATGTCAGGACGGTTGCTTTCATGCCGTCAGAGAAAGAACACCGGGCAATGTGGACGTTACTGGAATCAGTTCCTGAGCCTATATTTTCAATTGATATGAAAGGCAACATAGAACTGGCCAATCCGGCCTCCCTGTCACTGTTTGATCTCGACAAAGAGAAGGTCGATCAAAAGAATATCGCCAACCTAATCAGCAACTACAACTTTAGCCGCTGGCTCGAAAGTGAGCACCACCAACCAAATACCACACAACTATCCATCAAAGGCCGGGATTACATGATGGATATTATTCCCATGCAGTTAACTGATGAGAATCAGGTTGTCAGGTGTGTTGGGGCAGTGATTATATTGCGCTCAGCAGTATCTCATTTATCAACGCAAGTTGAGTCATTACGCAAAAAATTAACTGTAAATGATGATACCGCTTTTGGGCAGCTTATTGCTGTCAGTCCCAAAATGGTTCATGTGGTCGAACAAGCCCGCAAAATGGCAATGCTTGACGCTCCCTTACTGCTGATTGGGGAAACAGGAACAGGAAAAGATGAATTCGCCAAAGCCTGTCATTTGCGGAGCGCCAGAGGAAATCAACCTTTTCTGGGGCTGAATTGTGCCTCCATGCCAGATGATGTTGTTGAGAGCGAGCTGTTTGGTTATGCCGCAGGAGCCTATCCGAATGCGGTGGAAGGTAAAAAAGGGTTCTTTGAACAGGCTAATGGCGGCACGGTTTTATTGGATGAAATCGGCGAAATGTCGCCGCAAATGCAGATTAAATTACTGCGTTTTTTGAATGATGGAACATTCCGCCGTGTCGGTGAAGACAACGAAGTTAATGTTGATGTCCGGATTATCTGTGCCACCCAGAAAAACCTCCTTGAATTAGTACAACAAGGGGAATTTCGGGAAGATCTCTACTATCGGCTGAATGTATTAACAATCACATTGCCTCCTTTAAGGGAGCGTCAGGCAGATATCATGCCACTGACGGATTATTTTGTGACACGTTTTGCAAAAGAGCAGGGTTTAGCCAAACCCAAGTACTCCCATGATTTGGAACAATTTCTGAGTGGTTATCATTGGCCGGGGAATGTCAGGCAACTACGCAATGCGATCTACCATGCATTGACTCAATCTGAGGGTAACAAATTATGCCCGCAAGATATTCAGTTACCTGGATTGGATGCTGACATGGCATTTAATGAAGATATGCTGGAAGGGTCTTTGGATGAGATCAGCAAGCGTTTTGAACGTTCTATATTGACGCGCCTTTATCGCCATTATCCCAGCACGCGCAAACTGGCAAAACGGCTTGGTGTTTCTCACACCGCCATTGCCAATAAATTGCGCGAATATGGATTGAGTGGTAAAAAACACACCCCTGAACAGGCAGATGATGACGAATAATCACGCTTTCTTGGCTCTTAAGATTCTGTGTTCTTAAAATGAGTGTGTGATCTTAAAACAATAGCTTGAATTTAAAACAGCCAGCCAGAGATTTCTGGCTGACTGTTTCCATTTCCCTTCATGCGACGACAAAATTTTTAGAAGGCAACATATTGCCAAGTAAAGATCGCTGTTCTAAGAGAACGCTATTCAATGTTTGAACTTATTGAAGGGGTATCGGTTCTGAGTACATCAGATAATTTTATCGGCTTGGATAATGAGAGGAATTGAGATGATTCGCTGACAGATGATTTTATCATTGCAGCTAAGTCCGATGTGTTCCTTGGGCGCTCTGAAGGTTCAACAGATAAAGCCTGATCAATGAGTTGCAAGAATGAATGTGAATATCCGGCAAGGTTACGTTTGACCAAAGGCTGATAATTATCCTCAAGATTGCGTACAATGCTGACCGGCGGCGGCGAACCTATAATCAGGGTATGAAGCAAGGCGCCGATTGCATAGATATCTGACCAAGGGCCTTGCTGACCTTCATCATTGGCGGTGTATTGTTCAATCGGGGTAAAACCCGGCCTTATCGACACCTCAGATTCATCAGACAATCGTTCAGTCATTTTCCGCGCGGAGCCTAAATCGAGCAAAATGGGGTCACCATTTTCTTGAATCAGGATATTATCCAAACAAATATCACAGTGTAGATAACCCGCTTGATGGAGTGTGTTAATGGCATCAAGCAAAGGTAATAAAATACGGCAAAGCCAGCGCTGGTTGATGCTATTGGGTTGTGTTGCCAGCAATACCTTCAATGTCACGCCATTGTAAAATGGGGTGACAATATAGGCAGTTTGGTTTTTTTGCCAGAAACGAAGAAAAACCGGTAAGCATTTATGTTTGAACTTAGTCATTAAATGCGCTTCATGCACAAAATTTGTCAACCCAATTTGATATCTCTTTTGGAAATTTTGCCTGCGCAGCTTCAACTCTAAATCTTGACTGCGGGTCACCAGAGAAAAGGGCATATATTCTTTGATAGCAACCGCACACTTCTGTTGATGATCCCATGCTCGGTATACAATGCCGAATCCTCCCTTGCCAATGACTTTCTCTATTTCCAGTTCGTTAAAACAGTATCCAACGGGCAGTGAACAGGAAGATAATGGATTACCTATATTGCAATTAATTGACATGATGGACGCTCTCCTAGATCCCACAGTTATTCCATGAACTGGAACTGAAATTCACCTTGTTCGAGAGAGACACGTAGCTGATGATATTGCTGTCCATTAGCACTGGCAGAAAGCAAATGCTGGCTGATTTGCGGCAGCAAGGTATTGGTTAAAATGGCATCAACCATACGGCCCCCCGATTCGATTTCTGTACATCGGCTAACGATATGTTTAATCATGACGTCATCGAATATGGCTGTAATAGCATGATTTTCCAATAATCGTTTCTTTATTCTTTCTAATTGTAAATGAACAATTTCTGTCATCACCTCATCGCTCAATGGATAGTAGGGAATAACCAACAATCGTCCCAATAGCGCGGCGGGAAACACATTCAACAAAGGTTTCCGCAGTGCGGTAGTGAGCGTTTCAGGCTCCGGAACAGGATTTTGTTGCATACACAGTGAATTGATTAAATCGGTACCGACATTGGATGTCAGGATAATAATGGTGTTGCGAAAATCAATATGCCGGCCTTCTCCATCCTCCATCCAGCCTTTATCGAAGACCTGAAAAAATATTTCATGAACATCAGGATGGGCTTTTTCAATTTCATCCAGCAATACGACGCTGTAAGGGCGGCGGCGAACGGCCTCGGTCAGAACACCGCCCTCCCCATAACCGACATAACCCGGCGGGGCACCTTTTAATGTTGATACAGTATGAGCTTCCTGAAATTCACTCATGTTGATGGTAATCAGATTTTGCTCCCCGCCATACAATGTTTCTGCCAGTGCCAGCGCTGTTTCAGTTTTACCCACACCAGAGGGGCCACATAGCATGAAGACACCAACCGGCTTATTGGGATCATCTAATCTGGCCCGTGAAGTGCGCACCCGTTTTGCAATTAATTCCAGTGCATGATACTGCCCAATGACACGTTGATTAAGCGTATCCGCCAACCGCAATACCGCATCAATCTCGTCTTTTACCATACGATTGAGCGGAATGCCTGTCCAATCGGAAACCACGGCGGAGATAACATTACTGTCTACAGAAGCAAAAATCAGCGGGGTATCTTCTTGCAGGGTTTTTAATTGCTGATGCAGTTCCGTCAATTCATTGTGGGATCGGTGAATATCATGGGGCGAATCAATTTCGTCATGCGGTGGTTTATCGCTTTGTCGGTCATGGGATGAATGTTGGTGAAGTTGGGTTCTCAGTTGAATGATTTTGTTGATCAAAGCAAGTTCTTGTTGCCAACGATGCTCCAGTTCGGCTCGTTCTTCTTCCAGCAGCGATAATTGGGTAAGAATATCTTCCGAGCGCTGGCCATCGGCCACACCTATTTTAGATTCCCGTTCAACAATATCTAATTCAATCTTCAAGGCTTCAATTTGGTGACGGCAATTTTCCAATTGGGGTGGCTCGGCATGTTGGCTGATCGCTACTCTGGCGCAAGCTGTATCCAGTAAAGCCACGGCTTTGTCCGGTAATTGGCGGGCCGGAATATAGCGATGGGAAAGACGGACAGCCGTTTCTACAGCTTCATCCAACAACAGAACATGGTGATGATTTTCCAGTGAATTGACTAAGCTACGCAGCATCAATAATGCTTTTACTTCATCAGGCTCATGAACTTGGACAACTTGAAAACGGCGGGTGAGGGCAGGATCTTTTTCAATGTATTTCTTGTACTCAGACCAAGTGGTGGCACCCAGTGTCCGTAAGTGGCCCCGCGCCAATGCCGGTTTTAATAAATTGGCGGCATCACCTGTTCCTTGTTGTCCGCCTGCGCCAATCAGGGTATGAATTTCGTCAATAAACAAAATAATCGGAATAGGGCTGGATTGTACTTCATCAATAACCTTACGTAAGCGGGATTCAAATTCACCCCGGACTCCCGCCCCGGCTTGTAACATGCCAATATCCAGCAACCAGAGTTGAACGTTTTTCAGCGGCGGAGGAACTTCATCCGCCACAATCCGCAAAGCCAGCCCCTCGATGACGGCTGTCTTACCGACGCCTGCCTCACCTGTCAGCAACGGGTTATTTTGACGGCGGCGCATCAAGATATCGATAATCTGGCGGATCTCTTCATCACGCCCTGTCACAGGGTCAATTTCACCGTTACGGGCGCGGGCAGTCAGCTCTTGCCCATATTTCCGCAA
This sequence comes from Xenorhabdus mauleonii, assembly GCF_900113945.1. Taxonomy (GTDB): domain Bacteria; phylum Pseudomonadota; class Gammaproteobacteria; order Enterobacterales; family Enterobacteriaceae; genus Xenorhabdus; species Xenorhabdus mauleonii. The sequence continues at coordinate 275,525 of NZ_FORG01000005.1, forward strand.
GGCGCTGTCTGTTGTTTGTTGCGTTGCTGCCTGAGTGGCATCATGGGTTGCTGAATCAGCATCAATGGCCGCTTGTGCTTCTGTACTGCTTCCGCAGATAGCATTAAAATTATCTACCAGTGTATCTGCATTTATCTTATCGAATTGTGGTGAAATGGCCTTCAATGTATTACGCAAGTTGAACGTCTTTAACATGCCAATCAGCCAATGCGCGCTGCGGATTTGATTAACCCCGAATTTCAGTGAGCCATATACCCACGCTCTTTCCACTGCGCTGTCAATGTGTTCTGACAGGTCAGAAATGGTGCTGGCGCCACGTGGCAAGCGATCAAGCGTTGCGATGATATCTTTTCTTAAGCTGGCCTCATCCAAGGCAAAATAACGAATGATTAACTGTAGGTCATTATCTTGCTGTTGCATGAGCTGGTGCAGCCAATGTACGAGTTCGACGTAGGGATTAGCGCGTAGTTTACAAAATGCAGTCGCATTTTCCAGTGAAGAGAATAAGACACGGTTAAGTTTACCAAAAAGCACAGAACGGCTGATTTCTGACATAAGTATGATCCGCAATAATTATGTTTATGGGAAAGGGTGTTTACGGAAAAATTGTTTTTATGAAAAAGCGGGTTTATGAAAAAATGGTCAGTCCGATGGAAAAAATTAACCGGAGGCGCATCGCGCCGAATTTATGTCGGCAGTTTCTGGGCTGTAGATTAAATCATCATAATGTCTCGGTCTGGTAACGTGTCCCAGCCAGCTATTCAGACCCAATTTTACGCTTTCTGACAGGTGCATTTCGGTTATTGTTGCTTCATTAAGTATCAGCTTTATATCCCATGTATATTCAATTCCCAGATATTGATAAACCCATTCACGCAGTTGTTGGGATTTAGGTTGTTCTGGCAAAAACAAGTCATATTCTGCCCGTGTCAAGGGGCCAATCTCTATACGGAATTTATGCTGTGTATCGTATATGGCCGTGCCTAGAAATGCAGATTCCCCCAAGCGGGGGATATGGCGGCCTGCGGCTAACCTCACCTGATCTTGTGTGTCAAGTTCTAGCCACTGGGGAATATTCTGGACAACTTTTACGGGCACGTTGAAATAAACGAATAAGATTTTTTCCAGCCCCTCTGCACTGTGTCCCTGACGGGAAATATGCCCTGCCAAGGCATAACGCGCGTGACTGTTGATGATATTGTTTGTGTCAGCATCACTCGCCTTACCGGTGTATTTTTTATTGAAGCTTTGCTGGGCAGGCAACCCCATTCCGATTAGGCTGGCCAGATAATGACAAAATTGTTGATCGTCTGGTCTATCCAATGATGATGTGGGCTGCGCATTGGCCCATGCCCGGTAGAAAAGCAGTATCAGTCGATGGTGGAAGACATTGGCAAAGGCCCCCAAAGTAGAATCATGATAATTATATTCTCGCGTATAGGCATACTCAGTCAGAAAGAGGGGCATAGGCCCATTGGGGCCAAACAATCCGAAGCTGTAAATCAGTATTTCATGTAACTTTGAATTTTCCAGCTTGCGAACTTTTGAAATTGCAGAAGGGGCGAATATCATCGAAGCATGTTGCCCCAAGCGCACGGATTCATAGCGCGGCAATGGTGCCGTCCCTAATCGGTAATACTCTCCTGATTGAGCATCAATGCGGCGTAGGGTCTGAAATAAATCAAATTGCCAAGGCGCTTGGGTGAGTTGTTGCCAGAAATATTCTGATAAACGACATGCCCGATGAATGGCAATGACATCTGTATTCATATTCGCATGCCTCTCTTATATTAATTTCTTGCTTCCCATGCGGGCAGACCAGAAACCGATCTGCCCTCGTTGATAGCTATAGAGTGACATTTCAATAAAGGAATTCATGGTGACAAGGCGTGAGAATAATTTCTCCAGTACACTGCCTAAAATCCACGGGCTGCTGCCGGCGAATTCTTGTTCATTCACTTCAAGTTTAATACTGACACCGCGGGCAAAAACGATGGGGCCAGGCTTGGGTACTCTGCGATGGATTTCCTTTAATGAACAATGACGTATTCCATTAATCTGACGGGCCACTGCAGGTTCTGCGAGGTTGGCATAAAGACTGAGCAATTGCCGTAAAGCCTGAGTGCCTTCTTGCTCATCTTTATCCATAAAATTTGTATAGTTCAGTTGCAGTTGGCTAATTAAAACCCATGCAACAGCGCCTTCTGCCAGTGCCGGATGCGGAATGGTCGGTTTTTTAAGAAACAGGATTTGCTCAATGGGGATGGAATCCAGCATGGCAAAACTATTGATGTCTTGTTGCCGTAACATGGCGGGTAAATCGCGGTTGGTGCACATGACATCGGCACTCAAATACTTTAATGCATTGGGCCACGGAGAGTGCTGTTCATCAACAATCGAAATGAATGTTTCTGTTCCGATATAACTGGTGCGCGTTCCATAATGCTGGGCATGATCAGATAAAACACGGGGTTCACGGCGCAATGAAAAGTAGGCACCATAATTGCCTTTATCATCGCTGTTAGTTGACCAAAAGGGGCGGAATACTTGTTCTTCTTTATGTTGTTGATCCGTGCCATGAAGGCGTTGTACCGAAAAAATTTCATAATCCAGCGGACGGATATTATCCGCGACCAGATGATATTCATTGGTGCTGTCATCGACAGTGACTCGCTCGGTGATTTTAGGGAATAAATTAATCACAGGCGTGCAATTCAGTGCCAAATAGGAAGCATCAACTAAATTTTCCAAGGCATTGTCAATCTTGTCCAAAAGTACGATCAGTTCAAACTCATTTTCTTTTTCTGTCTGCTCCAGCAAGGATTGCATGCCATGAATACTGAAAAAACGGAAACGTGCAGGAAACGCAAAATACTCTTGGATCTGGCGATAGCCACTGAAATTGCGGGGATCATTGGGCAAAAGTGCCTGATCGTCTTCAAACCCTTCATGATAGGGGGCAATATCGGGCAAAACGTGATATTTCGGAGTCTCACCCACAGTCTGGCATACCATGCCGACGGAGTGTTCCATCATCAGTTCCAGCAATCTTTGGGACTGGATATCTGGGCCTGAAAGAAAAAAAGTCAGTTTATTCAAATCCAGATCATTCAGATAAAATTTACCTTTACATTTCAGGTTAATCCGCAGCGCACTGACAGCCCCATAATGATGTAAACTCAATCCCATAAGCGGTAAATTAGCGGGGATTTTGCCGAGCACAACTCTTTGTATATTTAATGGTTGCAGAATGACATCTTGAGTGGTGGCATATTTAAACGTTATCCCTTCTTTCTTCAACGACTGGCAAAACATGATGGTATTGCGGGGAACTAAAAACCCGTGACTGATATCCCCCTTGCTCATATCAGGCTGGAGTTCAGTGATTGCCATTGAAGGCGTTGGTGCCAAATAGTTGGGGTACAGCATTTCCAATAAGTGTTGGGAAAAGTGTTGGAATTCAGCATTCATTTTTAATTGAATGCGGGAAGTCAGGAAAGCAAACCCTTCCATTAGGCGTTCAACATAGGGGTCAGCAATATCAATTCCGTGCATACCCAAACGGCTGGCTATTTTAGGATAACGTTCCGCAAATTCTTTTCCCATCTCGCGCAAGTACATCAGCTCTTGGTTATAATATTCCAGCAACTTGCTATCCATGAAACTCTCCTGTGTTTTTATCCTGCTTGTTTCATCGTGATATAACCATTTTCCAGATCGATATCACTGCGGAACAGAAATTCAATCGGCCAAGGAATACACCACATAAATCCTTTTATTTCTATCGATAATACATTGTACAGAGACAAGGAACAGATATCGGAAATGCACCTCACGTGAAGTTCATCGGGAATAATGCGGGGTTCAAAAATTTGAATGGCATGGGTGATTTTATTTTTAATATCATCCCATTCGATATCAGATATACATTTTCCGGCTAATGGAGATATGCCAAAGTTGTAAACAGAATTCACGAGCTGTGGGAAAAATGAGAAATCTTGGTGAGGTTCTCTATTGATGGTGTTAAGTAGCCACTGTAAATCCCGCAATAAGTTTTGTCGTAATTTTTTATGTGACAGTAGATAGTGACTGGCAGTTTCTTTTATTTCTGAAGGCTCATTGTCTGTCAGCCTGTCTAATAAAGAGGGCTGCATTCTATCTCTGGCTGTTATGCGTGGCGGTTTTCTGGAATGATAACCACCATGTAATAAAGTGATATTATCCTTCATTAATCACCTATTGAATATTATTATATCTGTCCTATTTCAAGTGGCGGTTTTGTTGTCTGCCCCTTGAAATTAAATAGATATAGAATGGATAAATGTTGATTGAAATGCTTAAAAAGCGTCAAGAAAAATAATTGTAATAAAATCGTCAGACTCTTTAATTTCTTTTCTTATCTTGTGATTTTTTATATCGGTTGATTTCTGCTTCATAGGATTGTAGGAAATTTTCACCAAACGAAATATTATTTTTTTCCATGTCATGGATCATTCCGGCAATGATGCCTAATTGATGGGCTTGCAGCTCAATTAAAATATCTCTTGTTGATTCTTCTGGTGACATAAAGCCGGGCATATGGTCACCAAACATTTGAACCAATACCGCCTGACCGGAAGGCAATAGCTGGAATGGATTATTGGCATCTGGCTTAATTTGAGTTACGTCAGAATTTGTATGACTTTTTAGCAATATACGGTTTTTTAGTGACAGGCGCGATGCATTGAGTGCCATGATTCCTTGAGACAGCAGGCTGAGTAATTTCCCCAGTTGATACATCACATGCTCATCAAATTGTGGCTTTTTAATATGGCCAATTCCCATGCCATCCAATAAAGCCGTCAGGAGTTTACCTTCTAACTGTATTTCATCTGACTGAGAGGAATAGGAAATAGCGACTTGAGCCTCAATGGGGTCAATATTAAGGCGTTCATTGGCCTTATTATCATAGAGATGATAATTATCATCTTGATCGGCACTATTTTCACAATGTACTGAGTTATCTGCTGTGAAAAGAGGAGGAGGGGGCGATGATAATATTTTAGCAAATGATGGTACATTATCCTGATCCTGATGGCGTATTGCTGGTGGATCAGGTGGTTCTGTTTTATCGGAAGATGCCAGTGGTTCAGCATTATCCAGTATCAGGCTCAAGGGATTATTGTTTTTGATATTTTTGCGAGTGTGCTTATCAAAACCGTATTTATCCGAAGCGGACTTATCAGTAAATAGCACCAGAGGATCAACTTCCTGCCTGTCACTGTGATTACCAGAAAAATTGCTTTGGTGTGCCAATGTACTGGGAGATGGATTATTCAGGATATTTTCTTGTTGAAGGTTTCCATTCGGGTTAAACATCGCAACCGGCTCCGTCGCGTGGGATTGCAGGCTATCGAGGTTAATTTTGGTTTCCATTTTTTCAAGTGGGTCAATGGGATTACGCTCCTCCTGTTGTCCGGTATTTATCAATGGATTATTGTCATACGATTCATTGGAAATAGGGTGTTTTTCTTGATTTAGTGTTGGATTGAAAGGCGTGAAAATATTTTCCAGACCTTCCCAAACTTCATTGGGAATATCTTCTGAATGAGTACGAGAAGGCTGCATACTGTTTATTCCCAATGAAGTTTGGGAAGACATATTCTGAGATTTATTTTTGGAGAGGGTATCAAGGGGCTTAGCATCAACCATTCGGGTTTCGGCCACAGGGGGTAGGCTTTGATTAATACTGGCCACTTGAATTTGGTAATCGCCAATATTCAACATATCACCATCATGAATTTCAATTTGGCGATCTGGTGTCATGGGAATTGTATTCAGCAAAATCTCAGAGGATGCGCTGCGATTGGTTATACAGCATCTACCAGTGGCATCAGTCGATACAATGATCTGCAAAGGCGCTATAGATTGCCCTTGAACGGGTAAAACCCAGTGATTGTCCGTGCTATTGCCGATAGTGCCACCGGGAGGAATAAAATCATAACTGAGTTGTGGCGGCCGATTTGTACCGGTATTTTTAACAATGGTGAATCGCATAATTATGGATACCTATTGTTTGTTAGTCGTCATGCTTTAGACAATACCCCCTGTTAGGGGGTATTGTAGTTTTACAGATATCATCTAAACTCAGGCAGCTGGTGCCGTCTGCGTTTTGGCGGGAATCCACTTGTATTGAATCTCAGCACCTTTAGCGCCTTTGTTATCTTGAGGAATGTAAGCTTCTTTGTATGCTTTGAATTTAATGAAAACCAGAGCAAAGAAGTATCCATCGCCATAGGAAATTTTGGACTCAGAAATCACAGCATTATCCATTTCTAAGGAGTACCAGGGCACTTGTGTTCCGCCCTGACGACGTACTTTCAGCTTAGTTGAATCAATGTGTGTTCCTTGAACAAGATATTGGCGTAAGGTGATACACGCTTTGTCAAATACAAGTTCGACTTGTAAATCACCAACGGAGACAGTACCAGCACCGAGCCCAGGAGTTGATGTGTCATAACAAAGTGTGTTAGATAGAGCAAATGCAAATGTTCTGACGGCTGTCCATTCTTTATATTCGTGATCTTCTGATTCGCCTTTGACATTAGAAAAATTGATATATGCATCAGTACTTATAGACATAATTTTTCCCCTCAAATAGAGTTAAATTAATTGAGTTAAATAGATATATAATGGTGGCATTAAATAAGATTTCATAATATCCAGAGTTTGTATTTATATTGAAAAGGCATTTAGCTAAAATGCCCAAATTAATGATGAGATATTTATTTAATATAATGAATTGCACAAAAGTATTAAGCTCCTTTTAATGAAGGGAGTTTTGACACTAAGCGTAAAGAAACCGTAAGCCCTTCTAATTGATAATGAGGGCGTAAGAAAAATTTCGCATGATAATAACCCGGATTGCCTTCAACTTCCTCTACTTGAACTTCTGCAGCGGCTAGAGGTTTTTCCGCTTTGATAATTTGTAAAGAGTTAATAGGATCACCATCAACATAATTTATGATCCATTGATTAAGCCAACGTTCCATATCGCTGCGCTCTTGAAACGTTCCTATTTTGTCGCGCACGATACATTTCAAATAATGGGCAAAACGGCAGCAGGCAAATAAATAAGGTAGACGAGCCGACAGATTGGCGTTGGCCGTCGCGTCAGGATCGTAATATTCAGCCGGTTTTTGTAGTGATTGTGCACCAATAAATGCCGCCATATCAGTATTTTTGCGATGCAATAACGGAATAAAACCATTCTTGGCTAATTCAGCCTCACGGCGATCGCTAATGGCGATCTCAGTGGGGCATTTCATATCTACACCACCATCATCGGTTGGGAATGTGTAGCAAGGCAGATTTTCCACAGTCCCGCCCGATTCCACGCCACGGATAGATGTACACCAACCATACAGTTTAAATGAACGATTGATATTAACGGCCATGGCATAAGCAGAATTAGCCCAAGTGTAATTATTGTGCGTAGGGCCTTCGGTATTTTCTTCAAAATTAAATGCATCTACGGGATTGGTTTTGTTGCCGTAAGGCAGGCGGGAAAGAAAGCGTGGTAGTGCTAAACCCAGATAACGCGAATCTTCAGATTCCCGCAGGCTGCGCCAAGGCGCGTATTCCGTATTTTGGAAGATTTTTGTGAGATCCCGTGGGTTGGCTAATTCCTGCCAGGACTCCATTTGCATTACGCTGGGTGCTGCGCCAGCAATAAATGGGCAATGGGCTGCCGCACTGATTTGTGCCATTTCGCGCAGGAGTTCAACATCAGGGGCAGTATGATCGAAATAGTAATCACCTATCAGACAACCGAATGGTTCCCCGCCAAATTGGCCATACTCTGCTTCATAGAGTTTTTTAAATATCGGGCTTTGATCCCAACTGACTCCTTTGAAACGTTTTAGAGTGCTGCTCAATTCTTTCTTCGAAAGACACATGACCCGAATTTTCAACATCTCATCGGTTTCAGTATGATTGATCAGGTGATGCAGGCCGCGCCAAGCACCTTCCAGAGTTTGAAACTCATCATTGTGCAAGATCTGATTGATTTGCAGGGACAGCTTATTATCGATTTCAGCAATCAGGGATTGAATAGTGCGGTAAGTATCGTCGGAGATTGTAACCGCATTCTCCAGCGCTTGCTGCGCGAGAATGGTGACTGCATTTTCAACCGCACTGCTGGCCTGTTCGCTTTGTGGACGAAACTCTTTTTTCAGCAATACACTTAATTCATCAGGGGTGTACTCTTTCGATGCCGGTTCTTGCTGAAGTTCGGTTTCTTGTTCTGTATCTGTTGTGCTCATGGATTATTCCTTATTTTCCGTTCCTTCTTCGGTGGAACTTTCTGCTTCAGTAGAACCTTCAGCGGGTTTCGGGGCTTCGGCGAGTGATTTCATCAGTGCAGGGTTTTGCAGAATCTCGGCAATAAGCTGTTCTGCCCCGCTTTTGCCGTCCATATAAGATAATAAATTTGCCAGTTGGGTACGCGCATCCAGTAAGTGAGCCAGTGGCTCCACGTTTTTTGCAATGGCATCAGGTTGAAAATCTTCCATTTTTTCAAAGGATAAAGTCACATTCAGTTTGCCATCACCGGTCAATGTATTATCAACTTGAAAAGCCAGACGGGGACTGATTGATTTCATGCGCTCATCAAAATTATCGACATCAATTTCCAGAAAACTGCGCTCACTGACTTCAGGTAATGGTTCTGTTGGTTTCCCCGCCAAATCAGCCATGACTCCCATAACAAACGGTAACTGAATTTTCTGTTCTGAACCGTAAAGTTCGACATCATATTCAATATGTACTCGTGGTGGCCGATTTCGGGCGATAAATTTTTGTCCACTGGATTTCATTATAAATTCTCCATTACTGGCTGATTAGCTGGATGGGTTAGGCAAATATAATTTGCTGTTAAGGCGAATGAATTAAAATAAATGACGATTAATCTGTGTCCAAACGATCTGGACGACCAAAAATAATCTCGAGCTGATTTAACCCATCGGGGGCAAGGTCATAAACAATGTCTATAAAATCACGATCAATTAATCGTTGAATACGCGCGATCATGATGGGTGCAGGATGACTTGGCTCATGCATGACAAAATAATTTTTGGCTTTTTCCAGTAACATCCGGGCTTCATCACGGTTGATGGCTTCAAATGCGTGCCAGTCAATGGCGGCGTCATTGGTTGCATGTATTGATGATGATGCTTCCCGTGTTCTTTCTTTAGGTACTCTTTCTGGAGGTACTTTTTCTTGCGGTAATATAGAATTGACTTGTTCCGGCTCGGTTGTTTTTTCTGGGATATTGATTTCCGATTGGGAATAAGGACTAGATTGGATCACATTATTTATATTTTTTAAAAACCGGGTTAATTCGGGGACATTACTTTCCGACATTTTTTGACGAATAATATCGAGGATATCGATAAGCAAAGAATGCAGTTTTTTTATTGCCGCCATTTCAGGGGTATTAACTTGTTTTTTTAAATCATCCAGTAATCGAGTACGCCCGCCGGTATAACCGCTAATTTCAGTGACTGTGCCATCCAGTAATGAACAAACTTCCTGTAAGGTTAATTCTTTCGATGTACATTTCAATAGTATGCAACACATTGCTTGAAATGTAAGTGGAGAGTTATCTTCAATGGAGGCCAGGATATTAAGGCGAAATAAAGGATCATATTCACCTTCAAATTCCATCCTTGGCCAAACGTCTTTCCAATAAAATTCCAATGTTTTTTTAAGTAAATAGATACCATCGGTATAACCGCACAACCCTCGCATTTCTAACCATGATTGTGTCAGTATGATGATAATACGCAAATCTTTGGTTCGGATAAACAGATTGAGGGCTCTTGTTTCAACCTCCACCCAGTTGGGATGTTCAGCAGGAATAGTCACATCACCAAATTGCTGCTCTGCTTTTCCGAACATGGCATTTTCTAATTCTATAAATTCGATATCATATTCCAAATCCTCTCCACAAGGAGATTCAACACTGATTGGTTCGAGTAAGGCATCAATGTTCATAGTGATTTCCGGCTCATTTTGCTAATTGAATACGCTACCGATTTTTAGAAGCCAATTTTTTATAAACCAATAAAATTGGGGCAAGTGAAATTGGGCAGCTGGAAAGGGCTATAAATACTGTTTGGTGTGAATTCCAACGAGGCAGAGTGCCCATTGATATTGAACGTTGCTTGCAGGCTCGTCTCATCGTCGGCGTTTTGATTCGGTTTGTGATATTTCGCACGATCCAGAAAACGGTTGAGCGCCCATGGTCCCGAGGTGGTTAAGCTGGCTGTTGTGCCGTCATCCAAGTTTAATTGGATGCGGACTTGATTTGTTCCGCTGGGGCCGGGCCAGTTAAGCAGTTGTGAAACTTGTGGGCCATGGCTGTATTGCAATCGTTGACCATCGACGTCCAATATCATGCTTAATATGTCATTATCCATATCAATGGTGCGGACGATAACACGGAATGAAGGCGATGCTGTACCACGGGTAAAAAACGTATCACGGATGATTTGAGCTTGTTTAAAAGGCCTGAGCATGTCAGAGCTTCCCGGTAATGTTTTCCCATCCACTCCCGATATAAGCCGCCATTCAGGCTGAGTGGTATCCGTTTTTTCCATCAGATTTTTTTGAAAGAAAACATCCATGGCACCGGTTCCAGGGGCAAACATTTTGGTCATGTCATCGGGTTTTATATCGTTGCTGGTTCCCTTTGTCAGCGGATAGCGGTTGGCGATTGCCCGATTGCAAAAGCTGTTGACCTCGGCGTTGAGTTTTTTACTGATATTTTTTATATCACTGGATTGAGTATCGCTGCTGGCACCCATTGCCAGTGAAGAAATCATGCCACTAAAGGGGATCGGGAGATGTTCAGCCGTTGTTTGTAGTTGCATGATCACTTTATTCGGTGGGGCTGGCATACCCAGATTGGCCGCAGTCTGCACAGAATTTAAATATTCATATAATTGCTTGATTTGTTTAAGTATGCTGTCAAAAGGAATGGTTTTTTTCTGTTTATCGGAACTTGCTGCCAGCGCAATGAGTTGCGCAAAATGTTCTTTCAGTATCTGTTCTGGTGTGAGCTGATTATTGTTCAGTTGTGGTTGGTTGGTCACTAATTTTGCCAATGGGCTGGCTTTGCCTTTTGTCAATGATGCGGAATTATTGCTGACTAGCCCGCTGAGTGTACTCGATTTATTACTGATTGAGCCTTCATCCAGAATAAGATTCTTGCTGATATTGATTAACAGAGTACGCAATGGAGAATTATTTGAAGCCAACAGGCGAGCCATATTGGCGCGCTGTTCCAGACTGTCGATATGATTCAAGTGAATATCAGACAGGAATCTGTCCCACTGATAAATATAATCATTGATATAAAATTGTCGTACTAAAAGGGCTATATCTTTAGGTGGCTGCTTTCTTGAATAAATGCCAAGCACCCAATTATCCTGATTATACAGCGAATCAATAAGGGCATTTAATTCCTTGCCCACATTGGCTTGATAACCGGCAGGTGTGAACATTGCCGGAATACCAAAATTTATTGATATGCCACTGATACGCGAGAAAACCAATTCAGCTTGTGGGCCTGCGAGTGTAATGAGATTTATTGAAGGAACAGCCTGATTAGCCAACGAATTATGCTTCAAATGTGTATAAATGATTTGCGCCAGTGGAATACTACTCAATATCAATTGTTTTTTTTTCACTAGCTGCTCATCACGAAGATAAGGCGAAGTCACAGGGTTATTGTCCAATAATTGACTGAGGTGCCAATCGATTTCTTCTAACGCCTCTTGAGAGAGATTACCTTGGGAAATCCCATTTTGAGCCACATTGTTTGCTGTATCTATGTCTAAATAGGGTGTTTCTGAATAAGGTGTTTCTAAATCCTGTTGTTGTAAACTCTGTTCTTGTAAATTCTGAGTTTGTAAATATTGTGCCTGCAAATAGTGCATAACCCAGTGGCGCAAAAACTTACCATCATAATGCTTGGGCTGGTATAACATTTGGTAAGCTTTCAATGCATTGTAAGCATCATTTCTATTATCGTTATTGCCTTGTTCATAGTTATTGCCTTGATCAAAATTATAATCTTGATGAATTTGAAAGGTAATTAATCTTGCCACTCGTGGCAATAGCCATGCGTGCAGTGCTTTTATATACAGTGACCTGCTTGCATCATCAATCTTCTCACCACTATACAATCCCATTTGGTAGGTCAGGGGAGGTTCATTCAGCGAAAAGTATTTACTTTTGCCTAACTCTGCCAGGCTGTTCAGAATAGGCAGCAAAGCATAAATATCCATGTCATTGGCGCTGTTCTTTAATTCTGTTTCTTGGTGCAGAATTAAAGGAACTTTAGCCTGTACTTCCATCAGGTAATTTTTATTATTTTTGTAGCTGGTGAATAACAGAGTAACAATGAAGCCTAATATCACCACAAATACGGTATAAATTAACCCGTTCAGCAAGCGATTACGGTATACCCACCAACGGTTGTAACTGGCTAAACTGGCTTCTTGGAATATATTTCCCAATAAGCTTTTCAGAAAATAAACTTGATGCGAGGGAGATTGGTGCAAAAAATTTTTATTGTTCTCCCTTGCCAGTGAAGCACTGTCATTATCCGTCGGTAATTGAAGATCATGGTTAAATTTCTCCATGACTCTATCGAAAGGAAATCCTTCCTGTGTACTGCTGGTGAAAAACAGCCCACGCGGTGAATACGGAATTTCAAATCCGGATTGTGCAAATGCTATGCCAATATATTGTGCGATCAATGGACGTAAGACTATAAATTCTTGTGGAAACAAATAACTTTCGGCGCACTGTCGGGGGGAGCTTTGATGCAATAAAATATCAGGTAATTCAGCTTCCAACCGTTTTTGCAACAAATTATATTGTTGCTCAAAAATCTCATTTATATTTTGGTCAATCTTGTTCCATGGCAAATTAAATCCCCAAATTTGCTCACGTTGTGTTTCATCAAGATGAGAAAAATAAGCAGTAAACCCTTTCAGTAAATCGGTTTTGGTAATGATGATGTAAATGGGGAATTGGATTTTAAGTTGTTCATGTAATTCTGATAAACGCCTGCGCAATGCATAAGCCTGTTTATCACGGCTTTCCTTTGATGGGTTCAGGAGATCTTCCACACTGATAGTCACAATGACGCCATTGAGTGGCTGGCGTGCCCGATATTTTTTCAGTAGATGGATAAAATATTTCCATTCACTGGCGTTTTGTTCATGCTGCGTATCTTGGGTAGTGTATCTTCCTGCGGTATCCAACAAAACAGCGTCGTTGGTAAACCACCAATTACAATGATCTCTCCCTTTCATCGTATCCAAAGCCGATTTTTCAAAATGATCGGCCAATGGAAAATGCAGACCGGAATTAGCCAATAGACTTGTTTTTCCTGATTGAGGTGCTCCGATAACGGCATACCAAGGTAATTGGTATAAATGTTGGCGGCTGAACATATATTTCCAACTTGGCTTATATTTGCGATTCAACCCATAAATATAAGCATTTTTCAGTAGCCGGGCGGCATTGGAAAAACGATCTGACAATGATGAATATTGGAATTTTTTATTCTCATCATGGCTCTCATCATTGTCTTTGGCTGGTTTATTGGATGATTTTTTATTCGACCATGCTTGATATAAATAAGGTATCAGCTGAATGAAAATCCAGATCAGGAATATTAAGGCAATGGTGACTATTCGTACGGCATTTGATTGAAAAGGTAATGTGCCATTGATAGAGAGAAGAGGCCCAATATACCAGATAACAGCAGAAAGGCTTGTTATTCCAATGAAACCCCAAAATAACCGATTAACAATAATAGAAAGAATGGTATTCAGCATGTTTCCGCCTTCTCACTCCATTTGATTTGCAGGAGAAACTAACAGTGTAATTTCGACTCGTCTGTTTTTAGCGCGATTATCCGGAGTATCGTTGGGTACTAAAGGATCACTGGCGCCTTTTCCTTCGGTTTTGACACGTTCTGCTTGATCCAAATATCGTTGTAGCTCTTGTCTTACCGCTTTGGCTCTGGCCAGCGATAAAATGTAGTTGGATGAATAACTGGCGCTGTGCATGGGGCGATCATCGGTATAGCCAATCACTAAAATTTCGCCTGATAGTTTATTCATCGCCTCAGCGATATGTCTGAGAATGTTCAGATAATCGCTTTTAATCTGAGCCGAGCCGGTATTGAATAATCCATCGCCACTCAACGTCACCGTACTTCTATCCGCTAAATCTGTCACACTTAACAAACCCGCAGCACTTTCTTTCCTCAGCATATATTGCAGGCTCAAGGTAGGAGGGGCTTGGGGAAGCTCCAGTTCAGTGACAGAAGCATCCGGTATCGGGGTTTGATAGATGGTTGCCACGGTGGCGCTGGCTATATTGCTCAATCGCCAGTTGAGCCCGATATAGAGAATACAAACAAAAATACTGGCTGCTGCTGCATAAGCCCATAGAGGAAAAGAAATATAACGGGGTTTGACCGGAACAATGATGTTCTGCAATGACGGCGATAATTCCGGCGGATAGTTGCCACGAATAGAGTGAAGTAACTGGAACAGGCGTTGTTTTACGCTTTCTAGCTGAGAACGCCCATTGTCCATGATGCGGTAACGACCCTCAAACCCAAGTTGCAGGCAAAAATTAATCAATTCCAGTAAAAATAAGTTCTCTGCGGGTTTTTGCGACAGTGTTGCCAATAACTGGAAGAATTTTTCACCTCCCCATGTTTCATTGTGGAAAGTCACCAACAAACCACTGCCCGACCAAACACTGCGTGTTCCCCAAGGCGTCAATGCCGCCGCTTCATCCAATGCTGTACACAAACAATAACGCGCACCAATAATCACTTCATACGGCAGTTTGGCTTGCTGGCACTTCACTTCAAAATGCCGGATTTCATCGATTAACTTTTGCCGCAGCTGTGCCGGATCTGGGTGAATGGTTGAATAACGAATTTGTGGGATGCTGTTTAGTAATGGGTTTGCAGCAAGAACCAACGGGTTTTCACGATTGTTGCCAGAAAGTACAGCATATTTATCCGAATATGTTTTCTGCGTCATACGAATCCTTACCCTTATTTGGACTGATTGCGGAGCGCCCAAAATTCCATGCTTAAACCGGGAAAATCACCCGCCAAATGCAGAGCAAAACCACCGGACTTTTCCATTTGGTTCCATATCTCGCCATCTTTTTCTAATTCAAAGTATAAATAGCCTGAATGCCAAGGAATTTGTCTGGGAACTGATGGGATTGCGCACAACGGAATGCCGGGTAGCTGTAACTGAACGAGTTCACGTATTCGATCAACAGGGGCAATTTTCATCTGGGTTGGAAAACGGTTCATTAATGTTTCTTTAGGTACATCTGCATAGACCGCCAACACAAAACTGAAGGTGTTCAGCATATCGGCATCCGGCAATGTCGCGACATTCAACCCATGAGAATATTCTGTCAGAGGCAGTAAAATCGCATGCTCTTCCAAAATGATCGACAGCCCCTGACGCAGTAACAGCATGAGATGGTTAAAGCATATTGCCAGATTGTTATGGTCATAAATGGGCAGTCTTTCTTCCGGTATCCGCATTGAGGTAAAACTGGCCAGCTCAGTGGCGAATTGCAGCCATTCACCGAACAATCGTTCTGGATGCAATAAGGCAATGTTCCTCGCGTGGCTGACTTGACCGCTATAGCGATTAATCAGTGACAGCAGAAGAAAATCCATCACCGTTGAATCATTCCTCTGTCCCAGTTGCAGCAAACGCTGGCTTACCAGTTGACGGCGTTGTTCCAGCAAACCCTGTAAATCAGTAATGAAACCGAAAACCTGCGGATGGGCATGGCAGTTGAGCAGGGGAGGAATAAATTGTGAGTCGAGAAGTAATTTACTGTCGCGAGTTTTATTGATGACATGCATCACACTGATTGACGTCCATTCGGGCGTTAAATCTGACTCCAGCATCAGTCGCAGGCGCAGTTTTCCAAATTGCACCGTAGCACTTCCGACGGCCATGGCGTTAAAGTCGTTGACTTCGGCTTCAGTGCAGACAAAACGGGCCATGGAATCTTTTCTCTCACTGAAAATGATTTCTTCTTTTCCGCCCCGGAAACTCGGCAATGCCAATACCACTTTTTCTCCGACTTGATTCTCGGCAATTTGCAATGGCATCGGTGCGTCTATTTCAGTGAAACGAAACGGGGTGCCATCAGGGAAAATGCCACTGGCGGATGAAATCATTACCTTGCCTTGTTCGAGGAGAGGTTGATTCAATTCCAGGGTTAAAAACCCCCAATAATATGGAATTTGGGCCATTCCCCAGTCACGAACATATGATTCCAGATAATTTTCTGACTGTTGAAAGTGATGGGGGCGTAAAAACATGCCTTCTGTCCAGATAACTTTTTCTGCTTTGTTCATGTTGTTCCTTCATCTGCGGCATAGCCTGTATCACATTTATTGGCTTTGATGGAATTTAAGCCTTTGTCCGTAACCTGAATGCATATCATTAATTCATCGGGTGGGGAGGCCCAAAATTCGTAAAAAGAAGGTTGTTCAGGAACGGGAACAGGCAATGCTATGCGCCATTTTTTCCCGTTTAACTGCTTATATTCAGCGAAAATGCCGATATAACTGGCTTTTGGTATCTTTTTCTCTGACCAAAAATATTGGTGCTGGGAAGGAAGTAAAAAAAATTGTTCAGCATTAATCAGTTTGTCACCCAGCACAGTTTGCACATTGGCCTGTAGTGAAAAGAAATCAGCAGACATAAACTCTATATTTGATTTCAATAGAACAATGTTTATTTTTAATGGAGCAGAGTCATTTACATTCTTTGTGGCAGTAAAAATAAATTTATAGAGCGGCAGCTTTTCCTGTTTGGGTGATGAAGAACATCCTGTCAGTGTTATTAAGATAAAGAACAGTAATATTTCACTTAACCATGTCATTATCTTTTTATTGATGGCGAAATAACGGGTTTTCATGGGAGAGGGTTCCTGTATTAACCATGATTTCCCTTATCTTCCTTTTTCTTTTTCTGCAATAAGAATGAGTGGTGACCCATTAACGAATATCACAAAATAAGATCAGGCCCCTGAAATATCGACTTTCATTTGGCTGGTGCTGAGACGGGACCCCGGGACATTGGTCGAATTCTGCATTGTCGGGCTTGTCAGACGAGTTGCCGGTGATCCTTTGATAAGAACACCATTGGCACCACATGTATGACGGGATTGCCCCATTACCGTACCAGAGGCTATACCTAAGTTGACTCCCGGATTATCACCACTCGTTATAGGAATAATTGTCATTGTGTTATGGGCGGGACAACCTACAAAGAGGATATTTGATGTACTGGCACTGTTCGCCTGACATCCACTCGCGAGATCAGTATAGGTTACTGGAACCGGTGAGCCAGGGGGACTTGGTGTCAGGCAAACATCAGGTATTGCCGTATCTTGACCGCCAGCTTGTGTGTTGGCAAACATGGTTTTTCCCCTTAGCCGATATGAATTTGCTCTGCATCTATTTTGGTGATGGCTTTGGCGGTTACGACCGTATTTTGGGCGTGCAATCGCACATAGCTGTCAGCTTGCATATCTAACTGTCCTGCGTGGACCTGCTCAGTTTGTGTTGTATGGCGGAACAGGCGATTGCTCAATTGGGTGATGTTTTGCCAGACAGATTCAAGTTGATTGCCTACCATACGAGAAATAGAAATCCAGGCAGACAAAGATTCACCGCTGTATTGCATTTCATTGATATGGCAATTCCCATTGTCAGCCGTAATATTTAACCCGTTGCTGTTCAGATTCAAATTTCCTTGGGCGGTAATGGATAAATCACCGGGTATGCAAATTTCCGCGCTGTTTTTCGGTTCGGCCCGTGTCAATATCGCCAATATCCAAAGTTGATCATTAACCTTTGTGAGTAATACGGTATCTCCCATTTCTGGTGTCAGCAGACAGCTCACAGCGCGTTGGCAATGCCAGCCACGGTTTTCGAACTCAACGACTAAACTGCCATCCTGAAGAGTATTTACGATCTGGCCTGCAATTTGTTGTGATGCTTCTATACCAAGAGGATATGAAGAAAGAGCAGAAGAAGATTTTGTCATAGCGATTCCCCTGATTAAATCTTACGTTGATGTTGTGTATTCCACTCTTCAGCAGCAAATAACTCGGGATCGTTTTCCAATATGCCCTGACGGTCAGTGAATGAAGCCCCAACCTGTTGCGTACGATGAAAAAGCGTTCTCATGAAATGAGCCGTACTAAAATCACCTTGGTTGGCATTGGCATAAGAGAGATCAGCGTAGGTCATGTCACAGCCAGAAAATTGTGCATTAACCGCATGCGCTTCATGCATGATGGCCTGACATAGCTGACTTTGCCGAAAATCAGTGGACTCAAGACAAGCACCAATAAAAATGGTTTCATTGAATATACTGTGACAACAATGTGCTTGTGTTAAATCGGCATAGGGAAATAACGCCTGAGTTGCATCGACATTTGATAGCCGGGCATTTTTCAACCCGGAGCCCTTGAAGTTACAATTTTTCAATTTTGCATGATCGAAATTAACCGCTTCGAGTTGGCTATCGATAAATAAACACCCTTGAAATTGTTGTTTCTGGTAATTCTGACCACGTTGGTCACATTCAAAGAAAATTGTCTTGTTGTATTCACAGGTATAAAAATGAGTTTTCCGTAAATCCTGCCTGAAAAAAGTGACGAGAAAAAAATGATTATTGTGCAGCACTGCGTGTTCGAGCGATGAATCAATAAATGTCACTCTATCAAGCCGGTTACCGCTGAAATCAGCATAACGTAAATCACAAGATGAGAACGTCGTACTATTTTGTGTGGTGATTTTGAACTGTATTTTTTTCAATACAGATTGAGTAAAAATCGTGTCGTCCAGCACGCCTTTATTAAACACTGCGCGCACCATATTGCACTGTTCAAATAAAGTCTGATTACACTTGGTTGAATTGAAATAGGTTTCTTCAAACAGACATTCAGTAAAAACAGAACCATTGAGAATGGAATGGGAAAGATCAGCGCCTGAAAAATTTACCGCATTGAATCTCCCGCCTGATAAATTTTCTCCAGCCAATGACATTCCCTGCAAGTTCACATTGTCAATGACATCACCTTGCTTGATCTTAACAACGATCTCATTAACCGTCAGTGCACTCATATCACTTCCTGATTACGTTTAGGCAAAGTTTTGGTACGTTGCGTATAGGCTCTGTCAATCAAGGTCGAATTATCAATGATGGATTGGGAGATATCCGTGCGGAACAAATTGGCTTCGCGTAAATCAGTGCCATTGAAACTGCATTTTTGCATGAAGGCACCCATCAAGTTGGCATTGTTCAACAGCGCTTCCCGGAAATCAGTTCTGATAAAGACACTTTTGGCCGTATTCATATACTGCATATCCGCGAATTGACAATTGGCTTCACTCAAGTCGCTGTTATTTAGTGTTGCAGCATGGAAAGACGACTTCATCAGAGGCATTTGACGCAGATTGCATTCGGTTAATGTAGCGTAGCTAAAATCAGCCTGACTGAGATTACTTTCCAAGGCGAATACACAGGTTTGCAATTTGGCTGACCGGAACCGGATTTCCTCAATATTGGTGGATGTCCATGAACAACCATCAAGTATGGCATGATCAAAAATAGCGTTTTCTAACTGACACTGAAGAAAGGAAACTTTATTTAGAGTGGCATAATTGAATTTCAGTGAAGGTAAAGTCATTTCCAGAAAAGTACAGTCTTGCCATTGTGAATGCTGAAAACGGCAGTGCGTGATAAATGTTTTTTGCAGAAATAGGTCGATAAAAATCGCATTGGTGAAACGGCAATGGTCAAACAATGTTTCCTGCAATTGCGTTTCTTTAAAACTGGCGGCAGAAAAATCGCTCTGTATGCATTGTGCCTGTACCAAGCTGGCTTTATCCAGTTTTGCCCCATACAGAGAGGCACGGCATATTTCTGATCTGGCAAGCATTGCACCGCTGAAATCCACATTATCCAATTGGCAGCCATTCAAACAGGCGCTTTCCAGCAAGGCATTGGAAAAATTGGCGCCCCGCAGATCCATGCCTGACAAATCAGCGCCGGTAAAATCCATGCCACTGAAATTACCGCCTTTATGCACGTTTTTCTGGACATGTTTGCGGATTATCTGGGATAAATCACCCGTTAACCGCAGTGCTGGTTTTTGTGATTGCACTGAAGCCAGATACATTTTGTACAGTGACTGTTCCATTTGTGTCAGTACCCTGTCGCCGAGCACCATTTGCTGCTGACGTAACATATCCCGTATTTGATAGAAATTTTGCGGCCCGCCAGTTTGCTGTTCCAAGGGGCTTTTTTCGACATCAACGCCTTGTTCTTTAGCCCTGTTGCGTATTTTCCTCCCTTGATACTCAGCTTCAGCGTGTTTCCGGACTGATTCTTGCTTTAATTGACTGACAAATTCAGGGAGTTCATCCGGTTTGGGGGCAGGATGCTCTGCTACAAGGGGAATAATTGTATTTATATCTGTGCCATATTTTTCCATGCGTTCCCGTAACTGCTCACGTAAGCGCTTTTCACGATTTTGTAAATTTTCCGTCAATGGGCTGCTATTCTCAGGTTGTTCTGTATCCACCCAAGGCCCGATAATCTCTTCCGGGATCAAATCTTTTTCGCGAAAAGCGTACAGTGCCCCTTTTTCTTTATCAGCACGTTGCCCCAATATTTGGAGGTAATGAGATTCAGGGCGAGGCGAATCACTTAATTCCATCGCCGTGAGCATCTGTAAAACGTCTGCGGCGTCATCCTCATTGATGCGCGCACAACCATGCCAGATCAGGAACATTTTTTCCAAATGAGGGAAGAACCATACTGTTGTATTGCGCATGATGATTTCTTCGAAAATTTCCTCATCAGCCCGCAACCGCTGGATAAAGCAACGGGCTCGCCATGAGGGCAACACACCTTCCTGTACGGGAACGTCGGGGTGCATATTCCAAATGCGCCAGGCCGCTTTCTCCGGCAGCGCATCATGCTCTTCCCACCATTGATCACGGGGAGCTGCATTGAATAACCGCCAATCTATGTCTCGGGCGAAACCGGGAAATTCATTCTCCAGCCACTCTTTATCATATTTTTTGCCGATGCGGGTAAAACGGCGTGGGCAGACAAAATCCAATGGGCAGAAACTGGCCGGATTAGGAGTATCCTGCGGGGATAACAATTGTTTGTGCGGCGTTTCAATATTGGGTAATCGATGAAGCTCCAGGCCGTTTTCCATGATATCTGGAGTGAAACCGATACCTAACGGATTTTCCTCATAATTTTTTCCTCCGAAAGCCCGGCTCCAGTCCAGCCGCATTTGTTCAAATACTTGCGGTTCGGATGGCGCATCATCAATCCAGTGTCTATCACCGAAAGCCACCAATGTTTTATCCAGTTCTTCTATTTGAATGCGGGCAGCGCACGTTGTTTTCTCTGTTTGGTGATGTGTATAAGCGTAACCTGTGGCGAGAAATTCAGCATAGGACTTGGGCATGGCAAGATCGATAATGCCATTGCAAGTTTTCAACTCACTTTCAGCGAGCTGCCAAATTTCTGGCTCAGGCCGCAAGCGAGGATTTTTACCCATATCAACCAGAGCTGTAATCGATACTCCCAAATAATTATTCTGCTGCCAGCGATAAGGGCGATTAAGTACGCTTAAGCGTAAAGGTTTAATTGTTTTCATTGGAAAACCATAATTAAATAACTTTAAGAGGAAATAAGATGATTTTTATTTATTTTCTTTAGGTCAGGTAATTTTTAATTTTTAATTATTTAATAAATACCGGATCAGTAATTTTTGGGTGAATTAAAAATATCTAACTGGTTGATTATAAGTATTTTTATGGCATGATGAAGCGGTTTTAATTAATTTGAATGAGTTTAATTTAAATTAATCAGTGACGCTTTGATATTAACTTGCACTGCCGCTTTAATGTCTGCATTTGAATTGCTTGTCAGGGTGAATTTATTGGATTTAATATCAATGCTGCCTGTTACCGATTCATTTTTATCACCGGTGATATTAGCTTTATATCCACCCGAAATAGTATATTTAACGCCACCACTTGTTACCTCAACTTCTTTACCATTGCTAACAGTCGTTTTCTGTTTATCCTTATAGGTGGCGGTTTCCGATTTTTTTACCGTTGTTTCTCGTGCACCGTCAATGTTGACTGTTTGATTGTTTTCTACCGAGACTTTCATGTCTTTTTCAGCGTGTATCTCAACAGATTCTTTCCCTTTGGCGTCATCAATGAACAGGTAGCTGGCATTATCTTTTCCGCCATCCAGACTGCGCGTCATTATCCCCATTTTGGTCGCTTCTCCCGGCAAATTCCAAGGGGGCATATTGTTTTTATTAAAACTGCGCCCGACAACAATGGGTTCATCAGGGTTGTTATGGGCGAAACTGACAATCACTTCTTCCCCAATTCGGGGAACCTGTATTGAACCAAACTTGGCACCGGCCCAGTTGTTGGAAACCGGCACCCAACAGGAACAGTTCTCATCT
The DNA here is from genome assembly GCF_900113945.1 of Xenorhabdus mauleonii. GTDB lineage: Bacteria > Pseudomonadota > Gammaproteobacteria > Enterobacterales > Enterobacteriaceae > Xenorhabdus > Xenorhabdus mauleonii. Next base: position 298,172 of record NZ_FORG01000005.1, read on the forward strand.
TTTGTATCGCTTCTATCCCAGAAAAATTTGATTTTGACCTGTCCGTGTTCTTCAGTCCAAATAGTTTTCCCGCTTGCACCCACAATGATAGCCCGCTCAGTACCTGCGATTGGCCAAGGCGTAATGCGGGGGGCTCGCCAGTTTACTTTGGATGGAATAGCTATGAACTGTGTAATGAATATTTTCTTGTTATCGTCTTCAGAGAAGATTTCTTGCCCTGCAAAATACCCTGTTTCATGAAATTCATACTGAGCGCCAACAACAAGATATTCACCATTATCGCTATTCCTTAATGCCTTGGATAACTTAAAAGTGCAACCAGGAGCAATCCCCGGATTTCTGCATTTTGCTTTTATAAACTGACTTTGAGCAGTACAAGATTGTTGCAATACCCGGACATAAAACTGGCCTCGAGAATTCTCGGTGTAATTTCCTGGCCATTCATACAATTCTGTCTTGGGTACGGTAGAATCTGGGTTTTGCTGTGTTTCCTTTAACTGGGCATTGGGCTTCAGAAAGTTATAGTCACTCATCGTATAAAGCTGTGGTGTGATCGAATAACTTACCGTCCAGTCATGTAAGAAAAGTTTGTCTGTGACCATGGGATAATGGGCATTTGGATAATACTCAAATGAGGCATATTCAGGCAGAGCAGAGTGAGACTGTGGCGAATCAGCCAAGATAAGAATATGGTCACTCTTGCTATGTTGGAAGTAATAATAAATGCCTTCACGCTCCATAAGCCGACTCAGAAAGTCGAAATCCGTTTCTTTGTATTGGGTACAGTATTCCAGCGGTTGATATTTTGCAGTGAGTTTATTCTTAAACTTTACTTTATGCTTATCTAAAACATCTTTAATAATTTCGGGAACTGTTTTCTTTTGCCAGATTTTGAAATCTTTATTGAGCGTCAGAATGAATAATGCGGGCTGGACAACGACTTTATATAAATAGTGATAGTGATCAAAATAATCGCAAATAGTCACTTCTCGAATGAGTCCACTCAAATAGCGTGGGCTGGTTGAAGTGTTTGCAGGATTTCTTATCTCAAATGATATTGGCTTGTTACGCAATGCTTTGATATCAAGGTCTTTTTCTTTACCAAACAGTTCCACTTCAAAACTATAAATAGTCGAGAGCTTTTCCTCTCCTTTTAAGGACTTGAACAATAAAGAGTCATCACCTAGCGAAGAGTGAGCAATAATAAATCTTTTTTTTTCCACTGGAAGCTCCTTTTTTGTACTCAAAGCTACCGCATGAACCTTTCCATTGAAGGGCCAGAGAATAAATCAAAATTTCTTATGGCTGCTAAGAATCACTTTTGACTCAATATGATTACTATAGTTATTAATTCATCCATAATATTTCACAACAATAACTATAAATCAACAAAATTATAATATTGTTGATTTTTACCATTTGAAATAGTGCATAAAATTGACATTCGGTGTTTGCAAAATACTCAACCAAGAATGGAGCTTCTTGATTTAACAATATTTTTCAAAACTAAATAAAATGATGGTGTTGGGCTTGGGGTGGGGGAAGTCTTAATTACGAGGTGTGATATAGACGAATATATAAAATAAGGGCGACGAAAAATTCATTATATTTGAACTTCCGCCGCCCTGAAAATAAAAAATTTATTATAAAACAATCGACTTGCTGTGTTTAAAACTAAAGCAACACCGTTATTAATAATAAAATAATTATTTCAACACTGCTAATGCGCTGTCATAGTCAGGTTCGTTGGTTATCTCATCAACCAGCTGACTGTAAATAACTTGGTTATTTTCATCCAGAACAACCACAGCGCGTGCAGTCAATCCAGCCAGTGGGCCTTCACTGATAGCAACACCATAATTTTCTTGGAATTCATTACCGCGCAGCGTAGAAAGAGTCACAACATTAGACAGACCTTCAGAGCCGCAGAAACGAGACTGAGCAAAAGGCAAATCCGCAGAAATACACAGTACGATAGTGTTGTTCAGTTCGCTGGCGTGTTGATTGAACTTACGGACAGATGTGGCACAAACACCGGTATCAATGCTTGGGAAGATATTAAGCACTTTACGCTTTCCTGCGTATTGGCTCAATGTTACATCAGCAAGATCTTTTGCAACCAGAGTAAACTCTTTTGCTGCCTGACCTACTTGTGGAAAATCTCCGTTGATGGTGATATCGCTACCTTGAAACTTGACGGTTTGTGTCATGGTTTTATCCCTCTAAAAGTAAACTGCGCCGTCAGTGTAAAGGAATAGTGCGATCTTGCCCACAAAAATAGATGCAATATTCATGAAATACTCGCTCTATCTTTAATTAACAAAGCCTTATAGTCTATTTTAGTCTAATTATTAGACTCACAAGGCAAAAAATAATGCACAATTTTAAGTTGCTTCCTTCTGTATTGTTAATGACCGGATTGTATTTTTCTGTTTCTACTTTTGCTGCCCAAATCCCTGCCGGAACTCAACTTGATCCTCACCAAGAATTGGTGCGCCAATTGAAAGACGAACCTGCATCACTCGATCCCATAAAATCATTTGGTTTAAATGAGGCGCAAGTCCTGCGAGATTTATTTGAAGGATTAGTAAACCAAGGGGCGGATGGGAAAATTATTCCGGGCGTTGCGACTGCATGGAAAACAAACGATAACAAAACTTGGGTATTTACCTTGCGCCAAAATGCTCGTTGGTCGAATGGAAATCCTGTCACGGCAACTGATTTTGTGTATAGCTGGCAGAGATTAGTCAATCCTGCGAATGCCTCCTCATTTTCTTGGTTCGCGGCCTTATCGGGGATTCAGAATGCACAAGAAATCATTGATGGAAAATTACCGCCGGAAAAATTGGGGGTTGAGGCTATCGATCCTTACACATTAAAAGTCACCCTGAATCGCCCTGTACCTTATTTCCCCAGCATGACCACTAACTTTAGCCTGTATCCGGTGAATAAGCCGAGTGTCGAAAAATATGGCAACGATTGGACGCGAGTGGGTAATCTCATCGGAAATGGAGCATTTAAGCTAGCCGAACGAGTTGTTAATGAAAAACTTGTCCTGACGCCCAATTCATATTATTGGGACAATAAACACACGGTGCTGAAAAAAGTAACCTTCTTGCCCATCAATCAAGAATCCCATGCGACCAAGCGCTATCAGGCGGGGGATCTGGATATAACCGAATCTTTCCCTAAAAACATGTATCAGAAATTGTTGCGTGAATTGCCGGGGCAAGTTTTCACACCGGATCAATTGGGAACTTACTACTATGCTTTCAATACCCAGCGGGCGCCGACAAATGATATTCGGGTCAGACAAGCGCTTGCGATGACAATCGATAAAAAATTGATTGCAGAAAAAGTCGTCGGAACGGGCGAAAAACCGGCATGGCACTTCACGCCTGAAGTTACGGCGGGTTTCCAGCCAGAGAAAAGCCGACAAGAAACTCAGACACAAAAAGAGTTAGATAATAAAGCAAGGGCATTATTAAAGGCGGCTGGGTATGGCCCGGAAAAACCATTGAAAATATCGTTGCTTTATAACAGTTTGGAAAATAATCAACGCATCGCGATTGCAATCAGCTCAGTGTGGAAGAAAAAACTGGGAGTAGAAGTAAAACTGGTTAATCAAGAATGGAAAACCTACGTCGATAACCGCAATACCGGTAATTTTGATGTGGTAAGGGCTTCTTGGACTGGGGACTATAATGAGCCATCAAGCTTTCTGTCTCTTTTGGCATCCAAGCACAGTGGTAATCTCGCAAAATTCCATCATGCTGAATACGAAGCCTTGCTTGAAGCGGCCAGCCATGAAACAGGCGATGCAGCAAGGAACCGCTATTACAATCAGGCGGAAAAAATAATTGCAGAGCAAGCACCGATTGTTCCGATATATCAATATACCAATGGGCGATTGATCAAACCTTGGCTGAAAGGATATCCGATCACTAATCCTGAAGATGTCGCCTATAGTCATACCATGTACATCATCAAGAAGCACTAAGCGACGTACAGAAAACAGAGTACGAGAAGGAGCAGATGTGGAAACGATCTATGGCTCAGTATTTAAAGGTTCAAATGCAATTTATGCATGCCAGTTGAATGGGCAGGGTGGTAGCAGCGCAATTAGTGAGAATGCAACGGCAATAGCGAAGCAACCCTTTTGGCAGCACCTTGATTATGAAAATCAAGGCAGCCATGACTGGATCATGAATACGGCGCTATTGCCCTCACCGGTAAAAGAGGGGCTATTGGGTGAAAGTATTCGCCCGAAAGTTCTGCGCACAGGTGAAGGTGCTTTAATTACATTAAGGTCGGTCAACCGCAATGATAATGCACGTCCTGACCATTTAGTATCGTTCCGCATCTATATTAATGAAAGAATCATTATTTCCAGCCGACACAGAAAAATTCATTCCATCGATCAAGTTATTGATGATTTACGCAACGGAGCAGGCGCAAGAAGCACAGGGCATTGGCTGGTTGAAATTGCTGAAGCCATGACTGATGAAGTCAGTGACTTTATCGAAGAATTGCACGACAGCTTGATTAATTTCGAAGACGATATTCTGGAGCAGAAAGTTCCCGGGCGTGGAGAATTGGTATTGTTGCGTAAACAGCTTATCGTGCTGCGCCGGTATATGGCACCACAGCGCGATGTCTTTATCCGCTTGGCCAGTGAAAGATTACCTTGGATGGGGGATGAAGAGCGTCAGGTCATGCAGGAAATTGCTGATCGCCTGAGTCGGGGCTTGGATGATTTGGATGGTTGCATCGCCCGTACGGCAGTACTTGCGGATGAAATTACGTCCATGATGGCTGATGCCATGAATCGTCGCACTTACATGATGTCGTTGCTGGCGATGATATTTTTACCTTCAACGTTCTTGACGGGATTATTCGGTGTCAACTTGGGCGGAATACCCGGTAATGAATATCGGCTTGGGTTCGGCGTATTTTGCCTCATATTATCCATATTGATAGTCATTTTTGCGTGGTGGTTGAGGCGAAGTAAGTGGTTGTAATGAAACGGTGATTAGTGACACCGTCACGTTTAATGAAAAAGACGGTAGTAAACCCTGTTATTGAGATTAGCATTTGTTGGGTTTGGTACTTTGATGATGGCAATTTTCATTACAACAACGAGAATTATCATCATGATGAATAATGACCATTTCGAACACAAAGCCCCGACATATTTAAATGTTGGGGTTTTGTCATTTTCGTACCTTATTTTACATTGATACTTTTAGGCACTCATTCCATGTGTTCTTTTCTTCCGGAACTTCGCTTTCAGTCACTCTGAAAAATTGGTATTTATTAATTAATGCAAGGTAAGTAAGGATAGCATGATTACACATTATTGAGTTAGTGACTATCACATCATCTCTTGAATATAATGTCTTGGTATTTGATAGATGCTCAGAATTAGGTGGCAATGTCGTAATGATATCATTTTCATAATTAAGAACGGTGCTATCTCTAAAATGTTCATCAACATATTTAACAAATTCATAATTACCTACTTTTGGGCTAGCAAATAAACAAGACCTACAATTAGGAGCCTTGTCGTAAATATCTCTCGTAAGGTAAGTAGCTACTACAGATCCAAGGCTATGCCCCGTTATTGTGCAAGATCCATATATTCCGATAAATTTTGAGATGGCATCCGCTAACTTAAATTGGGAGTAATCAATATCTATTGGATTGTCAGGAACAGTCAGATATAGCGTTTTATATACGTTATAAAAACCTTCAAAAACAGACTGATTTGGTGTTTCTGACCAAGGTTGTATATACGATACATCAACGTCATGTTCAAAATCTTCAATAGTTTTGCTTCCTCGAATAGCAACAACGTACTCGCCTGGGTTATTTATTCTCTCTACTATAAATCCAAAATTAACGAGGTCATTAGAAAGAACTAATTCATTTTTATTTGTTGAGTTATTTAGACATGTAAAGCAATTTCTACCAACGATATAACCTGTTAATTTCCATCCATCTTTATGTATGCGAGGGTCCGGAGGTGGGGTAATGTTATCCGGATGCTGTTCATACATAGTCGCTGCGTATAGAACAAGTGACGCAAAAGTTTCATAATAATCTTGTGTTTTCATTTTTATTTCCTTTTATTGATATTATTTAAAATCTAACAATTAATTAAAGTATATTTTGCATTTTGATTTTTTCCTGTGTTTCGCTTCGTTTTTTATATTGTTTAAATATTATTATTCTTTTTGTTTTTTCTTATTGGTGTGTTTTTTGTGAGTGCTATTATTGGATTGGATGGGTGTTGAAATGATTTATGTGAAATAAAATGATGAAAATATTTTTATTTGTTTAACAATAAACAAAATTAAGATCTTTTAAGGTGTATGGTTTTTTATGAGCTTGATTAATAAAATTAAATTACATCAGAGAATCTGAATATTCTTATGTTTTTCAACTCTGTCAGTCCTCATTAATTTATATTTATCAGACTAATAAATTGAGCTGGTTGGAAAATTTCAATGAAAAGAGAATACGTGGAAAGAGGAAAAATTAACGAGGAGGTTAATTTGGTCAATTCTGAGTGACATTTGGCATCTTCTCTGTTTGCGGAGCGGCGATTTTTACGGCTCCTGAGCATGGTTCACAAAACCGGTATCATCGAGATTGATAACGCAGCTTGGTTAGCCAAAGAAAAAATAAGATGCTGCAAGCATGTGTGGCGTAAAAATGTGAGCCTTGCAACAGAAAGGAATCCTAACGAAGTGAATAAACTCTAAAAAGGTGAATAGTGGCTTTGGTTTGAGATATATCAATAATCGGTTGCCAAAACTCAGGCACTATAACTCCCGCAGGTGAATGCAACGTTGAACAATGAACGTTGTGCTCCATAATTGTAGTCTTTCTCATATTTGAGGTTTAATACCCAATGGAGCCTGAATTGCGGCCAATAAAGCAGCAAGTTAGAAGGCTCTGGGTAGACAGAATAATTGACCATTATTGTGCCGATGCAGTTTAAGCATCGGCTATTTTTTTATTGCTAATAGAACGAATAAAAACAAGCTATTGGTGATTAAATATTGGTTACATCAATAAACATCGACTCATTAATATTTGTCGTTGGTATCTGATTTGTTGACGATACCAAAGCCTCGCTAAACGCATACTCTTCTCTTTTGCCATCACGATCCAATGGTAAATTGGCAAAGTCAAACAGCGCCTTATCCGCTAACTGGCTAGGGCTGACATTTTGAAGGGATTTAAAAATACTCTCAACCCGGCCCGGTGTTTTTTTATCCCATTCAACCAACATTGCCTTGATTGCCTGCCGTTGCAGATTTTCCTGGGAACCGCAGAGATTACAAGGGATGATTGGAAACGCCTTGTGTTCCGCATAGTTGATCAGATCGGTTTCGCGGCAATACGTCAGCGGCCTGATAACCACATTGCGACCATCGTCAGAACGTAATTTCGGTGGCATCGCTTTCATGCGTGCGCCATGAAACATATTCAGGAACAGCGTTTCAACGATATCATCAAGATGATGGCCAAGAGCAATTTTTGTTGCTCCGATTTTTTCTGCAAAAGAATAGAGCGTGCCACGTCGCAATCTTGAACATAACCCGCAGGTTGTTTTACCTTCAGGAATTTTTTCTTTTACGACGGAATACGTATCTTTATCAACGATATAGTATGGAATATCCAGACTTTCAAAATACTGGGGTAAAATATGTTCAGGAAAACCGGGCTGTTTCTGATCCAGATTTACTGCAATGACGTCGAATTTGATTGGCGCAGCTTTTTGCAGATTCAACAGGATATCCAGCATCGCAAATGAATCTTTGCCACCACTGATACAGGCCATTACAACATCATTTTCTTCGATCATATTGTAATCAATAATGGCATTACCAACGTTTCTCCGCAGTCGTTTCTGGAGTTTGTTGAATTCAAGTGTCTCTTTTCTCGTATCTTTTTGATTCATTGCGACTTCTCACATTGTCGATTATATCGACTATAGATTTTCCATATGGATTCTTTGCAGGAGGTGGATTATACGGATTTTTATTTTTGTTTGAAACGTATCTGTACCAAGTCGTGGATCGCCGTTTTGGATAGCAGCATTTGATGCCAAGAGCAATACGTGTTGCCAATAACAGAAAAATGAAAAAAGAGGCTTTCACTTACCTCCTTCAATATTGGCTTGTATCGCTAAAAAATTGGCCTGCTAGTCCGAATGCTGTGGTCATTTAATATTAGTCCTGATTTTTCCATATTAAAGATAATGAATGAAAGGATGTTCATTTAATTTCTTGTGTTTTGAAAAATATTCATTGTTTATTTTTTATATGGGCTGATTGGTTTTATTCAATATAATGTATGTTGCAAAAACAATTCTGTATAAAATAAAATCAATAATATTAATGGGATGGGTGTATTTTATAACGGAAAGAGACAAGGTATACTCACCTTTTTTTATTGGGTGTGCGTAGCATGAATGTATGGGGTTACTTGCTTGTCGCTATTTTGTCCGAAGTCGTCGCGACAACGATGCTAAAAATGGCTGATGGTTTTACCCGCGTAATGCCTTCCATTGTCGTCGTATTGGGATATTGTCTGTCTTTTTGGGCATTATCGCAGGTTGTTAAAGTTATGCCGCTGGGTATCGCATATGCTATTTGGTCTTGTCTTGGTATTGTTTTAGTTTCTGTCGCGGGAATATTTTTATATCAGCAAAAACTGGATCTTCCTGCAATCATCGGTATTATTTTGATTATCGTAGGGGTTCTGGTGATAAATTTATTTTCCAAAAGTACAGTTCACTGACTTATAAGTGATATATAAGTTAAATTCGTTTTTGAACGGGAGAAAACATGTTTCTAAGGCGAGGTGTGGTTTTAAGTCATTTATTGCTGGTGGGATGGATGTTGGTTGGTTGTAGCGGGCATCAAGCTGTTTCTCCTGCAAATAAATACAAGAATTACCAATATTCAGATTTAGGGATTAATTTAAGTAAAAATGCGAGCGAAACGTGTTCTGATATAGGAGGAACCCCGACGTTGACTAAACAACTGAACGGTAATCAGCTTCCTGTATGTCAATTGGCCAATGGTCGGCGATGCAATGAACAAGCACTATTGAATGGGGGTTGTGGCTCCATTTAGTTCTCCATTTACGAATCTCCTGTCTATATTTTATGGGAATATGACAGAATCATGTCATTCATTTAAACATGTTTCTGTCAAGCTCTGTTTCAAATCTCATTTCATATCTCAAAATGTTTTTTCTGGATAAGCCGGAAAAACATTATTTATAAAAAAATTTTTAGAGATTATTGACTGACTCGATACAGTCAGCGTAATTATTGAGAAAAATCATCATTAATTATCCTTTTTTAAGTGGTTTTCTGCGCAAAATGACGACTCAATGTCCCGGTTAATATTGCAGTCTGCAAATAATCAGCAACACTAATTCAAGTGTCCTTAATGACATCTTTGCCTGTTGTTCTTTTAGTTGCGTCTTTGTTGGCAGCACTCGCGTATTCCCGCCGTATAGTTATCTATGCTCCCGCGAATGCGTTTCCTTGTTGCTTTGATGTAACTCGATATCCATCGGGTATTTTAGTTAACTATTTGGAGATAATAACCATGTTGAAACGTAAGTATTTGACTCAAACTGAAATTGAAATGTTACTGACTGAGTTAAATAAACATGCGCATGCTGCACGTAATATTTGCATGATGTTTATGGGATTTATTCATGGATTTCGTGTTTCTGAATTATTGAGTTTACGCATTTCGGATGTTGATCTGGATGGAAAAAGTTTACGGGTACAACGGTTGAAAAACGGTTTTTCCACCATTCACCCTATGGTTTCCCGTGAAATTCAATTAATCAATGATTGGTTGGCAGAACGCTCGAAATATATATCGAAAAAAAAGAAGCCATTGGACGCTCAACAATCGAACAGTGAAGGTTCTGATTGGTTATTCCTGTCCCGGTCGGGCAAACGGATGTCACGTCAACAAGTTTATAAAATCATCAGACAGACTAGTTTAAAAGCAAAATTGTCGATTTGCGCGAATCCGCACATGTTGAGGCACGCTTGCGGTTATGCATTAGCTGACAATGGAGTCGATACACGCTTAATTCAGGACTATTTAGGCCATCGAAATATCCGTCATACAGTCCGCTACACCGCGAGTAATGCGGGTCGATTCGAGACGATATGGAGCGGGAAGGAAAAACGAAAAGAGTTGACAATTAGTACCAAACTGTCAACTGAGGATTTTTAGTCTTAAATAAGATAAATTTGAGTTGAATAAACTAGCTAAAACAAACATTTCAGATGATTAAACTTTCGAATTTGATATGAGTATAAAATTTGAAAAGCGTCCAATAAAAAAGGAAAAAATGTCATGGATGACTCAGAAGAAGGGGAAAAATAAGAGGGAATTTATTAATAGATTTGTATCAGTGGGTTACATTGTTTTTTGCGAGTATAAAAAAAATGAACTAGCCTTAAAAAAGGTGTAACTATTGCAGTTGACAGTTTGGTACTAATTGTCAACTCGATATGAGGATGGCAACACACTCCGGGATGAGTCGAAGGCACCAGGATTTTTTTGAATTCTGGTGAAGATAGTATCGATTCTGAAGGTAGATAGACATGCTAAAAAAACAAGACAGGCAGTGGAAAGAAAAGCAGGTTCACCACCTTAAATGGGTGGCATGGGCGAATATTTTTGCCCAAGTGGCCTTTCCCGTTGCAGCGGCGTTTACCCCTGCGGTGGCAACCGCCAAAAGTGAGCACCA
>NZ_FORG01000091.1 GCF_900113945.1 Xenorhabdus mauleonii
CCAACACATCTACGCCGCTAACCATAAACAACTATCAAGGAGTTGAATGAGGGCTAAGGCGCATTCTAAGCAAAACGTGGCTCAAAATAAAGCTGCGAAAACAGAACGTTATTACACTCTGGGATACGTCCCGCAATTCACCTTAAGGGGCAATGGCTTAAACAAGCGGGCTTTGAGATTGGCGGCTCTGTTACCGTAAAAATCATGGATGGCTGCTTGGTGCTGATCCCCGACAGTGACGAGACGAACAGCCTCAAACAGCAATACCAGCGCCAGCGCGCGCAAATCAGTGACATTAAGCTGCGGATGCGGGAGTTGATTGGCGATTACAAGGCAGAATGATGATAAAAAGCCGGAAGATCTCGGGGGTCTTTCCGGCTTTATCATATTATGATCAATTAATATCAAAGATTGTTTTTTATCAAAGCAATACCTTCCGGTTTTTCTGGATGGCAACTTTTCTCTAGTAGATAAAAAGCATCATCAACATCGTTTACTTTGTATATTTTGTCAAATTGATCATAGTCAATTAACGTCACTACAACCCAACTGCTTAAGTTCCTAAGAAATTCATTGAAAAATAGATAAATATGGTTATTTTTACTGGGCTTATTATTGACAATCAACTCCTGTAATTGATTTATCGAATCCCCTTTTAGCGTATAAGAGTCGTAATTAGTTAATGTAACTTCATTTCCTATTAATTTATTGTAACTAACTGTATCTTTATACTCTTCAAATATAACCACATCATTCCATTGGTATTTTTTGGGATCTTGTGAATACTCTTCACCCGCCCACTCAACCAGAATTTCCTTCAAACCAAATGACTCAGGTTCTATATTTTTTGGAAGAAAAAGCTCAAATAATATATCCATAGTTGTTCCTTTTACTTGATTCCATTTGGATAGAAAGGAAGCCTATCAGCCCTTTTCCACCCATACTGCCCTTCATAATGGAATGGATGTTGGTGCGGATTCGTATGATCTGGGCGACCATGACTTGTCCAATGAACCTCACTTAAAGGAACCGGTTGGCCTTTTGCAAGAGGCCAAGTTGCCTCAGGGAAAGTAGCTGATTGCCGATAAACCTCTCCAGTTTTACTACTGACTTTACCCCCCAATACTGTATGTGCTCGCCCCTCTGCCCCAGGATGCGGTAAAGGAATATCTTGGCTATTAACTATTTGTTTATCTAACGATATTGGTTTGCCATTAGCATCACGAGGTATATATACACTATCTTTCGGTGTATTGGCTTTTACGTCCTCAACAAGTTTGTCACAGTCTTTACCTGCTAATCCAAGAGGGTCTATCCAGTTAGTCGGATTGTGCACATACCCGTACGGATTAAACCCGCCCAGCAGCCCTATCGGGTCAGGAGAAATATACTGTGCCGTCTCCGGATTATAGTAACGAAACCGATTATAGTATAGTCCGCTTTCTTCATCCTCATACTGCC